>NZ_JBIMMV010000002.1:0-62837 GCF_044628475.1 Arthrobacter sp. BPSS-3
AGCGGCAGTCCAATAAATGGCACCGTTCTCAAACCCCTGCGAAACACCTCCCCGCAACCCGGTCTTCAAACCCGAAACCGACTTACCAAGCCCGGGAGAAACAGCCGCCACATCAGCAATCGCCTTGACGGCCATGGCCGCCGTCGACTCAATCGTCACACCCGCGGCGGTACCTGAGATCCAATTAACGGTTACCCGCGTCCCCGCGTGAGTCGTGAATACCTCTCCCGCTTGCCACGCGTGCCGCGTGCTGTAGTAACCGGCGAAGGGGTGGGAGTCTGGCATGAGGATGAGGGACCCTGCCCCGAGTTGCTGCACGATTTTCACTCCGCGATTGCCGTTGACGGCGGTCGCAGCGTCATAGCCGACAGGCAGCCGCAACTCCAGGTAGTAGACCTCCCCACTTACCGGATCCGTGAACTTCACAGCACGGCCATCGGCCGTGCCACTCCATGCGGTGAGGGTGTAGGCGGTGCTATTTCCGGCTTTGCCAAGGTCCCGGACTTCTCGGCCGGTTCCAAAGCCGCCGTACTCCCACAGTGTCGAGCTGATTGTGGGCTGGGAGGACTGGGAAACCCCCATGAGGTCCATGCTGTCGCCGTACTCCCTGATGCTGCAGGACGGGTCAGCAAAGGTACCGTCACTGTTTGTCGCCACATCCTGGGCGCCACTGCCGCACTGGAGGCTGTTGGCGTGCATCAGCCCGAGGACGTGACCGAACTCGTGCGTGAGCACACTTCGGGTAAGGGCGGCCGGTAGAGGCATGATGACCCGGCCGCTTGTTCCGTTGTAGCTCCAGCCTGCGCCGTACGCGCCGTCGGAAAGCGTGGGAGTCGATACGAATACCACGAGTGCCGTGTAGGGGTTAGGCACCCAACCCAGTTCGTTGGTAATCGTGTTCATCATGTCCGAGTACCGCTGCGTTGAGGAGGCACTGCGACTGTTGAATGTCTCGGTACTGGCAACGCTCATGCTGAGCCGGCCGTTCGACATGGTTGCCCAGTAGTTGCTGGTCGCCTGAACGGCGGAGACCGCAGAGTCCATGGAAATATTGGCTTTGACGTCGGTTAGCTGCACAGTGACCAGCCGGACTTTGATATTGCCTGTCCTGGCCAATGAGTATGACTCTGTACCAAGAGTCCTAGCCGACGCACCCTTAGCGCCTTCCAATGGGGGGGTTTGGAAGACATGGACGCTGGTAGGTGCGCCGCCGGTCTGTTCGGGTACCGGAGGCTCCGGGGTGGGTCCCTGAACCGGGATGCTCGTGCCCGAACCGGTGGACGTGTCAGTAGCTGTCGCCGTTGCAGTGGGGGTTGCAACGGTCTGATTCGTAGGGGCGGATGAGGATCCGACGGACGGCGAACTGGTCGCCGTGGGAGTACTGATGGTCGTTGACGAATCCGTCGGTTCCGAGGCCAGCCCCGGTGCTGCCGCTCCGAATGTCAGCGATGACGCCGAGACCAGCAAAGCACCTGCGAGAGCGGCGGTAAACCGTTTGCGATTCATGTGTTCCTTCAAAGCACCCGAGGTCGTTGGCTGGGGCCGGCGATGGGGCGTGAATTTGTGTTGTGGGTGGGTCATCGGGTGAGGGTGGTTTTGGTGCCGGTGGTGGGGGACGAGTCGATGCGGCCGCCTTGGAAGTTTTGTGCGGTGTTTCCGTTTGCGGTGGGGTATTGGCCGCTGGTGGGGTAGCCGAGGGGCCCGGTTTCCCAGCCTTGTGCGGCCCAGGCGTTGCGGATGGGGCCGTTGGGGCTTAGTTGCGCGCCGGTCGTGGAGGTCCAGTAGATCGCACCGTTTTGGTAGCCCTGGGACTGGGCGCCGTTGGCTGCGGTCCGGACGTCGGTGGTGGGGTAGCCCAGGGGGCCTGTTTCCCAGCCTTGGGCGGCCCAGGCGTCACGGATCGGGCCGGAAGAGACCCGGGCGCCGGTCGCGGAGGTCCAGTAGATCGCACCGTTTTGGTAGCCCTGGGACTGGGCGCCGTTGGCTGCGGTCCGGATGTTGGTGGTGGGGTAGCCCAGGGGGCCGGTCTCCCGGCCTTGTGCGGCCCAGGCGTCACGGATGACACCGGAGATGCTGTGCGCGCCGGTCGCGGCGGTCCAGTAGATCGCACCGTTCTGGTAGCTCTGGGACTGCCCGCCGTTGGCGGCGGTCACGTCGCTGGTGGGATAGCCCAGGGGGCCGGCTTCCCAGCCCTGGGCGGCCCAGGCGTCACGGATGACACCGGAGGAGACGTGCGCGCCGGTTGTGGAGGTCCAATAGATCGCACCGTTTTCATACCCTTGGGACTTGGCGCCGTTGGCTGCGGTCCGGATATCGGTGGTGGGGTAGCCCAAGGGCCCGGTCTCCCAGCCCTGGGCGGCCCAGGCGTCTCGGATGACACCGGAGGTGCTGTGCGCGCCGGTCGCGGCGGTCCAGTAGATCGCACCGTTTTGGTAGCCCTGGGACTGCCCGCCATTCGGGCCGGTCTTCACGTCGGTGGTGGGGTAGCCGAGGGGCCCGGTTTCCCAGCCCTGTGCGGCCCAGGCGTCACGGATCGGGCCGGAAGAGACCCGGGCGCCGGTCGCGGCGGTCCAGTAGATCGCACCGTTCTGGTAGCCCTGGGACTGGGCGCCGTTGGACGCGGTCCGGATGTCGGTGGTGGGGTAGCCCAGGGGCCCTGTTTCCCAGCCCTGTGCGGCCCAGGCATCACGGATCGGGCCGGAAGAGACACGGGCGCCGGTCGCGGCGGTCCAGTAGATCGCACCGTTTTGGTAGCCCTGGGACTGGGCGCCGTTGGCTGCGGTCCGGATATCGGTGGTGGGGTAGCCCAGGGGGCCTGTTTCCCAGCCTTGTGCGGCCCAGGCGTCACGGATCGGGCCGGAAGAGACACGGGCGCCTGTCGCGGCGGTCCAGTAGATCGCACCGTTTTCATACCCCTGGGACTGGGCGCCGTTGGACGCGGTCCGGATATCAGTGGTCGGGTAGCCGAGCTGCCCGTACTCCCAGCCCTGCGCGCCCCAGGCATCACGAATCACGCCCGAAGAAACATGAGCCCCGTTAGCGGCAGTCCAATAAATGGCACCGTTCTCAAACCCCTGCGAAACACCTCCCCGCAACCCGGTCTTCAAACCCGAAACCGACTTACCAAGCCCGGGAGAAACAGCCGCCACATCAGCAATCGCCTTGCTTGCTCCGTAAGGAATTCCCGCATTAGCGAAAGCGACTAAATCTGTGTAGCTGCCGTTCCATACGTTTGAGTCACCGGTAAGCGGACCTGTACTGCTGTACTGCCAGATGCTGTAGTTGGCCCAACTGCCGGACGGCAGAGGGCCCGCATTGTTCGTGAAGGCGCCCGGGTAGGAGGCAACCCACAGCGGGTAGTCGCCGAAGCCGCCGGGGTTTCCAAGGCATTGGTTCCACCAGGATGTGTTGGTGTAGATAACGGGCAATCTCCCCGTCAGCGAGGACATGGTGCTGCCGAAATCTCTGACCCATGAAGAGAGCTGACTGGGTGACATGCCATAACAGGTGTCACCAAAGTAGAACCCGTTGATGGTTTTGTTCTCGTAGGGATTGAACTCAATATCGAGAACAGGCGGAAGGGTGTAGCTATCGGCGCTCCATCCCCCTCCATTCTGAACGAAGTAGCGGGCCTGGTCGGCACCGGAAGACCAGTTCGGAATGGCGAAATGGTAAGCGCCTCGGATCATGCCTACATTGCGCGCACCTTGATACTGCGATCCAAAAAGACTGTTGGTGAAGTAATTTCCTTCGCTCGCTTTGACATAAGCAAAGCGAGCACCCATGTTCCATTGCTGCTGCCAGTTCACGCTGGTCTGATAGCCGCTGACGTCCAGACCCTGCACGCCAAACGTTGGGCTCCAAGTACCCTCAGTGCTCAGCGACTGGGTGGTGAGGGATTTGGCGCCGGTGGGGGTTGAAGCGACTCGCTTGGAACCCTGACCCATTTCTGCACCAGCGGGGCCGACCGCCGCTGCCATTGCAGCCCGGCCAGAAGCCGAGGAAGGATCCAACACGACCGACGGAGTCGGAGAGGGAGAAACCGCTGGCGACGATGTCGCTGTTGCGGAGGGAGATGCCGAGGCAGCGACGGTCGACGTCGGCGCCACCGTGGACCCAGGGGTTGGCGAAGGAGCGGGGGCCGCCGTCGTCGTGACCGACGGGCTGGGGGTGGGTTCTACCGCAAATGCCGGTGCGGTCTGACAGGCCGTTGCCATGAGGGCAGCAGCTAGCAGCCCGGCTCCAACCCGGCCGAGAAAGTAATAGGTTGGGGGAAGTGGGGACTGCTGCATGTGCCGCTCCGGTACAACGACACGTTCGAGCCGTGTCATGGTGATCTCTGCCCCTGGGCCAAGCGACCGAGCGCTAACCGGGGACGAGAATGTCTGACTTATCGCGCTCACCCTATCCCGGCAAAACAGCGCCACCAGAGTTTCGCCTGATACCTGTGTGAAAATTGTTATAAATCTGCGGGGATTTTTCCACAACCGGGAGAAAATTGGTTGTTCTTATGACCGCCCCACCCTAGGTTTAACCCCAGTTGCACTGCCCCAGGGGAAGGGGCAGCGGTCATGTTGGGGGCACCGTGGAAGCTGTGCGCATCGTCGAGGACGAGGTCCGGGAACTGATCCGGCGTCGCGGGCTGGACCCGCTGCGGCAGACCGTGGAGGTGCGCCGGCTGGTTGATGAAGCCGTCCTGGACTACGACGAGAGGGCCCTGCTGGCGCCCCTGCCACCGATCGGCCCCTTGGACACGGCACGTCGCTTCGTCTTCGACGCCGTCGCCGGGTTTGGCCCGCTACAGCCTCTTCTGGATGACCCCGCGATCGAGGAAATCTGGCTTAACGCGCCGAACGAGATCTTTGTGGCCCGCAACGGCGAGTCGGAACTGACGTCGGCTGCCCTCACCGAGCAGCAGGTCCACGATCTGGTCGAGCGCATGCTCAAAAGCTCCGGCCGCCGTCTCGACCTCTCTTCGCCTTTCGTCGATGCCTCCCTGCCGGACGGTTCCAGGCTCCACGTCGTCATCCCGGACGTGACCCGGCGCCACTGGGCCATCAACATTCGTAAGTTCGTCGTGAAAGCCAGCAGGCTGGAGCACCTCGTCGAGCTAGGCACCCTCACTCCGCAGGCCGCCCGGTTCCTCGGTGCGGCCGTCGCCAGCGGGCTGAACATCCTCGTTTCCGGAGCCACGCAGGCAGGGAAAACAACAATGCTGAACTGTCTCGCGGCCAGCATCGGCACCCGGGAGCGTGTAGTCACGGTGGAGGAGATCTTCGAACTGAAGTTCCCGCTCCGCGACGTCGTTGGGCTCCAGTGCCGGCAGCCGAACCTCGAAGGCGAGGGCGAAATCCCACTCCGCCGACTGGTAAAGGAAGCGCTCCGGATGCGCCCGGACCGCCTAGTGGTCGGCGAGGTCCGGGAGGCTGAAAGCCTTGACATGCTCATAGCCCTGAATTCTGGCCTTCCCGGGATGTGCACCGTCCACGCAAACTCCGCCCACGACGCGGTGACGAAGATCTGCACCCTGCCGCTTTTGGCGGGCGAGAATATCTCCAGCGCCTTCGTTGTCCCCACCGTCGCTTCCTGCATCGACCTCGTCGTCCACTGCAGTCGCCACGCGAACGGCCGCCGCCAGGTAACGGAGATCCTCGCTCTGGGCCGCAGGGTCGAGAGCGGAGTCATCGAGTCTTCCCTGGTGTTCGAGCACGACGGCGGCCAGCTGGCAGCCCGGGCGAACTCGATGCCGGCGGCCGAGAAATTCGCTCGCGCCGGATACGACGTCGCGGCACTGCTGGAGTCGCACTGATGGCGCCGCTGCTGGGGCTGCTCGGGGGAGTGGGGCTGCTGTTGATCTGGTGGTCGGCCTGGGAGCAGCGGCCCCGGGCGCCACGGCCTCCGAAAGTGAACCGCCTGGATGACCTGCTGCGCACCGCGGGCATCGAAAAGGTCAGCAGGGCCGGACTCCTGGCGACATGCCTCGGCGTCGGAGGTTTCGTGTCCTTGCTCTTCTTCGCCAGCACCCGGTCGTGGCCCATCTCCTGTTGCTTCGGCCTCTTCGGCGGATGGCTGCCGTTGGGCGTCGTCAGGTGGCGGGCACGAAAACGGACGGCAGTGCTCCGAGAGCTGTGGCCCGACCTCGTGGACCACCTGCGATCGGCGATCCGCGCTGGGCTGTCGCTCCCCGAGGCCCTGATCCAGCTCGGCGACAAGGGGCCATCGGAGCTGCGCCCGCTGTTCCGGGACTTCGGCGCCGACTACCGGTCCGGTGGCCGCTTCGACCCCGCACTGAACCGGCTCAAGGAACGGCTCGCCGACCCCGTAGCCGACCGCATCGTGGAAGCCCTGCGCCTCACCCGCGAAGTGGGCGGCTCAGATCTGGGACGGTTACTCGGCACCCTCGCGGACTTCCTGCGCGAGAACGCCCGCACCCGTAGCGAACTGGAGGCGCGCCAGTCCTGGACCGTCAACGCAGCCAGACTCGCCGTCGCGGCACCCTGGATTGTGCTCGTCCTGCTCGCCAGCCGGCCCGAAGCGGTCGCCGCCTACAATACGGCCGTCGGCGCCGCCGTGCTGGTCGGAGGCCTTGTGGTCTCGCTCATCTGTTACACACTCATGATCCGGATTGGCGCCCTGCCGCAGGACGAACGGGTGCTCCGATGAGCGCGCTGCTGGCCTCCGCGGCGGCCTGTGGTGCCGTGCTGGGAGCCGCGCTGTGGCTGGTGCTCGTTCGCCTGCCGTTCATGAGGCCGGTCAGCTTCACCGAACGGATCGCCCCACAACTGCGGTCTTACAGCGTGCAATCCCGGCTCCTGCACGAGGCACCCCGGAACCTCACTCCCTTCGGGCCCTTGGAGCGCATCATTCGGCCCGTCCTCGGCGACTGGATGCGGGCTCTGGGCCGGCTTAATCCTGGCACGACGGCGCTGAACCGCAGGCTGGTTCGTGCCGGGAGTGAGAAGACCGCCGTCGAATTTCGCGCGGAACAGCTGCTGTGGGCCGCCGGAGGATTCCTGGGTGCGGTGGCCGTGGTCCTGATCAGTGGTCTGTCCGTGCGGCTCAACCCGCTCTTCGCTGTCCTGATCGTCGTCGCCGCGGGTCTGGCCGGCTTCATGCTCCGGGACTACGCGCTCGGTGCCCGCATCAAGAAGCGTGAGGTCCGCATGATGGCGGAGTTCCCGAGCGTCGCCGAGCTGATGGCCCTGGCCGTGAGCGCTGGCGAGAGTGCCACCGGGGCGCTGGACCGGGTTTGCCGCCGCACCCAGGGGGAACTGGCCAAGGAGTTCGGCCTGGTGCTCGCGTCCACCAGGGCCGGCCAGCCGCTGGTGGAAGCCCTGCAGGAGTTCTCCGCCCGGACCAACCTGGCCCCGCTGGTCCGCTTTGTCGACGGACTCATCGTCGCGGTCGAGCGGGGCACACCGCTGGCGGAAATCCTCCGGGCCCAGGCCCAGGACGTCCGAGACGCCGCCAAGCGCGACCTCATGGAATCTGCAGGCAAGAAGGAGATCGGCATGATGGTGCTTATGGTGGGTTATTACCCTTTCGTGTCCATCGGACATGAGGGCATTAGTCCATCATGTGCACGAACCTCGTTCGGCGGCGTTGCATCGTCTACTCTGACACCATGACCACCACCAGCACCCAGGCCACCAGTTCCAAGATTGAAGCGTTCCTGAGCTATGCCCACGAATCGGATCAGCATCTCAACTTGGTAGAACCACTACATAAAGACCTCGTCGGAATGATCAAGCTCCGGTCCAACCGGGACGTGGAGATATTCAGGGATAAAATCGACCTGCAATGGGGGGTCCGTTTCCGGGCCACAATCGATAGCGGCCTGACCGGCGCTAGCGTCCTGTTCGTTATCGCCACAACCCATTACCTGGCCAGCGATAGCTGCCGGGAGGAGTTCAAAGACTTCCTAAACGCGGCCAAATCAACAGGACGCGATGAGATGCGCCGATTGATTCTGCCGATCATGCCAATCGCAGCACCGTCCGTCTTCAAAGAAGACTCCGACGACGAGGTCGCGGCTGAAATCGCTTCGATTCAGTACGAGTTGATCGAGGATGCCGTTATTGCGGGGCCGGGCTCAGCGGACTGGAAGAAAGCCATCATTCGTCTCGCCGATCGGTTTATTGAGGTAGTGACTAACGCCGAGGCGGAGGCTGCTTCCGTTGAAGTCGCAGTGATTACCACGGAAAATGAGGGCGCGGACGACGACGCTGACGACCGCGGTTACTTTGATGCCATGGCCGACCTGGAGTCTGATTTTGAAGACTTGACAAGGCTCACCGGCGAAATCGGGCCGCTATTGGAAACTGCGGTAACCCCTCTCGGAGACATCGACTTCTCAAGTATCACCTCGGCAAAACAGATGAACGCCAAGCTCGCTCTCGCTTCCAGGCAGATTCTTCCATTTGCGACCCAGATCGCAGAGAAGGGGCGCGCAGTCCGCGACAAGGCGAATTCCATCGATGTGAGTATCCGTCACCTAGTAAGGATCAGCACCTCCGGAGACGTCCCCACACTGGAAACTTCCATGCGGGACTTCCTCAAAAATGCCCAAAGCTCGCTCGGGGACACCGCCACGGTCGTCGCGCAGATGGATGGTCTGCTCATGTCAATGGCGACTGCCGAGGCCACGTCGAGCCTGATGCGAAACGCTCTCAAACCAATGCGATCGGGAATCACAGCTATGAATGACACCATTGCCGTGATCCAAAAATGGGGTCCCGAACTCATGGATTGATCGCCCTCATTTACCACTCGCGGCACCATGGATCCCGCGGACCGCGGCCAGCCCATTCCGCGACTTGGTCGCTTGGGAGGGCGCCGCGGCCAGAACGGCGTTGAGGGTCCGAACGGCGGTGAGATAGGTCCCGGCAAGCCGGGTGCCCGGCCCATCCGGCCCGGCGGCGTCGCACTGTTCGGCCAGGGTGCGGACCAGTTCACAGAGGGCCTGATGTTTGCCAGTTATGGCGACCCCGTCGGCGGTCAGGGTGGCCTCCACGGCTTCGGAATGTCGTCCCATGGTTCTGTCCTGTCGTTAGCTGGTTCAGCATCGTGTGGTGGTTTTGTGTCCGGAGGGAGGGAAGTCACTCTCACGGTGGACTGGCCCGCCCGTTCGCGTGTTGCGGCGTTGACCCCCTACCCCCGTCCTGGGTGTCCCCGGGGCCGTGGGTGGGGTGCGGGAGCGCCCGCCAGCGGGTGGTGTGCTGGCGGGCGCTTTTTCGTTTCCTGGTGGCGCTGGCAGGCGTTGACGCCGGGTTTGGAGTCTGTCCCAACTGTTCCCGCCATCCGTCCGCGCGCTCAACGCGGTGAGGTTGACGCCGCGGCGGGGGACTAGACGGTCACGAATGTGCCCTTGAGGACAGCGGACGCGCGGCGCACCTCCAGCGAGAACCGGCCCTCCGTTCGGCCCACCACCTGGTTGCGGGTGAACGCGTCTCCGGGTGTTCCCCATTCGGTGACGATGCCTTTGTCCCGGCCGATGACGGCGGCGCCGTCACCCAGCAGGTAGTAGGAGTTGGCGGCCAGCGAGTTGGACAGGGCAACGGGGACGCCCCATGCCTTGCGGGTTTCCGCGTCGATGGCGCTTCCGGTGTCGAACTCGCCGGAGGCGTTCCGCTTGATGGTCAACGCCTCCCAGTCGGCGGGGTTGAGGATGAACTGGACGGGGACTTCCCCGGCCGTCTCCAGCTTGGTGAGGGCCTTGCGGAGTTCAACCAGCTTGTCGGTGTTGCCCGCGGACGACGCGAACAGCTGGATGCCGGAGGTGTTGGCAAGGCCGGTGAGGTTGTCCCCGGTGCCGTCACCGTTGAGGACCTGGGCCTCCAGTGAGGTGAGGACGGCCTGGGTAAGCTCCTGGCCCACCCAGGTCTGGAGGGCCTCGCCGTCCGAGAGGACAAACTTGTCCATCGGTTCGGAGAGCGTGGCAATAACGGACAGCTTGCCGTTTTTCTTGACCAGCGACAGGACGGACGTGGGCTTGACGGCCCCGGTGGAGACTACGGCGGCGTTTTCGGTCCTCACGGACTGGGCCAGGTAGGAGTACGCGGCGGGCCGTTCGACGGCCGGGATGGCCTGGAGGAATGACCTCAGCGGCCGTCCTATGCTGACCGGCGTCGAGTCCACGAGCGGGGTGCCCACCACGACGGAGCCGTTGGTGACCAGTGCCTTGGCGCCGTCAGGGCGGGTGCCTTTCATGGCGGCCGTCAGGGCAGCGGCGTGGGTTTTGGATCCGAGGTCCAGGTACTGGGCGCCGTCGCCTGGTTCCCCGCCCTGGGGTCCCGCCAGATCGGCAATGGCCTGCGTGTAGGACTTCTGGCCGGAGACGCGGGCGATTTCCGCGTCGTAGCCCTTGACCTCGGTGATGAAAGCCTGGACTTCTGCCGACTCGTCCGCGGTGAGGTCACGGCCGCCGGTCGTGGCGGCGTCGATGAGGGCTTTGGCGGACTTGAGGGCGGCGGCGCGTTTTACATGGATGCTCATGGCGTTTTCTCGTTTCGATGAAAGGTGGGCGCCGCGGTCCCCCAGGGGGACGGGCTGGCGCTGACGGGGATGACGCTGGGTGCGCGGGCGGGTTGGTTACCGATGGCGTCTTCCGGGTGCGTCATGAAACGAGACGGGTTATTGGAGCTTCTTACTCGCTGGTTACCGGGGTGCCCCGGCCTCCGCAGCTTTAGCTTGCTCCGCTATGTGGCCTCGGAATTGAGGATACGCCGCGGGTTGACCGATTAAAAGCCCGCCCGCGGCCGTGTCCTCAATGCTGGGATTCGATGGCGTACAGCCGTCCCAAGACGGCGGCCGTGCGCGGGGTGGGGGTGGAGACTAGCCAGACAGTCATCCCGGCGTAGAACGGTGACTCCCAGCCGATAGCCTCCAGCCGGGCGTCCTCCTCCAATGCCAGAGCATGGACGGCCTCCTCCTGGGCCGCGGTGCATTCGCCAATGTCCCGCCGGTCAATTTCGATCCGGGTGACCGCTGAACGTTGGTCGATGATGAGGCGGGCGCCGCCCGGCGTTTGCCGTTTCTGTGCCATGGCTCAGAGGTCCCGGGGGTGCTGGATGGGGCCGAGTTCACGGCGGAGGGCCTCATAGCCTGAGCGGGCTACGCCGTGGGCTTGCCGGTTCATGAGATCTGCCGCCAGGCACAGGAGGGCGACGGTGAAATCGTCCTGGGTTTGGTGGCCCAGGATTTTCTCCACCGCCTCACCCATGGTCAGCCCGTCCATGAGGCCCGAGGCGTTGAGGTTCTCCATGTACTCCACCCCGATGATCTGCACCACGCGGGGGTCGCCCTCCGCCAGCGCGGTGACGGCCTGGACCGCCAGCGTGTGCTTGTCCGCGCTTAAGGCGTTCATGACGGGCCAGACTTCGTTGGTGCTGTTCATTTGGTGTCCCTGCTTTCGATCTTGAGCGTTGACTCTGTGATGAGGTGGCGGAGGCCCGCGGTGGCGGAATTGGCGGTGTGTTCGTCCAAGGCGCCGACGTTGAGCCCCAGGAGTCGGCCCAGGCCCAGGATGAGGCCGGTAACGGCCCGGTCGTCCTTTTCCACCGCGGCAGCCGTGAGGACGTCCTCCAGGAGCGCGGCGATTCCCATCCGGTCCTCATGTCGGAACGCGACGGCCAGGCGGGCCGCGTTGCGGAGATCCTCGGGCCGGATTACCACGGCCTCCTCAAAGGGGCGGGGTTTTCCGAAGTGGTGGGTTGTCATGGTGTCCTCCGTGTCTGTCTATTGGGGTTGTTTCGCCATCTGTGGTCCGCGGTGACCGGGACGCCGCTCCTATGGGGAGGAGGAGCGGCGGTCACCTGCCAGGGTTTACCGGGTGCCGGGGGTGACCGGAGGGCCGCGGTCACCCTGCACCCCTGTATTGGCGAGGATTTTGGGGCAGGTGACCGGGGGTGACCGGACGGTCCCGGTCACCCTTTTTCGGGCCGGTCCGGAGGGCAGGTGACCGGAGGGCCGCGGTCACCTAAATCAGCCCCTCAAGGGAGTCTTGGACGGGCAAGCCGTGACGGCTCCGGCGGGCCTTGATTGCCGCGTCAAGGACGGTGTTGGAGGCGGTGATCCCGGAGCCGGTCATCGCGGTCCGCAAGGCCTTGCGGCCGGTTTCCAGCGGGAGGTCTTCCTGGTCCATGAACGCCACCACGGCCGCCTCCTTGTGCCGGAACGCGGCGACCGGACCGGCGCCCTCCACCCTATGCCGCAGCGGGTCCTGGAGTCGCTCAAAGACGAGCGTTTTCTCCGTGATGGGCATACGCGCCGCTTCACAGTCCAAGCGGAACGTTTTGTCCTGGACCACGGTGGAGAGCCGCCACACGGCGTCCACATCACCTGACTTGGCGGACCCGCCGCGCTGGCCTTTCGTTTCGTCCTTGCCGGAGTGGTCCAACCGGACCAGGGAGACGCCACGCTGTTTGAGCTTCAGCCCGGTGTGCCGGTAGAAGTTCAGCCAGGTGTCATTCTCGTTTTCCAGCCCCTCCACGGCCCGGGAAACGGTGTCTACCACCACCACCTCGGACCGGTAAGTGTCCAGGGCGGCCATGAGTTCCAGCGAGCCGCGCTCCGTGTCCAGAGCCGCCATGGACGGGAACGACAGGTAGTCGAGCCGCCCCAGGTCCTCTGCCCGATAGCCCATGGCCTTGAGCCGGGGGATGACGTCCGCGTCAATGTCGTTCTCAAAGTCCACGTACAGGACCCGCCGGGGCGCGGGAGTGGTGCCTAGGACTTCCCGGCCGGACGCGACGGCGGCCGCTACCTCTAGCATGAGCAGGGATTTGCCCATCTTCGGCGGCGAGTAGAGGGCCACCAGCCGCCGGGCCGGGAGGATCGGTTCCACAATCCACTCCTGGACGATGGGACGGTCCCAACGGTCCGCCCAGTCCACCACTGGGAGGACCCGCTCCACCACGCCTTGGGCGCCCGCCAAGTCCGGGGCCGCCTCAAGCGCCGGAGCTAGGACCGCGAGCGCCGCGGGCCGGTCCTCGGGCATGATGAGGCCGTCCAGTTGGGTGAGTGGGTCCGCGCAGGGATCCGGGGTGACCGCGGACCCGGCAGCGGCAATATTCACGGCACCGTCCTGGAGGCGGTCCCATTCCGCGGCGGCCTCCTCCGGCGTGCGGTCACCGACCACCGCGTTCAGGAACGCGGACCGGACCACGGCCAGGGCCGCCAGTGCCCCGTCGTGGCCCTCCGCCGCCAAGTGGCAGATACCCATGGCGGCGTCCATGGCGGAGTCATGCCTGGAGCGTCTCCCGGAGGCGAGCGCCGCAACGTAGCCCTGGGCAGCCCGGGCCATTCTCCGGCATGGTTCCCCGGCGCCACGGCCCGCCAACCAGGCGCTAACAGCGGCTGAGTCCAGTGAGGTGGCGTTGACGCGTTGCTCCGCGGCTCCGGACGTCAATGCCTCTACCCATTCGGCCGGCAAAAGTGCCAGGTCCGCGGGGGAGGGGACGCCGCTGGCGCGGGTGATGCCGTCCGGGCCGGTCCAGCGGTACGTTCCGCCGTTGGGGTGGACGGAGGGCCACACGACGGCGTATCGGTGCCGGGTCTGGATGACCTCGATACCGTTTCCGAGGTCCCCGGGCC
Organism: Arthrobacter sp. BPSS-3; assembly: GCF_044628475.1. NCBI lineage: Bacteria > Bacillati > Actinomycetota > Actinomycetes > Micrococcales > Micrococcaceae > Arthrobacter > Arthrobacter sp. BPSS-3. The sequence goes on from NZ_JBIMMV010000002.1 coordinate 13,594, forward strand.
ACCGGAGGCCCTCCGGCACCCGGTAAAGCCGGATCCCGGAGACACCGTCCGCGCGGGAGCCGGTCCGCCAAGTGTCCGGCAATGGCCCGTGGAGGCTCTCCAGAGCCGCCAGGGTGCCGCCGCCGTCCTTGCCGTCGTAATGGTCCACGTCGATCCCGATAACGTCCGGCGGGAGGCGGAGGGCGATGTTGCCGTCCGGTGTCTGCTCCGCCCAGTCGTACACGTCCGAGTAGCTGGGCCACTCACCGTCCCGTCCGGTGTAACCGGAGGGAACGGGCTTTTTTTGCCGGGCTGGGAGGGGCAGGACGCCCAGCCATCCAGCGTCGCAGTATTGATCGAACGCACCCGCATAGATCGGGACACCCGGGGGTAGGCTTTGGGTTAGTGAAGCTTCGCCGCCTCGCTGATGAATCGCCCCGGACCCCCAACCGGGGCTTTTCTCTGTAGTCACTGGGATCCACCCCCCGGGCGGAGGAGGACGGCGATACGTTCGGACTGTTCCGAGGTGAGGGGCGGCCACGTCTCCACCAGTCGGCGGACGTATTCAATCAGGACGGGCGTATGGGCGGCTTCCGGCCTGGGCGTGCATGCGCTCATCGGGCACCTCCCGCAGGAGCGAGGACGCCGTCAATTTCGTTCAGGTCGACGCGGATGACTTTGGCGTTGACGCGGTAGGCCGTGAGGATCCCTCGGGCGATCCAGTTGTGGATTGTCCGCGGGGTGACGTCCGCATACTTGGCGGCCGTGGCCGGTGAAGCGTAGCGGTGTGTTGACTCGGGCATTGGAGCCTCCAGGACAGTGATTAGCTGCCGCTGGCTCCGGGGGACTTGGACGGGCCTGAATCCTGCCTACCCCGCGTGATGCGGTGGGAATGCCGAGTACGTGGTGATCCTACGTTTCTCCCGCCTAAGTATTCAGGCTATACAGCGGGACTACACGTTCAAATTAACACGATTTACCGGGTTATTCCGCCGCCACGCCCCGCGCGTCTACCCGCCCTTTCGGCTCAATCCGTACCTGGTCCGGAGAGAACCTAGTTCCCTTGCCCGCCTTTTCGACGGTGACGTCCATGAGGGAGCGGATGATCCGGCGCTTGTTCTCCAGGGGGAGGGCCGCCCACTGTTCTGGAACGTCGTCCGCTCCGGCAATGGCGGCCATCGGGTTCAGCGTCTCCTGGGCGCCGATGGCGCCCTCAACGGAGGCCAGCTCGGCACCCAGCTTGCCCGCCTGTTCGCGGACCGCCGCGGCGGACAGTAGGCCGTCCGCCAGCATGGCTGCCAGGGCGTCCCGGCGGTCGCGCAATTCCACGGCGCGCGCCCTCAAGGCGTGGAGGTCATCGGAGCGGGAGAACAACCGGGCCGTGTCTGGGCGGGAAAGGATCCCAACCACAACCTCCTCCACTACACCGTCCACCAGGTCCATCCGGCGCGTGATGTGGTAGCCGAAACAGCGATAGACCATGTACTCCTTAGTGCTGGTCCGCATGGGGGAGGCGTACATTTTCCCGCCGCACACGGAGCAGACGCAGATCCCCGAAAGCAGGTACTTACTGTTGAGGTCCTGGGGGGCGGTGCGGCGCCTCGGATCAGTCAGCTTCTCCTCAAGACGGCGGTGCGTCTCCTCATCCAGGATGGCCTCCCACTCACCGGACCCCATATCCTCGCCGTTGTAGATACGGCGGCCAGCCATCCGCGGGTTGATGAGGAGGCGCCTGACCTGGGTGACGCCCCATTCCCCGCCCGCCGTGGTCTTGGCGCCCGCCGCATTCCACCGCTTGGCGACCGAGGCCACAGTAGCTCCGTCCAGGATGCTGGCGGCGCCCTCCCGGATCAGGCGGGCCTCCTCGGCCACGACAGTGACGCCGGACTCCCCGCGGTCGTATCCGAACGGGCGACGCGACCAGTAGGCGTTGCCCTCTGTGGCGCGTTTCCTGTTTGCCGTCCGCTGGCGGTTTCCTTTGTGCTGGACCTCCATGGCGGCGATAGCCGCCAGGATTGTGGCCACGGCGATGCCGGTGGGGTCGCCCAGGTCGATGGAGACGCCGTGGACGGAGGCAATGTTGACGTTCCGCGTCTTTCCCGCGTCGATCACCCGGGTGAGGTCGGCGATTGAGCGGGTGAGACGGTCAAGGTGCCAGACAACCAGGGCGTCCACGTGGCCGCGCTCAATGTCGCCCACCAGCTGCTCAAAGCTTGGGCGTTTCTTGCCCGATGAGGCGCTGATGGAGTTGTCCCGGTACACGGAGGCCACCTCCCAGCCCTTGGCCTCCGCGAGTAACCGGCAATCACGCTCCTGGCGCTCCACAGCGGTCCCCTCGCCGGTCTTGTCCTCGCTCTGCCTCACGTAAACCGCCACGCGTTTCATGACTCAACAGTAAGGCGTAACAGTGACTACAAGGGTTCCGCTCGTCTTCGGCGTGTTGCCCCTGACGGTCGTCTTCGCCGTTTTTCCGGGCCTAGCGGCCATCACCCTAGGCCTCTGACGGGCGAGCCCGCCCACGAATCGAAAGAACATCAAAAGCATCAGCAGCAAAAGAAAAAAGGGGAATCACGTGGCTACACCAACACATCCGGCCCGCGTCATGAACAGGCTGCTTTTCGCGCTCCTCTGGTGCGCGGGTGCGGCGCCCGTAAAGCTCCACAAGGGCAAACCGGCCGGAGACGACCCCCGGGAGCGGGGTGACGTCCCCGGCTGGGTGATGATCACGCTGATGTCTGCCGTCCTGGTCGCCGCCCTCCTCGCCATCGCCGGGCCGGCGCTCGAGGGGCTCTTCAATCAGGCGATGCAGAAGGTCGGGCAATAGGCGGTGATGCACCCACCGGCAGGTAAGCCGGCGCGGGCGCGCGACGGCGGCGGCAGGGGAGCGGTGAGCCGTCATGACGGGGACAAGGACCGCGTGGCCCGGATAGGACTCTCGCGCCGCCCGGCCGGGCGAAAAGCGGTTCGGCCCGTCCCGGTCCGGCGCCGCGCCGGTAAACCACCCCGGGCCCACCACCCCGAGCGGGGTGCCGCGGTTGTCGACTTTGTGATGGTCGGCGCTCTCACAACCGTGTTCTTCCTGGCCGTCGTCCAGCTCGCGCTAGTCCTGCACGTCCGGAACACCCTGATTGACGCCGCTGCCTCCGGGGCGCGGTACGGCACGCTCGCCGACCGGGGCGCCGGTGACGCGAGGGAACGCACGGCGCAGTTGATCGGCGTGGCGCTGACCGCTGACTTCGCCCGCGATGTCAGCACGGGGGAGGCCAGCTACGGTGGAATCCGCACCCTGGAGGTGACTGTCCGTGCCCCGCTGCCGGTCATCGGCCTGATCGGGCCGACCGGGATGCTGGAGGTGAAGGGCCATGCCGCCTTCCAGCCCTGAATCCCCGGGTGTCCCTGACCCTGAACCCCCGGGAGTCCCGGAGCTTTTGTCCCCGGGTGTCCCTGACCCCGCCCGCCCCGGCCTCCCGGACCCCGACGCCGCAAGGACCGACCCGGAACAGGGGAGCGCCGTCGTCGAGTTCACCTTTCTCGCGTTGCTCCTGATGGTCCCGGTCGTGTACTTCGTCATTACGCTTGGCCAACTGCAGGGCGGGTCGTTCGCCGTGGCCGGGGCCGCGGACCAGGCGGCCAAGGTCTTCGTCGCCCAGGCCGACGCCGGTGCGGGGCGCGCCGCTGCGGAACAGGCCGTCCAACTCGCGCTCGCCGACTACGGGCAGCCCGCGGGCAATGCCACCTTGGAAACCGCGTGCAGTTCCCCAGACTGCACCGCCGCCGGATCAGCCGTGACGGTGACGGTCCGACTCACCGTCCCGCTGCCGTTCGTCCCCTTCGGCGAGGCGCTCCGGCTCGACGCCGGACACCTGAGCGCCACCTCAACCCAGATCGTCGGGCGGTTCCGCTGATGGCACCGCGGACAGGAAGCAGAAGGCAGACAACGCAACAGCCGGAGGACGCCGGAGAGGCCGGCCAGCTGATGGTCCTAATCATTGGCTATGTCCTGATCGCCCTGCTGATCGTCACCGTGGTCGCCGCGGCCTCCAGCGTGTACCTCGAACACAAGAAGCTGCTCTCCCTCGCCGACGGCGCCTCGATCGCCGCGGCGGACAGCTTCACCCTGGGCCAGATCGACGGCAGCTCCGGTACCCCCACCGCCATCCTGAGCGGTCCCCGCGTCCGCGGCACCACCCTCGACTACCTCGCCCGCGACGGCGCCTTCGCCCGCTTCAGCGGCCTGGCCGTCACCCCGGCGACCGGCAGCCCCGACGGGGCCACCGCCGTCGTGGTCCTCAGCGCGGCGGTGCACCCGCCGATCGTCAATTTCCTGGTCACCGACGGCATCAGGATCGAGGCGACGTCGACGGCGCGGTCCCGGCTGACGCGCTGACTCGCAACCGGGGTAGGCTTGAAAAACCATGGCAAACATTGATTTTCCCGCTGAAATCCGCGCTTTGCGCGCCACCTACGCCTCGATCGAGAACGTCTCCAATGTCGAGGCGCTTAAGGAGGACATCGCCGAACTGAGCGAGCGCGCCGGCGAGCCGAATCTCTGGGACGATCCGTCCGCCGCACAGGTCATCACCTCGAAGCTCTCGCACAAGCAGTCCGAACTCGAGCGCCTCAACAAGCTGGCGGCCCGCATCGACGACCTCGAGGTACTCGTGGAGCTCGGCCAGGACGAGGGCGACGAGGCTTCCATGGGGGAGGCCGCCGCGGAGCTCGAATCGGTCCGTAAGGCGCTCGCCGACCTCGAGGTGGTCACCCTTCTCTCCGGCGAGTTCGACGAACGCGAGGCCGTGGTGACCATCCGGGCCGGCGCCGGCGGCGTGGACGCCGCGGACTTCGCCGAGATGCTGCTGCGGATGTACCTGCGCTGGGCCGAACGCCACGGCTACCCGACCACCATCATGGACACCTCCTACGCCGAAGAAGCCGGCCTGAAGTCGGCCACCTTCGAGGTCAAGGCGCCCTACGCTTTCGGCACGCTCAGCGTCGAGGCGGGCACCCACCGCTTGGTCCGGATCAGCCCCTTCGACAACCAGGGCCGCCGCCAGACCTCCTTCGCCGCCGTCGAGGTCATCCCGCTAATCGAATCCGCCGACTCGATCGAGATCCCGGACAACGAGATCCGCGTGGACGTCTTCCGCTCCTCCGGCCCCGGCGGCCAGTCGGTCAACACCACCGACTCCGCGGTGCGCCTGACCCACATTCCCACCGGCACCGTCGTGTCGATGCAGAACGAGAAGTCCCAGCTGCAGAACCGCGCCGCCGCCATGCGCGTCCTTCAGTCCCGCCTCCTGCTGCTGAAGAAGGAGCAGGAGGACGCCGAAAAGAAGGCCTTCGCCGGCGACGTCAAGGCTTCCTGGGGCGACCAGATGCGCTCCTACGTCCTCAACCCGTACCAGATGGTCAAGGACCTGCGCACCGAACACGAGGTGGGCAACACCTCGGCCGTGTTCGACGGCGAGATTGACGACTTCATCGACGCCGGCATCCGCTGGCGCACCGACAACCGTAACGCGGAGAAGTAAACCCGGGGAGCGCCGCCGCCTAACCGGGAAAGGGACGCCGCCCCGACGGGCGCGAGGCAGACCGACCGGGCCGCCCAACCGGGCCGGCGTCCGCCGCCCGCCCCGCCCCGGCAGGCCCAACCAGTCCAAATTCCCGCGACACGCCACCACCCTCCGGCCGGCGCGCCGGGGCCGGTGCGTATAGTCGGAGGGCCGGTGCCCTACTTCCCCCAAAAGAAAGCCCGCGCCCCGGCGGCAGAACTGGTCTGAAAGATGCCCGGCCTGCTGGGTACATAGGGTCATGATCCGCTTCGAAAATGTCACCAAGGTCTACGACCAGAAGGCGCGGCCGGCGCTGGATTCGATCAACCTTGAGATCGACCGGGGAGAGTTCGCCTTCCTCGTGGGGGCCTCCGGCTCCGGCAAGTCCACCTTCCTGCGCCTGGTCCTCAAGGAGGACCGGGCCTCCTCCGGCGCGGTCTACGTCGCCGGCCAGAACGTGGCCCGGATTTCCAGCTGGCGGGTGCCGCGGCTTCGCCGGGGGATCGGCGTCGTCTTCCAGGACTTCCGCCTGCTGCCGCAAAAAACCGTCTTCGCCAACGTCGCCTTTGCCATGCAGGTGATCGGCCGCAGCCGCAGCGTCATCCGCGAAACCGTGCCCGAGGTCCTCAAAACCGTTGGCCTCGAGGGCAAGGAAAACCGCCTCCCGCATGAGCTTTCCGGCGGCGAGCAGCAGCGCGTGGCAATCGCCCGCGCCGTCGTGAACCGTCCCGGCATCCTGCTGGCCGACGAACCCACCGGCAACCTGGACCCCACCACCTCCATGGGCATCATGGGAGTGCTGGACAAGATCAACCAGAACGGCACCACCGTGGTGATGGCCACCCACGACGACGACATCGTCAACGAGATGCGCAAGCGCGTCGTCGAACTCCGCAACGGCAAGGTCATCCGCGACGAAGCCCGCGCCCTCTACACCTCGATGATCCCCACGGTGGGCCAGGCCCGCCGGGCCCGCGACGCCGGCGGCCGGGAAGACAGCGGCAGGGAAGACAACGGCAGCAGGGACGACGGCAGCACGGCCGGCAACACCACGGCCAAGGCCGACGACGCCGGGGAGGTCCAGCTGTGAGGCTCGCCTTCATCCTCGGGGAAATCGGCAGCGGCCTGCGCCGCAACCTCTCCATGGTCGTCTCCGTCATCCTGGTCACCTTCGTCTCGCTGACCTTCGTCGGCGCGGCCGGCATGCTCCAGCTGCAGATCAACCAGATGAAGGGCTACTGGTACGACAAGGTCCAGGTGGCGATCTTCCTCTGCAGCGACGGCTCGACGGCGCCCGGCTGCGCCTCCGGTCCGGCCACCCAGGAGCAGCAGGACAACCTGCGCAAACTCCTGCAGTCCCCGTCCGTGGCCCAGTACGTCAACGACTTCCAGTACGAATCCAAGGACGACGCGTACAAGCACTTCAAGGAGCAGTTCTCCAACTCGCCGATCGTCGACTCGGTAACCCCGGACCAGCTCCCGGCCTCCTTCCGGATCAACCTCAAGGATCCGGAGAAATACCAGGTCATCAGCGAGAACTTTTCCTCCCAGGCCGGTGTGGAATCCGTCATCGACCAGCGCCAGCTGCTGGAACGGCTCTTCTCGGCCATGAACGCCGCTTCGCTCGTGGCCGTCAGCATCGCCGGCGTCATGATCATCTGCGCCATCCTGCTGATCGCCACCACCATCCGGCTCTCGGCCTTCAGCCGCCGCCGGGAAACTGGCATCATGCGGCTCGTCGGTGCCTCCAAGACCGTCATCCAGCTGCCCTTTATCCTTGAGGGCGTTATTGCAGCTGTGATCGGTGCGGCCCTGGCCTCCGGCACGCTCTGGGCCGTGGCGAACTTCTTCCTCAACGGTTTCCTGTCCAAGCAGTACCCGGATACCGCCTTCATTTCCCCGGGCCAGACGCTGATCCTTGCCCCCGCCCTGATCGGGCTGGGCATCGTGCTCGCCGGAATATCATCGCTCCTGACCCTCCGCCGGTACCTTAGGGTCTAGCCGTGCGCAACGTAGAGGAACTGCCCATGACACCGAAAGCACGACGGACCGCAGCGGCCCGCAAGGCCCTCCGCCACAGCCGGCTGGTCAGCACCGCCGTCCTGCTGGCCCTCGCCGCCAGCCTCGGCGCGCCCGCGCCGCTGGCCGTGGCGGACAACCTCGAGGACCAGCAGGCCGCCCTGCGGGACCAGGCCGCAAGGGTCCAGGACTCGCTCGAATTCGTCGACGCGAAGATCTCCCAGGCCGCGGCCGACCTGGTGGTGTACCAGGGCCAGCTGCCCGGGGCCCAGCAGTCCCTCCTCGAGGCCCAGGGCCGGGTGGCCGGGGCGGTCAAGGAAGTCGACGCCCTCGCCGCGCGGGTGGACCTGGCACAGCAGAACAAGGCCAAGATCACCCAGCAGCTCCAGAACGACCAGCAGAAGATCACCGAGACCAAGAAGCTGATCGGCCAGATCGCCACCCAGGCCTACAAGTCCGGCGGCGTTCCCTCCAACCTCTCGCTCTTCTTTGGGTCGAACCAGGGCGGCAGCCTCACGGACACCATCGACCTGGCCGACCAGGCCCTGCGCAGCCAGAACTCGGCGATGGACAAGCTCACCCAGCAGAACGCCACCAACGTGAACTCCCAGGCGCGGCTGCAGGCGGTGGAGGCCGAGATCAAGGACCTCAAGTCCAAAGCCGACGCCGCGCTGGAGCGGGAGAAGGCCGCCCGCGACGAGGCCGAGGCCAAGAAGGCCCAGGTCGACAAGCTCATCTCCGACACCACCCGGATCAACGCCGAACTCCAGGCCGCCAAACCGGGCATCCAGAACCAGCTCGCCCAGGTCAAGGCCCAGCAGGACGCCGTGGCCGCCGAAATCGCCGAGCGGGACCGCAAGCTCCGCGAGGCCTGGCTGGCCGAACAGCGCAGGATCGCCGAGGCCGCCGCGGCGGCAGCGGCCGCAGCGGCCAAGGCCCAGGGCCAGGCGCCGCCGCCCCAGGCACCCTACGTTCCGCCCGCACCGGGTCCCATCTCGGCATTCGAGCTGCGGCACCCCTTCGCGGCCAACATCCCGATCACCTCCGGCTTCGGCTGGCGCGCGACGCCCCCGGGCACCATCGACTTCTACGGCCAGGGCGGCTACATGCACACCGGCATCGACTTCGGTGCCACCTGCGGCACCCCGGTCTACGCCGCGGCCGCGGGCACCGTGTTCTCCGCCGGGTGGGGCAACGACGGCGGCGGCAACCGGGTGAAAATCTCCCACGGCGTCATCCAGGGCAACTCACTGACCACCGTCTACTACCACAACACCTCCGTGGTGGTCTCCGTCGGCCAGCAGGTCAGCCAGGGACAGCTCATCGCCTACTCCGGCACCACCGGCAACTCCACCGGCTGCCACGCCCACTTCGAGACCTGGGTCAACGGCCAGGCGGTCGACCCCATGGGCCTGCTCTAAACTGGAGTGAATTGCACCATCGATTGAGGAGTTAGCACCGTGCCCAAAGAAAGTGGCCGGAAGGCAGTGGCCACCAACCGCAAGGCCCGGCACGACTACCACATCCTGGATACCTACGAGGCGGGCATCGCGCTCATGGGTACCGAGGTCAAGTCCCTGCGCGAGGGCCACGCGTCCATGGTGGACGGGTTCTGCACCTTCTACAACGGCGAGCTATGGATGGAAGCCATCCACATCCCCGAGTACCACCAGGGGAGCTGGACCAACCACGCCGCCCGCCGCCGTCGGAAGCTGCTCCTGCACCGCGAGGAACTGACCAAGATCGAGCACAAGGTCCGTGAGTCGGGCTTCACCATCGTGCCCCTGCAGCTTTACTTCGTGGACGGACGGGCCAAGGTGGAGATCGGCGTCGCGCGCGGCAAGAAGGAATACGACAAGCGCCAGACCCTGCGCGAACAGCAGGACAAGCGCGAGGCCCTGCGCGTCATGCGCGAACGCAACCGCCGCTAAGGCCGGGACGGCCACGCGCCGGCCGCGGGAATGATTCCGACCGCGGCTGCGTTATCATTGATTGTCCGGGAGGGATCCACAGGATCCCGAACGGCGGGTTATGGACGTTTGATAACTAAACACGGGGATGATCGGTTTCGACGATGTTAGTCGCGACAGGTGAAGCGGGCCGAGGATGCAGAATTATCTCGTAAACGCTGTCTGCAAACCAATAAGTGCCGAATCAAAACGCACTGACTTCGCTCTCGCTGCCTAAGCAGTAAGACAGTCCGTCAGCCCGAGGTTGCTATTGCCCCGGATCCTGGCGTCATTTAGATAGCCACTGCTGTTTACCCCCGTCATCGGGGTAAACGGGACTCTTAGATGACTGGGCCCGGATCAGCCACCTGTTTGCAGGATGGCTGGGGCCGAGAAAATCCGACGCAAACTGCGCCCGGAGAAGCCCTGACAACACGACATCGGACGGGGGTTCAATTCCCCCCATCTCCACCAACCCAGCGAAACGGCCGGAAGCTTCAGCTTCCGGCCGTTTCGTCGTTAACGCCGCTTGATGTGGGACACCTGGTCCGTGTGCTCATCGACGATGTGCTTGGCTTTTTTCTCAGCCCGTTTTTCCTTGATGGTCTTGACCGGCTTCTTGCTCTGGTGCCGGTGCGGCGACTTATCAGGCATGGCGCACTCCCTCAAAAGAAACGGGCCCGGGATGAACCCGTTCGTTTCAGGCTACGCCCCGGGTACGGCCACGTCCACGACGCCAACAAACCGGGTTCCGACGCCCTCGTACTCACTCCGTACGTAGTTGGGAGCCAGTTCCGGCAGCTCGAAGGGGGAGTGCCGTTCGCAGCAAACCCAGCTGAACTCGGGCCACCACTTTTTAGGCCGAGCGGCCTCCGAGTAGCCGCACACGGCGCAGGTGAGCTGGACCCACACCGGGCGCTTGCCGGTCCGGTTGGCCTTGGACTGGCGCAGCCACGCCGGCGGGCTGTCCAGCAGTTCGGCGAGTTCGGCGTCCGAGAGCCGGGCGGGAATGCCGTGGCGGCTGGCCATTTCCAGCGGAATATCGAGGACCTGGGCTGCTTCGCGGCGGGTAATCATCCGTCAATTTTACGCGACGGCGGGAGAAGGGGCGCCGGAGGACCCCGGCCGGCCGTCGTCTGGAACGGCCGCGGGCCCCCGGAGGTCCGCCCGGTGCTAGGCTCAGGGCACCGGATCAGGAAGGCACGAACCATGCCCGGCACCCCCGCCGCACCCATGACAAGCCTGCAGAAGCGCGTGCTCTACGTGGCGATCGTGGCCTCCTTCATCGCCTTCCTCGACGGCTCCGTGGTGAACCTGGCGCTGCCGGCCATCAGCCGGGAACTCGGCGGCGGCCTGGTGGTCCAGCAATGGGTGGTGGACGCCTACCTGCTGACCCTCGGCGCGCTGATCCTGGTGGCCGGATCCCTCTCCGACCAGTTCGGCCGCGTCCGGGTCCTCGAGTGGGGGCTGGCCGGGTTCACCGCCACCTCCATTCTCTGCGGCGTGGCGTGGAACGGCGAGTCGCTGATCATCTTCCGCGGTCTCCAGGGTGTGGCCGGTGCGCTGCTGGTGCCCAGCTCACTGGCGCTGATCGTCACCGTCTTCAGCGGCCCGGCCCAGTCCGCCGCGATCGGCAAGTGGTCCGCGTGGACCTCCGGCGCGATCGTCGCCGCCCCGCTGCTGGGCGGGATCTCCGTGGATGTCTTCACCTGGCGGGTGATCTTCTTCCTGAACATCGTTCCGGCCGCCGCCGTCTGGCCGGCGCTGCGCCGGCTGCGCGCCCAGGACCTGGAGCGGCCTCCCGGCAGCAGCATCGACGTGGCCGGCACGGTGCTCGCCGTCGTCGGCTTGGGCGGGATCGTTTATGCCTTCATCGAGCGCGGCAGCCAGGGCTGGGGCTCGCCGCAGGTGTGGCTGCCGCTGGCCGTGGGCATCGCCGGTCTCGCCGCCTTCCTGGTGCACGAGGGCCGGACCCGCGCGCCGATGATGCCGCTGCGGCTCTACACGGTGCGGAACTTCGGCTGGGGTAACGCCGCCACCCTGGTGATCTACGGGGCGCTGAACCTGGGCTTCTTCGTCCTGGGCCTCTACCTCCAGCAGGTGGCCGGGCTCGGAGCCACCGCCGCCGGCCTGGCCCTGTTGCCCTCCACCCTGATCCTGTTGCTGCTCTCCTCCCGGATGGGGGCTCTCTCCGGACGGTTTGGCCCGCGCTGGTTCATGACCGCCGGGCCGCTGCTCTGCGCGGCCGGGTTCCTCCTGATGCTCGGCATCGGCCTGCCCCTGGACTATGCGTGGCAAGTACTTCCCGGTGTCGTGGTCTTCGGGATCGGGCTCGCCGTCACCGTGGCGCCGCTGACCTCGGCCATCCTCGGCGCGGTTCCGCCGGAGGAGGCCGGGATCGGCTCGGCCGTGAACAACGCCGTCGCCCGCATCGCCGGGCTGGTGACGATCGCCTTCGCCGGGCTGATCACCGGGCCGGTGATCACCACCGCGGGACTGCACGCGACGTCGCTGGTTACCGCCGCGCTGTTCGTCGCCGGCGCGCTGGCCTCCGCCGTCGGGATCCGGAATCCGCCAGCGCCCGCGGACGCGTCCGCCGGACCTGCAGCAGACGGGACTGCGCCAGACGGCGTGCCGGGCGACGGCGGGGGAGCCCAAGGGGCTAGCTGAGACTAGCGGCAGCTCAGCTGCCGGGTTCTTCCTCGTCGGCTGACACAGGGTGCACCCAGAGGGCGTCGGCGACCCCGTCGGCAAGGTCGAGCTCCCGTGATCCGTCAGGTCCGGCGATCCGAACCGTCAGGGGTCCGCCGAACGGCTTCCTGCCCAGCACCGCGACGGCGGCGTCCAACTCGATGCGTTCGGTCGCCAGATAGCGCAGCAGGTCCGGGTCCTCGTCGCTGATCCGCGTGATGCGGCCGCCCTGGCCGGCTGGCAATTCGCTCATCCGCACCGCCGGGGGCATCAGGACTGAGCCGTCCGCCGCGGGGATGGGATCGCCGTGCGGGTCGCGGACCGGGTGGCCCAGCTTGGCCGCCATCCGGTCGATGAAGGTTTCCGAGACCGCGTGCTCCAGGGTCTCCGCCTCGTCGTGGACCTCGTCCCAGCGGTAGCCGAGCTCCTGGACCAGGAACGTCTCGATCAGCCGGTGCCGCCGGACCATGGACAGGGCCAGCCGCTCACCGTCCGCGGTCAGGGTGACGGCTCCGTAGGGCTTGTGGTCCACCAGGCCCTGCTCCTTGAGCTTGCGGACCATCTCCGAGACCGAGGAGTTCGCGACGCCGAGGCGCTGGGCCAGCTGCGTGGAGGTGATCGGCTTGTCCTGCCACTCCGTGAAGGTGTAGATGACCTTGACGTAGTCCTCGATCGAGGAAGAAGGCGGGCTGGTTTTCACAGCCCCTAGCCTACCGTCCGGCCGCACCGGTGAACGTGAACCACAGCAGCGCCAGGTTCAGGGCCACCACCAGCAGCACGCTGACCACCGACGCGATCCGCAGCGGCAACCGGTCGACGAAGCCGCCCATCAGCGGGGTACTGCTGGTCAGCACGACCAGCGGGACCAGCACGAAGGGGATGCCGAAGCTCAGCACCACCTGGCTGAGCACCAGGGCCCAGGTCGGGTCGAAGCCGACGGCCAGCAGCACGACGGCGGGCACCAGGGTCAGGAGCCGGCGCAGCATCAGCGGGATCCTGATCTTCAGCAACCCCTCCATGATGGTTCCCCCGGCGTAGCAGCCCACTGACGTGGAGGCCAGCCCGGAGGCGAGCAGCCCAACGGCGAAGACCACGCCCACCACGGGTCCCAGGCTGGCGCTGATGGCGGCGTGGGCGCCCTCGATGCTGTCCGTGCCCTCCACCCCGCCCAGGGTCGACGCTGCCAGCAGCAGCATGCCGATGTTGACGATGCCGGCTACGGCCAGCGCCGCGATGACGTCCCAGCGGGTGGCGCGAACCAGCCGCTCCACCGCGTGCTGCGGAACGTGCCGGTGCCGGTCGGGGCGGTGCCGGTCGCGCGAGAGCGCCGAATGGACGTAGATGGCATGCGGCATGACGGTGGCGCCCAGCATGCTCGCGGCCAGCAGCACGGTGTCCGGTCCGCGGAACCCGGGGACCAAGCCGGAGAGGACCCCTGACGCGTCCGGCGGGCTGATGAACAGCCCGGCCAGGAAGCCCACCGTGATGATGGCGAGCAGGCCCATGATCACCAGTTCGAAGGGCCGCTGCCGGTTCCGGCTTTGCATGGCCAGCAGCGCCATAGAGATGCCGCCGACGACGACGGCGCCCAGTGGGAGGGGGAGTCCGAAGAGCAGGTAGAGGGCCACGGCACCGCCGACCACTTCGGCCAGGTCCGTGGCAGCCGCGACGATTTCGGCCTGGACCCAGAAGGCGCGCCGCCAGCCGGGACGCAGGCGTTCCCCGAGCAGTTCCGGCAGGCTGCGGCCGGTGACGATGCCCAGCTTGGCGGACTGGTACTGAACCAGGACGGCGACGACGTTGGCCACCACTAGCACCCAGACCAGCAGGTAGCCGAACTGGGCGCCCGCGGTAAGGTTGGCCGCCACATTCCCGGGATCCACATAGGCGATCGCGGCGACGAAGGCCGGCCCCAGCAGCCCCAGCAGGGCCCGGCGGGGCCCCTTCCTGCCACGGACCGGGCTCCGGCCGCCGGCGGCGGGATCCTGTTCGGCGAGGTGCAACATTGCAGGCTCCTGCGGCTGGTGGGTCAAATGAGTTCCGTATGCCTGAACAAAAAAGTTAGGCATACCGAAATCATAGGCTCAGACCTTCACCGCGCGCCAGCTTTGGGTGAGGTAGGGCAGCGCCAGCGTCTCGCCGGGACCATGACTGAGGTGCTCGTACAGGTACCACTGGAGGTTGGCCAGCACCTTGGCCCGGGTTGCCTCCCCGGCCCGCAGGAAGTAGCTGCGGGACTTGGCCAGTTCCAGGATCTCCTCCGGCGTCACCGGGTCCTCCCACCGGGTCAGGTGGCTCTCCAGCCCGCCGAACTCGGGCCCGACCGGTGGACGGAACGAGGGTTTGTGGACGTCCCCGGCGTGCATGATCCGGGACAGCCGGTGCACCCACGGAATGGAGGTGTCCAACTGGTTCCAGATCAGCCCGAGCACCCCGTGCGGCCGCAGGATACGGGCGGCCTCGGTGCTGGCCTGCAGCGGCTCGCACCAGTGCCAGGCCTGCGCCACTGTGACCAGGTCGAAGGCCGACGCCGGGAGGCCGGTGTGTTCGGCGGTACCCACCGTGGCCGGGACACCAGGGAGGGCGGCGCGCAGCTGGTCCAGCATGTCCGCCGACGGGTCGACGGCGGCCGTGGCCAGGCCGCGGGCCACGAGAAGGGCGGTGAACTTACCGGTCCCCGCCCCGACGTCGGCCGCGTCCCGGGCTACGGCGGGAATGAGCCAGTCGGCGGAGTCGGCGGGATAGCCGGGCCGCACCCGGTCGTAGTGTTCCCCGCCGTCCTGGAAGCTCGCTCCGAGCTCCTTCCGCCGGGTCTGATGCAGTTTGGGGCCGCCGCCTGCCACGTGAACTCTCCTTCGGCAGCTCGGGAAGATACCCGTCGAATCTACCGTAAACCGGCTATTCGGGGCCGTCGAGGGTGCAGGGGGCCGCCCCGGCGGTGCCGGGGGTGTTGGGCGCCCAGTGCGGGTAGCTGCGGGTGTCGTTCGCCGGTACCCAGCGCCCGGCATCCACCACGTAGTCCCAGTCCAGGCCGTGCCGCCGCAGCGTCCGCAGCGCGGCCAGCAGCCGCTCGGCGTCCTCGAGCCGGGAGCCCAGGCCGAAGCTGGCCCGCAGCGACCCGGCGGGCAGGCCCAGCCGCTTGAGCAGCGGATGCGCGCAGAACCTGCCGTCCCGCACACCGATACCGTGCTCTGCGGACAGGTACGCGGCGACGAGACCGGCGTCGTACCCCGCGACCGAGAAGTTCACCACGCCGATGGTGCCGTGGCCCTCCCCGCGGTCGGTCTCCTCGAAGATGTGGTGCACGCTCACGCCGTCGATCTCCCGCAGGCCGTCGGCAAGGAAGGACCGGATGGCATCCTCGTGGCCGTGCCAGGATGCTTCGTCCAGGGCCGCGACCGCCTGGGTGGCGCGGGCCAGGGCGGCCGCGCCGAGGACATTGGGGGAGCCGCCCTCGTGCCGGGCAGGTCCGGTGGTCCAGCTGACGGCGTCCAGCCGGGCGTCGCGGACGGCGCCGCCGCCGGCCAGATGCGGCGTCCCGGCGTCGAGCCAGTCCGGCCGCCCCACCAGGACACCCGCGCCGAAGGGCGCGTAGAGCTTGTGCCCCGAGAAGGCGACGTAGTCGATGCCGTCGGCCGCGACGTCGATCCGGCGGTGCGGGGCCAGCTGCGCTGCGTCGACGACGATCCGCGCCCCTTGCTCGTGCGCCAGCGCAGCCAGTTCCCGGACGGGCAGGATCTCGCCGGTGACATTCGACGCGCCCGTGACCGCGAGGAGGCTGATGCCGCCGGTTGCCAGCTCGGCCCGGAGCCGCGCCAGCGTCCCGGCGAGGGTCGGCGCGGCGACGACGCTGCGGTGCGGAACCCCCTGCCACGGCAGCAGGTTCGCGTGGTGTTCGATGTCCAGGTACAGGACCTCGCCCAGGTGCCGGCCGCCGGCGGTGGGCAGGCACCCGGCCAGGAGGTTCAGCGAATCGGTGGTGTTCCGGGTGAAGATGACCGCGTCGTCGGGCCGGCCGCCGACGAAGTCCCGCACAATGGTCCGCGCGTTCTCGTAGACCGAGGTGCTCAGCTGGGAGGCGTAGCCGGCGCCGCGGTGGACGCTGGCGTAGTAGGGCAGGATCTCGTTGAGGTACGCGGAGACCACAGACAGGGCGGGGGCCGAGGCGCCGTAGTCCAGATTGGCGTAGCGGACCTGGCCGCCCTGGATCAGCGGCGCCTGGATCTCGGCGCCGGTCACGGCGGCCAGCGGGGCGCGCGCGGCGGATACAGCCGTGGAGGTGGATGCTGGGGACGAAAAAATGGCAGTCGACATGGGACCTCGCTCGAAAAGGACCCCGCGTGCTGGGGATCCGCGCTTGCCGGGTCCGCTCCGGACCGGCCAGGTCGTCACCCGGGGCACCCCGCCGCGAAAGGAGGGTTGCCGGCCAGCAAACCGGGGTTTAGCGCTGGCACTCGTGACCTGGTTCGAGCCTAGGACACATGTGCCGCGCCCCGGAAAGGGGCGCGGCAATGTGAAGCGCTGTGTTACGCGGAACCGGCCCTTAGAGAAGGCGCCGCTCTAGAGCAGGTCGTCGAGGTTCGGGTTGAGCCGCTTGAGGACCTCGGAGTGCAGGATCGAGTTCGTGGCCAGGGCGTTGCCGCCGAACGGGCCGTCCTCACCCTCGAGGGAGGTGAACCGGCCGCCGGCCTCGGTGACGATCGGGACCAGGGCGGCCATGTCGTAAAGGTTCAGTTCCGGCTCGCAGGCGATGTCGACGGCGCCCTCGGCCACCAGGCAGTAGGACCAGAAGTCGCCGTAGGCGCGGGTGCGCCAGACTTCCTCGGTCAGGCCCAGGAATTCGTCGAGGTTGCCGCGCTGCTTCCAGCCGCCCAGGCTGGAGTAGGAGAGGGAGGCGTCGGAGAGGTCCGAGACGTTGGAGACCCGCAGCCGGGTGGCGGCGGCCAGCGAGCGGCCCGTGTAGGCGCCGGCGCCCTTGGCGGCCCACCAGCGCTTGCCGAGGGCAGGGGCGCTGACGACGCCGACCACCGGCTCGCCCTCGTCCACCAGAGCGATGAGGGTGGCCCAGACCGGGACGCCGCGCACGAAGTTCTTGGTGCCGTCGATCGGGTCGATGATCCAGCGGCGGGAGCCGTGGCCCGAGCTGCCGAATTCCTCGCCCAGGACGGCGTCGCGGGGGCGGGAGCGGGAGAGCTGGCCGCGGATGGCCTCCTCGGCGGCCTTGTCGGCGTCGGTGACCGGCGTCAGGTCCGGCTTCGTCTCGATTTTGAGGTCAAGGGCCTTGAAGCGGCTCATGGTCTGGGAATCGACCGAGTCCGCCAGGACGTGGGCAAGGCGCAGGTCATCGTTGTAGCTCGACGCGGGTTGGCTCATGCTTCCAAACTACCGTCTAAACGCGCCCCGGCCGGGGAGGCCACGTCCCGGACGGCCGGATCGCCCGCGGGACGAATGGGTGACGTACGGTCAGGAGACCGTGCCCAGTTCCTTGGTCTCCTGGGCTTCCTGCCGCGGGTCGGTGCCCAGCAGCCGGCGCAGCGAGGCCAGCCGGGCCGGGCCGGAGGGTCCCGCGTGGCCGGCCTGCACCCACGCGTCCACACCGCAGTTGACGGCGGTGGCGTCGTGCTTGCAGCCGCGCTCGCAGTCCTCGGTGCCGGGGGCCAGGTCGGGGAAGGAACGCAGGATGCGGTCCGGGTCCACGTGGGCCAGCCCGAAGGACCTGATGCCGGGGGTGTCGATGATCCAGCTGCCGGCCGGGGCATCCGTGACCTTCAGCGCCAGGGCGGAGGAAGAGGTGTGGCGGCCGCGGCCCGTGACGGCGTTGACGCCGCCGGTGGCCCGCTCCGCCCCCGTGAGGGCGTTGACCATGGTGGACTTGCCGACGCCGGAGTGACCGAGCATGACGGTGACCCTGCCGTCCAGGTAGCCGTGCAGTTCGGCGACGGCCGGGCCGTCCAGCCGGGCGGAGAGGCCGTCGTCCGAGCGGGCGTCGATGCCGGAGGCGGAGGCATCGGCGGTCTTGGAGATGATGACGGGCAGGTCGAGGTGGCGGTAGTTCGCCAGCAGCTCGGCCGGGTCCTTGATGTCGGCCTTGGTGATCAGCAGCAGCGGCTCGATCCCGGCGTCGTAGGCGGCCACCAGTGCGCGGTCGATGAAGCCGGTGCGCGGCTCCGGGTTGGCGGCGGCCACGACGACCACCAACTGGTCCGCGTTGGCCACCACGGCCCGCTCGATCGGATCGGTGTCGTCGGCGCTGCGGCGCAGCAGGGTACGCCGGTCCTGGATCTTCACCAGCCGGGCGAGGGTGTCCGGTTCGCCGCTGACGTTGCCGACCAGGGAGACGAAGTCGCCGGCCACCACCGGATTGCGGCGCAGTTCGCGGGCACGCGCTGCGATCACGGTGCGCTCTTCATCGGTGCCCTCGGCGACGACCGCGGTGTAGCGGCCGCGGTCCACCGTGATGATCCGGCCGGTCACGGCGTCGTCGTGGCTGGGCCGGTCCTTGGTGCGCGGCCGGGACCCCTTCTTGTTCGGGCGGATCCGGACGTCGGATTCGTCCCAGGAGTCAGTGCTGCGGGCCACCGGCGGCGTCCTTGTCTGCACGGGCCTCGTCTGTACCGGTGCCATCGGCCGGGGCCAACATGGTGGCCCAGAGCCGCGGGAAGTCCGGCATGGTCTTGGCCGTCGTGGCGATGTCCTCGACCTCGACGCCGGGGACGGCGAGGCCCAGGATGGCGCCGGCGGTGGCCATCCGGTGGTCGGCGTAGCTGCGGACCACCCCGCCATGGAGCGGCGCGGGCCGGATGACGAGGCCGTCGGCGGTTTCTTCAGCGTCGCCGCCCAGCCGGTTGATCTCGGTGACGAGGGCGGCGAGCCGGTCCGTTTCGTGGCCGCGCAGGTGCGCGATGCCGGTCAGGGTGGAGGGGCCTTCGGCCAAAGCGCAGAGTGCCGCGACCGTGGGGGCGAGTTCGCTGGTGTCGGCGAAGGTGCCGCCGCTGATGGACCGGCCGCCGGTGACGGTCAGGGTGCCGCCCTCGAGGCTGACGGTTGCACCCATCGCGGCGAGGATGTCGCGCCAGAGGTCGCCGACCTGCGTGGTGCCTTCCGGCCAGTCGGGGATGCGGACGGTTCCGCGGGTGGCGAGGGCCGCGGCGAGGAACGGTCCGGCGTTGGAGAGGTCCTGCTCGATCCTGCGGTCGAAGGCGCGGATGGGGCCGGGGGAGACGATCCAGTGGTTGGGGCGGGAGTCGTCGACGGTGACGCCGAGCTCCCGGAGCGTGGCGACGGTCATCGCGATGTGGTCGAGGCTTGGGACGGGCTGGCCGGGGTTGGCCGCGCTGCGGTGCTCAAGGTGCAGTCCCTCGGTGAAGCGGGCGCCGGCCAGCAGCAGGGCGGAGACGAACTGGGACGAGGCGCTGGCATCGATGACCAGGTGGCCGCCCCGGACCTCACCGGTGCCCTCGACGGCGAAGGGGAGGGCCGTCGCCGGGCCGCCGTCGGGTGCGGCGACGTCGACGCCGAGTCCTGTGAGGGCCTCGATGATGGTGTCCATCGGCCGCAGCCGGGCGTGGGGGTCGCCGTCGAACACCGTCCGGCCCCGCCGCAGTGCGGCCAGCGGCGGGACGAAACGCATCACGGTGCCGGCCAGGCCGCAGTCGATGTCGGCCGACCCCGTGGACGCCCCGGCGGCAACCGGCAGCACCTCGAGGTCGGGGCCGAACGCGCCGTCGCCGGGGACCTCCGTGATGGTCGCCCCGAGACGGCGCAGTGCCGCGATCATCAGGGCCGAGTCCCGCGAATGCAGCGGGGCGCGGAGCCGCGAAGGGCCGTCGGCCAGGGCGGCGAGCACCAGGTAGCGGTTGGTGAGCGACTTGGAGCCCGGGACCGTGACGGTGGCGTCGACCGGGTGGCCGGCAAAGGGCGCGGGCCAGTGCGGGCCGCCCCCGGCGGGCACGGATTCAGCTGCGGCGGGGGCAGTACCAGACATTGACGCTCTAGGCTCCGACGGCGTTGTCGACGGCCTTGCGGACCGCCTTGTCGGCCTTCTTCAGCTTCTTGCCGGTGCTCTTGCGGGCGTCGGCCGCGAGGTGGGCGGTGGAGCGGCGGGCGTCGGCCGCGAGGTGCTCGGCGCGCCAGGCCAGGCTCGGCTTGCCGTTGGTGTCGACGGAGGCCAGGAGCACGCCGCCGGTCAGGGTGATGTTCTTGAGCAGCTGCTTGCGCCGGTTCTCGCGTCCTTCCTTGGACGAGATGTCGGCGGAGCGCCACTCGACGTAGGCGTTGAGGGCGGAGATGACGCCCAAGACCGTCGCGGAGAGGCGGGCGAACTTGCCGAGGGCGAAGCAGGCGCCGGCGCCCACCTGGGCGCCCCCGATCACGCGGGCGAGGGTCTTCTCGGAGGTCTGGAAGGGGAGGGCGTCGGCAGCGCGGCTCAGCAGCGGGGACAGCTGGGTGGCCGTATCGTCCGCGTTCCGCAGTTTGTCCATGCCTGCGAGCACGAAACTGGAGGCGAGCATGGGACGGGCGAAGAACCGGACTGGCGACATGAATTTCCTCCTGGAGGGATGAACCGCGGGTGTTCTGCGGGGAACCGGTTCTAGTCTTGCACTTTTGCGGAATATTTGCCCGCTGACGGGGGTTGTGCAGGTAGTGCCGCAAGAAGCGAGGAGAGGTGGAAGTTTGACTCTGGTTCAGACCACGGAACGGACCGACACGGACGTCGCCAACCCCTGGGCCCGCGCCTTCGCGGGTCCGCCGGGAACCATCACAACCGGTGGCAGGCCCGCGGTGACAGTAGACTTGAAGGCAATGAGCACCATGGATCCGGCCGTCGCGGCCAAGCACCAGGCAGCCGGGAACGATGCAGCCGCCACCCCGTCGGACCGGGACACCACCGCCGAGGACGTTGCGGCCGAGCGCGCCGCCAGCGAAACCGTCGCGGTGGACGGCAGCGGCACGCCGCTGGACACCGACGTCGAAAGCACGGAGGAGCGGCGCATCCGCTTCGAACGTGACGCCATGCAGTACGTCGACCAGCTGTATTCGGCGGCGATGCGGATGGCCCGGAACCCCGCGGATGCTGAGGATCTGGTGCAGGAGGCCTACACCAAAGCCTTCTCCGCCTTCCACCAGTACAAGCCGGGAACCAACCTCAAGGCCTGGCTGTACCGCATCCTGACGAACACGTACATCAACCTGTACCGCAAGCGTCAGCGCGAGCCGCTGCAGTCGAACTCGGACACCATCGAGGACTGGCAGCTGGCCCGCGCCGAATCGCACACCTCCACGGGGCTGCGCTCGGCAGAGGCGGAGGCGCTGGACCACCTGCCCGACTCCGACGTGAAGCGGGCGCTGCAGTCCATTCCCGAGGAGTTCAGGCTGGCGGTGTACTTCGCCGACGTCGAAGGCTTCGCGTACAAGGAAATTTCAGACATCATGAACACCCCGATCGGGACCGTCATGTCCCGGCTGCACCGCGGGCGGCGCATGTTGCGGGACATGCTGGCCGACTACGCGGCTGAGCGGGGATTCAGGGCCGCAGGCGAGACCGCCGCGGCCGAAGGCAACAATCAGGAGAACAGGAAATGAGCGACTGCCAGGGACTGGGCGACTGCGAAGACACCCGGATGCAGCGCATCTACGAGTATCTCGACGGCGCCCTGACGCACGACGACATTGCAGAGATCAAGGACCACCTCGACGGGTGCCCGGAATGCCATGAGCAGTATGACCTGGAGTGTGTCATCCGGGTCATGGTGAAGCGCTCCTGCTCCGAGGCGGCCCCGGAGAACCTCAAGAACTCCATCCTCGACCGCATCCACTCGTACAAGCCGGCCGACGCCTGAGCCGGCCGCCGGCAACAACGGCCGGTCGAGACAGCAGAAGACCCCGGAACCAGATGGTTTCCGGGGTCTTCGGCTTTAAAGCTGTCTATCCAAGCCGTGGCTTAGGTGTTGGGGCGCTTACCGTGGTTCGCGCCGCCACGCTTACGGTCACGACGTTTACGTGCACGCTTGCTCATAGCTGGCCTCCTTAATTTTTAGTACTCAAAAGAGCTGCCCTCAAGTCTCCCACATTGGCGGGGCCGCCGCGAACCGGACGGGCGTTGCCGCCAGGGTCGGACCGTCATCCGTCCAGGGAGTTCCGGATGGAGATCCGGGCCTGGTCCAGGACGGTCCTGACGGTCTCCAGGGTCACCGGGCTGACCGGTTCCTGCCCGGCGTGCCGCCGCAGTTCCACCCGGATGTCGTCGCGGAAGGACTGCACCAGCATTTCGGCTTCGCGCAGCCGGAGGTCGCCCTCCCGCGAGTAGCGCGACGCCGCTCCGGCCCGGGCCGCGCCGCGGGCGGCTTCGGCGGTCGCGGCCAGGTCGGCCCGCAGGCCCTGCATGTTGCTCCGGATGTCGTCGCGCAGCTTATCGGCCAGGCGCCGGACGGAGGCGGAGATGTCACTTTCCACCGCGGCGAGTTCGTCCCGCCGTCGGTCCAGCTCCACCCGGCCCGCGTCGGTGATGCTGTAGTTCGTGCGCCGGCCCTCGTAGCTGGTGGCCACCAGCCCTTCTTCCTCGAGCTTGCCCAGCCGGGGGTAAATCGTCCCGGCGCTGGGGGAGTAGGTGCCGCCAAAGCGGTCACTGAGGGCCTTGATCAGCTCGTAGCCATGCTTGGGACCCGATTCGAGCAGCGCCAGCAGGTAGAGCCGGAGCGCGCCGTGGGCGAAGACGGGCGGCATCAGAGGCCCGCTTCGCTGCCCGGTTCCGGCTGGCGGTGGAAGAGCGCGGTCTTGCCGGAGACCGAGTTGGTCCGCACCAGCATCAGCTTCGCGTCCGGGCCGGCGATGGTTTGGACGCTGCCACCGGGCTGGGTGTACTGCTGGTTGTCGATGACGACGGCGCCGCTGGCGGACTTGGCGATGATGTCCACGCCGACGTCGTGGGGGAGCCGGACCGTGACGTCGCCGGAGACGGAATTGGCGCCGAAGTCCTGGGTGAAGCCGAAGAGGTCGAAGCTGAGGTCGCCGCTGACGGTGTTGGCGCGGATGTTGCTGAAGTCGCCGGAGGCGGTGACCTCGCCGGAGACGCTCTTGGCCGTCAGGACCCCGCGGTGGTTGCGGGCGATGACCTCGCCGCTGACCGTGTTGACCCCGAGCTCGCCCTCGGTGCCGTCGGCCAGGACGGAGCCGGAGACGGTGTTAAGCCGGGTGTGGCCGGTCAGCCCGGAGACCATGCCGTCGCCGCTGACCGTGCCCGCCTCGACATCGACGCCGGCGGGCAGGGCGATGCTGATGACCACCGAGTTGGTGGAGTTGTTGTTGACCGTGCCCATGAGGTTCTTGAACCAGCCCTGCGGTCCGTGCAGCTGGTGCCGGATCTCCAGCCGGCCGTCGGTCAGGCTGATGGCCAGCGGGTCGCCGTCAATCGCGGAGACTTCGATCCGGGCCACGTCCTCGTCATGGCTGACGATGTCGAAGCGGCCCCGGACGATGCCGAGTTTGAGCGAACGGACGCCGTCGACGTCGATGGTCCGGGGACCGGTGACGGTCCATGAGTTCTCTTCCATGGTTTCCTCTTCGGCTGCAGGATGCGATATATCGCGTTGATGGCACCACGCTACCGCCAGGGAAGGCAGGGGTCAAGATATATCGCGTCCTATTCCGGGGTGGCGATGCCCAGCCACTGGAACCAGCCGCGGTGCAGCACCAGCCAGGCCATCAGGCCGTAACCGGCCTGCCCCGGGGTCCCGCCGTTCGCGGCCAGGTCCTGGCGCCACTGGTCGTGGTTGAGCAGCGGGGAGAAGGTGTCCACGTAGAGGTGCTTGCGGCGGGTGGTGACGTCGGCGAACGCGGTGTTCAGGTCCCCCAGCCGGCGGTTCTGGGCCGGGTCGAGGGTGGGCGGCGGCCCCACCACGAAGACTTCGATCTTGTTCTGCGAGGCCGAATCCAGGATGTTGGCGAGGTTGAGCCGGCTGCGGGCGGTGGAGAGGCCAAATTCGATGTCCCGTCCGGAGAGGCCGATGACGAGCCGGTTCTCGCTCTGCGGGGAGAAGCGGCGGCCGGCTTCCTCAAGCCAGCGCTCGGCCAGGCCCTCGGTGCCCTCCTGGGGGCAGGGCAGCGGGTAGCTTTCGAGGCTGAGGCCGTCCTGCGGCGTGCGCGCCAGGACCCGGCCCAGCCAGCCCAGGGCGCGGGGATCGCCCATGCCGGCCAGCAGTTCATCTCCCACGGCTGCGATCCGCAGCTTACGATCTTCCACGTCTACCTCTTCACTCCCTGCGCCCCGACCCGGGACGCTGCCCACGGACCCGGCTGCTGGTTTAAACGACGCTGCCCGGCCGGTTCGTGGTGGTCCACTTCCGGCCGGGCAGCCCGGTGCTACTTACGTGCGAATGCCTGCTTGAGCAAGGTGTCCTGCTCGGCGGCGTGGCGCTTCATCGACCCGGCCGCCGTGGAGGCGGAGGCGGGGCGGGAGACGAGGCGCACGCGGCGGTCGAGTGCGTCCGGCAGGTTCAGGCCGATGAACGGCCACGGACCCTGGTTCGCGGGCTCGTCCTGGGCCCAGACAACCTCGGCGTTCGGGTACTTGGCCAGTTCGGCCGCGATCTCCTCGGCGGGCAGCGGGTAGAGCTGCTCGACGCGGACGATCGCCGTCGTGGTGTCCCCGGTCTTCTGCCGCGTGGACAGCAGGTCGTAGTAGAGCCGGCCGGAGACCAGCAGCACGCGCTCGACGGCGTCCGCCTGCAGCTGCTCGTGCTCCGGGATGACCGGGCGGAAGGCGCCCGAGGTGAAGTCCTCCACCGAGGACGCCGCCGCCTTGAGGCGCAGCAGCTGCTTCGGGGTGAAGATGATCAGCGGCTTCCGCGGACGGCTGTAGGCCTGGCGGCGCAGCAGGTGGAAGTGCGAGGCCGGGGTCGTGGGGTTGGCCACGATCATGTTTTCCTCGGCGCAGAGCTGCAGGAAGCGCTCGATCCGGGCCGAGGAGTGGTCCGGGCCCTGGCCCTCGTAGCCGTGCGGGAGCATCAGCACCAGCGAGGACCGCTGGCCCCACTTCTGCTCGGCGGAGGAGATGAACTCGTCGATGATGGTCTGCGCACCGTTGACGAAGTCCCCGAACTGGGCCTCCCAGAGCACGAGCGCGTCGGGGCGCTCCACCGAGTAGCCGTATTCGAAGCCCATGGCCGCGTATTCGGAGAGCAGGGAGTCGTAGATCCAGAGCTTGGCCTGGTCCTCGGTGAGGTTGGCCAGCGGGGTCCACTCGTCGCCGTTGGCACGGTCGTGGAAGACGGCGTGGCGCTGCACGAAGGTGCCGCGGCGGGAGTCCTGGCCGGCGAGCCGGACCGGGACGCCCTCCATGGTCAGCGAGCCGAAGGCAGCCAGTTCGCCGAAGCCCCAGTCGATGCCGCCTTCACGGGACATCACTTCACGCTTCTCCAGCAGCTGCTTGAGCTTGGCGTGGACGGTGAAGCCCTCGGGGTATTCGATGTGGGCCTTGCCGATCCGGGCCAGGGTCTCCGCGGAGATCGCGGTGGACTCGGGGGCTCCGGAGCCGGTGTCGGACTGCTGGGCCGAGGGGAGCTCCAGGTCGGAGACGGCGCCGGTGTCCGCGGTGATGACCGGGATCGGCGAGGTCTGCGCGGCGTGGGTCTCGGCGAAGACCCGCTCCAGGCGTTCCTGGTAGTCGCGCAGCAGCTGCTCCGCCTCTTCCTCGGTGATGTCGCCGCGGCCGATCAGGGACTCCGTGTAGAGCTTGCGGACCGAGCGCTTGGCCTCGATCAGGTTGTACATCAGCGGCTGGGTCATCGAGGGGTCGTCGCCCTCGTTGTGGCCGCGGCGGCGGTAGCAGACCATGTCGATGACGACGTCCTTGTGGAACCGCTGGCGGAACTCGTAGGCCAGCTGGCCGATGCGGACCACGGCCTCCGGGTCGTCGCCGTTCACGTGGAACACGGGCGCCTGAATCATCTTGGCGACGTCGGTGGAGTAGGTGGAGGACCGCGAGGACGACGGCGCGGTGGTGAAGCCGACCTGGTTGTTGACCACCACGTGGATGGTGCCGCCGGTGCGGTAGCCGCGCAGCTGGGAGAGGTTCAGGGTCTCCGCGACGACGCCCTGGCCGGCGAAGGCCGCGTCGCCGTGGACCATGATCGGCAGCACGGGGAAGGTCTCGCCCTGGTCGAGGCGGTCCTGCTTGGCGCGGACAATGCCCTCGAGCACGGAGTCCACGGCCTCGAGGTGCGAGGGGTTGGCGGCGAGGTAGACCTTGGTCTGCTTGCCGTTGTCCGAGGTGAAGGTACCCTCGGTGCCGAGGTGGTACTTCACGTCGCCGGAGCCCTGCACGGAGCGGGGATCCTGGGTGCCCTCGAACTCGCGGAAGACCTGGGCGTAGGTCTTGCCGGCGATGTTGGTCAGCACGTTCAGGCGGCCGCGGTGGGCCATGCCGATCGCAACCTCGTCGAGGCCGTCGTCGGCGGCGTCGGAGATGATGGCGTCCAGCAGCGGGATCAGCGACTCGCCGCCCTCTAGGGAGAAGCGCTTCTGGCCGACGAACTTGGTCTGCAGGAAGGTCTCGAACGCCTCGGCGGCGTTGAGCCGGGAGACGATGCGGAGCTGCTCGTCGCGGCTCGGCTTGGAGTACGGGTGCTCCAGTTGGTCCTGGAACCACTTGCGCTCGGCCGGGTCCTGGATGTGCATGTACTCGATGCCGGTGGTGCGGCAGTAGGCGTCGCGGAGCACGCCCAGGATGTCGCGGAACTTCAGCATCGGCTTGCCGCCGAAGCCGCCGGTGGGCCACTCGCGGTCCAGGTCCCAGAGGGTCAGGCCGTAGGTCAGGACGTCGAGGTCCGGGTGCTTGCGCTGGACGTACTCGAGCGGGTCGGTGTCCGCCATCAGGTGGCCGCGGACACGGTAGGAGTGGATCAGCTGCTGGATCCGGGCGACCTTGTTGATTTCGTCGGCCGGGTCCACCTGCAGGTCCGGGCTCCAGCGCACGGGCTCGTAGGGGATGCGGAGGGATTCGAAGATCTCGTCGTAGAACCCCTGCGCGCCGAGGAGCAGCTGGTGGACCAGCTTCAGGAACTCTCCGCTGCCGGCACCCTGGATGACGCGGTGGTCATAGGTGGAGGTCAGGGTCAGGACCTTGCTGATGGCGTTCTGGGCGATGATCTTTTCGCTGGCGCCCTGGAATTCGGCCGGGTAATCCAGCGCGCCGACGCCGATGATCGCGGCCTGGCCCTTGGAGAGGCGGGGGACCGAGTGCACGGTGCCGATGCCGCCCGGGTTGGTGAGCGAGACCGTGGTGCCGGCGTGGTCGTCGGCGGTCAGCTTTCCGTTGCGGGCGCGCTTGATCAGGTCCTCGTAGGTGTGCCAGAACTCGGAGAAGTTGAGCGTCTCCGCCTTCTTGATGTTCGGGACCATGAGGAGGCGGGTGCCGTCCGGCTTGGGCATGTCGATCGCGATGCCGAAGTTCACGTGCGCCGGCTGCACCGCGGAGGGCTTGCCGTCGACGACGTCGTAGTAGACGTTCATGGAGGGGAACTGGGCGAGGGCCCGGATGACGGCGTAGCCGATCAGGTGGGTGAAGGAAACCTTGCCGCCGCGGGCGCGGGCCAGGTTGGAGTTGATCACGACGCGGTTGTCGATCAGCAGCTTAGCCGGGATGGCGCGGACGCTGGTAGCGGTGGGAATCTCGAGGCTGGTGACCATGTTGGCGGCGATGGCCTTCGCCGGGCCGCGGAGGACGGAGACGACGTCCTCTTCGGGGGCGGTCGGTGCCTTGACGTTCTTGGGGAGCTGGGCCGGGATGGGCTGGGTGCCGGCGCCGGGCTCTGCGGTCTTCGCACCGTCGCGGGCCACGGTGGCCGGAGCCTTCGGGGCGGCGGGGGCCGGGGCGGCAGCGGCGGGCGCAGCAGCCGGGGCGGCAGGAGCCGGGGCGGCAGGGGCTGCCTGGGCCGGGGCGGCGGGCGGCACGACAGGGAGTTCGCGGGTGGTGGGGTGGGCTGCGGCCGGAGCCGTCGCGCCGTTGGTCGAGGAACCGTCGCTGGCTTCGAAGGACTCGAACAGGGGCCACCACTTGGCGTCTACCGTGTTCTTGTCCTGCTGGTACCGCTCGTACAGTTCGTCAACGAGCCACTCGTTTCCGCCAAATTCCTCGGGTAGACGGTGGCTTGGCTGCTCTGGCACTTGAAATACGCCTCTTCCATGAGTTTGATTCCCGCTGGTTTCCACGGTGCCGCAGCACGTCAATCGAACCAGTTCTCCTCGTCCAGTGAACCCAGACCTTTGCCAGTCTAGTGACGACCCGCGCGAATCCGCCAATAAGCGTGACTCAAATCATTGCCTGGCCGTAGCGGGCCGGGAATAGCGGGTTCGGGCCGGCCGCCGGAGTGTCGCAGGGCTCGCCTAGAATCGTTCGGAGAACCCCTTTTCCGGCAAGGAGCAACCGTGCGTTTCCTTAGTGAGCCCAGCACCGACCTGACCTACTCGGACCTCTTCCTGGTCCCGTCCCGGTCGGAGGTCACGTCCCGGCTGGATGTCGATCTCGCCGCGGACGACGGCACCGGCTCGACGATTCCGCTGGTGGTGGCCAACATGACGGCCGTGACCGGCAAGCGGATGGCCGAGACCATGGCCCGCCGCGGCGGCCTGGCCGTGCTGCCGCAGGACGTCCCGCTGGAGGTGCTGCGGGATGTCGCCTCCTGGGTCAAGTCCCGGCACGCGGTCTTCGAGACTCCGGTGCGGCTGAGCACCACCGACACCGTGATCGATGCCCTGCACCTGATCGGGAAGCGTCCGCACGGCGCCGCCGTCGTGGTGGACGACGCCGGTGCTGTCGCCGGCGTTGTCCGCGCCGCGGACTTCGAGGGCCAGGACCGCTTCGCGTCGCTGGGCTCCGTGATGCGCCACCAGCCGCTGGTGTTCGACGCCGCCGACCTCGACGCCGCCGGGGAGGATTCGGGCCAGGCGCTGCGCCGGGCCTTCGAGGCGATGGATGCCGCGGGCACGGACTTCGCCC
This sequence comes from Arthrobacter sp. BPSS-3, assembly GCF_044628475.1. Taxonomy (NCBI): domain Bacteria; kingdom Bacillati; phylum Actinomycetota; class Actinomycetes; order Micrococcales; family Micrococcaceae; genus Arthrobacter; species Arthrobacter sp. BPSS-3. The sequence goes on from NZ_JBIMMV010000002.1 coordinate 42,777, forward strand.
CGGTCCAGCGCGACGGCGTGCTGGCCGGCGTCCTGACCCGCAAGGGTGCGCTGCGTTCCACGCTGTACCGTCCCTCGCTGGACGCCGGGGGATCCCTCAAGGTGGCTGCCGCCGTCGGCATCAACGGGGACGTGGCCGGCCGTGCCGCCGAACTGCTCGCCGCCGGCGTCGACGTCCTGGTCCTGGACACCGCCCACGGCCACCAGCAGAAGATGTTCGACGCACTGGCCGCCGTCAAGGGCCTCAACCCCGGCGTCCCCGTCGTGGCAGGCAACGTGGTCACCGCCGAGGCGACCCGCGAACTGATCGCCGCCGGCGCGGACATCGTGAAGGTAGGCGTCGGCCCCGGGGCCATGTGCACCACCCGCATGATGACCGCCGTCGGGCGCCCGCAGTTCTCCGCCGTCCTCGAATGCTCCGCTGCGGCCCGGGCCGCGGGCGGCCGCGTCTGGGCCGACGGCGGCATCCGCTACCCGCGCGACGTGGCCCTGGCCCTGGCCGCCGGGGCCAGCCAGGTGATGATCGGTTCCTGGTTCGCCGGCACCCACGAGAGCCCGGGCGACCTGCAGCTGGACGCCAACGGCCGCCAGTACAAGGAAAGCTTCGGCATGGCCTCGGCGCGGGCGGTGCAGAACCGCAACCAGCGCGAGGGCGCCTTCGACAAGGACCGCAAGGCGCTCTTCGAGGAGGGCATCTCCACCTCGCGGATGTACCTGGACGCGGCGCGCCCGGGCGTGGAAGACCTGCTGGACATGATCACCGCCGGCCTGCGCAGCTCCATGACCTACGCCGGCGCCACGGACCTGGCCGCCTTCCGCGAGCGGGCGGTGGTGGGCCTGCAGTCCGCCGCCGGATACGAGGAAGGCCGCCCGGTCCCGCAGAGCTGGTAGCGGCGCCCGGGCGGCGGGAAACACCCCGGTGGCGGGGAACGGTGCTCCTGTAGACTGAAAGTCTTATGGACAGTAAATCTAGGTGCCGGCCTGGGGGCTGTCAGCGCGGAACGCACGCCGTTCCCGCCCAGTCCACCCACAGAGCCGGCAAACCCCGTTCACGCGCCCATCACACTCCCGCCGCCCGGCACAGCCCGTGCGCCCGGCACGCGTCCTTCGCCGGCCGGAGTGTCTTCAAGGAAACAGGGTCGGCGTCCGCTGACCATCCTCCGCCGGGACGTTTCCCCCGGCCCGGCCTCCAGCCCCGCGAAGCGGGCCGCTAAATGGAATGGCTACTGCTTGGAGCAGGTTTCCTGCTCATCCTCGGCACCGGTTTCTTCGTGGCTGTCGAGTTCTCCCTGGTGGCGCTCGACCAGGCAACGGTGCAACGCGCCGTGGACAACGGCGACACGGCGGCCGCGCCGCTGCTCAAATGCCTGAAGTCCCTCTCCACCCAGCTCTCCAGCTGCCAGCTGGGCATCACCCTGACCACGCTGCTGACCGGCTACGTCATGGAGCCCTCGGTGGGCCGCCTGCTGGAGGGCCCGCTCGCTGCCCTCGGTTTGGCGGAGGCTGCCGCGACGTCGGTGTCCCTGATCGTGGCGATGATCCTGGCCACCCTGCTCTCGATGCTGATCGGCGAGCTGGTGCCCAAGAACGCGGCCATCGCGTTGTCTTTCCAGGTCGGCAAGGCTCTCGCCCGGCCGCAGCTGGTGTTCACCGCCATCTTCAAGCCGGCCATCGTGCTGCTCAACGGCTTCTCCAACAAGGTCCTGCACCTCTTCGGCCTGGAGGCCAAGGAGGAGATCTCCGGGGCCCGGACGCCCGCCGAGCTCGCCTCGCTGGTCCGCCGCTCCGCCGCCATGGGCACCCTGGACGAGGGGACCGCGAACTTCGTGTCGCGGACGCTGAACTTCTCCGGACGCACCGCGGCCGACGTGATGACCCCGCGCATCCGGGTCGAAACCATCGACAGCCACCAGCCGGTCTCCGACATTGTCGAGGCCGCCAAGCGCACCGGTTACTCCCGGTTCCCGGTGATCGGTGAATCCTCCGACGACATCCGCGGCGTGGTGCACATCAAGAAGGCGATCGCCGTCCCGGCGGACCGCCGCGCCAACCTCGAGGCCGGAGCCATCATGACCGAGGTCCTCCGGGTGCCGGAGACCATCCACCTGGACGGACTGCTGGCCGAACTGCGCGAGGGCAATCTCCAACTGGCCGTCGTGCTGGACGAATACGGCGGAACCGCCGGCATCGCCACCCTCGAGGACCTCGTCGAGGAAATCGTGGGCGAGGTGGCCGACGAGCACGACAAGGTCCGCCCCGGCCTGCTGCAAAGCGCCTCGGGTGACTGGTATTTCCCCGGGCTCCTGCGCCCGGACGAACTCTCCGAACAGATTCCCGGACTCACCGTCCCGGACGAGTCAACGTACGAGACCGTGGGCGGCTACGTCATGAGCCAGCTGGGCCGGATCGCGGCGGTGGGTGACACGGTCGACGTCGTCGGCGGCACCCTCAGCGTCACGCGCATGGACGGACGCCGGATCGACCGGATCTGCTTCAAGCCTGCACCGCCTGATCACGGCGGCGGCCCGGACAACGGGCGCATCGATGCCGGGAAGGCAGGTGCGGCATGAGCGACTGGGTAGGAATCCTGTGGCTGGCCGTGCTGCTGCTCGGCAACGCCTTCTTTGTCGCCGCGGAATTCGCCATCATGTCGGCCCGGCGCAGCCAGATCGAACCGCTCGCCGAGGCCGGATCCAAGCGTGCGCAGACCACGCTGCGGGCCATGGAGAACGTCTCCCTCATGCTGGCCTGCGCGCAGCTCGGCATCACCGTCTGCTCCCTGCTGATCCTGCAGGTGGCCGAGCCGGCCATCCACCACCTCCTGGCGGTTCCGCTGGAGGGCGTGGGTATCCCGGTGGAGATGGCCGACGTCGTCGCGTTCGCGATCGCACTGCTGGCGGTGACGTTCCTGCACGTGACGTTCGGCGAGATGGTTCCCAAGAACATCTCCGTCTCCGTGGCGGACAAGGCGGCCCTGCTGCTGGCGCCGCCGCTGATGCTGATCGCCCGCGGCGTGAAGCCGGCGATCGTGGCGCTGAACTGGTCCGCCAACCACATCCTGAAGCTCATGCGGATTGAGCCCAAGGATGAGGTGAGCTCCTCCTTCACCCTGGAGGAGGTCCAGTCGATCGTCCAGGAATCCACCCGGCACGGGCTGGTAGTGGACGACGCCGGGCTGATCACCGGTGCGCTGGAGTTCTCCGAGCACACCGCGGCCGAGGTGATGGTGCCGCTGGAGCGGCTGGTGATGCTCAAGGACGCCACCACCCCGGAGGAGTTCGAGAAGGCAGTGAGCCGGACCGGGTTCTCCCGCTTCCCGATGCTGGATGACGAGGGGATGCTCTCCGGCTACCTACACATCAAGGACGTGCTTTCCATCCCGGAGTCCCGCTACCACCACCCGATCGCCGAGAGCCGGATCCGGTCCCTCGCGAACCTGGCCGTGGGGGACGAGATCGAGAAGGCCATGTCCGTCATGCAGCGCACGGGCTCGCACCTGGCCCGCGTCATCGGCGCGGACGGCCACACCCAGGGTGTGCTGTTCCTCGAGGACGTCATCGAACTGCTGGTCGGCGAGATCCGGGACGCCACCCAGGCCACCGGCTACCGGAGGCTCGGACAGGAGTAGCGGCGCGCGGGTCTGACCCTAAATAGGAATGATTCCTATTTAGGGTTAGACTCGTTTTATTGCTAACGCTTCTCAATAAACGATTCGAGGCTTCCCGTGCGCCGTTCCGCCACCGTCCTTCTCCTCGCAGGCATCAGCAGCCTGCTGCTGACCGCCTGCGGCACCGGTTCCGGTGCAGACCGTGCGGGTGCCGGCGACGGCGTGGTCGACGTCGTCGCCTCCACCAGCGTGTACGGGGATGTGGTCAAGTCTGTGGGCGGAGACAAGGTCCGCGTCACCTCGATCATCAACCGGACCAGCCAGGACCCGCACTCCTATGAGGCGACGACCCAGGACAAGCTGACCGTCTCGAAGGCCGAGCTGGTGGTCGAAAACGGCGGCGGCTACGACGACTTCCTGCACAAGCTGGCCGGGGACGCCGGCCTGGGGGAGAAGAACCTGCTGAACGCCTCCGACGCCTCGGGCCTCAAGACCGGGGATGCCTCGTCCTTCAACGAGCACGTCTGGTACAGCATGTCAGGCATGAGCACCTTCGCCGACGCCCTGGCCGACAAGCTGGCGGCCCTGGAACCCTCCTCCGCGGATGCCTTCAAGGCCAACGCGGCGGCCCTGAAGAAGGACCTCGCCGGACTGGACACGCGGCTGGCCGCGCTTAAGGCCGCCGACGGGAACGCCGGCGTCGCCGTGACCGAGCCTGTGCCGCTCTACCTGCTTGAGGCCGCCGGCCTGCAGAACCGGACGCCGGAGGAGTACACCGCGGCGATCGAGGACGGTGCCGACGTGCCACCGGCCGTGCTGCGCTCCGCCGTCGACCTCGTGAAATCCGGTTCCATCCGCCTGCTGGCGTACAACCCGCAAACCGAGGGGCCGCAAACCATCGCGCTCAAGGACGCCGCCACCGCGGCCGGTGTGCCGGTGGTGGACTTCGGCGAGACGCTGCCCGAGGGCAAAACGTACCTCCAGTGGATGTCCGGCAACATCGACGCGCTTGCCAAGGCCCTCGGCCGGGGCTAGCGGACCTAGAATCATCCCATCAGACGCGGCCGTTCGGCCCGACAGAAATTGAGGATCCCCGAGTTGACACCCGTCGTAAGCCTGCGTGGCGCCTCCCTGCGGTTCGGGAACCGCGTCCTCTGGGAGAACCTGGACCTGGACATCATGCCGGGGGAGTTCTTCGCCGTCCTGGGGCCCAACGGCAGCGGCAAGACGAGTTTCCTCAAGGTGCTGCTGGGCCTGCAGGAACTGAGCGCCGGTACCGGTACCCTCGACGGGCAGCCGATCGCGCGGGGGAACCGGCGGATCGGCTACGTCCCGCAGCAGGAATCCTTCGACCCGGACACCCCGCTGCGGGCCCGCGACCTGGTGGGCCTCGGCGTTGACGGCCACCGCTGGGGCATCCGCGTCGGCGGCGGAAAGGTCAACCGTCGGATCGATGACCTGCTGGCCGAGGTGGGCGCGCAGGACTATGCCAAGGTGCCCGTCGGCCAGCTTTCCGGCGGCGAGCAGCAGCGGCTGCGGGTGGCCCAGGCCCTCGCCACGGATCCGGGCGTGCTGCTGTGCGACGAGCCGCTGCTCTCCCTGGACCTGAACCACCAGCAGGCGGTCAGCTCCCTGATCAACCGGCAATGCCACGAGCAGAACAGCGCCGTGGTGTTCGTGACCCACGAAATCAACCCGATCATGGACTACGTGGACAGGGTGCTCTACCTGGCCGGCGGGCGCTTCCGGGTGGGAACGCCCGAGGAAGTGATGACCACCGAGGTGCTCTCCGACCTCTACGGCAGCCACGTCGAGGTGATCCGCGCCAACGGCCGGCTGATTGTGGTGGGCCTGCCGGACGCCACCACCCACCACCACGAGGACGCGCACGCCGTGGCCGGAGAGGTGGGTTAAGTGGACTTCGATGCCATCCTGCACGCCATTTTCAACTTCGAGAATTACGGCGAGCTGCTGGCCCTGGTGCAGAACTCGCTCTGGGCCGGGGCGGTCCTCGGCCTGCTGGGTGGCCTGGTGGGCACTTTCGTGATGAAGCGGGACCTCGCGTTCGCCGTGCACGGCATCTCCGAACTCTCCTTCGCCGGCGCCGCCTTCGCGCTGCTGGTTGGCGCCGACGTGGTGGCCGGCTCGCTCGCCGGGTCCGTGGTGGCGGCCCTGATCCTCGGCGTGATGGGGGTCCGGGCGCGCGACAAGAACTCGACCATCGGCGTGCTCATGCCCTTCGGCCTGGGCCTGGGCATCCTGTTCCTCTCCCTGTACGAGGGCCGCGCCGCGAACAAGTTCGGCCTCCTCACCGGGCAGATCGTTTCGGTGGGAACGGTCCAGCTGCAGGTCCTCGCCGGTGCCGCCGTCGTGGTGATGCTGGCGCTCATCGCCATCTGGCGGCCGCTCACCTTCGCCAGCGTCGATCCCAAGGTGGCAGCCGCCCGCGGTGTCCCGGTGCGCGGGCTGGCCCTGGGGTTCATGGTGCTCCTGGGCGTCAGCGTGGCCCTGTCCATCCAGATCGTGGGGGCGCTGCTGGTGCTGGCACTGCTGATCACGCCGGCGGCCGCGGCCTTGCGGGTCACATCCTCGCCTCGCCTGGTGGTGCTGCTGAGCGTGCTCTTCGCCGTGTCCGCCACGGTCGGCGGGATCCTGCTGGCACTGGGCGGCCGGCTTCCCATCAGCCCGTACGTGACCACGCTGTCCTTCCTGATCTATGTGGTCTGCCGGATCATCGGCGGCGTCCGCACCCGGCGCGGCCTCAACGGCCGGACCAGTCCTGTGGCCGCTTAGGCGGAATCGACGCTTTCCGGGCATCCGTGCCGTAGGGTGCTCGCATGGGGGATCAGAGTGTGGTGCGCGGCGGCTTCCGTGGCGTTTTTCGCGTAGCTGTGGCGGCGGTTGTCACCGCGCTGGTATTGGCGGTGACATCCTGCGGCCTCGGGGCCACGTCGCACCCGCCGGATCCCGCCGGCCGCGAACCCTTCGCCCGCAGCGTGATGGCGGCGGCCATCGGCGGCAACTCCGACGAAGTCGCCGCCCTCGTCGGAGTTGCCATGACGAACGCCGGCCCGGAGGCGCAGCAGCTGGTGGACGCCACCCGCGGCTGGGGCCAGGGCACCTGGCAGCTGGGCGTACGGAGCGACTTCCCCTCGGTTGCCAACGTCACCGCCTGGCGTGAGGGCCGGCAGGCCGCCGTCCGGTTCGCCATCTCCTGGGCCGGGGACCGCTGGTCCCTCGCGATCGGCGAGCCCAGGAATCCACCGACCGGGGGAGCGAAGATCATCGATCCCGCCACCCGGACCCGGTCCACCCCGCCTGCCCCGCAGCCCGGGGCGTCAGCCGCGCCGTCGAGCTGTCCCACCGCAACCGCCGGCCGCGGGACCGCGCCCGGCGCTCCCTACGGTGCCGACGACCTGAGCTGCCGGACGTTCAGCTCGTCGTGGGCCCAGGCCCGCGGCCGGAATCTGTATTGGCTCACCGCCACTCCCGTGCAGCTGCGCTTCGATCGGCGGGCAGGCACGACGGCGGTGCTCGGCACCGCGTGCGGGGACCTGACCGTTCCGATGGCGGTGGACGGGTTCGGCATGGTCCCGGATGGGGTGGGAACGACCGATGGTGTGGGGGACTGCCTGGATGCGGACAAGCGCGCCTGGCTAAGGGACTTCTTCGGTGAGCCGTCGGTCTACCAGCTGGATTCGGCGGAGCTGGTGATCACCAACCCGCGCGGCCAGATCCGGTTCGCCGTGGGTGGGGTAACGGGCTAGCTGTTGGCCTGCAGGGCCGTGCACTCCGGGCAGAGGCCGAAGATCTCGACCGTGTGCTCGACGGCCGTGAAGCCGTGCTCGGCGGCGATCCGGGCGGCCCACGCCTCGACGGCGGGCGCCTCGACCTCCACGGCCTTGCCGCAGTTCCGGCAGAGCAGGTGGTGGTGGTGTCCGGTGACGGCGCAGCGGCGGTACACCACCTCGCCGTCGGCGTTACGGAGCACGTCCACCAGGCCCTCGTCGGCGAGCGACTGCAGGATCCGGTAGGAGGTGGCGAGGGAGACGGAGGTGCCGCGTTCCTGCAGGATGCGGTGCAGTTCCTGGGTGCTGACAAAGTCCGCGAGTTCATCGAGCGCGGCGCTGACGGCGAGCCGCTGCTTGGTCACCCGCTGCTCCCGGCCCGCGGGCTGGTCCTTGCCGCCGGTCGGCGCGGCGGCCGCCCGGCCGTCGGTGGTGGCGCCGTGGGACATGGGAACTCGCTTCGCTGCTCGGGGGTGCTGCCGGATGAGAGGGGTTCCAGATTACCAGCCGGGCCGTGGACACCGCTCCGACGGGGGTCCTAGGCTGGCCGGATGAAGCTGACGAAATTCACCCACGCCTGTGTCCGGCTCGAGAAGGACGGCAAGGTCCTGGTGCTGGACCCCGGCACCTTCTCCGAGACCGACGTCGCGCTCGCCGGCGCCGACGCGGTGCTGATCACCCATGAGCACGGCGACCACATCGACGTCGACGCCGTCACCGCGGCGCTGCTGGCCGACGATGAGCTGCAGCTCTACGCGCCGGAGGTGGTGGCCGCCACGTTGCGGGGCAAGGCGCCGGCGGCGTCCGGCCGGATCCACGCCGCCGCCGAGGGTGATGAGCGGGAGGTGGCGGGCTTCGCGGTGCGCTGCTTCGGCGGCCAGCACGCCCTGATTCATCCCCAGATTCCGGTGGTGGCCAACATCGGCTACCTGATTGACGCGAATGTGTACCACCCGGGGGATTCCTTCGCGGTGCCGGACGGGATTGCGGTCGGCACGCTGCTGGTGCCCATTCACGCGCCGTGGAACAAGATCGGCGAGGTGGTGGACTTCGTGATCAGCGTCCGGGCGCCCCGGGCCTTCCCGGTCCACGACGGGCTGCTCAACGAGTTGGGCGTGGGGCTCGTCGAGGCGCACGTGACCCGCATCGGCGCCCGCTACGGCACCGAGTACCGGCACCTGTCCAGCGGCGATTCCGTGGAGGTTTAGGCGGGCCAGGTCCCGGTCTCGAAGAAGGACCGGAGCGTGGCCTCGTGCGGCGCGGGGTCCAGGCCCTGCGCCTCCAGCCATCCGTCGTCGTAGTAGTTGCCGGAGTAGCGGTCGCCGCCGTCGCACATCAGGGACACGATGCTGCCCGTCTCGCCGTCGGCGATCATCTGCGCCACCAGCTGCCAGACGCCCCAGAGGTTGGTGCCGGTGGACGGTCCGGCGTGCAGCCCGGCGACGTCGCGGAGGTGGCGCATGGCGGCCACCGAGGCGGCGTCCGGGACCTGGATCATGTGGTCGATGACGGCGGGGACGAAGCTGGGTTCCAGCCGGGGCCGGCCGATGCCTTCGATCCGGGAGGGCAGGCCGGTGACGTCCGCGCAGCTGCCGCCGTCGCGGTGTTCCTGCCAGCCCGTGAAGAACGCAGAGTTCTCCGGGTCGACGACGGCGAGCCGGGTCGCGTGCCTCTGGTAGCGCAGGTAACGGCCGATCGTGGCGCTGGTGCCACCCGTGCCGGCGCCCACAACGATCCAGCGGGGGACCGGGTGCTCCTCGAGGGCCAGCTGGCCGAAGATCGATTCTGCGATGTTGTTGTTGCCGCGCCAGTCGGTGGCCCGCTCCGCGTAGGTGAACTGGTCCATGTAGTGGCCGCCGGTGCCGGCCGCCAACTCCTCGGCCGCGGCGTAGACCTCCGACGCGTGGTCCACGAGGTGGCAGGTGCCGCCGAACTGTTCGATCAGCGCGATCTTTTCCCGGCTGGTGGTCCGGGTCATGACCGCGATGAAGGGCAGGCCCAGCAGTTGCGCGAAGTAGGCCTCGGAAACGGCGGTGCTGCCGCTGGAAGCCTCGACGATGGTGGTGCCCTCCCGGATCCAGCCGTTGACCAGGCCGAAGAGGAAGAGGGACCGCGCCAGCCGGTGCTTGAGGCTGCCGGTGCGGTGCGTGGATTCGTCCTTCAAATACAGCCGGACCCCCCAGCGCTCGGGCAGGGGCACCGAGTAGAGGTGGGTGTCGGCGGAGCGGTTGTTTTCCGCGTTGATTCGGCGGATGGCCTCGTCGGCCCAGTCCCGGTCTTGATGGCGCGCGGTGATCACCGCTACAGCCTACCCGGGGCCGTGCTCCGGATAGGGTGGCGGGATGGAGACTCTGATGACTGTTGCCGAACTCAAGGACCGGTTTGATGCGGGCACGCGGACGGTGCTGCTGGATGTGCGCTGGGCCCTGGGGGACCCTCATGGACGGGATCACTACCTGGAATCGCACCTGCCCGACGCCGTCTTCGTTGACTTGGCCACCGAGCTGGCGGCCCCCCACGAGGACCCCACCCGGGGAAGGCACCCGCTGCCCCCGTTGGAGCAGTTCCAGGCCTCCGCCCGCGCGTGGGGAATCCGCGAGGGTGACACCGTGGTCGCGTACGACAACAGCGGCAACATGGCCGCCGCCCGGGTCTGGTGGATGTTGCGCAATGCGGGCGTTTCCTCGGTCCGACTGCTCGATGGCGGCCTGGCCGCCTGGCTGGAGGCGGGGTTCGACGTCGAGGGCGGCGAGGCGACCGCGGAACCGGGCGACGTCGTGCTGACCGAGGGGGGAATGCCCGTCGTCGATGCCGCCGGCGCCGGCGCCTGGTCCGGCTCGGGGCTGTTGCTGGATGCGCGGGCCGGCGAGCGGTACCGGGGCGAAATCGAGCCGGTGGATCCGCGGGCCGGACACATCCCGGGAGCCGTCAGCGCTCCGACCGCGGACAACCTGGGCCCCGACGGTCGGTTCCTCCCGGCGGATGCCCTGCGCCGTCGGTTCTCGGAGCTCGGCGTCAACGACGGGATTCAAACCGCCGTGTACTGCGGCTCCGGCGTGACGGCCGCCCACGAGGTGGCGGCGCTGGAGATCGCAGGGTACCGGGCGGCGCTGTATCCGGGGTCGTTCTCCGAATGGTCCAACAACCCCGGAAACCTGGTGGTCACTGGCGCCGAGCCCGACGGCATGTCCCCGGGCACCAAGCCCTGACCGGGCTGACAGTCCGGCCGGCGCGCTAACGTCAGGCGATGAGCCGATCATCAGGCTGACCATTTTTTGGGACCCTGTGACGGTGGCGCAATCGTTGCTGGTGCCTGAGTCTCTTGGCCATCCTCCTCGATTCCGGGTTATTGGGCTGCTGGGCTACATCCGTCCCCGGACAGTATCCGGGAAGCGGAGCCGCGGTCGACCTGTAGGTGTGGCCGGTTGGGGTGGTGAGCTCCAGAGTGTGGCGCCCGGCCCGGAAAATTTCGCCCGGCTCTGTTCTGTTGACTGGTCGGGCGGTCCAGCCGGGGGTTTCTTTGGTGTGGTTGCAGGCTTCGCAGAGTCCGGCGCCGTTGGCTGTTGTGGTTTCCCCGCCGCGGTGCCAGGGGAGGATGTGGTCGAGGTGTCGGATGGGTGCGTCGCAGTAGGGGGTGCGGCAGGTGTTGTCGCGGGTTTCGATGAACCGGCGCAGACCTGCGGGGAAGAGTCGGGCACGGGAGTCCATGCCGACGAGTTCCCCGGTTGCGGGGGCGGTGTAGAGACGGCGGAGCCAGATTGTGAACTCTGAGTTGTTGCCTTTGCCGGCCACGAGTTGTCTTGCCCACCCGGCCGGAACGGTTCCGTAGCCGGTGAGCCTGGCGGGTTCGTTGTCGCCGGTGAGGAGGGTGCGGTCGGTCATGACGAGTTGGACTTCGATGGCGGTGATCCCGCCGGGTGTGCCGGTGATGCGTTCGACCAGGGCATCCGCCATGAGCTGGCCTCTGGTCCGGGGGTCTCCGGTGGCTTGGGCGGTGTCGGCGTGCCGGGTCAGGGCGGCGTAGGCGGCGACTCCTGCGGCGACGGGGAGCAGGGCGGTGAGGTAGCACATGGTGTCCGGGGCTGGGCGGAGACTGACGGTGCGTTCGGTTTCGGCGTGGGCTGCGCGTTGGGTGACGGATCTCGGGTCGTGCCGGTAGGCGGCGGCTTTGGCTGTGGAGATGATGGCCCGGTCGCCGGCGCCGTCGAAGGTGCCGGTGTCGGCGGCGAGTTCCTCGTCCACGGCGGTCCGGTAGGCGGCGTTCAGGCAGGCGGTTTCCCGGACCAGGAGCGTGGCCCGCCATTCGTTCAGGCGGCCGGTGTCGAGGGCGGCGAGGGTGTGCGGCATCTCGGTCACGAGCGCCCGGGCCAGGCCCAGGAGGCGTGAGCCTTTGGCCGGGGATTCCCGCCGCGCCAACGCGACCTCCGCCGCCACACCCGCGCCAGGCTGGTCCGCGGGCAAGCCAAGCGCGGCTTGTTCCCGCCGCCGGACCAGGTCCAGCGCCACCGTCAACCTCGCCTGCCGGGCCGCGATCGCCGATTTCCGGTCCTCCAAAGCGCGGAGCTCATCGATGATCGCCGCCGCGTCTCCCGCCACCGGGACCGACACTGCGACTGAATCCTCGAAAAGCTTCCGACTGCCTTCCATGACCCCATTCAACCGCGAGGGTCTGACATTAAAGGTTGGAAGGGATGGCGGCCCGACTCCGGGGTGTGGAAGCCAAGGAAGTATCAGCTGACGCCCACCCGACCGGCCCGTGCACACCCCGAGTGTCCGCCGGGAGAGCCTGACCTCAAGCGGCACGCCTGTGACGTAGTCTCGTCAGCGGGCGCCGTCGTATGAGGCGACAGTCACCCGACGCGAAGGGACACGGCCGTGCCAGATCAGCCGGAGATCGTCTGCCTCTGCGGCTCGGCCCGCTTCGTGGCGGAGATGCGCGCGGCCAACCTCAAGTTAACCCTCGCGGGTGCCATTGTCCTCGCGCCGGCCGAGGCACGGGAAGAGCTCACCAATGAACAGAAATCAACGCTCGGCACCATCCACCGCCGCAAGATCGACCTCGCCGACCGCATCTTGGTGGTCAACCCCGGCGGCTACGTGGGCGAATCCACGGCCGGCGAAATCGCCTACGCCCGTGCAGCCGGAAAGCCGGTCGGCTTCACGGACTGAAAGGTCACTACGAATGGACGCCACCCCAGCAAGGCCCCCAAGTGGCACGGAAACCAACCCCGGGGGTAGCGTCGAACCATGACTCCAGGACGCCCCGTACCGCCGCCCCTCGCCAAGCCCCTTCCCGACCTCACCGACGCCGCCGGCCCCACCCTCGCTGCCGCCTACGGCGCGACCGCCCCGGACAGCGGCCTGGTGCCGCTGACCGTCGACCGCCGCGCCCCCAAGGCCGACGACGTCGAGATCGCCGTCGAGTTCTGCGGCCTCTGCCACTCCGACGTCCACGCCAGCCGCGGGGAATGGGGCGGAAACACCTACCCGCTGATTCCGGGCCACGAGATCGTCGGCCGGGTCACCCGCGTGGGCTCCGCCGTCGACGACTTCACCGTCGGTGAGCGCGTGGGCGTGGGCTGCATGGTCGACTCCTGCCGCGAATGCGAGAGCTGCCTCGACGGCCTCGAGCAGTACTGCGAAAAGGGCATGACCGGCACCTATGGCGCCAAGGATGCCCGCAACGACGGCGCCGTCACCCAGGGCGGCTACTCCACCTCGATCGTGGTGGACCGCAACTACGTGCTGCGCATCCCCGAGGGCCTCGACCCGGCCGCCGCCGCGCCCCTGCTGTGCGCCGGCATCACCACGTTCTCCCCGCTGAACCACTTCGAGGTCGAGGAGGGCGACGCCGTCGGCGTCGTGGGCCTCGGCGGCCTCGGCCACATGGCCGTCAAGATCGCCAAGGCGATGGGCGCCGAGGTGACCGTTTTCACGACGTCGGAGCGCAAGTTCGCCGCCGCCCGTGAACTCGGTGCCGACCACGTGGTCCTCTCCACCGATCAGGCCGCCATGGAAGCCGCCGACCGCAGCCTCGACGTCATCATCGACACCGTCGCCGCCCCGCACGACCTCAACCCGTACTTCCGCACGCTGCGCGTCGACGGTGCCCTCTTCCAGCTGGGCCTGCCGTCCGAGGCCATGCCGCCGGTCAACCCCGGTTCGCTGATCCGCCGCCGGATCGCCTACGCCGGTTCGTTGATCGGCGGGATCGAGGAGACCCAGGAAATGCTGGACTTCTGCGCCGAGCACGGTGTGGTCTCCGATATCGAACTCGTCGGCGCGGACCAGCTCAATGAGGCCTATGACCGGATGGTGGCCGGCGACGTGAAGTACCGCTTCGTCCTGGACGCCTCCACCCTCGGTACCCCGGCAGAGAAGGCGGACGCATGAGCACCCTGTTCACCAAGATCATCAACGGCGAGATTCCCGGCCGCTTCGTCTGGCGCGAGGACGACGTCGTTGCCTTCCTGACCGTGGGCCCGCTCGCCGACGGGCACACGCTGGTGGTGCCGGTCGAGGAGGTGGACCGCTGGACCGACGCGTCGCCCGAGACGCTGGCCCGCGTCATGGAGGTGGCGCGGAGGATCGGTGCTGCCCAAGTGGACGTCTTCGGGTCCGCCCGCGCCGGCCTGACCATCGCCGGGTACGAAATCAACCACCTGCACGTCCACGTCTGGCCGTCCAACTCCATGGCCGACTACGACTTCGGCGCCGTGGACCAGAACCCGGATCCGGAGCGCCTCGATGCTAACGCCGAGAAGCTGCGGGACGGGCTGCGCGCGGCGGGCTACGGGGAGTTCGTCCCGGACGCATAAACGTCCCCAGCGTGCCCAGTCCCCGCTGGCCCCGGCGTTACGCCGGGGCCAGCGCCTTGTTAAGCACCGTCCGGATCCGCTTCTCGGAGACCGAATAGGCCGTCCCGAGTTCGACGGCGAACAGGCTCACCCGCAACTCCTCGATCATCCAGCGGACCTGGGTTAACTCCGGCCCGATCCGCCTGCCCGGGAGTAGCGCCGAGACGGCGTCGTCGTAGTCGTCCTCGAGCCCCTGGATGACGGCCATGTGCTGGGCGTCGCGCTGGACGGTGGTGGGCAGCTTCTCCAGCCGCTTCTCGATCGCCGCGAGGTAGCGCGGCAGCTGGCTCAACTGGGCGTAGCCCGTGCGTGCCACGAAGCCGGGGAAGACCAGCTGCTCCAGCTGGGCCTTGACGTCGTTCAGGGCGCTGATCAGTGCCAGGCTGGTGGTGCCGCGAAGCTGATTCTCGATCCGCCGGGTGCTGGCCAGGATGCGTTCGACGACGGCGGTGACGGTGAAGACCGTGTCGATAAGCTCGGCGCGGACCTGCTCGTACAGTGCCTTGAAGGACGGCTCGTCCCACGGGAGGGCTGCCGGGGTGAGCTTGTCGATCGCGGCCAGGGCGCAGTCCGCGATCAGGGCAGAGACCGACCCGTGCGGGTTCTGGCTGAAGGTCAGCTTCTCCGTGTTGTTCAGGTGCTCCAGGACGTAGCGGTCCGGCGGCGGGACCTTGAGGGCCAGCAGGCGGATCACGCCCCCGCGCATCGCCTGTTCCTGTTCGCCCGCGGTCTGGAAGAGCCGCAACGCCACGGAGGTGCCCTCGTCCACCAGGGCCGGGTAGCCGGTGACGGTGTGGCCCTTGACCATACCCTGGACCTGGCGCTGCACACTGCCGAAGGTCCAGTCCTTGAGGCCGGTCAGCTCGGTGAAGCCGCCGGGGGAGCCGGCCTGCTGTGCACTGCCGGCTCTGCCTTTGCCGGCAGGGCCGTTCTCCGCGGCGGCCGGGGCGGTGCCCTTCTTCGGAGCCGTTGTCGAAGGAGTTGCGCCCAGGGACTCTGCGATGGCGCGTCGGGTGGCCGGCGCCAGTTTCTCCTGAAGCGCGGCGAGGTCCTTACCCTCGTCGAGGAGCTTGCCGCGGGCGTCCACCACGCGGAAGCTGACGCGCAGGTGCGGCGGCACGGCGTCCCAGTTCCAGGATCCCGGCGGGATGACCTGGCCGCGGAGCCTGCGCAGCACCAGTTCCAGGGACGGCTCGAGGTCGTCCGTGGCGGGATCGAAGTCGGCCTCCAACGCAGCCACCGCCTGGCGGGCGACGTCGGGTGCCGGGACGAAGTTCTTGCGCACCTGCTTGGGCAGGGACTTGATCAGTGCGGTGACCAGTTCCACCCGCTGGCCCGGGATCAGCCAGCGGAACGCGGCGTCGTCGAGCTGGTTGAGGAACAGCACGGGCACCTCGGCGGTGACGCCATCGGAGGGGTTCGGGGCCGCCCCTGGGGCCACGGGACTGAATTCGTAGCTCAGCGGCAGCTCGAAGCCCTTGTGCAGCCAGGTTTTGGGGTAGGCCGAATCGTCGAGCTCGTCAGCGTCCTCGCTGATCAGCAGCGACTTCTCGAAGTCCAGCAGTCCCGGATCCTGCTGCCGGGCCTCCTTCCACCACTTGTCGAAGTGGCGCTCGGAGACCACGTCCTTGCCCACCCGGGCGTCGTAGAACTCGAACAGGGTTTGGTCGTCCACCAGGATGTCCCGGCGACGCATCCGGGCCTCCAGTTCCTCGATCTCCTGCAGCAGGGCCCGGTTGCGGTGGAAGAACTTGTGGTGGGTCTGCCAGTCGCCCTCCACCAGTGCGTGCCGGATGAAGAGTTCGCGGGACAGGTCCGGGTCCACGCGGCCGTAGTTGACCCGCCGGTTGGGGATGATGGGCACGCCGTACAGGGTGACCTTCTCATGGGCCATCACCGAGCCCATCTTCTTGGACCAGTGCGGCTCGCTGTAGCTGCGCTTGACCAGGTCCGGGGCCACCTGCTCGGCCCAGAGCGGATCGAATTTGGCGGCCACCCGTGCCCAGAGCCGGCTGGTCTCCACCAGCTCGGCGGCCATCACGAAGGTGGGCGACTTCTTGAACAGGGCGGAGCCGGGGAAGATCGCGAAGCGGGTACCGCGGGCGCCGGCGTATTCGCGCTTGCGTTCGTCCAGGATGCCGATGTGGCTCAGCAGGCCCGAGAGCAGGCTGATGTGGATACCCTCGTGGTTGCCGACCGGGTCGGTCAGGCGCTTGTTGTCCAGGCTGATCCCGAGCGGCCGGGCCATTTGCCGCAGCTGCGCGAACAGGTCCTGCCATTCACGCACCCGCAGGTAGTTGATGAACTCGGCGCGGCACAGCCGGCGGAACGCGGTGGAGGAGAGTTCCTGCTGCTTCTCCTGCAGGTAGTTCCAGAGGTTGAGGTAGCCGGTGAAGTCCGAGTTCTCATCACGGAACCGCGCGTGCTTCTCCGCGGCGAGCTGCTGCTTGTCCGTCGGGCGCTCGCGCGGGTCCTGGATGGTTAGCGCCGCGGCGAGGATCATCACCTCACGGACGCAGCCGCGCTTGCCGGACTCCACGATCATCCGTCCCAGCCGCGGGTCCACCGGGAGTTGGGCCAGTTGCTGGCCGACGGCGGTGAGGCCGCTGCCGTTGCGGCCACCGGCGGTCCGTCGGCCGGGACGGCCCCCCGTCTCGTCCGGCGCCTCCGGCTGTCGGGCGGCGCTCAACGCGCCAAGCTCGCGCAGGAGGGTGACGCCGTCGTTGATCGCGCGGGATTCCGGCGGTTCGACGAACGGGAAATTCTCCACGTCCTTGGGCCCGCGGGCGACGCCCATGGCGGTCATCTGCAGGATGACGGCGGCGAGGTTGGTGCGCAGGATTTCCGGGTCGGTGAACGGCGGGCGGGACTCGAAGTCCTCCTCCGAGTACAGCCGGATGGCGATACCGTCGGAGACACGCCCGCAACGTCCCGAGCGCTGGTTCGCCGAGGCCTGGGAGACCCGCTCGATCGGCAGCCGCTGGACCTTCGTTCGGTGCGAGTAGCGCGAGATGCGGGCGGTGCCGGTGTCGATGACGTACTTGATGCCGGGCACCGTCAGCGAGGTTTCGGCGACGTTGGTGGCCAGGACAATCCGGCGCTTGCTGCCCGGGTGGAAGACCTTGTGCTGCTCCTGCAGGCTCAGCCGGGCGAAGAGGGGGAGCACCTCGGTGCCGGCCAGCCGCCGGTTCCCCTGGATCCTCGCGTTGAGGGCCTCGGCGGCGTCGCGGATCTCGCGCTCGCCGGAGAAGAAGATCAGAATGTCCCCGGGGGCCTCGAGGGCCAGCTCGTCGACGGCGTCGCAGACGGCGTCCAGCGGATCCCGGTCCTCTTCCAGCTCGTCGTCGGAAGCAGTGCCCTCGCCGTCTCCGTCATCCGCGCCGGGACCGCCGGCGGGGGCGGACAGCGGACGGTAGCGGATCTCCACCGGGAAGGTGCGGCCCGAGACCTCGACGATCGGGGCGGGCTCCTCTTCGCTGCCGAAGTGCTTGGCGAAGCGCTCCGGGTCGATGGTGGCCGAGGTGATGATGACCTTCAGGTCCGGCCGCTGCGGCAGGATGCGCTTCAGGTAGCCGAGGATGAAGTCGATGTTGAGGCTGCGCTCGTGTGCCTCGTCGATGATGATCACGCTGTACTTTCGCAGCAGCTTGTCGCGCTGGATCTCCGCCAGCAGGATGCCGTCGGTCATCAGCTTGATCTTCGTGGACCGGCTGACCTCGCCGGTGAAGCGGACCTGGAAGCCCACTTCCTGGCCGATCTCGACGCCGAGCTCCTCGGCGATGCGTTCGGCCACCGTCCGCGCGGCGAGCCGCCGCGGCTGGGTGTGGCCGATTAGTCCCTTCTCGGCCAGGCCCAGTTCCAGGCACATCTTCGGAATCTGGGTGGTCTTACCGGAGCCGGTCTCGCCGGCGATGATCGTCACCTGGTTGGCGGCGATCGCGGCCATCAGGTCCTCGCGGCGCTCGGAAACCGGCAGCTCGGCGGGGTAGGAGATATGGAGTGTCATGGCTGGCTCCAGTCTACTGGCCGGTTTCCGCGGCAAGGGCTCAAAAAGCTAAGCCTACTGAGGAATATTTGGCCGGGCCGCGGACTTGGACCCGTCATGACTACTATCGCAATCATTGGAGCAGGATCGGGGCTCGGCGCCGCCGTCGCCCGCCGTTTCGGCGCGGAAGGCTTTTCCGTCGCCCTCCTTTCCCGGAACCAGGGCCGGGTGGACGCCCTGGCGGAGACCCTCTCGGCCGAGGGAATCGAGGCCAAGGGCTTCGCGGCCGACGTCCGGGACCCCGACTCCATCACCCGGGCGCTGGAGGCCGCTACCGAAACCCTTGGCCCCATCGAGGTGCTGCAGTACAGCCCGTTGCCGCAGAAGGACTTCATGCGTCCGGTCCTGGAGACCACCCCCTCCGACCTGGTGGGACCCGTGGAGTTCTCCATCTATGGCCCGGTGGCGGCGGTCCACCAGGTCCTTCCCGGCATGCGGTTCCTGGGCAAGGACAAAGGCACCATCCTCTTCGTCAACGGCGGCTCGGCGGTCAAGCCCGGACGGAATGTCACCGGCACCTCGGTGGCGTTCGCCGGTCAGGCCGCCTACGCCCAGCTGTTGAACGAGGTGCTCGGCGAGGAGGGCATCCAGGTGTCCCAGCTGATCATCGGCGGCCGCATCATCGACGGCGACCCGGAGAAGGATCCGGCCGTCCTCGCCGGACACCTCTGGGACCTGCACGCCAAGCGCGACCGGTTCCGGCTGCAGATCAGCTCCGACTAAGCATCCCCGAAACATCATCGACAGTTCACCGACACTGGACAGGAGTAAGAGTATGGCTGGGAAGACATGGTTTATCACCGGAACCTCGCGTGGTTTCGGCCGGGAATGGGCCCTCGCGGCGCTGGGCCACGGAGACAACGTCGCCGCCACGGCGCGTGACGCGAAGAGTCTCGACGCGTTGGTTAAGGAGTTCGGCGACAGGATCCTTCCCATCGAACTCGATGTCACGGACCGCGAAGCCGCCTTCGCCGCCGTGGCCCGGGCGCACGGGCATTTCGGCCGGCTGGACGTGGTGGTCAACAACGCCGGCTACGGCCAGTTCGGCACGGTGGAGGAGCTGAGCGAGGCCGACGCCCGCGACCAGATCGAGACGAACCTCTTTGGTGCGCTGTGGGTCACCCAGGCCGCGCTGCCCTTCCTGCGGGAGCAGGGGAGCGGGCACATCATTCAGGTCTCGTCCCTGGGCGGCGTCTCGGCCTTCCCCACCGTGGGCATCTACCACGCGTCCAAGTGGGCGCTCGAGGGCCTGAGCCAGTCCCTGGCCCAGGAGGTCGCGGAGTTCGGCATCAAGGTGACCCTGGTGGAGCCGGGCGGCTTCGCCACCGACTGGGGCGGCAGTTCCGCCCGTCACGCCGAACAGATGCCGGAGTACGACGGCGTCCGCGAGCGGGCGGCCAACCGGCCGAGCCGGCGCGGCACCCCGGGGGATCCGTCGGCGACCCGGGAGCCCATCCTGACCCTGGTGGACGCGGACGAACCCCCGCTGCGGGTCTTCTTTGGCGAGGCGCCCCTGGGCATCGTCACCGCGGACTACGAGTCCCGGCTGGCCACCTGGAATGAGTGGCAGCCGCTCTCCGTGGCCGCTCACGGCGGCTGAGTCCCGCAGGGGAAGCGGCGGGCCGGCCGGGGCGTACTGCCCGATGTAACGAACGATGTCACCCCCATCCTGGTGGCCGGCGCGGCCGCCGTCGTTGGTGGCGCGGTATCTATGGCTCTTGGGGAATATGTCTCCGTCAGCAGCCAGAGCGACAGCCAGCGAGCC
>NZ_JBIMMV010000002.1:62847-590954 GCF_044628475.1 Arthrobacter sp. BPSS-3
CTGTGCTTGCGCGTTGGCCCCCCCCCCCCCCCCCCCCCCGCCGCTGTGTGAAGCCGGCGGCCGCGATTAGAGATTCCGCAGCGTGTAGCCGGTGCTTGGCAGGTCGTGGGCCATCCAGTAGTCCTCCGAGCGGACGGGCGGATTGTGGCCCAGTCCATCCTTGCGGAGGGCGCGGAGGGTGGCCGCGGCGACGGCGATAACCAGGATGATGACGGCGATTCCGAGGATTTCCATAGCTCTATGGTTCGCCGGTGACGGGTCAAAAATAAGTGGCAGAAAAGCCCAAAAAGCTAAAATTTCTGCCACACTTGAATCATGATCCGTTCGGTGGCAATGATCGTGGTTCCCAACTTTTCCATCTTCGAATTCGGCACCGCCTTCGAGGTGTTCGGCGTTGACCGTTCCGGCCGCGGCGCGGGCCTGCCGGCCTTTGATTTCCGGATCGTCACCCCCGTCCCCGGGGACGTCCCGATGCAGTCCGGCCCCACCCTGCACGTGGGACTCGGCCTGGACGCGGCGGCGGACGCGGACCTGGTGATCATGACCCCGTTCGGCAAGGACTCCGATGTTCCCGACGCCGTGATCGAGGCCCTGCGCGCCGCCCACGAGCGCGGCGCGTGGGTGATGTCCATCTGCTCGGGGGCCTTCGCCCTGGCCCGGGCCGGGCTGCTGGACGGCCGGCGCTGCACTACCCACTGGCACTACTCCCGCGAACTTGCCGAGCGGTACCCCGAGGCGGTGGTGGACGAGAACGTGCTGTACGTCCAGGACGGCCGGATCATCACCAGCGCCGGGACCGCCGCGGGGATCGACGCGAGCCTGCACCTGGTGCGGCTGGAATTCGGCGCGGCGGTGGCCGCCAGCATTGCCCGCGACATGGTGGTGCCCCCGCACCGCGACGGCGGACAGGCCCAGTTCATCGACCGGCCGGTTCCCCGGTGCGGGTCCCAGCCGATGGAGGAGTTGCTGCGCTGGATGGTCGGCAACCTGGGGGAGGAGCACCCTGTCAACGAGCTGGCGCGGCGGGTTCACATGTCGCCGCGGACCTTTGCCCGGCGCTTCCGGGCCGAAACCGGGGCGACGCCGGCGGCGTGGCTGAACTCCCAGCGCGTGCTCCGCGCCCAGGAGTTGCTGGAGACGACGGACCTGACCATCGATGAGGTTGCACGGGAGTCCGGGTTTGGCCACCCCGTCCTGCTCCGCCACCACTTCGCCAAGGTGCTCGACACCAGCCCGCAGTCATACCGGAGAGCCTTCCGCGGCCACCTCGCTGCGGTTTAGGGAGGGCTACTCCCGGGGCGAGTCCCCGGCGTCGGCGCGCACGCACTCGACCAGCTCGCGCCACGGACCCGTGACGTGCCGTTCGGGCAGGGTCGCGCGGCGCCGGCCGGCGCGGATGCTGTAGACGAACCGGTCCGGCTGCGGGGCCTCGTCCGCGTCCCCGGGGAGGTCATCCCATGGGCAGGCCTCGATCAGGCCCCGCCAACGGTCCACGGCGTCCTGCGTCGCGGGTTCGGTACTCCAGACGCGCTGGAATCCCGCGACGCCGCCGCTGCGCTGCACGGTGATCTTCATGGGTTCGTCTCCAGCCACCAGGATTACGGCCGGCTGCCGCCTTACAGCCTGACTTTGACAGTTTCCCACGCCGAGCGCACCGCGTCATGCTCCGGTGAATCCGCTCCGAACAGCTCCTGGGCGGAGGCCGCCGTGGCCTTGGCGAAGGCGCTGAACGTCGACGCCGGCTTCAGCGATCCTCCGGTCAGGGTCTCGTACCAGATCCGTCCCGGGGCCTCCCATGCGTTCCCGCCGAGGGTGGTGGCCGTGAGGTAGAACGCCCGGTTGGGAATGCCGGAGTTCAGGTGCACCCCGCCGTTGTCCGAGCTGGTGTGAACGTAGCCATCCATCGAGTCGGGCTGCGGGTCCTTGCCCAGGACGTCGTCGTCGTACGCCGTGCCCGGCGCCTTCATCGAGCGCAGCGCCACGCCCTGGACCTGGTCGGTGAAGAGGCCCTCGCCGATCAGCCAGCTGGCCTGCGCCGCGTCCTGCTGCCGGACGAACTGTTCCACCAACGCACCGAAGACGTCCGAGACGGACTCGTTCAGCGCACCGGACTGGTTCCGGTAGGTCAGCCCCGCCGAGAACTGGGTCACGCCGTGGGTGAGCTCGTGGCCGATCACGCTGAGCGCCACCGTGAACCGGTTGAACACCTGGCCGTCGCCGTCGCCGAAGACCATCTGGTGGCCGTCCCAGAACGCGTTGTCGTAGCGCTGCCCGTAGTGCACCGTGGCGTCCAGGGGCAGGCCGTTGCCGTCCACCGAGTTGCGCCCGAAAGCGTCCGCGTAGAGCCGGTGCGTGTGGCCGAGCCCGTCATACGCCTCATCGGCGGCCGGATCCGAGGTGGCCGGCTCACCCTCCTTGCGGACCAGGACTCCGGGCAGGTTCTCCGAGCCCTTCGCGTCATAGATGGTGCGCTGCGGCGGACCTGGCGCCACCTGGCGAATTCCCGGCGGGGCCGTCGGAGCCGTCGCGGCCCGTGCGGCCTGGAAGCTCTTGACGTGCAGCAACGCCTCCCGGGCGGCGCGCGCGGCCGCCTCCAGCCGGGGTTCCGACGTCTGTGCCGCCAGCCGGCGCAACAGGTAGGGCGGGATGATGGAGCAGTACATGTGAGACCCCTTTGCTCTAGCCGATGCGACCAGCCTACGAGCGGGGTGCGACATTTGGCAGGGGTGCCGCCGGATCCGTCGGGCGGTCGTCCCGGCGGGTACGGTAAGCCCATGGCACACTCCGGTAAAGAGAAGAAGAAGTCCAGCTCCACGCTGCTGACCGTGATCATCGCGTTCGCGATGAACGTGCTGGTGGCGGCCGCCAAATCGGTCGCGGCGGTCCTCTCCGGTTCGGCGTCGATGACCGCGGAGGCCGCGCACTCGTGGGCGGACACGGGCAACCAGGTCTTCCTCTTCTTTGCGGAGCGGCGTTCGGCCCGGCCGCGGGACAAGAGCCATCCCATGGGCTACGGCCGTGAGGCCTACGTCTGGTCCATGTTCGCGGCGTTCGGACTCTTCACCGCCGGCGCCGTGGTCTCGATCATGCACGGCATCCAGGAGATCATCGCGCCGGAGCCCGCGGCGGACTTCATGGTGGCCTACATCGTCCTGGCAGCGGCATTTGTCTTCGAGGGGATTTCCTTCGTCCAGGCGTTCCGGCAGACCCGTAAGGCAGCGCACGAACTGGACCGCCACACCCTGGAGCAGGTGCTGATCAGTTCCGATCCGACGCTGCGGGCCGTCTTCGCCGAGGACGCCGCGGCGCTGATCGGCTTGGTGGTCGCCTTCGTCGGTGTCTTCCTGCACCAGGTCACCGGTTCCCCGTTGCCCGATGCGATCGGCTCGATCGTCGTGGGCGTCCTGCTGGCCGTCGTCGCCGTCGTGCTGATCGACCGGAACCGCCGCTTCCTGGTGGGCCAGGGCGTCACCAGCGACATCGAACAGTCCATGGCCCGCCGCGTGCTGGAGCACCGGGATATCGCCCGACTCACCTACCTGCACCTCGAATTTGTCGGCCCGCGGAAGCTCTACCTGGTCGCGGCCGTGGACTTGGAGGGCGACCACCCCGAGCATGAGGTGGCCGTGGCGCTTCGCCGGATCGAACGCGAACTCGAGGACCACGAGACGGTCGAGGAGGCGGTGTTGACCCTGGCGACGCCGGACGAGCAGCCCCTGCACATCAGCGCGGACAAGGAAGGCGCGACCCCCTAGCCGGAGAACCCGGGCGCAACGCAAAGAACCCCTCCACTTCAGCTGAAGCGGAGGGGTTCTCACTGTGCCCTCGGTAGGATTCGAACCTACGGCCTTCTGCTCCGGAGGCAGACGCTCTATCCCCTGAGCTACGAGGGCAATCAGGGATTCCTGCCGTCACCGGCGGGACGTCCTAGAGCTTAGCAGGAAGGTGGGCCGCAAACGAAAACGACGCAGCGGGTGCCGGAATTCCGCGCAGATGCGGGCCCCCGGTAGGCTTGAACCGTGACCCCAGAAGAACTTTCCCTTGCCATATCCGCCTGCCTCCAGGACGCCGTCGCCGCCGGTGAGATCGCCCTCGCCGCCACCGATATTCCGGAGGCTGTCCGCGTGGAGCGGCCGAAGAACAGGGACCACGGGGACTGGGCCACCAACATCGCCCTGCAGCTGGCGAAGCCGGCCGGGACCAACCCCCGCCAGCTGGCCGGGCTCCTGAGCGAGCGTCTGGCCGGGATCGCCGGGGTGGCCGCCGTGGACATCGCCGGGCCCGGGTTCCTGAACATCACGGTCGACGCCGCCGCCGCGGGCGCGCTGGCCAAGGCCATCGTCCAGGCGGGGGCCGGCTACGGCACCAACACCGCGCTCGCGGGCCGCACCGTGAACATGGAGTTCGTCTCCGCCAACCCCACCGGGCCGCTGCACATCGGCCACACCCGCTGGGCCGCCCTGGGCGATTCGATCGCCCGCGTGCTCCGGGCCTCCGGCGCGGACGTCACGGCGGAGTACTACATCAACGACGCCGGTTCGCAGATGGACGTCTTCGCCAACTCCGTGCTGTCCCGCCTGCACGGCCGCGATGTCCCCGAGGGCGGCTACCCGGGCGAATACATTGCCGACCTGGGCCACGAGGTCCTCGCCGAGCACCCGGCCATCCGGGAGCTGACGGACGTGGCAGCGCTGCCGGTCATCCGGGCCTCCGCCTACCAGGCGCAGCTGAAGGACATACAGCAGACCCTCGCGGAGTTCGGCGTCGCCTTCGACGTCTACTTCTCCGAGCAGGAACTCCACGACGCCGGGGCGATCGCCAGTGCCGTGGCCCGGTTGCGCGAGCAGGGCCACGTCTACGACGACGGCGGCGCCGTCTGGCTGCGGACCACGGACTTCGGCGACGACAAGGACCGCGTGATGATCCGCGCGAACGGCGAGCCGACCTACTTCGCCGCCGACGCCGCCTATTACCTGTCCAAGAAGGACCGCGGCTTCACCGAAAAGATCTACCTCCTCGGCGCCGACCACCACGGCTACATCAACCGGCTTAAGGCCATCGCGGCCGCCGCGGGCGACGACCCCGAGGTCAACATCGAGGTCCTGATCGGCCAGCTCGTGTCCGTCAACGGTGCCAAGCTGTCCAAGCGGGCCGGCAACATCATCGAGCTCAAGGACCTGATCTCCTGGCTGGGCAAGGACGCCGTGCGCTACTCCCTGGCCCGGTTCCCCGCCGATTCGCCGCTCACCCTGGACCCGGAACTGCTGAAGAAGCACAGCAACGAGAACCCCGTCTTCTACGTCCAGTACGCCCACGCCCGCTCCCGCGGTGCCTCCCGCAACGCAGCCGCCGCCGGCGTCGAGCGCACCGTGGACGGCCGGGAGGCCTTCGACGCGGCCCTGCTGGACCACGCCACGGAGAACGAACTGCTCTCGCACCTGGGCAGCTACCCCTCGATCGTGGCCAAGGCCGCCGAGCTGCGCGAACCGCACCGCGTGGCCCGCCACCTCGAGGTCATCGCCGGCGCCTACCACCGCTGGTACGACGCCTGCCGGGTGGCTCCCCTCGGCGAGGAAGCTGTCACCGACCTCAACCGCACCCGTCTGTGGCTCAACGACGCCACCAGCCAGGTGCTCGCCAACGGACTTGACCTGCTGGGCGTCTCGGCGCCGGAACGGATGTGACCATCATGACCGCAAGCCCCGCCAACAACGCCGCGTCCCCGCTCGCCCCGGACTGGCTGGACGTCCCGGCCGACCTGAATGCCCTGTACGCGCCGATGTGGGCCGCCGGCGTCGCCCGCACCGACGGCGGCGAGCTCGCCATCGACGGGGTTCCGGTCAGCGAGCTGCAGCGGCAGTTCGGCACCCCGCTCTTCGTCATGAGCGAGACCGACTTCCGGGCCCGGGCGCGCGCCTTCCAGGACGCCTTCAACGAGGCCTTCGCCGACATCTGCGGGGGAGTGGACGTCTACTACGCCGGTAAGTCCTTCCTCTGCACCGCCGTCGTCCGCTGGGTCGAAGAGGAAGGCCTCCGGCTGGACACGGCCTCCGGCGGCGAGCTGGCCGTCGCGGCCCGCGCCGGCATCCCCGGGGCGGCCGTCGCGCTGCACGGCAACAACAAGTCCGACGCCGAGATCCACCGCGCCTTGGACATGGGCCTGGGCCGGATCGTGGTGGACAGCCTTCCCGAGCTCGAGCGCGTCGCGGCGATTGCCGCCAACCGGGGCGAGACCGCCAAGGTCATGCTCCGGCTGACCCCGGGCGTCCACGCCCACACGCACGAATTCATTGCCACCGCCCACGAGGACCAGAAGTTCGGCCTCTCCATGGCCGGCGACTCCACCGAGCAGGCCGGGCTCTCCGCCGCGGAGGAGGCCGTGGCCGCCGCCGCCGGCCACGCCAGCATCGAGCTGCTGGGCCTGCACTGCCACATCGGCTCGCAGATCTTCGAACCCGACGGCTTCGCCGTGGCCGCGGAGAAGCTTCTGGACTTCCTCGCCGCGATGCGCTCGAAGTACTCCGTCGAACTGCCCGAGCTGGACCTCGGCGGCGGCTACGGCATCGCCTACACCCCGGTGGACACCCCGCGCCCGCCCGCGGAGATTGCCCGGGCGATGGCCGCCGTCGTCCGCGCCAAGGTGGCCGAGCTTGGCATCACCGCACCGCGGATCTCGATCGAGCCCGGACGCGCGATCGTGGGCACCAGCACCTTCACGCTCTACGAGGTCGGCACCCTGAAAACCGTGCGCGTGGACGCCCCGGCGCCCGCCGGCGGCGCCGAAGGCTTGGATAACGTTACGTACCCCCGCCGCTATGTGTCGGTGGACGGCGGCATGAGCGATAACGCCCGCCCGGTGCTGTACGACGCGGATTATTCGGCGGTCCTGGCCTCCCGCAGCTCCAGCGCGGCCCCGCAGCTGTCCCGCGTGGTGGGCAAACATTGCGAGAGCGGCGACATAGTTGTTAGAGATGTATATCTGCCCGAGGACGTGGCAGCCGGTGATCTGCTCGCTGTACCGGGGACCGGCGCCTACTGCTGGGTCCTCTCAAGCAATTACAACTATCTGGCCCGTCCGGGCGTTGTTGCCCTGCGCGATGGAGAAGCCCGGCTCATTGTCCGCGGCGAAACCGAAGAAGACCTGCTGAACCGCGACATGGGAGCCTGAATGAGCGAAATGCGTACCTTGAAAGTGGCCCTGCTGGGCTGTGGCAACGTCGGGGCCCAGGTAGCGCGGATTCTCATTGACGACGCCGACGCCCTCGCCTCCCGCACCGGTGCCCGCCTGGAGCTCAGCGGCATCGCCGTGCGCACGCCGGACGCCCGCCGCGACGTCGAACTGCCGGCGGACCTGTTCACCACCGACGCCGAGTCCCTGGTCAAGGACGCGGACCTGGTGATCGAACTGATGGGCGGCATCGAGCCGGCGCGCACCCACATCCTCACCGCCATCCGGCACGGCGCCTCCGTGGTCACCGGAAACAAGGCCCTGCTGGCCCAGGACGGCCCCACCCTCTACGAGGAGGCGGACAAGGCCGGCGTGCAGCTCTCCTACGAGGCCGCCGTCGCCGGCGCGATCCCCATCCTGCGTCCCATCCGGGACAGCCTCTCCGGGGACCGGATCACCCGCGTCCTGGGGATCGTCAACGGCACCACCAACTTCATCCTCGACCAGATGGACAGTACCGGGGCGCAGTTCGCCGATGCCCTCGCCGAGGCCCAGCGGCTCGGCTACGCGGAGGCGGATCCCACGGCCGACGTCGGGGGCCTCGACGCCGCGGCGAAGGCCGCCATCCTGGCCTCCCTGTCCTTCCACACCCGCTTCGCCCTGGAAGACGTGTACTGCGAGGGCATCACCGGCGTCACCGCGGCCGACATCGCCGCGGCCAAGGACGCCGGGTTCGTCATCAAGCTCCTCGCCATCGCCGAGAAGCTCAGCGGCTCCGGTACGGAAACGGCCGGAAACGAGGGCGTGTCGGTGCGCGTGCACCCCACCCTGCTGCCCCGCGAACACCCGCTGGCCGCCGTCCGCGGCGCCTTCAACGCGGTATTCATCGAGGCCGAGAACGCCGGCGAGCTGATGTTCTACGGCCAGGGCGCCGGCGGCACCCCCACCGCGTCCGCCGTGCTCGGTGACCTGGTGTCCGCGGCCCGGCGGATCGTCCTGGGCGGCCCCGGCCGCACCGAGACCACCACCGGACACGTGCCCGCGCTGCCCATCGACGCCGCCGTCACCAGCTACTACATCGGCCTGGACGTGGCGGACCAGCCCGGCGTGCTTGCGCGGATCGCGCAGCTGTTTGCCGAACACGGCGTCTCGATCGAAACCATGCGGCAGACAGTGCACCGCGAACCGTCCTCTCCGGCCACCTCGGCGGAGCTGCGGATTGTCACGCACCGCGCCAGCGAGGCCGCCCTCGCGGCCACCGTCCAGGCCGTCAAGGGCCTGGACGTCATCAATTCAGTCACATCCGTACTGCGGGTAGAAGGGGTCTAAGTGGCTCACCAATGGCGCGGAGTTATCCGCGAATACGCCGAACGCCTGCCGGTCACCGAGGCCACGAAGGTCATCACCCTGGGCGAGGGCGGCACCCCGCTGGTCCACGCGCAGAAACTCTCCGCGCTCACCGGCTGCACGGTCTACCTCAAGGTCGAGGGCATGAACCCCACCGGTTCCTTCAAGGACCGCGGCATGACCATGGCCATGACGGCCGCCGTCGCCGCCGGAGCCAAGGCCGTGGTGTGTGCCTCCACCGGCAACACCTCCGCCTCCGCGGCGGCCTACGCCACCTCCGCCGGCCTGCGCTGCGCCGTGCTGGTGCCCGAGGGCAAGATCTCCATGGGCAAGCTCAGCCAGGCGATCGCCCACGGCGCCACCCTGCTGCAGGTGGACGGCAACTTCGACGACTGCCTCGAGATCGCCCGGAAGCTCGGGGAGTCCTACCCGGTGTTCCTGGTGAACTCGGTCAACCCGGCCCGGATCGAGGGCCAGAAGACCGGCGCGTTCGAGGTGGTTGATTCCCTCGGTGACGCACCGGACATCCACATCCTCCCGGTCGGCAACGCCGGCAACATCAGCGCGTACTGGAAGGGCTACAAGGAATACTCGGCGCCCTACGAGTCCGCCACCGCCGGGTCGCTGCCCGCCGTCGCCACCCGCACCCCGGTGATGTGGGGCTTCCAGGCCGCCGGTGCCGCGCCGTTCGTCGCCGGCCACCCGATCACCGAACCGGACACCATCGCCACGGCAATCCGGATCGGCAACCCCGCCTCCTGGGAGACTGCCGTCGCCGCCCGGGACGAATCCGGCGGCGTGATCGAGGCCGTGACCGACGACGAAATCCTCGCCGCGCACCGCTGGCTGTCCGCCCGCGAGGGCGTCTTCGTCGAGCCCGGCTCCGCGGCCGGCGTCGCGGGCCTGATCAAGAAGCACGAGGCAGGCGAGGTCCCGGCCGGCAAGACGATCATCATCACCGTCACCGGCCACGGCCTGAAAGACCCGCAGTGGGCACTCCGCACCGAGGATGGCAGCGACGTCCAGCCGGTGAAGGTCGCCAACGACGTCGTCACCGTCGCCGCGGAACTGGGACTGGAAGAGCACTAGCAGTGGAGACCACCCTCACCGTCCCGGCGGAGTCCGCCGCCGACACGCCCACGGTGGCGGCCGGACAGTCCGTCACCGTCCGGGTCCCGGCCACCAGTGCCAACCTGGGCCCCGGCTACGACAGCCTGGGCCTGGCCCTGTCGCTCCACGACACCCTTACGGTGGAGACCCTCGACAGCGGGGAACTGGAATTCGACCTCAGCGGCGAGGGGGCGGACACGTTGCCGCGCGACGCCAGCCACCTGGTGGCCCGGGCGCTGACTGAGGCACTGCACCGGCTCGGATACCGGCACGCGGGCCTCCGGATCACCGCGGACAACGTCAACCCGCACGGGCGGGGGCTCGGGTCCTCGGCCGCCGCGGTGGTGGCGGCAGCCTCGGCGGCCAACGCCCTGGTCCCGGCCGCGGACCGTCGCGGCAGGGACTGGATCCTGCAGTTCACCTCCACCCTGGAGGGGCACCCGGACAACGTCGCACCCGCCATTTTCGGCGGACTGGCGCTGTCATGGCAGGACAGTGACCAGTACAGCAGCACCTGCGCCGTCGTGCACGCGGACATCGTTCCCGTGGTGGCCGTTCCTGACTACGAACTCTCCACCGAGGCGGCCCGGGCGCTGCTGCCGGCGTCCGTGGGGCACCATGCCGCGGCCATGAACTCCGGCCGCGCCGCGCTCCTGATCCACGCCCTGACCCAGAGCCCCGCCTTCCTGCTGCCCGGCACCGAGGACTACCTGCACCAGAGCTACCGGGCCCAGGCCATGCGCCCCAGCGCGGACCTGATAGCCGCCCTGCGCCGCGCCGGCCACGCCGCCGTCGTCTCCGGTGCCGGACCCACGGTCCTGGTGCTCGCCGACGGTGCGGAGCGGGCGGCCGAGGCGCAGGCCTTCATCGCCGAGTACACCGCGGCCAACACGCCGGGCGTGTCCTGGCGCGTGATGACGCTGGCCGTGGACAGTGAAGGTGCTAAAGTGGAAGTGCACCGGCGGTAATCACGCTAGCTTTTTCAAAAGACCGCGATGTCGGCCACGTTGCCCACTCTCATCTTTCACTGCGCAATATTTTCCGGTGCCACCTGCTTCCGTCTGGCGCAGGACGCTACAGAAGCACTCTGTACCCCTGAAAAGTCAGCCGGCCGTTCCTCCATTTCGGAACGTGTCCTGGTGTAGCAGTATCCGGCCCTGCCGGCCGGTTTGAGTCCGGCAAGGCCGCAAATCCCGGCTGCAGATCTGAACTGCAGCCCAGATCAATCACCGCGTCCAGCTCCTAGCCTGGACGCCGTCGAGGGGGAAGGATCCTTCGTGACCGAAACCACCGAGCTGTCTCCAGCTGTGGACTCATCATCTTCTGCTGCTTCGGCAGCACCCGCCAAGAGCAGCGGCCTCGCCGGCCTGAAGCTCGCCCAGCTGCAGGCCCTGGCCAGCCAGTTGGGAATCTCCGGGGGTTCCCGGATGCGTAAGGGCGATCTGGTGACCGCCATCTCCGCCCACCGCGCCGGCACCCCGGTGAGCAAGGCCCCCGCCGCTGCCGAGAAGGCCAGCGACAACGGAATCATCTCCAACGGCTCTGTTGCGTCGAACGGCGCTTCTTCCAACGGCGCTGCCTCTTCCAACGCTGCCGAGGCCCCGGCGCAGGAAAACCCGCGTGCCCGCCGCGGCCGCAGCCGCCGCGCCGGCAGCGACGGCATCATCAGCACCGCCACCGAGGCTCCCGCCGCCGTGGAAGCCCAGCCGGCCGTCGAGACCGCTATGGCCGAACAGCCCGCCGAGACCAACGACCGCGCCCGCCAGCCGCGGACCCGTAACCGCCGCCGCGGCGAAGCAGCAGCCCAGGCTGCCGGCCAGGCGGAGGCCCCTGAGGCTCCGGCCGAGCAGCCCGCTGCCGAGCAGCGCCAGCCCGAACAGCGACAGGGTGAACAGCGTCAGGCCGAGCAGAGCAACGACGACGCCCAGCGCCGCGAGAACACCCGCGGCCGCGGCAACCGTGACGAGAACGCCGGACGCGAGAACGCCCGCGACAACAACCGGGACAACCGCGACAACAACGACGACAACGACGGCGGCAGCCGTCGGAACCGCCGCAACCGCCGGGACCGTAACGATCGCAACGACCGTAACGACCGTAACGACCGCCAGGACAACAACCGTAACGACCGCTTCCGCGACCGCAACGAACGCCGCCGCGGCCGCAACCAGGGTCCCGACGTCGACGACGTCGAGGTCACCGAGGACGACGTCCTGCTGCCGGTCGCCGGCATCCTGGACGTGCTGGAGAACTACGCGTTTATCCGCACCTCCGGCTACCTGCCGGGCCCGAACGACGTCTACGTCTCCCTCGCCCAGGTCAAGAAGTACAACCTGCGCAAGGGCGACGCCGTCGTCGGAGCCATCCGCGCCCCGCGCGAAGGCGAAGACCGCAGCAACCAGCAGTCCGCCCGCCAGAAGTTCAACGCGCTGGTCCGCGTCACCTCGGTGAACGGCAAGACCGCCGAGGAACTCAAGGACCGCGTGGAGTTCGCCAAGCTGGTGCCGCTCTACCCGTCCGAGCGGCTGCGCCTCGAGACCGACCCCAAGAAGATCGGCCCCCGCGTTATCGACCTGGTGGCCCCGATCGGCAAGGGCCAGCGCGGCCTGATCGTTTCCCCGCCGAAGGCCGGCAAGACGCTGATCCTGCAGTCCATCGCGAACGCCATCACCACGAACAACCCTGAGGTCCACCTCATGATGGTTCTGGTCGACGAACGTCCCGAAGAAGTCACGGACATGCAGCGCACCGTCAAGGGCGAGGTCATCGCCTCCACCTTCGACCGTCCGGCCGACGACCACACCACCGTGGCCGAACTCTCCATCGAACGCGCCAAGCGCCTCGTCGAGATGGGCATGGACGTGGTGGTCCTGCTGGACTCCATGACCCGCCTGGGCCGTGCCTACAACCTGGCCGCGCCGGCCTCCGGCCGCATCCTCTCCGGTGGCGTGGACTCGGCGGCGCTCTACCCGCCGAAGCGCTTCTTCGGTGCCGCCCGCAACATCGAAAACGGCGGCTCGCTCACCATCCTGGCCACCGCTCTCGTCGAGACCGGCTCCAAGATGGACGAGGTCATCTTCGAAGAGTTCAAGGGCACCGGCAACATGGAGCTCCGCCTGTCCCGTCAGCTGGCGGACAAGCGCATCTTCCCGGCCGTGGACGTCAACGCCTCCGGCACCCGTCGTGAGGAGAACCTCCTCTCGCCCGAGGAAGTCAAGATCATGTGGAAGCTGCGCCGCGTCCTCTCCGGTCTCGAGACCCAGCAGAGCCTTGAGCTGCTGACCAACAAGATCCGGGAGACCCAGAGCAACGTCGAGTTCCTCATGCAGGTGCAGAAGACGACGCTTGGTGCGAAGTCCGATAACGACAAGTAGCTGAGTACAAGGCGGGGTGCCGGAACTCCCGCGCGGTGAGCCGCGTGGGTTTCCGCCCCCGCCTTCGCCGTTCGGTTTTGCCGCCCCCGCCCCTCCGCCGGTTGGCTTGCGATCTCCGATCGCAAGCCACCCGGCTCCGACAGGCCCGCAAGAAAGATGACACGGGCCCCGACCTGAGCTTGCGAAGGTTGGGAGTCATCGATCGCACTCCCGGGGCGGCAGAAACCGAACGGCTTCGCTGTTTTCCCACCTTTGTCGTCGCGTTACTAGACTTGTAGAAGTCGAAAGAGGTTTTGAAATGTTTGAGTCCGTACAGGGGCTGTTGGATGAGCATGCTGCCATCCAGGCGCAGCTCGGGGATCCTGCTGTGTATGCCGACCAGAAGCTGGCCCGGAAGCTGGGGCGGCGGTCCGCGCAGCTGAACGGCATCGTGGAGGCCTACCACCGCTGGGAGGCACTCAACGATGACCTGGCCGCGGCGAAGGAGATGGCTGCCGAGGATCCCGAGTTCGCGGCCGAGGTGCCCGAGCTGGAGGAGTCCCTTGAGACGGCCGCCGCCAAGCTGCGCCGCCTGCTGATCCCGCGCGACCCGGACGACGCCCGCAACGTGATCCTCGAGGTCAAGGGCGGCGAAGGCGGCGACGAGGCCGCCCTGTTCGCCGCCGACCTGCTGCGGATGTACAGCCGCTACGCGGAATCCCGCGGCTGGAAGACCGAGATCATCTCGTCCACCGAGTCGGACCTTGGCGGTTACAAGGACGTCCAGATGGCCGTCAAGGGCAACTCCAACGACCCCGCCGAAGGCGTCTTCGCCCGGCTTAAGTTCGAAGGCGGCGTCCACCGCGTCCAGCGTGTGCCCGTCACCGAATCCCAGGGCCGGATCCACACCTCCGCCGCCGGCGTCCTGGTGCTGCCCGAGGTGGACGAGCCCGAGGAACTGGAAATCAACCAGAACGACCTCAAGATCGACGTCTACCGCTCCTCCGGCCCGGGTGGCCAGTCCGTGAACACCACCGACTCCGCGGTGCGCATCACCCACCTTCCCACCGGCATCGTCGTCGCGATGCAGAACGAGAAATCCCAGCTGCAGAACCGCGAGGCCGGCATGCGCGTGCTCCGCGCCCGCATCCTGGCCCACCAGCAGGAGCAGATCGACGCCGAGAACTCGGCGCAGCGCAAGTCGCAGATCCGCACCATGGACCGCTCGGAGCGCATCCGCACCTACAACTACCCGGAGAACAGGATCGCGGACCACCGCACCGGCTACAAGGCGTACAACCTCGACCAGGTGATGAACGGCGACCTGGAACCGGTGATCCAGTCCGCCATCGAGATGGACGAACAGTCCCGCCTCGACGCCATCGGCGACTAGCGCCCCGGCGCGACCATCCGACGAGACTGATGACCGACCACGATGACGCCTGATCCCGCACAGAGCCTCGCCGACGCCGTCCGCGGGGCGACGGCGGTGCTGGCCGCCGCCGGCGTGCCGAGCCCCAAGGTCGACGCGGAGCTCCTCGCGGGCCACCTCTTGGGCGTCGGGCCGGGGCGGCTCCGCGCCCTCCTGCTCGGCGACAGTCCGGCCCCGGAGGGGTACGCGGATCTTGTGGCCGAACGCGCGCGCCGGATCCCGCTGCAGCACATCACCGGGGTGGCGCATTTCCGCTACCTCGAACTCGCCGTCGGCCCCGGAGTCTTCATCCCGCGTCCGGAGACCGAGTCCGTGGTCCAGTTGGTCATCGATTGGCTGGCGGCGCCAGGCCGGCCCGCCAGGCCCAAGGTGGCGGACCTCGGCACCGGCTCGGGGGCGATCGCCGGGTCGATTGCGCGCGAGGTCCCCGGCGCGGAGGTGCACGCGGTCGAATACAGCGAATTCGCGCACGCCTGGGCGGCGAAGAACCTGCTCCCGCTGGGGGTCCGGCTGGTCCGCGGCGACCTGCGCGACGCGCTGCCGGAGCACGACAGAACGTTCGACGTCGTCGTGTCCAACCCGCCGTACATCCCGGCCGAAGCAGTGCCCAACGAACCCGAGGTGGCCCTGCACGATCCGCCCGAGGCGCTGTACGGCGGGGGAGCGGACGGCATGGAGCTCCCGGCGGCGGCCGCGGCGTCCGCCGCGCGGCTGCTGGTCCCCGGCGGCTACTTCGTGATGGAGCACGCCGAGGTGCAGGCCGGCTGGATCGCCCGGATGATGGAGGCCACCGGCCACTGGACCGGTATCACCACCCATCTGGACCTCAACGGCCGGGAGCGGGCCACCAGCGCCCGGCGCCTGGCAAGTCCCACCGGCGGCGCGGACCGCGAAGCCCAGCCCGGAATGAAAGGATAGGCCAGTGACCACTAGCTACGATTGCAACGATGCGGCCCAGCGCGCGGCCGGACTGGAACACGCCCAGAAGGCGATCCGCGAGAATAAATGCGTCGTCCTGCCCACCGACACGGTGTACGGCATCGGCGCGGACGCCTTCTCGCCGATGGCCGTGACCCTGCTGCTGGCCGCCAAGGGCCGCAGCCGGCAGATGCCGCCGCCGGTCCTGATTCCGCGGCTGAATGCCCTCGACGGCCTGGCCACCGAGGTTCCCGCGGAGGCCCGCAAACTGGCCGAGGCCTTCTGGCCCGGCGGCCTGACCCTCATTCTGCACGCCCAGCCCTCCCTGGACTGGGATCTCGGGGAGACCAAAGGCACCGTCGCGCTGCGCCTGCCGGCCGACGACGTCGCCCAGGACCTGCTCACGCTGACCGGGCCGCTGGCGGTCTCCTCCGCCAACCGCACCGGCCGGCCCGCCGCGCAGACCGCCGCCGAGGCCGAGGCGATGCTCGCCGAGTCCGTGGAGGTCTACCTCGAGGGCGGCCGCCGTCCAGTGGACGGCGAGGCCGAGTCCGCGCCGTCGACCATCATCGACGCGACGTCGCTGCCGCTGCGCGTGGTCCGGCAGGGCGCCATCAGCCTGGAACGGATCCGCGAGGTGGTGCCCGGCGTGCTCGGTGCCGGCGAGGAACCGGCGGCCGCGGAAGAGCTCGCCGCGGGGGAAACGGCTGTCGAGGAACCGACTGTCGAGACCGCAGAAACCCCGGAGGCCTAGAGTGCAGCCCAAAGTCGCCGTCGCGGCCGTCACCTTCAACCGCCACGAGGAACTCGCCCTGCTGCTGAAGGGCCTCGCCGCACAGACGGCCCAGATCCACTCGATCGCCCTGGTGGACTCCGGCACGGACCCGGCCGACCGGCTGGTCGCCGAACAGGGCATGGACAACATCAACTACCTGCGCTCCGAGGCGAACCTCGGCGGAGCCGGCGGCTTCGCCTACGCGATCCTGGCCGCCATGGCCTCCGGCGCGGAGTGGATCTGGATGATGGACGACGACGGGCACCCGGAGGACGCCAGCTGCCTCGAGGAGCTCCTCAAGGCCGCCGACGAACATGGGCTGGACATCATCAGCCCCCTGGTCGCGGCCACGGCCGATCCCAACCGGCTCTCCTTCAACTTCCGGATCAACGGCCTGCTCACCAACGACCGGTCCCGCCTGGCCCCGATGGGCTACCTGCCGGACATGGTCCACTTCTTCAACGGCGCCCTGATCCGCACCGAGGTCTTCTACACGATCGGCATTCCGGACGTGAAGTTCTTCATCCGCGGCGACGAGGTCGACTTCCTGTCCCGGGTCAAGAAGGCCGGGCTCAAGTACGGCACCCTGGCCAGCGTCGCCGTCCAGCACCCCGCCACCTGGACCGAGATGAAGCCGGTCTTCGGCGGCTTCATCACCCCGGTCATTCCGGAGGGCAACTTCAAGCGCTACTGCTATTTCCGCAACCGTGGCTACCTGACCCGCAAATACCGCAACCTGCGCTGGTTCGGGGCGGACGTGGTCGGCTTCCCGTACTACTTCCTGAAGACCGGCGACCTGAAGGGGCTGGCACACTGGTTCCGCGCATACTCCACAGGATTCCTGGGCAAGGGCTTCGGCGCACCCGCGGACCTGATGGCCCGGAACGGCTAGGCGGCGTGGAGAAGCTTTACGCCGTCGTCGTCACCTACAACCGGGCGGAGTTCCTGGCGAACCTGCTGGACTCCTTCGCCCGACTCGACACGAAACCCGAGGGAATCATCGTCGTCGACAACGCCAGCACGGACGGCACCGCCGCGGTGATCGACCGGGCCAGGACTGCGGGCGACCTTCCCCTGCAGTACGAGCGGCTGGAGACCAACGCCGGGGGAGCCGGCGGTTTCTCCCGTGGCGTCGAACTCGCGCTGGCGGCCGGCGCCGAATGGCTCTGGCTGATGGACGACGACGTCGAGGTCCTCCCCGGGGCTGTCGACGCGCTGGCGAGGTTCACGCCGGACTACTCATGCATCGTGGGACGCCGCTACGACGCCAACGGTCAACCCTTTTTCTGGCAGCACCACTTCGTCGACGCCCTCGGCGTCTTCCTCCCGGTATCCCGCGACGTGTTCAAGCACTCCGACGTCTTCCGCACCAACGTGGGCAACTTCGAGGGCATGCTGATCAGGGCGTCCGTGGCGCGCGAGATCGGCCTTCCCGATCCGCGCTTCTTCATCACCTGGGACGACGCCGTCTACGGCTGGCTCGCCGCGCAACGCACGCCGGTGGTGTACGTCAATGCCTTCGTGATCCGGAAGGTGCGGGCGCAGCGCCAGGTGGACCTCGGCCTGCGCCACCTCAACGATTCCTCCGACCTGAGCCGGCGCTACGTGATGCGCAACCGCGGCCACGTCGCCCAGTACCTCCGGTCCCACGGCCGGTACAACCGTGCAGGGTTCGCGGCCGGAACGGCGCTGACGTTCGGCAAGGAAATCGCTCGACTGGTCCTTGTCGAACGCACCCTCAAGGGGGTCGCCGCGCTCTGGCAGGGATGGCGGGAATCGCGCGAAATCCTTCGCGACCGGGCCTGGAAACCCATGCCGCCGCTGCCCGCAGATGCGGGCCGCAGGAACGAAACGGCTTAGTATCGTTCTAGGTTCCGCGCTGTCCGACAGTCCCGCGCGGGTACTTTTTTGACCCAGGCGCCTTGCCGCCGCAGTACTGGAAGTCGGTTGCACACTCTGTTGACTACGAAATCTGAAGCTCGAGAATCCGAGCAGATCCGGGACGAAAAGCCGGCCCTCTGGATCTGGATCCAGCTCATCCTGGACTCCATGTCCTGGGTGGTGGCCGTGATCCTGGCCCTGCTGCTGCGCTACGAGATGGGGATCCGCGTCGAGCAGTTCGCCGGAGCCGCCGTAATCGCGGCGATCGCCGTCGTCGTCCAGGTGCTGACCGGCTACGCCCTGGCCCTCTACCGCGGCCGCTACCCGTTCGGAAGCTTCCAGGAGGCGCGGGCCCTGGTCTTCGTGACCGTGATCGTCGCCGCCTCCATCACCGCCAGCCTGCTGGTGCTTTACGAAGCCATCAACATTGGCCGCAGCGTCGGCCTGATCGCGTTCCCGTTCGCCTGCCTCTTCATGGGTGCCGCCCGCTACGCCAAGCGGCTGTACGTCGAGAGCCGCACCCGGCCCGGCGACGGCGCGCAGAACACCCTCATCTACGGCGCCGGCTTCCTCGGCAACTCCCTCCTGACCCGGATGATCCAGGATCCGGAGTCCCCGTACTTCCCGGTGGGCCTAATCGATGACGATCCTGCCAAGAAGCACCTCCGGCTCTCCGGCGTCCAGGTCCAGGGCCGCGGCGAAGACCTGCCCGCCATCATCCGGCGCACCCGCGCCACCGTCCTGGTGCTGGCGTTCGCCAACGTCGAGGCGTCCGTGGTGCGGCGCATTTCCGACGCCGTCGCCGGCCTAAACATCCGGGTGCTGGTGCTGCCGCCGCTGCGGGACATGCTCGGCGGCTCCGCCCCCGCCGGGTTCTCCGACTTCCGCGACGTCGCGGTGGAGGACCTCATCGGCCGCCGCCCGGTGGACATCAAGGTCGACGAGATCGCCGGCTACATCAAGGGCAAGCGCGTGCTGGTTACCGGCGCCGGCGGTTCGATCGGCTCCGAGCTGTGCCGCCAAATCATGCCGTTCGGCCCCGCCGAGCTGATCATGCTCGACCACGACGAGACCGGACTCCAGCAGACCCAGATCTCCATCACCGGCCGCGGCCTGCTGGCCGGCCGGGACACCGTGCTGGCGAACATCCGCGACGGCGAGGCACTGAAGGAGATCTTCACCGACCGCCGTCCGGAGGTGGTCTTCCACGCGGCCGCACTCAAGCACGCGCCGCTGCTGCAGCAGTATCCGGTCGAGGCCTGGAAGACCAACGTCTGCGGCACGCTGAACGTCCTGCAGGCCGCCCGGAGTGCCGGGGTCTCCCACTTCGTGAACATCTCCACGGACAAGGCCGCGAACCCCACCACCGCCCTGGGCCACTCCAAGCGCGTCGCGGAGAAGCTGACCGCCTGGATGGCGGGCCAGACCGGCAGCAGGTTCGTCTCCGTCCGCTTCGGCAACGTCATGGGCAGCCGCGGATCCATGCTTCCGCTCTTCACCGAGCAGATCCGCGTCGGCGGTCCGGTGACCGTGACCGATCCCGAGGTCACCCGCTTCTTCATGACCATCCCCGAGGCCTGCCAGCTGGTCATCCAAGCCGGAGCCATCGGCGCCGGCGGCGACGTGCTGATCCTGGACATGGGCGAACCGGTCAAGATCCTTGACGTGGCCCAACGCATGATCGCCATGTCCGGCAAGAAGGTGGAGATCATCTACACCGGGCTGCGGCCGGGGGAGAAGCTGCACGAGGAGCTCGTGGGCACCGGCGAACTGGACCAGCGCCCGCTGCACCCGAAGATTTCCCACACCCGCGCCACCGAACAGGACCCGGCCACGCTGGACCTTAGAGTCTGGCTGGAACGCTGCGAGGCGGAACAAGGCGCCAGCATCGCGGAGATCCCCGACGACGAGTCGGACGAGACGGGACCGATCAGAATCGTCCGGGTCGCCTCGTGACCGCCCTGCTGGTCACCGCCGCCGTCACGCTCCTGGCCAGCCTGCTGCTGCCCTATGCGGTGAAGCCCTGGCTGATCCGGCTCGGCGTGGTGGACGTGCCGTCCGCGCGGTCCTCGCACGTGAAGACCACCATCCGTGGGATGGGCCTGGCCGCGGCGCTGGCCACCGCGGCCGGCTATGGGGTGGCCGTCCTTACCGGCGCCGTCACCGTCAACCGTGCGGTGTTCGCCGTCGTGCTGCTGATCATCGGCGCGTGTGCCGCCGTCGGCTGGACCGAAGACCTGCGCGGGCTCTCCATCCGCGGCCGTGCCGGAGCCCAGCTGGGCATCGGGGCCGCGGGCTCGGCGGTGCTGATCGTCATGACGGGCCAGTCCTTCTGGTGGCTGCCGCTCGCCGCCGTCGCGGTCGCCGCCTACGTCAACATCGCCAACTTCATGGACGGCATCAACGGCATCTCCGGGTTGCACGGCGTCACCGTGGGCGCCGCCTACGCGGCCGCCGGGTCCCTCTCGGACCAGCCCTGGCTCACCGCCGGCGGCGCCATCCTGGCCATGGCCTTCCTCGGCTTC
This sequence comes from Arthrobacter sp. BPSS-3, assembly GCF_044628475.1. Lineage (NCBI taxonomy): Bacteria > Bacillati > Actinomycetota > Actinomycetes > Micrococcales > Micrococcaceae > Arthrobacter > Arthrobacter sp. BPSS-3. The sequence goes on from NZ_JBIMMV010000002.1 coordinate 83,357, forward strand.
CTGCCCTGGAACCTGGGCCGGGGCTCGGTGTTCCTCGGCGACGTCGGCAGCTACCTTCTCGGCGCCTCCGTGGCCGCCCTCGCCATTGCTGGCTTCTTCAGCGGCGTGTACGTCGAGTACGTGCTCTCGCCCATCCTGGTGTACGTGGCGGATACCGGCTACACGCTGCTGCGCCGGATCAAGGCGGGGGAGCGGTGGTACGCCTCGCACCGCGAGCATGTCTACCAGCGGCTGACCGACGTCGGCTTCTCGCACCTGCAGTCCTCCGCCGCTGTCACCGTCTGCACCGCTGCCGTGATCGTCCTCGGCTTCACCGCCGCGACGGCGCCGCTGCCCGTCGTGGCGCTCTGCGTCGCGGCCAGCCTGGCGGTGCTGGTACTGTACGTCGCCAGCCCGGACCTCATCCGCCGCTACCGCCGCAAATCCAAGGTCACCCGCCTCCCCGTGGCCTAGCCATGTTCTATCTCGTGTAGAATTCAGGGGCGGACTTCTCCGCACCCCCGCCCTTACCGCCAGCGACGATTGGGATCCCATGACCTCCAACGCCGAGCCCGGACGCACGCCCGGCCGCGGACGCGTCGGCGTTTCTGGACCCACCACGTCACTCTGGCTGCGCCTGCTGGCGCTCAGTTCGGTGACGGCCGCCGCAGCACTGGTGGTGACGGCCGTTCCGGCCTGGATCTTCAACGGCGGCTTCGGTGCCCTCTCCAGCGCCTTCGGCGGTGTCCTGGTGATGGCGTTCTTCGCCATCAGCCTGCTGGTCGGACACTTCGTCGGCCGGAACAATCCCTCCGGGGCGATCGGCATGTTCGTCGCCACTTACTTCATCAAGGTCGTCGGCTTCGCTGTCGTCCTGTTTGTCTTGGGTGCCCCGGATTGGCTGCACGCCCGCTGGTTCCTGATCGGCGCCGTCGTCACCGTCGTGGCCTGGCAGGCCGCCGAGATCATCGGCTTCAGCAAAGCCCGGCTGCAGATCTACAACGACCCCGACTCCACGGAAGGCGGACCCCATGCCGGACCGTAAAGAGCGAGACGAGAACACCCCCCGGAAGCCGCGCGGTACCACCGGTGCCCCCGGCGTCTCAAAGGACGGCGACGACGGCGGATACAACGCCGGGATCGCAGTGTTCAGCTACATTGTTGGCGGAATCATCGTCTGGAGTTTGATAGGGTGGGGTCTGGATAATCTGTGGGGAACCCGCTGGATTGTGCTCGCAGGCGCCCTGCTTGGAGCTGCGGGAGGGTTCTATCTTTCTCATATGCACGGCCTCACCAGCCACCGGTCTACGGCTGGTGAAGACGGCGCTGCAGGTGGCCCGTCCAAGGACGCGGAACAGTAATGCCAAAAAATTTCAGAGGGGGACTGGTTGGCAGCAATGCCGTCGCTCCCCGCCCAACGCCCAATGATGGACACTGCAGAGAGGAAACGCGTTGATCGCGCTTGCGCTCCCGGCCCAAGATTCAGGAGAGTTTACTCCTCCCGGAATTGAACAAATGCACCTGCCGGCAATCCTGCCCTGGGGTGCTGCCGAAGGATTCTCCAAGCAGATGCTGCTGGTGATCCTCTCGGTCGTCATTATCGCCACCTTCTTCGTGCTGGCCGCGCGGAAGCAGCAGCTCGTTCCGGGCAAGCTGCAGTTCGCCGGCGAGGCCGCCTACGGTTTCGTCCGGAACGGCATCGCCAAGGACATCATCGGCGGCAAGGACTTCATCAAGTACGTCCCGCTGCTGTTCAGCCTGTTCTTCTTCATCCTGGTGAACAACATCTACGGCGCCATCCCGGTGATCCAGCTCCCGAGCTTCTCCCACGTCGGCGGCGCCTACGTGCTGGCAGCCATCGTCTACGTGACCTGGATTGCCATCGGCATCAAGAAGAACGGCCTGAAGTACTTCAAGCTGGCCACGGTCCCCAGCGGCGTGCCGGTCTACATTCTTCCGATCGTTATCCCGATCGAGATCATCTCCAACTTCCTGGTCCGCCCGGTGACGCACAGCCTCCGTCTGTTCGCCACCATGCTGGCCGGCCACCTGATCGTGATGATCGCCGGTTCCGGCATCGAGTTCCTGGTCATGCAGGAGAACGTCCTGCTCAAGGGCGCCTCGGTTCTGGTCCTCGCCGGCTCGCTGGCGATGTACATGCTGGAGGCGCTGATCATGGCGCTGCAGGCGTACGTCTTCACGCTGCTGACCGCGATCTACATCGAAGGCGCACTGCACGCCGACAGCCACTAAGGCTCCAAAAGACTTCCCCTCCGGGGGATGAAGCAACCCAAACAACCTGCCACACGGGTGGCATCTTGAAAGGAAGAAAAATGGAAGGCTCCATCAACGGCTCCCTCAACCTCATCGGCTACGGCCTCTCCGCCATTGGCGGTGGTATCGGTGTGGGTCTCGTGTTCGCTGCTTACATCAACGGCGTTGCACGTCAGCCGGAAGCCCAGCGCGTCCTGCAGCCGATCGCATTCCTCGGCCTCGCGCTGACTGAAGCCCTCGCCATCCTCGGCCTGGTCTTCGCATTCGTTCTCAAGTAAACCTTCAGAACACTAGCGAACATCCAGAACCGAGTAGATAAGGACGGGTGAAATATGAAGCAGCTGATCATCTCAGCCGCCAGCGAGGAAGGGTCCAACCCCCTCGTTCCCAACATCTGGGAAATGTTTGTCGTCCTCGTAGGCTTTGCTGTTCTCCTTTACATCGTGACGAAGTACGTTGTCCCGATGTTCGAGAAGAACTTCGCAGAGCGTGCCGAGGCGATTGAGGGCGGCATTGCCAAGGCCGAAAAGGCCCAGGCTGAGGCCACTGCGGCACTCGAAGAGTACAAGCAGCAGCTGACGGATGCCCGCACCGAGGCCAACCGCATCCGCGAGGAAGCCCGTGCCGAAGGCGCCCAGATCCTGGCGGATCTGAAGGAGAAGGCAGCTGCCGAGTCTGCCCGCATCACCGCCCAGGCGCACGCCCAGATCGAATCCGAGCGTCAGGCGGCCGTTGTGTCGCTGCGCGTGGAGGTCGGCACGCTGGCCACCACGCTGGCAAGCCGGATCGTCGGCGAGGCCCTCACCGACGATGCACGTTCGGCCCGAGTGGTCGATCGTTTCCTGGCAGATCTGGAGAACCAGAGCGCAGGTGCAGCTAAGTAATGGCAGGTGTATCGAGCGAATCGCTGACCGCGGCACTCGCCGCGTTGGAGCCCACGCTTCCCAACGCGTCGCTGCAGTTGGCTAAGGAACTCTTCGGAATCCTGGGAACGGTGGACAGCTCCGCTGGCCTGCGCCGCGCCCTGACCGACCCGTCCCGCACCGGCAGCGAGAAGTCGGCGCTGGTCACGCAGCTGTTCAGCGGGAAAGTCTCCGCTGACGCCGTGCAGATCGCGAGCGGACTGGCCGGCTCACGCTGGGCATCGGCCCGCGACATCGGCGATGCACTCGAGACCCTGGCCGCCACGGTGGTCATTGCCGTTGCTGAAAACAAGTCGGCAGTCTCTGCCTCGGGCCTCAGCGGACTGGAGGAACTGGAGAACGACCTCTTCAGCTTCAACCAGGCCGTCGACGCCAGCCACGAGGTTCAGCGTGCCTTGTCCGAGCCGCAGGCGAGCCAGGCAGCCAAGGCTGCCCTTGCCGCCAAGCTCGTCCCCGGTGCCAGCGAGGAGGCCAAGGTCCTCATCGGCCAGGCCGTCGCGCAGCCCCGAGGACTCAAGGTCACCCGGCTCGTCAGCCGTTTTGCGGAGCTTGCAGCCAAGCGCCAGCAGCGCTGGATTGCCACGGTCAGCGTCACCCGTCCGCTGACGGCGGAACAGACCGGCCGGCTGCAGACGGCGCTCAACGCCCTCTACGGCCGCGAGCTGAAGCTCAACATGAACATTGACCCGGCACTGATCGGTGGAATCCGGATCCAGGTAGGCGACGAAGTGGTTGACGCTTCTGTCCTCGGCCGCCTGGGCCAGCTCCAGCGACAGCTTGCCTAGTCAGCCGGACAAGCACAACTTACCGACAAGAAACCCCGGTCATCGTGAGCAACGATGATCACGAAAACAGGAGAGCAGGGACTGCAGATGGCCGATTTGACCATCAACGCCGACGACGTCCGTAATGCGTTGAACGAGTTCGCGGCGTCCTACGAACCCGGTAACGCAGAGCGCGTAGAGGTTGGCCGTGTAACGACCGCAGGTGACGGCATCGCCCGTGTTGAGGGCCTCCCCTCGGTCATGGCGAACGAGCTGCTTCGCTTCGAAGACGGCACGCTGGGCCTCGCCCAGAACCTCGACGTCCGCGAGATCGGCGTCATCGTCCTCGGTGACTTCAAGGGCATCGAAGAAGGCCAGGAAGTGCACCGCACCGGACAGGTTCTGTCCGTACCCGTGGGCGACGCCTTCCTCGGCCGCGTGGTTGACCCGCTGGGCCAGCCGATTGACGACCTCGGCGAGATCAAGGCCGAGACCACCCGTGCCCTGGAACTCCAGGCCCCGGGCGTGACCCAGCGCAAGTCGGTCCACGAGCCGATGCAGACCGGCCTGAAGGCCATCGACGCGATGATCCCGATCGGCCGCGGCCAGCGCCAGCTGATCATTGGTGACCGCCAGACCGGCAAGTCCGCCATCGCGATCGACACCATCATCAACCAGAAGGCCAACTGGGCCTCCGGCGATGTGAACAAGCAGGTCCGCTGCATCTACGTCGCCATCGGCCAGAAGGCGTCCACCATCGCGGCGGTCCGCCAGACCCTTGAGGACAACGGCGCGCTGGAGTACACCACCATCGTGGCGTCCCCGGCATCCGACCCGGCCGGCTTCAAGTACCTGGCACCGTACGCCGGTTCGGCCATCGGCCAGCACTGGATGTACGGCGGCAAGCACGTCCTCATCGTGTTCGACGACCTGTCCAAGCAGGCCGAAGCCTACCGCGCCGTGTCGCTGCTGCTGCGCCGCCCGCCGGGACGCGAAGCCTACCCGGGCGACGTCTTCTACTTGCACTCCCGTCTGCTGGAGCGTTGTGCAAAGCTCTCCGACGAGCTCGGTGCAGGTTCCATGACCGGTCTGCCGCTGATCGAGACCAAGGCGAACGACGTGTCCGCCTACATCCCGACCAACGTCATCTCGATCACCGATGGCCAGATCTTCCTGCAGTCGGACCTCTTCAACGCCAACCAGCGTCCCGCCGTCGACGTCGGTGTCTCCGTGTCCCGCGTCGGTGGCGCCGCCCAGGTGAAGTCCATGAAGAAGGTCTCCGGTACCTTGAAGCTGGAACTGGCCCAGTACCGCGACATGCAGGCCTTCGCCATGTTCGCCTCGGACCTGGATGCGGCTTCGCGCCAGCAGCTGACCCGTGGCGCACGCCTGATGGAACTCCTGAAGCAGGGCCAGTACTCGCCGTTCCCGGTTGAGGACCAGGTCGTTTCCATCTGGGCCGGCACCAACGGCTACCTCGACGACGTTCCGGTTGAGGACATCAACCGCTTCGAGACCGAGTTCCTGGAGCACCTCAAGCACAAGTCCTCCATCCTGACCACGCTGGCGCAGACCAACGTGATGAGCGACGACACCGCAGAAGCACTGAAGACCGCGATTGTGGACTTCAAGAAGGGCTTCTTCGGCGAGGGCGACAGCCTGCTGGTCGGTGCGGGGCACGAGGAGTACGCCCCGATCGATGAAGACCAGGTCGACCAGGAAAAAATCGTCAAGCAGAAGCGCTAGTTCCGTAGGCCGGGACTGCCGGATCCCTCGAGGGTCCGGCAGTCCCGGCCCAACGGAAGCTTAGGAAAGGATAAGTATGGGAGCCCAGATTCGGGTCTACCGCCAGAAGATCAGCTCGACGACGTCGATGCGCAAGATCTTCAAGGCGATGGAACTGATCGCTACCTCGCGCATCGGCAAGGCCCGCGCACGCGTAGCGGCTTCACTGCCTTACGCAAACGCGATTACGCGTGCCGTTTCTGCTGTCGCAAGCCAGAGCGAAATCGACCACCCGCTGGTGACCGAGCCGGAGCAGATCCGGCGGGCCGCCGTGCTGGTCGTCACCTCCGACCGCGGCCTCGCCGGGTCCTACTCCGCGACCGTGCTCAAGCAGGCCGAAGGCCTCGTCGAGCTGCTCCACGAGGAGGGCAAGGAAGTCAAGATGTACCTCATGGGCCGCAAGGCACAGGCGTACTTCGACTTCCGGAACCGTCCGTACGAGCGGGTCTGGACCGGCAACACGGACGCTCCGCAGTTCGAGACCGCACGCGAGGTGGGCGAGGCCCTCCTGGCCGATTTCGCCGAGGTCTACGAAGAGGGCGGTGTGGACGAAATCCACGTCGTCTACACGCGGTTCAAGTCCATGGTGACGCAGGAACCGACGGTTATCCGTCTGCTCCCGCTGGAGGTCGTCGAGGAACAGGCTGCCTCCGAGTCGGAGCTGCTGCCGCTCTACGAATTCGAACCGGAGACGGAGCAGGTCCTCGATGCCCTGCTGCCGCGCTACATCGAGTCACGCATCTTCGCCGCCATGTTGCAGGCCGCAGCTTCCGAGCTCGCAGCCCGCCAGCGCGCGATGAAGTCCGCCGGCGACAACGCCACGGAGCTCATCAAGAAGTACACGCGTCTGCGCAACACTGCCCGCCAGGCTGAAATTACGCAGGAGCTTTCCGAGATCGTGGCCGGCGCCGACGCACTGAACGCGTCCTAGCCTGCCCGTCACGGGCCCAGCTGTACCTGCACCACAGAACGAACTTAACCGCCCACGCCATCTACTGAGTGAAGTGAGAGAGATGACTGCCACTGCTACCGAACACGTAGCCGCGACGTCCGGTGCCACCGGCCGTATTGCACGTGTTATTGGCCCGGTTGTCGACGTCGAATTCCCGGCTGACGCAATCCCCTCGATTTACAACGCTCTCACCACCGAGATTTCTCTCAACGGTGAGACCAAGACCATCACCTTCGAAGTTGCGCTGCACCTCGGCGACAACCTCATCCGCGCCATCTCGCTGCAGGCGACCGACGGCCTGGTCCGCGGCACCACCGTGGTCGACACCGGCGCCCCGATCTCCGTGCCCGTTGGCGACGGCGTCAAGGGCCATATCTTCAACGTCCTGGGCCAGCCCCTGGACGTCGCGGAGTCCGAACTGCAGGTCTCCGAGCGCTGGCCGATCCACCGCAAGGCCCCCGCCTTCGCGACCCTTGAGGGCTCCACCGAGATGCTCGAGACCGGCATCAAGGTTATCGACCTCCTCACCCCGTACATCAAGGGTGGCAAGATCGGCCTGTTCGGCGGCGCCGGCGTCGGCAAGACCGTGCTGATCCAGGAAATGATCACCCGTGTTGCCCGCAACTTCGGCGGTACCTCGGTGTTCGCCGGCGTGGGTGAGCGCACCCGTGAAGGCAACGACCTCTGGGTCGAAATGGAAGAGGCAGGCGTCCTCAAGGACACCGCCCTTGTGTTCGGCCAGATGGATGAGCCGCCGGGAACGCGTCTGCGCGTGGCCCTGTCCGCCCTGACCATGGCGGAGTACTTCCGCGATGTGCAGAACCAGGACGTGCTGCTCTTCATCGACAACATCTTCCGCTTCACCCAGGCAGGCTCCGAGGTTTCCACCCTCCTCGGCCGCATGCCGTCCGCCGTGGGCTACCAGCCCAACCTGGCCGATGAGATGGGCCTCCTGCAGGAGCGCATCACCTCGACCAAGGGCCACTCCATCACCTCGATGCAGGCCATCTACGTTCCCGCGGATGACTACACCGACCCGGCTCCGGCAACGACCTTCGCACACCTCGACGCGACCACGGAACTCTCCCGTGAAATCGCTTCCCGTGGTCTGTACCCGGCCGTTGACCCGCTGACGTCGACCTCGCGCATCCTGGATCCGCAGTACATCGGCAACGACCACTACAACACGGCCGTCCGCGTGAAGCAGATCCTGCAGAAGAACAAGGAACTCCAGGACATCATCGCCATCCTCGGTGTCGATGAACTCTCCGAAGAGGACAAGATCGTCGTGTCGCGTGCACGCCGTATCCAGCAGTTCCTCTCGCAGAACACCTACACCGCCAAGCAGTTCACCGGCGTCGAGGGCTCCACCGTGTCCATCAAGGACACCGTGGAAGGCTTCGCGGCGATCTGCGACGGCGAGCTGGACCACATCGCAGAGCAGGCGTTCTTCAACGTCGGCGGCCTGGATGACGTCGAGCGCCAGTGGGCCAAGATCCAGGAACAGACCAAGTAATATGGCTGAGCTTGAGGTTGAGATTGTCGCAGCGGACCACTTCGTGTGGTCCGGAGCGGCCAAGATGGTCAAGGCCCGCACCAGCGATGGTGAAATCGGAATCCTGCCCGGCCACTCGCCCCTGCTGGCGATTCTGGCCGAAGGTGAACTGGCCATCGAGCCTGTTTCCGGTGACCGCATCGCAGTGGACGTTGACGGCGGATTCTTCTCCGTCGACAACAACCGCGTGGTGATCGTGGCCGACAACGCCCAGATGGGTGATTCGGCTACTGCGGGGATCCGCTAGCCCTACCTTGATGGACGATACTGGTCTTCCGTTCATCATCCTGGCAACGGCGTTTGCGTTGCTAGTCTTTGCACTGTGCCTCTCCGGGGTGCGCCGCATTAATCTGCGGCGCGCCCTGGGCACGGTGGACGCCTCCATTTGCGTAGCTGGAAACAGCTGGCAGATGGGGGTTTGTCGTTATCAGGACAACGACCTCGAGTGGTTCCGTCTTGCCTCCCTGAGCGTCCGTCCGAAATACACCTTCCGCCGCAGCTCGCTGGAGCTGATCGGCCGGCGTCCGCCCACCGAAACCGAACTGGTGAAGGTGCAGCCGGAGTCCGTCATCGTCGAACTGCGCTACGAGGGCCGGGACGTCCTGCTGGCCATGCGCTTCGACGCGTACACCGGGCTCTCTTCCTGGCTTGAGGCAGGCCCCGTCATCGGCGTCGGCACCTGGCGCTAACCGCCTTGGACTTCATCGAAGACATCCGGCTGGTGGACGGGCCGGTGCTCTGGGTTGCCTGGGCTGCCGCGGCCGCCGGTGCCGCCTACCTGCTCTGGAAGAGCGGCCGCCGGCATACCCCGGGGGCGACGGCGGTGGTCGTCGGCTCCGCCCTGCTGCTGGGCGCCGGGCTGGTCGCCGGAGTCCATCTCCTCCTGATCTACGTCCTGTCCGTCTTCCCCGAGGAACTGCCCTGGGAGACACTCGCCTGGAGTGTTCCCGGCGTCGCGGCCCTGCTGTTCTGGCTGCTCCGGCTGCACGGCATCTGGGGCCGCCGGCCGTTCCTGGCGGCCATCCCCGGACCCGTCCTGCCGGTGGTGCACCGGATCCGCGCCACCGCGGTGGCCACGGCCGCCCTGCTGGGCGTGCTGCTGCTCTCCGCCGTCCAGATCAACTCCTACTTCGGCCTCAATCACACCGTGAGCGACCTGACCGGCACCGCCGTCGCGCGCATTCCGGTGCTGGAGGACGCGTTGCGTAGGCAGCCCGGGGGAGCCGCCGCGGTTCCGTTGGCCGACTGGACGGCCCCGAACGGCCTGCCGCCGGACGGCACGGTCCGCAAGGCCACCATTCCCGGCACGGCGTCGGGCTTCCAGAGCCGCGACGCCTACATCTACTTCCCGCCGGCGTACAGTGCCACACCCCGGCCCGCGCTCCCCGTCCTGGTCCTCTTCTCCGGCCAGCCCGGGGCCCCGGCCGACTGGCTGACCGGCGGCGCCCTGCGCAGCCGCATGGACCGCTTCGCCGCGGACCACGGCGGGGTGGCCCCGATCGCGGTGGTGGTGGACCCCAACGGGTCCGCCTCCGGCAACACGCTCTGCATGGACAGCCGCATCGCCAAGGCCGACACCTTCCTCTCCCGCGACGTGCCTGACTGGATCCGGGCCACCCTCGACGTCGACGCCGACCCGCACCAGTGGGCCGCCGGCGGATTCTCCTTCGGCGCCACCTGTGCCATGGAGATGGTGACCCGCCACCCCGAGGTGTACAGCGCCGCCCTGGCGTTCTCCAGCGAAAAGGAGCCGTCCCTGGCCAAGGAGCGCCGCAAGACCATCGACGCCTCCTTCGGCGGCGACACCGCGGCCTTCGAGGCACAGACCCCGCTGCGCCTGATGCAGGAACGCCGGTACGAGGGCAACGCCGTGTATTTCGGCGCCGGCGAACGCGACCCCGAGTTCATCGAGTACATGGCCCTGCTCGCCGGGGCCGCACGGAAGGCCGGCTTCACCGTGGAGGACCACCGGATCGCCAACGCCGGGCACTCCTGGGAAGCGGCGTCGCGCGGCATGCCCGGCGGCCTGGACTTCCTCGCGCAGCGGTGGGGGATCAAGCAATGAGCGGGCTGCGCGGCATCCTCCGGCAGGCCCGTCAGCTCCCCGTCACCCTGTCGGTCCTGGCGCTCTTCCTCTTTGCCGGAGCGGCCACCGGCAGCTTCCTCGCCGGCCCGCCGGAAGCGCTGCTGGACTTCGCGTCCGTCAGCGTCCAGGGGCTGCAGGCCGGGCACTGGTGGACGATGTTCACCTCGCTGTTCTTCGCCACCAACCCGCTGGCGTACCTCGCGGCGTCGCTGATGATCCTTGGCCTGATGGGCGTGGCCGAGCGGCGGGTGGGCTCGCTGCGCACGGTCGCGTTCTTCCTCGCCGGCCAGTTCGCCGCGGTGTCCCTGTTCCTGCTGGTCACCCAGCTGGCGCGCTACGCCGGGGATGGCTGGCTGGGCCTGATGGTCGATGCCCCGCTGATAGGACCCTACGCGGCAATCCTCGCCGTGGCCCTGGCCGCCTGCGGGCTGCTGCCCACCCTGTGGCAGCGCCGGCTGCGGACCGCGGTGCTCTCGGTGGCCCTGCTGCTGGTGCTCTACGTGGGCCACCCCGAGACGGTGGTGGGCCTCTCCGGTGCCGTGGTCGGCTTGCTGGCCGGGTGGTGGCTGCAGGGGGACAAGGGCACCCTGCAGCGGCACCGATCCACCGGGCGCGAGACCCGGAACCTGCTCTCGCTCACCGTGGCGATCTTCGCCGTCGGGCCCATCCTCACCGCGGTGGTGCGGACCGCGAACGGTCCGCTGGCCTTGCTGCGCGACGTCGTGCTCAACCCGCTGCCCACGCTGAACCAGCTGGAGCAGAACTGCGGCGGCGCCGTGGATGCCTCGTGCCTGGAGGCTGGCCGGTTGGGCTTCGCCGGGCCGCTGGGCCTGGCCCTGGCCGTGGTGCCGGTGGTCCTCCTGCTCATCTGCGCCGACGGCATGCGGCACGGACGGCAGCTGGCGCTGCGGATCGCCATCCTGGTCCAGCTGGGCGTGACGGCGCTGGCCGCGGTCTACCTGGCCCTCTTCGCCCGCATCCCGCATTACCCTAACCGGCCGCACACGGCCATCATGGGCTCGGGCTTCGTGCACATCCTGCCGCTCGCGGCGGTGCCGCTGGCATTGGTGCTGCTGCTGTTCGCCAACCGCCGGCTGTTCCGGGTCGAGACCACCCGGCGGGCCCGGCGGACCCTGGCCCTGACCGTGGGCGGGACCTTCCTGGTTCTGGCCGGCGCGTACACCGGCGCCTGGTTCGCCGCCGGGGGACTGGAGCGCGACGGCGGCTGGCTGGGCCTGGCGGCCGAGCTGGCGCGGCAGTACCTGCCGTTGCCGATCCCGGGGACCTACAACCGGGTCTTCCAGGACCGGAATCCCGTGGAGGCCTTCCTCTTCGCCTACTCCGGCATCGCCTTCTGGGTGGTGGCGCTGGCCGGGGTGTGGCTGGTGCTGCTCCGCCGGGCGCACGGCACCGACGCCGGCCACGGCGACCGGGAAGTGGCACGCCGGCTGGTGCATCAGGGCGGCGACTCGCTCTCCTGGATGGCTCTCTGGGAGCCGAACAAGTTCTGGTTCAACCAGGCCGCCCGCGGTGCGGTGGCCTATCAGCAGCACAACAACGTGGCGCTGACCCTCGGCGGACCGCTTGGACCCGCGGCAAACCGGCTGGATACCGCCGAAGGGTTCCTGGACTTCTGCGCCGAAAATGCGCTGATTCCGTGCTTCTACTCCTGCACGGATGAAATCTGGCCGCTGCTGCAGGCCCGCGGTTTCCGGCGGCTGGCGGTTGCCCAGGAGACGCGCCTGGGACTGCAGGAGCTGACCTTCAAGGGCAAGGAATGGCAGAACGTCCGCACGGCGATGAACCGCGCGGCCAAGACCGGAGTGCACGCCGTCTGGGGCCGTTACCGCGACTTCTCGCCGGCGCTGCGCGCGCAGCTCAGCGAGGTCTCGGAGGAGTGGGCGGCCCGAAAGTCCGTTCCCGAGATGGGCTTCACCCTGGGCGGCCTGGACGAGCTGATGGACGACGAGGTGCTGTGCTGCCTGGCCGTGGACGCCGAGGGCCGGGTGCAGGGCGTCACCAGCTGGCTCCCCGTGTACGACGGCGGGGCGCTGGTCAGCTGGACCCTTGACTTCATGCGGCGCCGCGGCGACGCCTTTCCGGGGGTGATGGAGTTTCTGATCGCCTCGGCGGTGACGGAACTGCGCGACTCGGTGGACGTCATTTCCCTCTCCGGATCGCCGCTGGCGCGCGACGAATCCCGCGACGACGACTCCGACGGTGCCGGCGGCGAGGGCCTGGCCGGGATCCTGGACGTGGTGGGCCGGGCGCTGGAACCGGTCTACGGCTTCCGCTCGCTGGCGACGTTCAAGTCCCGCTTCAAGCCGGAGTACCGCACGCTCTACCTGTACTACCAGGATCCGCTGCAGCTTCCGGCCATAGGCCGGGCGCTCAGCCGGGCCTACCTGCCCGACCTGTCCGTGCGCCAGAGCGCCCGGCTGCTGCGTACGCTCGTGCGCTAGCGGGACGGCGGAACGCAAAAAAATGATCCCCGGCAAAAGCCGGGGATCATTTTCTTCAGCCGGGAATGCTTCTAGCGCATTCCTGAACCTAATTAGACGACCGTGACGCCAGTGGCCTGGGGGCCCTTGGCGCCCTGGCCGATTTCGAACTGAACGCGCTGGTTCTCATCGAGGGTCTTGAAGCCGCCGGTCTGGATTTCGGAGTAGTGGACGAAGACGTCGCCGTCGGAGTCATCCGGGGTAATGAAGCCGAAGCCCTTTTCAGCGTTAAACCACTTGACGGTTCCCTGAGCCATTTAATTCTCCTCATTGTCGAACTTGAGAAAGTCCGGCGCACCTTACGCCGGGCTTAGTCACTCCGCGGGAAGAACCTTGGCATCCGCCCGGGACTCCGGGTTTCGGCGTCAGGAGCTTCACGCTCGCAACATGTCTTGCGAGCATGAAAAACACCTACACAAAGACTGTTCTAAGAATTTCATGCCCCCACAGTCAGGTCAACGGGCGCGGCTGATAAATCCACAAATTTTATGTAACAAGCTGGTGAACCAATTGGTGCGTGATTGGGGTGCAATTGCCGCGCTTAGAAGAGGCGGGATTCGCTGTCGTCCACACCGCGCATCGCGTCATAGTCCAGCGTTACGCAATCAATGCCGCGGTCGGTGGCGAGGACCCTTGCCTGCGGCTTGATCTGCTGGGCGGCAAAGATACCGCGGACGGGAGCCAGGAGCGGGTCGCGGTTGAGCAGTTCGAGGTAGCGGGTCAGCTGTTCGACGCCGTCGATGTCGCCCCGGCGCTTCAGTTCGATGGCGACGGTGCCGCCGTTCGCGTCGCGGGCCAGGATGTCCACCGGCCCGATCGCGGTGAAGTATTCGCGGCGGATCAGAGAGAATCCCTCGCCCAGGGTCTCGATCTGGTCAGCCAGCAGGCGCTGCAGGTCCGCCTCCACGCCGTCCTTGATCAGTCCGGGGTCCTGGCCAAGGTCGTGCGAGGTGTCATGGAGCTGTTCATGGATGTTGATGATCAGTCGGTCGTCGGTCTTGGTGGACTGCACGGTCCACTGCTCGATCACGCCGACCTCGACGTCGACCTCGTCCGGGGTGGACACGCGGAGCCGGGCGGGCGGGCTCATCCAGTTCAGGGGCTTGTAGGAACCGCCGTCGGAATGGACCAGCACGGAGCCGTCCGCCTTGACCACCAGCAGGCGGGTGGCGAGGGGGAGGTGGGCCTTGAGCCGGCCGACATAATCAACGGAGCAACGGGCTATCACTAAACGCACCCGGTCAACACTACCGGCAGCGGGGAGGCGCCGCGGCGTGGACACCGTCCGGGGACCCGCTGGGGCAGAATGGGACCATGCCCCGTTCCAACCGCCCCCGCCGTCCCGCCCCGGGCAACGGGGGCGCCCGGCAGCCCGGCAAGCACGGCGGACCGGTGCCCGAGCTGGACCTGGAACGCGCCCGGACCGGGATTGCCCGCCGGGAGAGCGCCCCGGACGGGGAATGGATGGTCCGGTCCATCTCGGCCAGCCGCGCCGGCAAGACCTATGTCTGCCCTGGCTGTCTCCACGCCGTCCCGCCCGGAACCGCCCACCTGGTGGTCTGGTCCGAGGACCATCTCTTCGGTGCCGCCGCCGGGCTGGCCGAACGGCGCCACTGGCACACCAACTGCTGGACCTCGCGCACGTACCGGTACCGCTAGGCGCTCACTGCTCTCGCGGGTGCCGCCCGTAGCTTCGCTAAGCTGGAGGGCATGACTTTCGACCCGGCCTCGTACGACTTCACCCAGCCCGCCGCCCCGACCCCCATCCGGGCCGCCACGGTGCTGCCGGCACGGCGGGAGAACATCGAGCTGCGCACCGCGGACGGTCACCTGCTGGTGGGCGAACTCGCGCTGCCGGAGTCCGGCGAGGTCCGGGCCACCCTGATCACCCTGCATCCGCTGCCCACGCACGGCGGCTTCATGGATTCGCACGTCTACCGCAAGGCCTCCTACCGGCTGCCGGCCCTGTCCGGCGTCGCCGTGCTGCGCTTCAACACCCGAGGCACGTCCTCGCCCCGGGGAACCAGCGGCGGCAGCTTCGAGGAGGGCATCGGCGAACGGATGGACGTCGAGGCGGCGGTGCGGTTCGCGGTGGACCGTGGCCTGCCGAACCGCTGGCTGGTGGGCTGGTCCTTTGGCACCGAGCTGGCGCTCATGTACGGCGCGGTGGATCCCGTAGCCGGAGAGATCGAGGGCGCCATCCTGCTCTCGCCCCCGCTGCACCGCGCCACGGACGTGCACCTCAAGGAATGGGCTGCCGCGGGCAAGCCGCTCAAGGTGCTGGTCCCCGAACACGACGACTACCTGCAGCCTGCCGCCGCGGCCGAACGCTTCGCCCTGGTGCCCCAGGCCGACGTCGTCGGCGTCGACGGCGCCAAGCACCTCTGGGTGGGGGAGAAGTACGCCGGACGGGTGCTGAACGAGATCGTCGCCGAGGTCCTGCCGGGGACGGCGCAGCCGCTCCCCGAGGAGTGGGACGGCCCGGTGGCCACGGCGCACGCCTGAGCGGTGAGCGCCTGCCGGGGTTAGTGCTTGCCGGGTTAGTGCTTGCCGGGGTTAGTGCTTGTCTTGGCGGACGATGAAGATTTCCTTGACCAGGAGCATGATGGCCGCGGCCGTCGGGATCGCGATCAGCGCGCCGAGTACACCCAGCAGGCTGCCGCCGGCAATCACCGAGATGACCGCCACCGCGCCGGGCACCGCCACGGCCTTCTGCATGATGCGCGGCGAGACGAAGTAGGCCTCGAACTGCAGGTAGGCGAAGTAGCAGATCGCGAAGACGACGGCGGTCTGCCAGCCGGCGGTCAGAGCGATCAGGGTGACCAGGATGCCGGCGATCATGCCGCCGACCAGGGGAATGAAGGCCAGCAGCGCCACGACGAAGGCGAGCAGCACCGCGAACGGCACGCCCACGATGGTCATCACGATGAAGGCGAAGAGCGCGTTGAGCAGTGCCACGCAGACTTGGCCGATGACGTAGTTGCCGACCGAGCCGGTGATCTCCTCGGACAGGGCCTCCACGCGCGGCCGGCGGGAGCGCGGAGCCAGGCGGTAGCCCCACAGCTTCATCGAGGGCATCGCGGAGAGGAAGTACAGGCTCAGCACCAGGACGATCAGGGCGCCGAAGAGGCCGTTGGCGATGGTGGAGCCGACGCCCACCACGCCGCCGAAGATGCCGCCCATCGCGTCCGGGTTGTTGACGAACTTCTCGAGCTCCTGCGTGATCCGGTCCCGGACGCCGAACTGGCTGTCGAGGCCGCGGAAGAAGTCCGAGTCGATGAAGTCCTGGATCCACTTGGGGGCCTCCTGGACGATCTGGGTCACCTGGGCGACGATGGTCGGGATCAGGGTGGCGAAGAACCCGGCGACGGCCAGGGCCAGGACGGCGACCGAGACCAGGATGCCGGCCGGGCGGGGCACCTTGCGTTTCTCCAGCCAGCGCACCACGGGATCGAGGCCCAGGGCGATGAAGAGTGCCGTCAGGATCCAGAGCAGCAGCTGGGTGATGTTGGAGCCGATCCAGTAGACCAGCAAGGCCACGCCGACGCCCACGGTCCCCATGAACCCGACGTAGAGCGGATGCTGCGCGGAAATCCGCGGCCCGGGACGGCCGAAGCGGGTCTCCTCGGTGTCCTCAAGAGCGGCGTCGGCGTCGTCCAGCTGCTCGGGCGGCAAATCGAAGCGCAGCCGGGGCTGTGCGCCGGGCAGGGGTTGCCGCAGGCGGCGGGCCATCGCGGCCAGGAACCCGGCCGGAGCCTGGGCAGGCCGCGCGACGGATTCCGGGGGAGCTGCCTGTCCTGAGGGGGACGAATCCGTGGGGTCAGTCACTGCGCTGCAAGCCTTTTTCTCTCAATTTTCCCCGGAATTCCGCGGCTGCGGGGCCGGTGTGACGATCACCGCAAACACTATCAGCAGCCTTGCTACCGGGCGGATCGACGGGCCGGGACGGGCCGGGAAAGGGGCTTGACAAGCCGCCCGATCTGACTCGGAGGTAACAAAACGGTTACTCTTAAAACTACGTGTCCGCTGATGATAGGTAATATTTTGCGTTTCAAGACTGCAGTTGCACTTGTGCTGCTCGGCCTCCTGACACTGCTGGCGGGGATCGGGCAGAAGACAATCTGGGCTCCGCCGGCGACGGTGACGGCCAGCGTCCCGGCCAACGGCACCGCCGCGCCGCTGACGGTGGTCGACCAGAAGCTGCGCACCCTGCACGGCGGCACGGTCAAGATCCACGTCAAGGGTGAAGGCAACTTCCTGCTGGCCTCCGGCCGCCCCGACGACGTCAACGCCTGGGTGGGCAAGACGGCCCACAACACCATTTCCGGGCTCTCCGAGGACCGCAAGTCCCTCACCGTCGAGCACGCCGACGGCGAGGCCACCGCGCCGTCGCCCGCCGGTTCGGACCTCTGGGTCTCCACCGAGAACGCCAACGGCGAGCTGGACTACTCGTGGACTCCGCCGGCCGACGGTGACTGGTCGCTGCTGCTGGCCACCGACGGCACCAAGGCCGCCCCCTCGGACATTTCGATGACCTTCCCCAATGACACCTCCACGCCGTGGGCCATCCCGCTGATGGTTATCGGCGGGCTGCTGGTAGTCGGCGGCGTCGCGCTGCTGGTGCTGAAGCCCAAGCAGGGCGCGCCGCGCTCCGGCACCCCGGGCGACGGCGGTTCCGGCGATGGCGGCTCCGATAACTCCGGCTCCGGCGATGTCGAGGCCAAGGAGGCCACCGCCGGCAGCGCCTTCGCACGCCGGGCCCGGGCCCGCGCCGCCGACCGGGCCAAGGCCCGTGAGGCCGGCTCCACTCCGGCCGCCGGAGACGCCGGACAGGCCCCCCGCATCGCGACCCTGTCCACGCGCCGCCGCGCCGCGGGTGCGGCCGTGGCCCTGCTGACCGCCACCGCCGTCGCCGGCACGGGCGTTGCCGCCCAGGCCAGCCAGTCGCCGTCGCCCGCCCCGAGCGGAAGCGCCGGCACGGCCGCCCCCTCCGCCGGCGGGACCCCGATCCTGCTGGATGCCCAGTTCCGCCGGATCCTGGAACAGGTCTCCGCGGCCACAGACGCCGGTGACGCCGCCAAGGACGCGGCCAAGCTCGCCCCGCGGGTCGGCGGGACCGAACTCGAGGTCCGCACGCAGAACTACAAGATCCGCTCGCAGGTGGGCAGCTACGAATCCCGGATGCCCGTGCGCGCCACCAAGCTGCTGACCACCGTGGTGAGCTCCAAGCGAGACTGGCCCCGCTCCGTCATGGCAGTCACCCAGGGCGACGGCAACGTGGTCCCGCAGCTGCTGACGCTGGTCCAGGCGTCCCCGCGCGAGAACTACAAGCTGGTCGGCGCGACGCCGCTGCAGCCGGGAACCACCTTCCCTGCGATCAACCGCGGCGGCACCGAGACGCTGGGCGCCGACGACAAGTCCGGCCTGCTCTACAGCGGCCAGGAGGCCCTCGCCGGCCTGGGCGACCGCCTGACCAACGCCGACTCGGCCTTCAAGGACAAGCTCGCCGAGGGCCAGTCCTCGCCGTACATCGCCGACACCCTGGCCTACCAGGCCGACGTGGTGAAGTCCGGTGCCAACGGAAACTTTGCCTTCACCCACAAGGCCGTTCCCGAGGACACCGTTGTGTTCCGCACCGCCGACGGCGGGGCCCTGGTCCTGGGCCGGCTCAACTTCGGTTTCGACGGCACGCCGAAGAACTCCGGCGACAAGCTGACCATCGGGGACGACGCCGCGGCCCTGGCCGGCGGCAAGGAGACCAGCACCGGCATGGTCCTGAACTTTGCCGAGTCCGTGGCGGTCTACGTGCCGCCGGCGGGGTCCAAGGATCCGATGAAGCTGGTGGCCGCCACCCGCGGCCTGGTCGGGGCGAGCTTCAAGTAGTCCCGGCCGCGGGCGGAGTCGATAGAGTGGTTCCATGACTTCGCCCGCATCCCGCCCGGTCCCGCCCGCAGCCGCAAACCCGATCAACCTGCGGGGCGCCGTCGATCTTTCCTCGCTGAAGCAACGCCCCGCGCCGCCCGCCGGACCGGGGTCCACGCACACCGGAGCCGCCCAGCCCGGATCCGCCCAGCAGCCAGCGGACGGCGGCGCCGCCCCGTTGCGCGTCAACGTCACCGAGGCCAACTTCCAGGACCTGGTGGACCTCTCCGCCCGGGTGCCCGTCGTTATCGCCATGTGGGCCTCCTATTCACCCGGGTCCGGGGATCTGGTGGACGCCCTGGAGCAGATTGTCACCAGTTACGAGGGCCGCCTGGTTCTCGGCGCCGCCGATATCGAGGCCTTCCCGCAACTGGCCCAGGCGTTTCAGGTGCAGGCCGTTCCCACGGCCGTCGCCGTGGTGAAGGGCCAGCCCGTGCCGCTCTTCCAGGGCGGCGCCGACGAGCAGCAGGTCCGCAGCCTCTTCGATGAACTCCTCAAGGTGGCCGCCGCCAACGGCGTCACCGGCCGGATCGGCGGCGGCGGTCCGGCCGCCGCGGAGGCCGAGGCCCCGCCGCTGCCCCCGTTGCACCAGAAGGCCTTCGACGCGATCGAGGCAGGTGACTTCGACGGTGCGGCCGCCGCGTACCGCCAGGCCCTCACCGAGATGCCCGCCGACGCCGACGCCAAGGTGGGCCTGGCCCAGGTGGAGCTGATGGGACGCCTGCAGGCCCTGTCCACCGAGGACGCCGACGCCGTCCGTGCCAAGGCCGCGGAGGAACCGGACAACCTGGACGCACAGCTGGCCGTCGCCGATCTCGACGTCGCCGGCGGGCACGTGGAGGACGGCCTGGGCCGGATGGTGGCCTTCATCGGCCGGAACTTCGGACCGGAGCGGGAGACCGCCCGGGTGCGCCTGCTGGAACTCTTCGACGTCGTCGGCGCCACCGACGAGCGTGTGGCCAAGGCCCGCCAGAACCTGGCCCGGGTGCTGTTCTAATGGCGTCCGCACTCTTCAGCCCGCTGACCCTGCGCTCCCTGCGGCTCGAGCACCGCGGCTGGGTATCGCCGATGTGCCAGTACAGCTGCGAACCCGAGACCGCCGAGGGCGTCCCCACCGACTGGCACCTGATGCACCTCGGATCGTTCGCCACCGGGGGAGCGGCCCTGATCCTCACCGAGGCGGCCGCCGTCAACCCCGCCGGGCGGATCAGCCCGCGGGACGCCGGCCTCTATAACGATGCCCAGGCCGAATCCTGGACCAGGATCGTGGACTTCGTGCACCGGCACGGCACCGCGGAGACCAAGATCGGCACCCAGCTCTCCCACGCCGGCCGCAAGGCCTCCAGCTACTGGCCGTTCTCCGGCAAGACCGGCACCGTCCCTGCCTCCGAGGGCGGCTGGGACCCGGTGGGCCCGGGCACCGGTGCCTTCGACGGCTACGCGCCGCCGTCGGCCATGACCGGGACCGAGATCGAGGGCGTGATCGCCGACTTCGTTGCCTCCGCCCGGCGGGCAGTGGAGGTTGGCTTCGACACCATCGAAATCCACGGTGCGCACGGCTACCTGCTGCACCAGTTCCAGAGCCCGCTGATCAACGACCGCACCGACGAATGGGGCGGCGACGAGGCGGGCCGTAACCGGCTCATGCTGGCCGTGGTGGACGCGGTGCGCGGGGTCATTCCGGACTCGATGCCGCTGTTGCTGAGGATCTCCGCCTCGGACTGGGCCGAGGGCGGCGTAGACGCCGAGGCCTCCGTCCGGCTCGCCCGCGCCGCCTCCGAGCGCGGCGTGGACCTGGTGGACGTCTCCAGCGGCGGCGCCGTAGCGCACCAGACGATTCCGGTGGGTCCCGGCTACCAGACCGGCTTCAGCGCCAAGATCCGACGCGAGGCCGGCGTCAAAACCGGCACGGTGGGATTGCTCACCTCCGCCGGCCAGGCGGAACACGCCGTGGCGACCGGCCAGGCCGACGGCGTGCTGATCGCCCGCGCGGCGCTGCGCGACCCGCACTGGTGGCTGCGCGCGGCCTTCGAACTGGGCCACGAGCTGGCCTGGCCGCCGCAGTACGAACGGGCCATGCCCCGGCGGACGTTCTAGCCAGCGGCTAAGATGGAAGCCATGACCAGCATGACGGAACCCCTGACGACGGCCCCCCAGAACGCCCTGGACAACGACCTCGACAACGACCCGATGCGTGAGCTTTCCGGCGCCGGGACGTCGACGGCGACGATCGAGCGTGAGGAACTGCGCCAGGAAGTGGAACCGGGAGACCGGGAGCGCTTCGCGCATTACGTCCGCAAGGAAAAGATCATGGAGTCGGCCCTCTCCGGGGAACCCGTCATTGCCCTCTGCGGCAAGGTCTGGACCCCTGGACGGGATCCGAAGAAGTTCCCTGTGTGCCCCGAATGCAAAGAGGTTTACGAGGGGCTGCGCCCCGGCGGTGACGACGGCGGCTCCGGCAAGTAGGGCGTGGCATCCGGTTCAACCGAAAAAGATTGGTGTTTTTGTGCTTAGTGGGGCTTTTCCCGAACCAACAGACGCGTATGGACGGGAGGCCCGCTAAGTGACGGAAACACTGTTCGGCGGTCCCGTGCTGCCGCCCGCCTATCCCGAGCGGGCCGCGTGGGGAACCGCGCCGAAACTGCGTGCCTGGCAGCAGGAGGCGCTGGATAACTACTTCGCCACCAACCCCCGGGACTTCCTTGCCGTCGCAACCCCCGGGGCCGGTAAGACTACGTTCGCCCTCCGGGTGGCCTCCATGCTGATCGATTCGGGCGTGGTCAACCGCGTGACCATCGTGGCGCCCACGGACCACCTCAAGCGCCAGTGGGCGGACGCCGCCGCGAAGGTGGGCATCGCCATCGACCCGAACTTCAAGAACGCCGACGGCCAGCACGGCCGCGGCTTCATCGGCGTCGCCGTCACGTACGCGCAGGTGGCCAGCAAGCCGATGCTGCACCGGGCCAAGACCGAGGCCGCCCGCACCCTGGTGATCCTGGATGAGATCCACCACGGCGGCGAGGCGCTCTCCTGGGGCGACGGGCTCCGCGAGGCCTTCGACCCGGCCGCGCGCCGGCTGTCCCTGACCGGTACCCCATTCCGCTCGGACACCTCCCCGATCCCGTTCGTCGAGTACGCGGAGGACCGCGACGGCATCCGCCGCTCCAAGGCCGACTACACCTACGGCTACGGCAAGGCGCTGCGCGACCACGTGGTCCGTCCGGTGATGTTCATGGCCTACTCCGGGCAGATGCGCTGGCGCACCAGCGCGGGCGACGAGATGGCGGCCTCCCTCGGCGAAGCCGCCGTCACCAAGGACATCACATCCCAGGCGTGGCGCACCGCGCTGAACCCGGCCGGCGAATGGATCCCGGCCGTGCTGGCCGGGGCGGACAAGCGCCTGAGTGAGGTCCGGCGCACCGTGCCCGACGCCGGCGGCCTTGTCATCGCCACCGACCACGAGGACGCCCGGGCCTACGCCGGGCAGCTGAAGCGGATCACGGGCGAGTCACCCACCGTGATCCTCTCCGACGACGCCAAGGCCTCCTCCAAGATCGAGGAGTTCTCCGCCGGGGAGAAGCGCTGGATGGTCGCGGTGCGGATGGTCTCCGAAGGCGTCGACGTGCCCCGCCTCTCGGTGGGCGTGTACGCGACGTCGACCTCCACGCCGCTATTCTTCGCCCAGGCCGTGGGCCGCTTCGTGCGTGCCCGCAAGCGCGGCGAAACGGCGTCGGTGTTCCTGCCCTCGGTACCGCAGCTGATGGCGCTGGCGAACTCGATGGAGGCCGAGCGGGACCACGCACTGGACCGCCCGGAGAGGGAAGACGCGGACGGGCTGTTCAACCCCGAGGATTCGCTGATGGACGAGGCGAACCGCGAGGAGAAGGCCTCGGACACGCTGATGAAGGGCAAGTTCGAGGCGCTGGATTCCCAGGCGTCCTTCGACCGGGTGCTGTTCGACGGTGGCGAATTCGGCACCGGCGGCGAGGTCGGCTCCGAGGACGAGCTGGACTTCCTCGGCATTCCCGGCCTGCTCGACGCCGAACAGGTGGGCACGCTGCTGCGCCAGCGCCAGCACGAACAGCTCAGCCGCAAGAACAAGCGCGCCCCCCAGGCGGCGGCCTCCGAGCCGGCACCGGCGGTCCCGGACCACCGGATGCTGATGGACCTGCGCACCGAACTGGCCAAGAACGTCGCCGCCTGGTCCGCCCGGACCGGCACCCCGCACGGGGTCATCCACACCAAGCTGCGCACGGTCTGCGGCGGCCCGCCCGTCGCCCAGGCCAACGAGGAACAGCTACAGAGCCGGCTGCGGAAGCTGCAGGACTGGTTCATCGGCCGGAAGTAGCCGCACGCCCGCGGTAGCCCCCGGCGCCCGGGCGCCCCGGGGGCACGACACAAAAAAAAGGGACCGGAGTGATCCGGTCCCTTTTTCGTGTCGTTCGGGGGCGCTGCTACTGGTTCGGCTGGCCGGACTGGGCGCCGCCGCCGCAGGCCTGGGAGAAGGTCTGGCCGGCCGAGGTGTACTTGCCCTTGAGCTCGTCGAGCTTGCCCTGGTCCGGGTCCTTCTTGGCGGCCTCGTCCAGGTAATCAACGATCGACTGCAGCGGTGCCTGCAGTTCCTCGGAGGCGGTGGCCTGGATCGGGCGGATCTGGTTTGCCAGGCGGGTCATGCCGAACTTGTCCGAGCTGGAGGACGGGGAGCTGGTGATCGTCTTGATCCGGTCGCAGGTCTCGGCGGTGGTCATCTTCGGGGCCGAGCAGGCGGCCGCTCCGAGGATGGTCCCGGCAGCGAGCAGGACGGTCAGGGTCTTCTTCATGATGATGTACTCCGGGATTTACTGTTCCGACGTTACTGGCAAGGATTCCGAGTCTACTGTGCGCGGCGCCGGGGCCGCGATCTCAGTCCAGCTCGACGCCGCCGAGTTCCATCTCGGCGAAGGTGTCCTCGAGGTCGTCGGCGATGCCCACGGTCAGGTTGCGCGGGACGGTGACGGTATAGCCGGCCTGGACCGCGTCCAGGGCCGTGGCCTTGACGCAGTAGTCGGCGGCGATCCCCACGACCACAACCTCTTCGACGTCGTGGCTCTGCAGCCAGTCGTCCAGCCCGATCGCGTCCTCGTCACCCTCCTGGCCGCCGGCCGGGCCGGCCGCCGGCAGCGCGCCGGGCGTCCGGTCGCCGGTGGGTACGGCGTCGTCCGGGGCAAGCAGGCCCTCGAAACCGGAGTAGGCGGCCGTGTACTGGCCCTTGCGGAAATAGGCCTGGATGTATTCGGTGTCCAGGTCCGGGTGCAGCTCCGCCCCGCGGGTGCCGGCGACGCAGTGCCGCGGCCAGCTCTCGACGAAGTCCGGCGCGTCCGAGAAGTGCGCGCCCGGATCGATGTGCCAGTCCTGGGTGGCCACGACGTGGTCGAACTGCCCGTGGTGGGCGTCGACGTATTCGCTGATCTCCGCGGCCAGTGCCGCCCCGCCCTCAACGGCCAGGGAACCGCCCTCGCAGAAGTCGTTCTGTACGTCGACAATGATCAGGGCGCGGGACATTCAGTCCTCCTCGTAGACGGTGGGGATGGCCGGTTCGCCGCGCTGCAGCCGGTTGACCACGGGCGGAAGTTCGGCCATGGAGGCGGCGTGCCGGTCGCGGGCACGCACCACGCCCTCGGGGCCGGTCCAGCCGGGAAGCAGCTCGCCGTTCTTGATGAACTGCTGCAGCAGCTGGCGGTCGTTGCCGTCGTCCTCGGGCCGGTGGCCGATGCCGACGATCTCCTGGGTCGCGATGCCGCGGTCGTTGAGGCGGCGCAACGCGTACTTGCGGCCGCCCTTGCTCGCCTTGTTCTTCGCCGCCTTCGCGACCGCGACGAACTCGCCGTCGTCGTTGGTGCGGCTGACGAGCTTATAGACCAGGCTTGCCGTCGGCGCGCCGGATCCGGTGACCAGGGAGGTGCCGACGCCGTAGGAATCCACCGGGGCGGACTGCAGGGCCGCGATGGCGAACTCGTCGAGGTCGGAGGTGACGATGATGCGGGTGTTGACGTTGCCGAGGTCATCGAGCAGCTGGCGTACCCACTGGGCCTGGGCCACCAGGTCGCCGGAGTCCAACCGGACGGCGCCGAGCTTGTCGCCGGCGAGGTCGACGGCGGTGCGCACGGCGGCCTCGACGTCGTAGGTGTCCACCAGCAGCGCCGTGCCCGCTCCCATGGAGGCCAGCTGGGCTTCGAAGGCGTCCCGTTCGGTGTCGTGCAGCAGGGTGAAGGAGTGGGCCGCGGTGCCGACGGTCTTGATGCCGTAGCGGCGGCCGGCCTCCAGGTTGGAGGTGCTGGCGAAGCCGGCGATCACGGCGGCGCGGGCGGCGGCGACGGCGGATTCCTCCTGGGTGCGGCGGGAGCCCATCTCCACGCAGGGCCGGGTGCCGGCAGCGGTGATCATCCGGGACGCGGCGGAGGCGATGGCGGAGTCGTGGTTGAGGATCGAGAGGATGTAGGTCTCCAGGACGCAGGCCTCGGCGAAGGTCGACTCGACGATCAGGATGGGGGAGTTGGGAAAGTACGCGTCGCCCTCGGCATAGCCCCAGATGTCGCCGGAGAAGGAGAAGTCCGCGAGGTACTCCAGGGTTTGTTCGTTGACCACGCCGGTGCTGCGCAGGAAGTCGATTTCCCCGGGGCCGAAGCGGAAGTTCGCGATGCCCTCCAGCAGGCGGCCGGTACCGGCGACGATGCCATACCGGCGGCCCTCGGGCAGCCGGCGGGCGAAGGCCTCGAACACCGACTTGCGGTGGGCCGCGCCCGAGTGCAGGGCGGCCTGAAGCATGGTCAGCTCGTAATGGTCGGTGTACAAGGACGTGCGGGGGTGGTCCCAGCCGGCGGAGGTGCTCACGAAATTTACTCTAGTCCCCACCGGCTCCCTCGTCTCGCTCCGCTTCGACGCGGGGCCCTCGCCGTCGGGGGCCCACCCACCGGCTCCAGCCGGGCTCCTTCATCGCCATAGAATGGACCAATGACCCTCAGCGTTGCGCTTGGCCCCGATACCGAGGCCGGCACCCACACCGGAACGGCGACGTCCACCGACGTCCTGACGGCCCCGGACATCCCCTGGAACCTCGTAATCTGGAACGATCCCGTGAACCTGATGAGCTACGTCAGCTACGTTTTCCGCAGCTACTTCGGCTACTCCGAGGCCAAGGCGACCAAGCTCATGCTGGAGGTCCACAAGAAGGGCCGCTCCATCGTGGCGCACGGCAGCAAGGAACAGGTCGAACAGCACGCGGTGGCCATGCACGGCTACGGCCTCTGGGCCACCGTGGAGAAGGCCAGCGGCGGCCCCGGCAACGGATCGGGCAAGGGCAAGGGAAAACGTGGCTAAGGCATTCAAATACGGCCTCAAGGGCATCACCGGCTACCTCGAACCGGCCGAGCGCGACCTGCTGCGCAGCCTCTTCGACGACGTCATCTCCATGCTGGAGCCGCACGAACGCGCCAATGAGGATCCACTCGCGGCCCTCGTGGGGTTGGACACGGAGGCGCGTGAACCCTCCGACCGCGCCCTGCGCCGGCTGCTGCCCAACGTCTCCAAGAACGACGCCGAGGCCTCCCTGGAGTTCCGCCGGTACACGGAGCGCTCGCTGCGGGAGAGCAAGATCGGCGCCCTGAAGGCCGCCTCGCTGGGCCTCGACAAGGAGGAACTGGTGCTGACCCCCGCCGACGCCCGGCACTGGTCCACCGCGCTGAACGATGTCCGCCTGGTCCTCGCCGAGCGCCTCGACATCCGCGACGACGCCGACGCCGAACACGTGCACCGGATGCAGGACTGGTCCCAGGCCGAAGACGTCGAAAGCTATCTGGCCCTGGTCTACAACTTCACCACCTGGCTGCAGGAATCCCTCGTCCAGGCGATGCTGGCGTCCCTCGAGGCCTAGGCCGCCCGGCCCTGTACACCCCCCAGCCCGCGGCGTAGCGTGATCCGCCGTGGACGGACTTTCCCGCGACGAGTTTTCCCTCCCGGAGCGCCTCACCGGGGCCCTGGGCCGCAGTGCCGCGGCCGGCCGGATCGGCGCCGCGCAGGAGGCGATCTACGGGCCGGTCATCGACTGGGCGCGGCGCACCCCGCTGCACAGCGGAACCCTCGGCCACTCGGTCCACCCGATGCTCACCGACGTCACCCTGGGTTGCTGGCTCAGCGCCGCGATCCTGGATATAGCCGGCGGTCCTGCCTCCCGGCCTGCGGCCACGGTGCTGACCGCTGCGGGCCTCGCGGCGGCGGTTCCGACGGCGTTTGCCGGTGCCGCGGACTGGTCCGAGACGGAGGGGGAGGAGCACCGGATCGGCGCCGGCCACGCCCTCGGCACCGACGCCGCAACCTTTCTCTTCCTGGGCTCGCTGATCGCCCGGCTGCGCGGCCGGCACGCGGCCGGGGTCCGGCTGGGCCTGGCCGGTAATGCGGTGGCCGCGGCCGCGGGATTCCTCGGCGGCCACCTGGCGTTGAACCGCGGCACCGCCCGCCGTTCCGCCGCCGCCGTGTGATCCATTGCACACGAGTTGCTCGACACAATGTCATGGTCCGGCCCGGGGCGAAGCCCTATTCTCGTAGAACCATGACTTCAGCATCGAGCACGGACCCCGAGACCTCGGCACTGGCCGAACGCCCCATCGGCGTTTTCGACTCCGGCGTCGGCGGCCTCACGGTGGCACGCTCCATCATCGACCAGCTGCCCAACGAGTCCATCCTGTACGTCGGCGACACCGCGCACGGCCCCTACGGCCCGTTGCCGATCGCCGAGGTCCGCGCCAACGCCCTTGGCGTCATGGACGAACTGGTCGACTCCGGGGTCAAGCTCCTGACCATCGCCTGCAACTCCGCCTCCGCCGCCGTGCTCCGCGACGCCCGCGAACGCTACACCGCCCGCTACGGCATCCCCGTCATCGAGGTCATCCAGCCCGCGGTCCGCCGGGCCGTCTCCGCCACCCGCACCGGCCGCGTCGGCGTCATCGGCACCTCCGCTACGGTCGGCTCCCGCGCCTACGAGGACACCTTCGCCGCGGCGCCGGACCTGCAGATCACCTCCGCGGCGTGCCCGGCCTTCGTGCCCTACGTCGAGGCCGGCATCACCACCGGCCCCGAGCTGCTGGCCGTGGCCCGCGAATACCTCGCCCCGCTGATCGCCGCCAAGGTGGACACCGTGGTGCTCGGCTGCACGCACTACCCGCTGCTGACCGGCGTGATCTCCTTCGTCATGGGCGAGGACGTCACGCTCGTCTCCAGCGCCGAGGAAACCGCCAAGGACGTCTACCGGGCCCTGGCCTCCCGCGGGCTGGAACGCGCCGGCAGCACCGCCCCGGAACACAACTTCATCGCCACCGGGGACGCCGCGCAGTTCGAACACCTGGCGCGCCGCTTCCTGGGCCCGGAGGTGCTCAGCGTCCGGCACGTGGACCACGTCGCGGCGCAGTACCCCACCGGCAGCCTGGCCCGCATCACCCCGGAGATGATCGCCGCCGCCCAGGCCGCCGTCGGCCGGCCCCGGATCTCCAACTTCGTCTCCTCCGCCGCGCAGATCTCCCCGCCGCGGACCAGCGGCCTGTGAAGCTCACCATCGTCGGGTGCACCGGCTCGTTCCCCGGCCCCGGCTCGCCGGCGTCGTGCTACCTGCTGACCGCCGACGACGGCGAGCGGCGCTGGAAGGTGGTGCTGGACCTCGGCAGCGGGGCGCTCGGCGCCATCCAGCGCTACACCGACCTCGAGGACATCGACGGCATCTTCCTCACCCACCTGCATCCCGACCACTGCATGGACCTCTGCGGCCTGCACGTGGCGGTGCGCTGGAAGCCGGGCGGATGGGGCCGCGGGCGGATCCCCGTCTGGGGGCCGGCCGCGACGGCGGACCGGATGGCCACGGCCTACGGGCTGGACCTTGACCCGGGGATGCACGAGGAATTCGACTTCAGCAACTGGGCCGAACGGAGCCCGGTGACGATGGGGCCATTCACCATCACCCCGTACGCGGTCAACCACCCCGTCGAGGAGGCCTACGCCCTCCGCGTGGAGGTCACCGAGCCGGACAAGGACGGCAACCCGGTGACCCGGGTGCTCAGCTACTCCGGCGACACCGACTCCTGCACCGGGCTCGAGGATGCCGCGCGCGACGCTGACCTGTTCCTCTGCGAGGCGGCCTTCGAGGAGGGCCGCGACGACGGCATCAAGGACGTGCACCTGACCGGCAAGCGCGCCGGCGAGGCCGCCGTCGCCGCCGGGGCCCGCCGGCTGCTGCTCACGCACATCCCGGTCTGGACCTCGCACACGACCGTGATGGCGGAGGCGAAGGAGGTCTTCGGACCGCACGTCGCCGTCGCCGTCGCCGGGGTGCACTACACCGTCTGACCGGGCCGCCCGGCTGTCGATAAGCTAGGGGGCATGACTTCCGAAGCTCCCACTGCCCCCGTTCTCCGCGCCGACGGCCGGACCCCGGACCAGCTCCGCCCCATCAGCATCACCCGCGGCTGGTCCAACCAGGCCGAAGGCTCCGCGCTGATCGAATTTGGCAACACCCGGGTGCTGTGCACCGCCTCGCTGACCGAGGGCGTGCCCCGCTGGCTCAAAGGCGAGGGCCGCGGCTGGGTCACCGCCGAGTACGCCATGCTGCCCCGGGCCACGAACACCCGCTCCGCCCGCGAATCCGTCAAGGGCAAGATCGGCGGCCGCACCCACGAGATCTCCCGCCTGATCGGCCGCTCCCTCCGCTCCATCATCGACACCAAGGCCCTGGGCGAGAACACCATCGTGCTGGACTGCGACGTGCTCCAGGCCGACGGCGGTACCCGCACCGCGGCGATCACCGGCGCATACGTCGCCCTCGCCGAGGCGATCCGCTACGCCCGCGAGAACAAGCTGATCGCCCGCAACGCCGAGCCGCTGACCGACACCATCGCCGCCGTCTCGGTGGGCATCATCGACGGCATCCCGATGCTGGACCTGCCCTACGTCGAGGACGTCCGCGCCGAGACCGACATGAACGTGGTGGTGACCGGCTCCGGCAAGTTCGTCGAGGTCCAGGGCACGGCCGAGGGCGCCCCGTTCGACCGGGACGAGCTGAACAAGCTGCTGGACCTGGCCCTGCTGGGCACCGAACAGCTCGCCGCGATCCAGCGCGAGACCCTGGCCGAGGCCCCGTGAGCGGCGAGGCAGCCGCACCTGTCCTCGTTCTCGCCACCCACAACCAGGGCAAGCTCCGGGAGCTCCGGGAGCTGCTCCGGGGGCAGATCCCGGGCCTGGACGTGGACACGCAGGTGGTGGACGCCGGCGCCGTGGGGGCTCCCGACGTCGTCGAATCCGGCGTGACTTTCGCCGAGAACTCGCTGCTGAAGGCCCGCGCCGTGGCGGAGGCCACCGGGCTGGTGTCGATTGCGGACGACTCCGGCCTGGCCGTGGACGTGCTCGGCGGGGCGCCGGGGATCTTCTCCGCCCGCTGGGCCGGCCGGCACGGCGACGACGCCGCGAACCTCGAACTGCTGCTGAACCAGCTCTCCGACGTCCCGGACGGCTTCCGCGGCGCCGCGTTCGTCTGCGCCGCCGCGCTGGCCGTTCCCGCGTCGGCGGCGGGGGAGGGACGTGAGGTAGTGGAGTACGGCCAGCTGGAGGGCACCCTGCTGCGCGAGCCGCGCGGCGCCGGCGGCTTCGGCTACGATCCGGTGCTGCAGCCGAGCGGGCTGGACCGTAGCTGCGCCGAGCTCAGCCCGGAGGAGAAGAACGCCATCAGCCACCGCGGGCACGCCTTCCGCGCGCTGCTGCCGGCGATCGTGGAGGCACTGGCCGGACGGTAACCGCGTTTAGCACTGCAAAAAAGGATGGCGCCCCACCTCGGTGGGACGCCATCCTTTGTGCGTTGTGACGGTTCAGGCCGCGGCGGGGGTCAGGGCGTCTTGCGCTCTTCTTCGGGCTCGTGTTCCTCGATGAATTCATCGACGACGTCGGTGCCGTACTTCGCGGCCTGGCGCTTGGCGATCATGCCGCGGATGACCTCAATGGCGATCGGCACCACGGAGACTAGGACGATCACGATGAAGATGATGTCCAGGTTGTCGCGGACCCACGGCACGGTGTCGCCCAGCAGGTAGCCCAGCAGCGTCACGCCGCCGCCCCACAGCGCCGCGCCAATGACGTTGTAGAGGAAGAACTTGCGCTTGCTCATCTGCGCGACGCCTACGATCACCGGCACGAAGGTGCGGATAATCGGGACGAAGCGGGCCAGGATCAGGGCTTTGCCGCCGTGCTTCTCGAAGAACGCGTGGGCGCTCTCGACGTTCTCGCGCTTGAAGAGCTTGGAGTCGGGCTTGTTGAAGATCGCGGGGCCGGCCTTGGAGCCGATCAGGTAGCCGGCCTGGTTGCCGATGATCGCGGATACCACGATCAGGGCGGCGAACGCCCAGATGTTGAACTGGATGGTGCCCGTGGCGACCAGCAGGCCCGCGGTGAACAGCATGGAATCACCCGGCAGGAAGAAACCGACCAGCAGGCCGGTCTCGGCGAAGATGATGCCGCAGACCAGCAGGACGACCCAGGGGGCCAGGGCGGGATCGGCCAGGAAGACCTGGGGGTTGAGCCAATCGGGCAGGAACGAGGCCATGTGCGGCTGGACCGGGCCGGCGCCGCCGAGGGTGGACACGGCGAGGTCGTGCAGGGTATTTGGGTTCACCCTCCAAGCGTACTGGAGAAGGGCCTGCCGGTTCCGGCGGTAAAGTATGGGGCGTGGCTTTGGACTTTACGGCGATCGACTTCGAGACGGCGAACGGGTTCCGGGGCTCCGCATGCTCGGTCGGCCTGAGCAAGGTCCGCAACGGCGTCGTGGTGGAGGAGGCGTCCTGGCTGATGCGTCCTCCCGCCGGCCACGACATCTTCGACCACCACAACGTGCGCATCCACGGCATCCGGCCCGAGCACGTCGCCGGCCGGCCCCGCTTCGGTGAGCTCTTCCCGGAGATCGGCGCATTCATCGGCGAGGACATCCTGGCCGCCCACAACGCGGCCTTCGACCTGGGCGTCATCCGGTCCGGCCTCGAGGTCTCCGGCCTGCCGGGGCCGGCCTACGACTACGTCTGCACCGTGATGCTCTCCCGCCGCTGCTATTCGCTGGTCTCCAACTCCCTGCCCTACGCGGCGGAAGAGGCGGGCGTGCCGCTGGTCAACCACCACGACGCCGCCGAGGACGCCCGTGCCTGCGCCGGGATCCTGATCGATATCGCGGCCCGCAACGGCGCCGCCAGCATCGCCGAACTCTACTTGTCCCTGGGGCTCACCGTGTCCCGGCAACCGGCCTTCGACCCGCGGCGCGACCCGCTGTCCAAGGCCAGCCAGTCGGCGCTGGAAGCGCTCGCCGCCGGACAGGGCCCGGCAGTGACCCGCCCGTACCGCGCCGGCTGGCCGGAGGAGGGTGAAAACCCGCCGCCGAACCCGCTGGCCGAACCGGGGCACCCGCTCTTCGGCCAGACCGTGGTCTTCACCGGCGAACTGGCCATCCCGAGGCAGGAGGCCAAGGTGCGCTCGGCCGAGCTGGGCGCCGCGCCGGAGAGCCGGGTGACCGGGCGCACCACCGTGCTGGTGGTGGGCGACGGCTTCGTCGCGGCGGACCTGCGTTCCGGCCGGCTGACGGGCAAGGCCCGGCGCGTGCTGGAGCTGCACCAGCGCGGCCAGCGCATCGAGGTCCTGTCCGAGGGTGAATTCCTGCAGATGGTGGGCGGCCACTCCGTCCCCGCGGCCCGGGCGGTCTGAGGCCGTCGGTTCCGGCCGGCTTCACATGACGCAACATTCATTTCGGCCCCGCGCCCGGGGCTTCTAGCCTTAAATGATGAGCAAACTGATCTCTTCACCTGCCCGGCCGGCCTCCCGGGGCCCGGTCAGCTTCGACACTGCTCAGGCCAACCTCGTCACCGTTCCGCCCGCCCGCGGCGGAGTGGACTGGGGCAGGGTCTTCGCCTTCCCCAATCCGGTGAACGAATACTCCGCCCGCATCACGGCGGCGCTCGTGGTGCTGCTGTCCGTGGCGACCCTGCTCACGGGCTCCGGCTGGGGCCTGGCCGTCATCGCCGTCGGCTTCTGGCTGCGGGTGCTCTTCGGGCCGCGGATCTCGCCCTTCGGCATCCTCTCGGTCAAGGTGCTCACGCCGGCGCTCGGCCGGAAGCGGCTGGTCCCTGGGCCGCCCAAGCGCTTCGCCCAGGGCATCGGCGCCGCCCTCTCGACGACGGCGGCCATTCTCTTCGCCACGGGCGTGGCGCCCGCCGCCTGGGTCCTCCTGGGCCTGCTGATCGTGGCGGCCTCGCTCGAGGCGTTCGCCGGCTTCTGCCTAGGCTGCGCCATCTTCGGCCTGCTGCAGCGCCGGGGACTCATCCCGGCCGACGTCTGCGAGGCCTGCAACAACGTCTCGTTCAGGCGCCGGTAACCGCCGCCAGCCGCTCGGCCATGCCCTTCACCAGTGCCACGGCCTCCGGTTCCGGGGCTTCCAGTTCCGCCAGCCAGTCCGCCGGGAGGGCCGCCGCTCCGTAGTGGGCGCCCAGGAGGTAACCGGCGAGGGCGGCCGCGCCGGCGGCATCGTCCGCCCGCTCAGCCGCCGCGGTGACGGCCGCCCGGAAGTGGGTCCGGCCCGTCTCCGGGTCGTTGCCGTCGTGCGTGGCGTCCGGCGCCGTCGTCAAAACCGCCGACAGTGCGACGGCGAGGAGGCCCGCGGCGTCCGCGCCGCCGGCGGAGGCGGCATAGATTTCCGGTGCCCGGAGTACCGCGGTGAGCGTTTCCAGCACGCCGGTGTCGGCGTCCTCGCCGCGGGGGAGCGGGGCCCCTGCCAGATGGGTGACCGCCTCGCCGGCGGCCTCCGCCAGGCCCGCGCCCAGGGCCAGGGCCCGGATGGTGAGGCTCAGGACCCCGGCGCTCTGCCGGGCGGAGGGGTGCCCGTGCGTGAGTGCCGCCGCGTCAGCGCTGAGCTTGTAGACGGCAGCGGCGTCCAAGTGGGGCACTAGGCCGAAAGGCGCCGAGCGGAGCAGGGCGCCGCCGCCGCGTGAGTCCGGGTTCAGCGGCCGCTGCACCGTCCCCATCTCGCCGGTGACCAGGGCGGCGACGGAATCCGGGTCGGGGGAGCGGGACTCCCGCGGCAGGCCGTGACCGTCAATCCAACACGGCGGCTGGAACGGGGCCGCCTCCGGCAGCGACATCCCCTGGGTGCCCAGCCAGCGCAGGTAGGCCAACCAGAGGCAGGCGTTCGCGTCCGCTGCCACCCCCGAATTGGCCCACTCCAGTGCCTCCAGCAGGCCGTCCACCGTATAGAGGGTCATCCGGGTGCGGCCGGAGAGGACGCCGGTTCCGTCCGTTCCGGCGGCGCTGCCGCCGGAGGCGCCCAGCGCGTCACCGAGGGCACCGCCCAGCAGGCAGCCGTGGATGCGGGATTCGTGCGACGGGACCGGGGGCTGCTCGTTCATGGTTTCAAATTTACCGTCCCGGACCCACGGGCCTGACGCGGTTGCCGCGGACCTTGCACGGGACCTGCCATACGGCCCGGATCCAGCGAACGTCCAGACTTCGCTGGAAGACTGCTGGCGGCACCCGACCCGAAGCGAAGGAAACCCCACGAGATGACACACCCCGCGCCCGATGCCCGGCCCGCCGCCGTTCCGCCCTCCGACCAGGCACCGGCTGCTGTTCAGCCCGCCGTCGGACGGCCCGGGCTGCTGGCCCGGTTGTCCGCCGAGGGCCTAGGGACGCTGCTGGCGGTCGTGATCGGACTCGGCGTCCCGATGTTCGCGGTGCCGCAGTACAACCCGCTTCCGGCCCCGCTGGCCGCCGGCCTGGGCCTTACCGCCGCCATGCTTGCCTTCGGGTACCTCAGTGGCGGCCACTTCAACCCCGCCGTCACGGTGGGCCACATAATTGCCGGCCGGACCCGGCTGGTTGAGGGTGCCGCGTACGTGGCGGCGCAGTTGGTGGGTGCCCTGCTCGGTGCCCTGGCCCTCTTCGGCGTGCTGCGCACGGTACCCAAGCTCAACGGCACCCAAAGCGCCTTCGACACGGTTGCCGCCGGCTTCGACTCACGCTCGATCATCCAGGCCCCGATGCCCGGCGTCCTCCTGGTGGAGGTGCTCGGCGCGGCCCTGCTGGTGGCGGTCTTCCTCGGCACCAGCGCCGGCCGCAACCCCGCCCGGACCGCCGCGCCCTATGCCGTGGGCCTGAGCTACGCCGGCCTCCTGCAGCTGGGACAAAGCATCGGCAACACCCCCTTCAACCCGGCCCGTGCCACCGCCTCCGCGATCTTCAGCAGCCCGGATGCCCTGGGCCAGCTCTGGCTCTTCTGGGTGGCCCCGCTGGTGGGCGCGGCTGTTGCCGGCCTGGTCTTCCGCGGATTCTCCCAGGCTGCCGTCGTCGCCCCCGACGCCGTGGCCGCCGATTCCACTGCCGTGGCCGGGGACCCAAACATCGTCGACCCGGAGGTTGAGGATCGGCAGGTAGCGGGCGTGGATCCCGCCGATCCGGAAGCCGAGGGTAGCGACGTCGACGTCGTGGAGACCGCACCCACAGCCCCGGCGAAGGCTGCCCCTGCCCGCGCCGACGAGGCCCGCGACTTCTTCGACAAGCGCACCCCGTAAGCGTTCTCACACACCGATACATGGCCTCGACGCCGGGCCTGCGCTTGAGTGTCAGTGCCAGCCGTTAGCGTAGTTATATGCGGTTATTGCACACCTCGGACTGGCATCTGGGCCGGTCGTTCCACGGCGTCGGAATGCTTGACGCGCAACGGTCCTTTGTCGACCAGCTGGTCGCCTTCGTCCGCGACGAAAAGGTCGACGTCGTCCTCATCGCGGGCGACGTGTACGACCGTGCGCTGCCCGGCGTCGACGTCGTCGGTCTCCTGGACGACGCCCTGGTGCGGCTGACCGACGCCGGCGCCGCGGTGGTGCTGACCAGCGGCAACCACGACTCCGCCATCCGGCTCGGCTTCGCTTCCCGGCTGCTGGAACGCGGCGGCGTGCACCTGCGGACCAGGCTCGACGACCTCGCCACGCCCCTGCTGCTGCCCCTCAACGGCGACGACGCCGGCCCGCAGCTTGCGATCTACGGCATCCCCTGGCTGGAACCCCGGCTGATCGCCGGCGCCCTCGGCGTGGACACGGCCAGCCACTTCGAGGTCACCCGTGCCGCCACGACCCTGGTCCGCGCCGACCTCGCCGCCCGGTCCGCCGGGCGCACGGTCCACTCCGTTGTGCTGGCCCACACCTTCGCCAGCGGCGGGATCAGCTCCGACAGTGAGCGCGACCTGAGCATCGGCGGCGTCGGTGCGGTGCCGCTGGATCTGTTCGACGGGTTCTCCTACGTGGCACTCGGCCACCTGCACGGCCGGCAGGAACTGTCCCCGGCGGTCCGCTACTCCGGATCGCCCCTGGCCTACTCCTTCTCCGAGGCCCGTCACCGCAAGGGCGGCTGGCTGGTGGACATCACGGCCGACGGTGTGGACAGCGTCACGGAGGTGCACTGGGAAGCCCCGCGAGAACTGGCGGTGCTCCGCGGGACGCTCGAGGAGCTGCTCGCCGACGACGGGCTGGTGTGGGCCGAGGCGGCGTACTGCCAGGTGACGCTGACGGACGCCCAACGCCCCGCCCAGGCCATGGAACGGCTGCGCGCCCGCTTCCCGGATACCCTCGTGCTCGGCTTCGACCCCGAGGGTGCCAAGGACGCGCCCAAGACCAGCTACAGCAGCCGGCTCGCCTCCGCCGTCGACGACCTCTCCGTCTGCTGCGGCTTCCTGGAACACGTCCGCGGCCGGAGCGCGGCCGAGGCCGAGGCGGCCGTCCTTGCCGAGGCACTCGAAGCGGTCCGGCTGGAAGGGGTATCCCGATGAGGATCCACCGCCTGGAAATCTCCGCGTTCGGCCCCTTCGCCGGCACGGAAGAAATCGACTTCGACCGGCTCAGCGCCCATGGTCTGTTCCTGCTCAACGGTGCCACCGGTGCCGGTAAAACCAGCGTCCTCGACGCCATCTGCTTCGCCCTCTACGGCTCCGTTCCCGGGGCCCGGCAGGAGGGCAAGCGGCTCCGGAGCGACCACGCCGAGGCGGGAGCCGAACCGCGGGTCACCTGCGAATTCTCGGCCAAGGGGCGGCACTTCGAGGTCTCCCGCACCCCGGCCTGGAACAAGCCCAGCGCCCGGGGCAAGAACGGCTTCACCGAGCAAAAGGCGAACACCCTGCTCCGGGAGCGGGTGGACGGCACCTGGGTGGAAAAGTCGGGCCGCAACGACGAGGCCGGGGCCGAGATCACGGCCCTCTTGGGCATGGACCGGGACCAGTTCACCCGGGTGGTCATGCTTCCGCAGGGGGACTTCGCCGCGTTCCTGCGGTCCAAGGCCGCGGACCGCCTGGCCCTCCTGCAGAGCCTGTTCGGGACCCAGCGGTTTGAGGCCGTCGAACAGGAGCTCGGCCGGAAGGCGGCAGCCGCCCGGGCCGAGGTAGAGACCCTCAACGGCGAGCTGGCGCTGCTCGTCGCCCGGGCCGGCACCGAAGCCGCCGGGCTGGGGATCGACCCCGACGGCGGTTCGGAAGACGTTTCGCAGGACGACCCCGCCGCGCTGCTGGACTGGTACGGCCGCGAGGCGGAAGCGGCCGGCGCTGCCCGCCGCGCCGCCGCCGGGGACGCCGACGCCGCCGCCGCCGACCTGTCCGCCCGTGCGGAATCTCTCGCGGCCCGGGCCGCCCGCCAGGCCCGCCTCACGGCCGCCCGGCAGCGGCGGGAGCTGGCCGAGGCGGCTGCCCCGGACCTGCGCACCGCCGAAGAGCGGCTTGCCCGGCACCGTAAGGCGGAAGTCCTGGGCGGACACCTCGACACCCTCGACGGCGCCACCGCCGCCGAGGACCGTGCCGGGGAAGCTGCCCAGGCTGCGGCCACCGTCCTGCACGCCGCAGCTGCCACCGATCCCGAACTGGCGGCGCTGCCCGACCTGGCCCCGCACCAGGGCGGGCCCGACCCCGCCGCGCTCCGCTCCGGCGTCACCCGACTGCGCAGCCTCCGGGCCGTCCTGGCCGAACGGATGCCGGACGAAGAACGGCTCGCCGCCCTGCGCACGCGCTCCGCGGGCCTGCACCGGGACGTCGAACGGCTCACCGACACCGGTACGGCCACCGCGGCGCGGCTGGAAGCGCTCCGGGCGGACGCCCTCGGGCTCCGGCATGCCTTGGCCCCGCTCGAAGAGGCGGCGGCCGACCTCCAGCTTCGGGTCAAGGAAGCCGACGCGGCCGACGAACTCGTGGCCGTCGTGAAGCGGCACGCCGCGGCCGCGGAGGACTGCGACCGGCTGGCCGAGCGGCGCCGCGTGGCCCGCGACACCCACCAGGACCGCCGCCAGGCCTGGCTGGACCTCCGCGAGGAGCGCCTGGCCAACGCCGCCGCCGAACTGGCCGCACAGCTGCACCCGGGGGAGCCCTGCGCTGTCTGCGGCAGCCCCGACCACCCCGCGCCGGCACCGCTGGCGGCCTCCGCGCTGACCATAGCCGACGCCGAGCAGGCAGCCCAGGCCGCCGCCGAGGCGGCCGAAGCGGTGCTCGAGGACCTCGACCGCGAACTCGCCGACGCCCGCCAACACCTGGCCGTCCTCGCCGCCCAGGGCGGGGACGCGGCCCTCGAGGACGCGCTGAGCGATGCCGGGCGCGCCCGGGAACGGGCCGCGGAGGCCACGAAGGCTGCCGCAGACCTCGAAGCCGCCCGGAACCGCTGCGAGGGGCTGGACGAGGAGATCTCCGCCCTCGAGGACGCGGGGGAGGATTCCGCCGCCGAGCTGGCCCGGACCCGTGCCGCCGTGGTCGAGGTGGACACCCAGGCCGCCGAGCTCGACGCCACCCTGCTGGGCCTCCGAAGCGGGCACCCCGGACTGGCCGGCCGCATCGCCGCCGTGGACTCGGCCGTTGCCCTCCTCGAAGACGCCGACGCGGCCGCCGTCAGCCTGGCGCAGGCACAAGCCCGGACAGCGGAGGCCCGGGAGCGGCTGGAGCAGGCCCTGCCCGCCGCCGGCTTCGACTCCGCCAACGCCGCACGGGAGATGCTGCTGTCCGCCCGCGAAGCCGCCAACCTGGAAGCCGCGGTCCGTGCCGGACGGGACGAAACCGCGCGCCTCGAGGAACTGTTCGCGGGGGAGGACCTGGTCCTGGCCGCCGCGGAACTCGCCGACCAGGGACCGGTCCCCGCCGGTGCCCTCGAACAGCTCAGGTCCGAGTCCGTCGCGGCGCTGGACGCGGCCCGGGAAGCCGGGGTGTCCGCCGGCCTGGCCGCCTCCTCGGCACGGACCCTGGCCGGTCTCCGTTCCCGCTACAGCGAACTGGCCGAAGCCGGCCGGGAACCGCGGGAGCGGGCGGCGCTGCTGACCGCTGTGGCCGAGGCTGCCCGAGGCGGCGGCGACAACAGCTACCGCATGAGCCTGAACAGCTACGTTCTGGCCGCCCGGCTGGAGCAGGTGGCCGACGCGGCCTCCGAGCGGCTGATCGGCATGAGCGACGGCCGGTACACGCTCCAGCACACCGACGCGAAGGCCTCCCGCGGGCAGAAGTCCGGCCTCGGTCTGGAAGTCGTGGACCTCTGGACTGGCCAGCGGCGGGATACCGCCACCCTCTCCGGCGGCGAATCCTTCATGGCGTCGCTGTCGCTCGCCCTCGGACTGGCCGACGTGGTGCAGATGGAATCAGGCGGCGTGGACATCGAGACGCTCTTCGTGGACGAGGGCTTCGGCAGCCTGGACGAGCAGTCCCTGGAACAGGTCATGGATGCCCTCGAGGGTCTCCGGGACGGCGGCCGGGTGGTGGGCCTGGTCAGCCACGTCGCCGAGATGAAGCAGCGGATCACCACCCAGCTGCAGGTGGTGAAGGGCCGGAACGGTTCCACCCTGCACATCTCCGACGAGGTGCCCGCTTAGGCCCGGCCGGGAGCTGCCCCCGAACGCCGTCCCGGGGGAGGCCACGGCACGTGCCGCCCGATATACTGGGACGGTCACCGGGTCGCGCGCATCGGGAGGGGGGACGATGCGCACCTCTTAGCGAACCCGGAAACCATGAACCCCTCAGCCTCATCGACGCCTCACGCGTCCCCGGATGTCTCCGCCCCGGCCCAGAACCAGGAGCGCGGCGGCCGGTTCGCCCGGCTCCCCGTCCTCGCCGGGCGCAGCTTCATCCCCCTGGGCCTTGCCGCCCGACTGCCCCTGGCGATGCTCACCGTCGGGGCGCTCACCCTCGTCACCGCGGTCACCGGCTCTTACGCCGTCGGCGGTGCCGCGGCAGGCGCCGTCGGGATCGGGTCCGCGGCCGGCGCCCCCGTCTTCGGCGCGCTCGCGGACCGGCTTGGCCAGCGGCGCGTCCTGATCGTCGCCGCCCTGCTGAACGCCGCCGCCGTGACCGCCCTGATCCTCGCCGCCTACCTGGTGCCCGACGCCCGTGACCTCGCCGCCGCCGCGCCGGTCCTGGCCGCCGCCCTGATCGCCGGCGCCAGCTGCCCGCAGGTGGGACCGCTCGCCCGGGTCCGCTGGATGGCCCTGACCTCCGGCCGGCCCGGGGACCTCGACACGGCACTGTCCTACGAGAGCACCGCCGACGAGATCACCTTCGTGCTTGGCCCCGCGCTCGTGGGCATCATCGCCAGCCTGCTCAGCCCGTGGCTGCCCCTGGCCATCGCCGCGGTCCTGACCCTGGCCCTGGTGCCCGCCTTCGCCGTCCACCCCACGCACCTCGCCGTGCCCCGCACCCGCCGGACGCAGGAGCCCGGGATCCCCGCCGCCGCGGCGCCGTCCTCCACCGCCGCCCGGCTCCGGGCCGCCGTCGCGATTGCAGTGCCCGTACTGGCCATGGTCTGCATGGGGACCTTCTTCGGCGCCACCCAGACGTCGCTGAGTTCGTTCTCCGCCGGGTTCGCCGGCTCCGAGCTGGCCGGCCTGCTCTACGCGGTGATGGGCCTGAGCTCCGCCGCGGCCGCCCTGTCCGTTGCGTACTGGCCGCGGCGGATCGGGCTCCGCACCCGGTGGCTGGCGTGCGCGGGGCTGATGACGGCCCTCGCGCCGCTGCTGTTGCTGCCCGATTCCTTGCCGCCGATGATCGCGGTGCTGCTGGTCCTCGGCCTGCCGGTGGGGCCGCTGATGGTCACCGTGTTCGGCATTGGCGGCCTGGTGGCGCCGGCGGGACGGCTTGGGACCGTGATGACCGCGCTGGCCAGCGGAATTGTCGCCGGCACGGCCATCGGCTCCTCCGTGGCCGGCCAGCTGGCGCAGACCGCCGGCTACTGCACGGCGTTCATCGTGCCGGTCTGCGCGGCCGGTGCCCTGTTCCTGCTGGGAGCCGCTGCCGCCGTCGTCCTTCGTCGGCGGCCCTAGGGGCTCAGCCGAGCTGGGCCTCGATCCGGGCGGCACCGGCGGTGAGGGCCGCGGCCACCTCGGCGGGATCCTGCGCGGCCCTGAGGTACACCACGGCCAGCGCAGCGGGCCGGCCGCCGGGCACGCGCACCGGGACGGCCAAGGACGAAACACCCGGGATGACCTCGTCGTGGCTGGCGGCGTAGCCAAGCCGGCGGGCCGTGGCGGCCTCGGCCCGGTACGGGACTGCCGGTGCCAGGGCGCGCCATTCGTCCTCCGTGTAGGCGGACTGGATGGCGATCCCGGGGGCGCCGGCGTTGATCGGGTGCCGCGATCCCGGGTGCTGGACGACGGCGGGGCCGGCGTGGCGCGGATCGACGGTGACCAGCGTGACGCAGTCCTCCCGGTCCCAGACCGCCAGGAAGGCACTCATGGCCAGGGCGTTGGCCAGCTGGGTCAGTTCCGGCAGGGCCGCCGTCTGCAGGTTGCGGGACACCCCGCGCGCCAGGACGGCCAGCCCCGGCCCGGGCTGGACCCGTCCGGCGTCGTCGCGGACCAGCAGGGAGTGGTCCTCAAGGGTCCGCAGGATCCGGTAGGCCACCGAGCGGTGGACTCCCATGGCAACGGCCAGTTCCGCGATGGTCATGGGTTCCGGGGCGTCCGCGAGGATCTCCAGCGCGCGGATGCCGCGGGAGAGGGTCTGGGACGGGGGCGCCTGGACGCCGGCGTTGGGGGTCATGTGCCCATCCTAAATTTGCACGGCTCCTAAGTTCGCACGGCCCGCTCCTGCCGCGACGGCGGCAGGGGACCGTAACGGCGTGCCGGACGGGCGCCCCTTGTGCGCGGGGTCACAGTGAAGTAGCGTGTGACAGCAGTGTTCCATATATGAACAGCAAGTTCAAATATAGAACAGCACACCGAACCGACATCGGTTCGTCATCAACCGAAAATGTGTGCCTTATCACAACTTTTGTAGTAGGCTCACGATACTAACTGACCGTTCGATCAGTAAATCGGTAGGCACAGCAACACTTAGCACCCACTGGCAGTACCTCTGCCCCAGCAACGGAGTTCCAATGACCGCAACTTCAACCGTCGATTCAGCGGCGGGCCCCAGCACTAAACATGAGGAACGCAAGGTCCTCGCCGGGACGCTGGTCGGTACCACCATCGAGTGGTACGACTTCTTCATCTTCGCCCAACTGACAGCAACGCTGCTGTCCCCGCTCTTCCTCGCCCCGCTCAACGCCTCCAATCCGGGCCTGGCCCAGATCCTCTCGTTCGCGTTGATCGGCATCAGCTTCCTGTTCCGTCCCCTCGGCGCGATCATCGCCGGCCACCTCGGCGACCGTCTCGGCCGCAAGGCCATGCTCGTCTTCACCCTGGTGATGATGGGCGCAGCCACCGCCCTGATCGGCGTGCTGCCCACCTACGCACAGATCGGTTTCTGGGCCCCGGTCCTGCTGATCCTGCTGCGCGTCATCCAGGGCTTCTCCGCCGGCGGCGAATGGGGCGGCGCAGCCCTGATGGCCGTCGAACACGCCCCGGTCGGCCGCCGCGGACTCTTCGGCGCCTATCCGCAGATCGGTGTCCCGGTCGGCATGATCCTCGCCACCGGACTGCTCTACTTCCTCAACACCGGCATGTCCAAGGAAGACTTCGCCAGCTGGGGCTGGCGGGTGCCGTTCCTGCTCTCGATCGTGCTGATCGTCGTCGGCTACCTGATCCGCCGTGCCGTGGCCGAGAGTCCGGTCTTCAAGGAGATGCAGGAGCGCAAGGAGGAAAGCAAGGCGCCGCTGGGCGAGCTGGTCCGCAAGCACAAGAAGGCCGTCCTCTACTCGACGCTGATCTTCATCGGCAACAACGCCGCCGGCTACCTGCTGATCGCCTTCTTCATCTCCTACGCCACCAAGACCCTGAAGATGCCCACCCCGCAGATCCTGCTGGCCACCACGCTGGCGTCCTTCGGCTGGCTCATCTTCACCCTGGTCGGCGGCTGGCTCTCGGACAAGATCGGCCGGGTCAAGACCTTCCTGATCGGCTACGCGATCGTGTTCGCCTGGATGATCCCGATGTTCGCGCTGATCGACACCAAGGACATCATGCTTTACGGCATCGCCCTGTTCGTCCTCACCGTGGGCCTGGGCCTCTCCTACGGTCCGATGTCCGCGATGTACGCCGAAATGTTCCCGGCCAACGTCCGCTACTCGGGCATCTCCATCGGCTACGCCTTCGGCGCGATCCTGGGCGGCGCCTTTGCGGCCACCATCGCCGAGGCACTGCTGCAGGGCACCAAGTGGACCGGCTCGATCGGTATCTACATCATGATCCTCTGCGTCATCTCCGCCGTCGGCGTCGTGCTGGCCAAGGAAACCCAGGGACGCCCGCTGGGCGTCAGCAGCCACCACTAGGCGCGGCTGCCGGCAGGCAGCACCGCACCGCGCGGGGTCACGTGCGCTCATCCGGTACCGCCGGGCGGGCAGCATGTGGCCCCGCGCCGCTGTTGGCGGCCCGGACGCACGACGGCGGCTGCCGCGCCGGACCGATGGGGAGCACTATCCATCCATCAAATGGAAAAATCCCGGTAGGCTGACGCGGTGGGCTGCCGGACGCGGCCCGACGCGTATGCGATGTGTGGACTAATGGGGGATTGAGTGGCCGGGACCTTTTACGGCGCGGACGTGGCGCAGCTGCGCAGAATGGCCGCGCGCGCAGGCAGCGGGGCGGGCAGCCTGGGTGCCCTGCAGCGCCGCCTTGGCGCGGAGATCGCCGGGTCCGCCTATTGGCAGGGGCACGACGCCGGGGCCTTTCGGTCGGAATGGGACCGCGTCCACGCGCAGTCCCTGGCCCGGGCGGTGGCGGGGCTGGAGCAGATGCAGCGCGAACTCACCGCCCACGCCGACCAGCAGGAGAACGCCAGTGCCGCAGCCGGGGCCCCGGCTCCCTCCGGCGGGTCCACGCCGTCGACCAACCCGGCCGGCGCGCCGCCGTCGGTGCTGCTCACGCCCGCTGCGCTCTCGGCACAAACGCCGCGCCAGGTCGGCAGGTGGTGGGCCGGCCTGGACGCGG
Organism: Arthrobacter sp. BPSS-3; assembly: GCF_044628475.1. Taxonomy (NCBI): domain Bacteria; kingdom Bacillati; phylum Actinomycetota; class Actinomycetes; order Micrococcales; family Micrococcaceae; genus Arthrobacter; species Arthrobacter sp. BPSS-3. The sequence continues at coordinate 127,502 of NZ_JBIMMV010000002.1, forward strand.
CCGGACGGGCCGACTTCCTCCGGCTCTACCCCTACGCGGCCGGCAACACGGACGGCCTGCCGGTCGACACCAGGATCGAGGCGAACCGCGTCGCCGCCGGCACGCGCCTGGCGGAGCTGGAGCGGGAGGGAAGGGGTTCGACGGAGGAGGCTCAATACCTGAGGAACACGGTCAAGGGGAACATCCGCCTGGCGGCGTACGACCCCTCGAAAGGTAACCTCATTCAGATGATCGGCGACTATGACGGCAGCACCACAACGGTCCTGACCTATGTGCCCGGCACGTTCGCGACGGCCGGCGACTTCTACGCCGGCAGCGCCCAGAAGATGGCCGCGTACCTGCAGCAGTCCGATCCCACCGGCCGGACGGCGGCCTTCGTCTACAAGAACAGCGAGTTCCCGCAGGACGGGACCTTCCGGCAGTCGGCGGACAAGGCCTTCGGCGAGGCGGCCGGACGGAAACTGGCCGCCTTTGAGTCGGGCCTGGCGGACCAGAACCCCTCCGGCGCCCGCACCGTCGCGGTGTCCCACAGCTGGGGCGAGGCCGCCGTGGCATCCTCCGAAATGTACGGTACCCACTACGACCGGCAGATTTCGTTGTCCGGAGCCTGGATGCCGGAGGGATGGAAGGCCGATCCCGGCACCGCCTATGATCACTTCGCCTACGATTTCGACGCGCTGGCCACCGCCCAGGGCCTCGGCCTGGTGGGGGATAAGTACCCGCTGGCCGATCCGGCCTTCACCAAGCACATCTACGATGACCCGGCGCGGAACATCGTCCTCGGCCCGGTGAAGATCACCACGGATCCGATGGCCAAGATCGACAACCACAGCCTGATTGCCAACGCCCAGGACGCGCGGAACCGGGCTGCCCGCGAGGACGTCGCCAAACTCATTTTCGGCGGCCGGCGATGAGCCCCGCCACGGTCGCCCGCCGGCTGTCCACCGCCGTGACCCTTACCTGCCTGGCTGCCATCCTCGCCGCCTGTGCACCCGCCGCCGATCCAGGGAGCCCCAGCATGGACCTCACCACCGCGAAGCAGTCAACCCGCAGCCAGCAGCAGGAACTGATGGCGGTCGTCCCCCCCGCGGAGATCGCGACGACGACCCAGACGGAAACCTCCCGCGCCCTTTTCGAATGTGACGCCAACAGCTACTACTGGCCGGGAACGATGGATCTGGTCCTCACCCCGGAGGCGGACGGCGCCGGGCTGCTGCAGCAGATCAAGGCCGCGTGGTCCGGCAAGGAAGGCTGGACAGTGGAGGAAAAGACCAGCGTCAACGGGATCCCCGAACTCGTGATCGTCAGCCGGGAGGGGTTCCGGCATTCGATCGAATTCAACCCGCAGCGGAACGCGCTCTACACACTCTCCTCGTCGGCGTGCTTCCAGATGGAGGGCAAGCCCGACCCCGGGACCGACTACTGAGCGGGGCCAGGGCCTAGACGCCGAGGAACTCGATGGCCCCCTGTTTGAAGGCCCGGCTGGTCACGGCGTTGGTGTGGTTGCGGCCCGGCAGGACCAGTTGCTCCACCAGGGCCCCGGCCTTGCTGCCCAGCGCGGCCAGTTCGGGCATGGACGCCGCCCGCTCGTCCTTCTCACCGGCCACCAGCAGCATCGGCATCGGCGGGACCGCCTCGGCCGGGTCGAAGGGTTCGTCCTTGATCGCCTCGATCAGGGACAGCAGCGCGAAGATGTTGTTGCTCGGCAGCAGCTGGGCCATCTTCAGCAGCCCCGCGGTGGAGTCGTCGGCGATCGGGGTTCCGTCCGCCAGGTAACGCTGCGCGGCGGGCAGGTCGAACGCGGCCAGGGGGTCCGCCACGTTGGGGCCGCCCAGGACCAGGCGGTGCACCAGCTCGTGCTGGGTGGCGCCGAATTCCCAGGCCAGCCGGGACCCCAGCGAGTAGCCGATCACGTCCAGGCCGGACGCCGGGTCGCCGTCGCGCAGGGGCCGCGCGCCGGCGTCGAACGCGATCTGGAGCAGGTCGGCGCGGATCCGGCTGGGGGAGTAGGAATCCCGGTCCTCCGGTGCGCCGCTGCGGCCGTGGCCGGGAAGGTCGACGGCGATCACACGGCGGCCGGCCTGCGTGAGGGCGGTGATCCAGCCCGTGTCCTCCCAGTTCAGCTTGGAGGAGGAGGAGAAGCCGTGCAGCAGCAGCACAGGGCGGAGGCCGGCGTCGTCCTGCGGGTCGACCACGTTGACGTACAGCTGGGGGTCGGTGCCCTCGACCGTGTGCTGGTGCTGTTCCCCGGTGTGCCTGCCGCTCATGGCCTCAGTCCTCATCAAGTACGGCGCTCAGGCGGACCCGGCGCTTCGGTGCCTCTTCCTTCGGGACCGTGCCCACGATGCCGGCGGTGTCATCCGGCACCTCGAACACGATCAGCGGCTCGCCGACGTTGATCTTCTCACCTGGTCCGCCGTGAATACGCACTACCTTACCCGCCTGGGGGCTGGGCAATTCGACCGCGGACTTGGTGGTTTCAACCTCCACCAGGGGCTGGTTGCGTTCCACCTGGTCGCCGGGGGCGACGAGCCATTCCAGCACGGTCGCCTCGATCAGGCCCTCGCCCAGGTCCGGCAGGGGGAAGGAAAGTTCAGCCACGTTTGTACTCCAATACTCGCTGGATGCCGAAGAGGATCCGGTCAATGTTCGGGATGTATTCGTCCTCCAGGTCCCCGGAGGGGTACGGGACGTCGAAGCCGGTGACGCGTTCTACCGGCGCCTTGAGGGTGTCGAAGCAGGCCTGCGTGATCAGCTGGGCCACCTCGGCGCCCAGGCCGGAGGTCAGCGGCGCCTCGTGCACCACGACGGCGCGGCGCGTCTTGCCCACCGAGGCGGCCAGCGCGGCGGCGTCGATCGGCTTGAGCCAGCGCAGGTCCAGGACCTCGATCTCGATCCCGTCCTCGGCGGCGAGCTCGGCCACCTGCAGGCAGCGGGCCACCATCGCGCCCCAGGCCACCAGGGTCAGGTGCCGGCCCTCGCGCATCACCTTGGCGCCCTCCGGCGAGCCGGGATTGGCGGTATCCACCTCGCCCTTCTGCCAGTAGCGGGACTTCGGTTCCATGAAGATCACCGGGTCCGGCCGGGTGGCGGCGTGCTTGAGCAGGTGGTAGGCCTCGTGCGGGTTCGACGGCGAGACCACCTTGAGCCCGGGCACGTGGGCGAAAAGCGCCTCCAGGCTCTCGCCGTGGTGTTCGGGTGCGCGGATGCCGCCGAAGCTGGGCACGCGGAGGGTGATCGGCATCGGCAGCGTGCCGCGGCTGCGGTAATTCATCCGGGCGATCTGGCAGACGATCTGGTTGATTGCCGGGTAGGCGAAGCCGTCGAACTGGACCTCGGGGATGGGGTGGAAGCCGGCCATGGCCAGGCCCACCGACATCCCGAGGATGCCCGACTCGGCCAACGGGGTGTCGAAGACCCGCTGCGCGCCGTGCCTGGCCTGCAGCCCGTCGGTGATCCGGAAGACCCCGCCCAGCCGGCCGCAGTCCTCGCCGAAGATCACCGCCTTCGGGTTCTCGGCCAGCACCTCGTCCAGCGCCCGGTTCAGGGCCTGCTGCATGGACATCGTGACCGTGGCGGCCGCGGTGGTGGCGGTGCCGCTTTCCAGGGTCGGGCTAGACATGTTCGGACTCCTCGCGCCAGTTGACCGCCTGCGCCTGCAGGGCCGGGGTGGGTTCCTGGAAGACCAGGTCAAACATTTCCGCACCGGGCCGGGACCCGAGCGCCTGGATGCCGGTGCGGATGGCTTCCTCCTCGGCCTTGGCGGCGGCGAGGGCCTCCGCGAAGAACGCCTCGTCGGCGATCCCCTCGGCCAGCAACCGCTGCTTCAGTCGCTCCAGCGGGTCCGCGCCGGCGCCGTCGCGCTCCTCATCGAGCGAGCGGTAGCGTCCCGGATCGTCCGAGGTCGAGTGCGGTCCGCGCCGGTAGGTCATGGCTTCGATCAGCACCGGGCCGTGCCCGGCGCGGGCGTGGGCGAAGGCGCGGCGGGTCGCCTCAACGACGGCGACGACGTCGTTGCCGTCCACCTGCAGCGCCGGCATGCCGTAGCCGGCCGCCCGGGCGGCGACGGAGCCGCCGGCCACCTGGCGTTCGGTGGGCACGGAGATGGCCCAGCCGTTGTTCTGTACGAAGAAGACCACGGGGGCCTTCATGACGGCGGCGAAGTTCAGGGCCTCGTGCACGTCGCCCTGGGAGGAGGCGCCGTCGCCGAAGTAGGTAAGGGCCACGCCGGTGGTTCCGCCGCCGGTGTTCTCCAGGGTCTGGCCGTGGGCCCAGCCGACGGCGTGCAGGACAGAGCCGGCCACGACGGCTTGGATCGGGGCGAGCCGGGATTCCAGCGGGTTGTAGAGGCCGCCGTGCCAGGTGGCCTTATGGGTGGACATGTAGCCCACCATGTCCACGCCCATGGTCCGGGCCACGCCCATCTCCCGGTAGGTGGGGAAGACGAAATCGCGGCTGGTGTCCACGGCGTAGGCGCTGCCCACCTGGGCCGCTTCCTGGCCGAGTTCGGGCGCGTAGCCGGGAATGATGCCCTGGCGCTGCCACGCGATGGCGGAGGTGTCCAAGTGCCGGACGGACGCCATCAGCGTGTACAGCTCGCGCAGCTGGTCGGGGGTGAGCGGTGCGGCGTCGTCGCCGGACACCGCAAGCGGGAGTGTATCCATGGCTGTGACCCTAGTCACGGGCTAGGCGTTGGGCAATCAGCCCACAACACGCTGGCCAATCTGCCAAAAGCTGCCGGCGTCTACGCATCCATGGGTAGCAGCTTGTATAGCTGCGCCCCGGTCGGGTCAGCCGTCTGTCCGGCGGGTCCTGCCGAACCGGGCCCCGGCCCAACAGGCCGCGGCGATGGCGGCCACCAGGATCAGGGTGCTGACCAGCTGCTTGCTGCTCTCCGGGCTGCTGAACCCGACGGCGAAGATCAGCGCCAGTAGCACCAGGCCGACAATCGTCAGCACCGGGAACCCCTTCATCCGCAGCGGCAGCGCTGTCCCGGCCCGGTCGGCCCGGCGGCGCAGCACCAGCTGCGAGACCAGGGCCGAGCCCCAGACCACCAGGCAGGTCGATCCCACCAGCTGGAAGAGCGCCGGCAGGATCCGGTCCGGGAAGAGCAGCTCCAGTACGGCGGCCACGAAGCCGAAGGCCACCGAGACCGCCACCGCCACCACCGGGACGCGGGCTGCGTTCAGCCGGGACAGTACCCGCGGCGCCTCCCCGCGCTGGGAGAGCGAGAAGGCCATCCGGGACGCGCCGTAGAGGTTCGCGTTCAGCGCCGACAGGAGGGCGACGACGGCCACCAGGGTGATCGCGGCGCCCGCCCCGGGAATCCGGGCGGCGTCCAGGACCCCGGCGAAGGGGGACTTCAGCGCCTCCGACGTCGAGGGCAGGACCGCGGCGATCACGAAGACCGAGCCGATGTAAAAGACCAGGATGCGCCAGACCACGGTCCGGATCGCGTGGCGCACGCTGCGCTCCGGATCCCTGGTCTCGGCGGCGGCGACGCTGACGATCTCGGTGCCGCCGAAGGCAAAGATCACCACGAACAGGGCCGTGGCGATGCCGCCCAGGCCCGCGGGCGCGAAGTCGGCGGTGATAACCGACAGCCCGGGGCCCGGCACGTCCGGCAGCAGCCCGAGGATCAGGGCGGCACCGATGATCAGGAAGATGACGATCGCGGCGACCTTGAGGATGGCGAACCAGAACTCGAACTCGCCGAAGTTCTTCACGCCGGCGAGGTTGATGGCGGTGAACACCGCCATGAAGATCAGCGACAGGGCCCAGACCGGCACTACCGGCCAGACGGTGAAGAGCAGACCCGCCGCGCCGAGGGCCTCGGCGGCGATCACCACCACCAGCTGCAGCCACCAGAGCCAGCCGACGGTGGCGCCGGCGGTGTTGCCGAGGGCGCGCTGGGCGTAGACGGAGAACGCCCCGCTGACGGGATTCGCCGCGGCCATCTCGCCGAGGGCCCACATCACGATGATGATTAGCGTCCCGGCCACCAGGTAGGAGAGCAGGACGGCGGGGCCGGCGGCCTGGACGCCCGCCCCGGAGCCGAGGAACAGCCCGGCGCCGATCGCACTGCCGAGGCCCATCATGGTCAGCTGCCGGGGCAGCATGGTGTGGCCGAGCTCGCGGCCGGGTTCCGTCGCGGCGGACTTCGTTGTCATCTGGCGGACCTTCTCTGCGTGGTGGGATGTCCTTTTGGGACCATTTGAATTTACCGCCCGTCCGCGGCGCCGAAGAACCACCGGCGTGAGATTATTGTGGCAGTTTGCTTTCCAAACCGGCCGTTATTCTGCTGTTTGTACTTCTGATTCGCCCGAAATCGAGGAATCCGCCATGACCGTCGACGCGCTCGATGCCAAAATTGTCCGATTCTTCACCGACTCCCCGCGCTCCTCGGTGCTGGAGGCCTCCCGCGTGCTGAAGGTGGCCCGGGCGACCGTGCAGTCCCGGCTGGACCGCATGCAGGAGTCCGGGGTGATCGGCTCCTGGGTGCCACAGCCGGACCCCGCCCGGTTCGGCTACCCCGTGGTGGCGTTCTGCTCGCTGACCATCAATCAGGACCTGGGCCACGACGCCGTCGTCGAGGCGCTGGCGCAGATCCCGGAACTGATCGAGATCCACACCGTCTCCGGCGGTTCGGACCTGATGGCCCGGATCGCCGCCCGCTCCAACCCGGACCTGCAGCGGGTCCTGGATGCCATGATCGCCACGCGGACCGTGCTGCGCTCCTCGTCGGTGATCGTGCTCAACACCCACTTCGAAGGGCGGACGCTGCCGCTGCTGGAGGCTGCGGCCCGCCCGCAGTAGCGACCCGTCACTATTTGGTGCTCCGGCGGCGTCGGCGTAGAATCAGTTCTAGTCAATATGACTATAACTACTCCGGCAGTCGGGCCGGAGCCGTCCGGCCGGCGCCCGCCACCGGCCCCGGACCCCGAACCGCGGGGGCAGACCACCATGTACACCTCACCGGCCAATGTCAGCGAGCGCCGCCTCGCGCCGCCGTCGTTGGCCATTTCCACGGTGATCTTCGCCCTCCGGCCAAGCGAGTCCTCGGGCCGGCCCACCCTCTGGATCCCGCTGGTGCGGCGGATCCGCGAACCGTACAGGGGCCTGTGGGCGCTCCCGGGCGGCCCGCTCAGCCACGACGAATCCTTGCAGGACGCCGCGTCCCGGAACCTGCGCGAGACCACCGGCCTGGCGCCCAGCTACCTCGAACAGCTCTACGCCTTCGGCGGCCTGCACCGCTCACCCACCCAGCGCGTGGTCTCGATCGTCTACTGGGCGCTGGTGCGCCCCACCGAGGCGGCGCTCGCCGACGAGTCGGAGAACGTCCGCTGGGTGAGGGCGGACCGGCCCGGCCAGCTGGCCTTCGACCACAACGCGATCGTCGACTACGCGCTGTGGCGGCTGCGCAACAAGCTCGAATACGGCCCCATCGCCTACCACTTCCTCGGCGAGTACTTCACCCTCGCCCAGTTGCGCGAGGTCTACGAGGCCGTCCTGGACCGCGAACTGGATCCCGCGAATTTCCGCCGCCAGATCAAGGCGGCCCCGGAAATAGAAGAAACCGACGAATACCTCCAGGGCGGCAAACACCGCCCGCCCCGCCTCTACCGTTACACCGGCCGCCCCGGCCTCGATCCCGACCACAGGAGCACAACATGAGCAGCGTCAACACGGCGATCCAGCTGATCACCCGGGAGGCGGCCACAGGCCAGGCATCAGGCAGTCCGGCCGCGGGGTCCACCTGCAGTCCGGCGCTGGCCAGCGGACCCTGGGACTTCGACCTCGCCGAGGCGCTGGCCGGCGTCCCGGCGTACGGTCCGGGCGCTTCGGCAACCGACGTGGCCCCGCCGTCGACCCCGCGGCAGGGGCAGCTGCCGGAGGAGTACAAGCGGGCCACCGACGCCGAACTCGACGCCCGGATCCGCGCCGCCAAGGCCACGCTGGGGGACCGGGCCGTGATCCTGGGCCACTTCTACCAGCGTGACGAGGTGGTCGAATACGCCGATTTCGTGGGCGACTCCTTCCAGCTGGCCAACGCGGCGCTGACCCGGCCCGAGGCGGAGGCAATCGTCTTCTGCGGCGTGCACTTCATGGCCGAAACCGCGGACATCCTCTCCGCCCCGGAGCAGGCCGTGATCCTGCCCAACCTCGCCGCGGGCTGCTCGATGGCGGACATGGCGGACATCGACTCGGTCACCGAGTGCTGGGATCAGCTGGAGGAACTCTTCGGCACCGAACCGGACGCCGGCGGCCGGGTCCCCGTCATCCCGGTCACCTACATGAACTCCTCGGCCGCACTCAAGGGCTTCTGCGGCGAGCACGGCGGCATCGTCTGCACCTCCTCGAACGCCGCCACGGTACTGGAATGGGCGTTCGAGCGCGGCCAGCGGGTGCTGTTCTTCCCCGACCAGCACCTGGGCCGCAACACCGCCAAGGCCATGGGCGTGCCGCTGGAGCAGATGCCGATGTGGAATCCGCGCAAGGACCTCGGCGGCAACGAAGAGCAGACGCTGCAGGACTCCCGCGTGATCCTCTGGCACGGCTTCTGTTCCGTGCACAAGCGCTTCACCGTCGCGCAGATCGAGAAGGCGCGGGCCGAGTACCCGAACGTTCAGGTGATCGTGCACCCGGAGTGCCCGATGCCGGTGGTCGACGCCGCGGACGCCGCCGGCTCCACCGACTTCATCCGGAAGGCCATCGCGGCCGCCACCGAGCCCACGGTCTTCGCCGTTGGCACCGAGATCAACCTGGTCAACCGGCTGGCCGCGGAGTACCCGCAGCACACGATCTTCTGCCTGGACCCGGTGATCTGCCCCTGCTCCACGATGTACCGCATCCACCCCGGCTACCTTGCCTGGGTGCTCGAGTCCCTGGTCCGCGGCGAGGTGGTCAACCGCATCACCGTGGCCGACGACGTCGCCGCCCCGGCCCGGGTGGCACTGGAACGCATGCTGGCGGCGCGGCCGTGACCAGGCGCCTGGTCATTATCGGCAGCGGCATCGCCGGGCTCTACGCCGCGCTGCTCGCGGCCGAGGTACCCGGCGTCGAGGCGGTGCTGCTGACCAAGGGGACGCTCGGGGACGGCAATACCGGCTACGCCCAGGGCGGGATCTCCGCCGTCCTGGGCCCCGGGGAAGCGGCCACCGGGGACTCGGTTTCCGCCCACATCGCTGACACCCTCGCCGCCGGCGCCGGACTGAGCGACCCGGAGGCCGTCCGGGTGCTTTGCACCGAGGCGGTCCGGGACATCGCGGGGCTGCGCCGCTTCGGCGTGGAGTTCGACGCCGCGGCCACCGGCGGCCCCGCGCTGGGCCTCGAGGCGGCCCACTCCGCCGCCCGGATCCTGCACGCCGGCGGCGACGCCACGGGCGCCCGCATCTCCAGCGCCCTCGGTGCCGCCGTGCTGGAACAGGCCGACCGCGGCCGGCTGAGGGTCCTCACCGGGGCCTTCGCCACCGCGCTGCTCACCGGCCCGGATGCCGTTGGCCAGGACGCCGGGGACCAGCTCCCACCTGCGGTTACCGGCGTCGCCTACCTCGCCGGCGGGCGGCGGCACCGCCTGGACGCCGACGCCGTGCTGCTGGCCACCGGCGGGGCGGGCCGGATGTTCTCCCGCACCACCAACCCGCGGGTCGCCACCGCCGACGGGCTGGCCCTGGCCTGGCGCGCCGGTGCCGCCGTCCGGGACCTGGAGTTCTACCAGTTCCACCCCACCACCCTGGCCACCGCCGACACCCCCGACGGCCCGCCCGCCCTGCTCGTCTCCGAGGCCGTACGCGGCGAGGGCGCCGTGCTCCGCGACGCCGCCGGCCGCCGCTTCCTGCCGGACTACCACCCCGACGCCGAATTGGCACCGCGCGACGTCGTCTCCCGCAGCATCGCCCTGCACCTCGCCGCCACAGGCGCCGACCCCGGAACCGCCGTCCACCTCGACGCGCGGGGGATCGAGGCCGCCCGCGGCGCCGGCTACCTGGCACGACGGTTTCCCACCATCACCGCAGGCACGCGCGCGGCCGGCTACGACTGGACGGCAGAGACCGTGCCCGTCTCGCCGGCGGCGCACTACTGGATGGGCGGCGTCGCCACCGACCTCGCCGGGCGCACCTCCGTCGCCGGGCTCTACGCCGCCGGAGAGGTCGCCTGCACCGGGGTGCACGGGGCCAACCGGCTCGCCAGCAACTCCCTGCTGGAGGGGCTGGTGTTTGGGCGCCGGGCCGTTGAGGACTTCCTCGGAGCCCACGCGGCGCCCGCCTCTGTGCAGGGAACCGCCCGGACGGCCGCCCACAGTGACGCGGCACCGGATCCCCGTCCCGGGGCGTTTTCCCGGGACGCCCTGGGCAGGCTGATGACCCGGACCGCCGGGGTCTCGCGGACGGGAGCCGGGCTGGACGCCGCGGCGGCCCGGCTCGCCGCCTGGGCGTCCGAGCTCCGGCCGGAGACCGTATCGGAAAGCGCGGACCAGGCCGGGCACGAGGACCGCAACCTGCTGCTGGCCGCCACCCTCCTCGTCGAGGCGGCCCGGCGGCGCACCGGCTCGGTGGGCGCCCACTTCCGGGCGGAGCCGGAGGCCGCGGCGGCCGTCCCGCACACCCCGGAGCCCCGGTCCCTCCACCTCCCGCAGCCCGCCCACGGCCCGCGGCACGCCACCCGTTCCAAGCAAAGGATCACGTCATGACAGCACCCGCCCCGGCCGCCCGCAGCACCCGCCCGGCCGCGAGCCCCGCCGTCACTCCCGCAGCCGTGGCCGGGACCCTGCCGGCGGCCGCCGTCGAAGCCGTCCTGTGCGCCGCGCTCGCGGAGGACGCCCCTTACGGGGACATCACCTCCCAGACGCTCATCCCCGCCGGGACCCGCGCGACGGCGGTGCTGGCCGCCCGCGTGCCCGGGGTCTTCAGCGGCGGCCAGGTCTTCGCGGCGGCCATGAAACTCGCCGACGCGGACGCCGTCGTGAGCCTGCTGCTGGCGGACGGGGAGCGCTTCGACGCGGGCACGCCCCTGGCCCGGGTCACCGGGGACGCCCGCGGCGTGCTGCTGGCCGAACGGGTGGCCCTGAACCTGGTGCAGCGGATGAGTGCGATTGCCACGAAAACCGCCGAGTACGTCGCCCTCGTGGCCGGCACCCGGGCCCGCATCACCGACACCCGCAAGACCACGCCGGGACTGCGCGTGCTGGAACGCTACGCCGTGCGGTGCGGGGGCGGCAGCAACCACCGGGCGGGGCTCTCGGACGCCGTCCTGGCCAAGGACAACCACCTGGCCGTGCTCACCGGGGGAGACCCGGCCAGGCTGACCGCCGTGCTGCGGGAGGCCAGGGCCCGGCTGGGCCACACCACCCACTTCGAGGTGGAGGTGGACACCATGGAGCAGATCGAACCGGTGCTTGCCGCCGGGGTGGACACCATCATGCTGGACAACTTCTCCCTGATGGAGCTGGCCGACGGAGTCGACCTGGTGGCCGGGCGCGCCCGGGTGGAGGCCAGCGGCAACGTCAACCTGGGCACCGTCGCCTCGATCGCGGCCACGGGCGTGGACGTGATCTCCATCGGTGCCCTCACCCACAGCGTCGCCGCCCTGGACCTGGGGCTGGATATTGAACTGGACTTTGAACCGGGCACCGATCTGGACACTGACCTGGACACCGACGCCGGCTCCGGCACCCCCACGCAGCCCGACCCGGGAGCCCAGGGGACGCCGTGATCTTCCTCGACGCGGCCGCCACGACCCCGGTCCGCCGGGAGGTGCTGGCGGCCATGTGGCCCCACCTGACCGGGGAGTTCGGCAACCCCTCCAGCCACCACTCGCTGGGGGAGGCGGCCGCGGCGGCCCTCGCGGACGCCCGGGTGGCCGCGGCCCGGGTCCTGGGCTGCCGCCCCGGGGAAATCGTGTTCACCTCGGGCGGCACGGAGGCGGACAACCTGGCAGTCAAGGGCATCGCGCTGGCCCGCCGTGCTGCGGATCCCCGGCTGGACAGGGTAGCCATCAGCGCCGTCGAACATCCCGCCGTGACCGAATCCGCCCGCTACCTCGAACGCGTGCACGGCTTCGCGGTGGACGTGATCCCGGTGGACCGCTACGGACAGGTCACGGAGGATGCCGTCGCCGCGGCGCTGCGCCCGGAGACCGCCGTCGCCAGCGTCATGTACGCCAACAACGAGGTGGGAACCGTCCAGCCCGTGGCCCGGCTGGCCGGCGTGGCCGCCGACGCGGGCGTCCCGCTGCACACCGACGCGGTGCAGGCCGCCGGCTGGCTGCCGCTGGACGCGGCGGCGCTGGGCGTGGCCGCGCTCTCGGTGTCCGGGCACAAGCTCGGCGCGCCCAAGGGCTGCGGTGCCCTGGTGGTGCGCGGCCGGACCAGGCTGGAGCCGCTGGTCCACGGCGGCGGCCAGGAACGCGGCCGCCGCTCGGGGACCGGGAACGTGGCCGCCGCGGTGGCGCTGGCGACGGCGCTGACGCTCGCGGCGCAGGACCAGGCCGGGCGTGCCGCCCGGGTGGCGGCGATGCGGGACGGGTTCATCGCCGCGGTCCTCGCCAACGTGCCGGGTGCGGTCCTGACCGGGCACCCGGCCGAGCGGCTGCCCTCCGTGGCGTCGTTCTGCTTCCCCGGGACCAGCGGCGAGTCGGTGCTGCTGGAGCTGGAGCGCCGGGGCGTGGTGTGTTCCAGCGGCTCGGCCTGCGCCGCCGGGTCCGATGAGCCGTCCCCGGTGCTGGTGGCGATGGGGATCCCCGCAGCGGTGGCGCAGACGGCGGTCCGGTTCAGTTTCGACGCCGGCATCACCGCCGCCGAGCTGGACCAGGCGGCCGCCGCGGTCCGCGGGGCGGTCGGCAGCGTGCGGTCCCTCGGGGCGTAACGCCGGGCTTTATTGGCGAAGGGCCTTAGCGGTGCCGGGCCCGCCGGAAGATCCAGTGCCGCAGCATGGTGAACCGCACGGCGGTGGCGAGGAAGCCGGAGAGCGTGGTGGTCCAGAGCTCCTCGGCCACGGTGGCGTCCGGCTTGACCCAGTGCAGGATGCCCAGGCTCCCGCCGGTGATGAGCAGCGCCACCAGGATCACGATCAGGCCGTTGAGGTGGTCGCGGCGCATCCGGTGGGTGTCCGTGATCTTGAACGTCAGCCGCCGGTTCAGTGCCGTGTTCATCAGGGAGGTCAGGATCAGCGCCGCGGCGTTGGCCGGCTGCGGTCCGATCCACGGCCGCAGCAGCGCGAAGAGCGCCAGAGACGTCACCGTGCACACCACGCCGACGCCGGTGAACCGCAGCAGCTGCCGCACCACCGGGTACCGCAGCAGCCCGCGGCGCCGGGGCGCGCGGGTGACCGGGGGAGCGGGGGCCCCGGGCGGGTCGGCCTGGAGTTGGGGTTCCATCCGGCTAGTAGAGCTCCCCGGCCGGCAGCTCGACCGCCAGCCGGTTGGACGGGCCGGGCAGCGGGCAGGCCCAGGCCTCGTTGTAGGCGCAGGACGGGTTGTACGCGAAGTTGAAGTCCAGGACGAAGCTGGCGTCCGGACCGGATCCGGTCACCCCGTGGAACGCGCCCTTGATCGTGTCGATCAGGTAGCGTCCGGCCCCGTAGCTGCCGCCGGGCTGTCCCGCGGTGGCGTCGCGGAACGGCACGAAGATGCCGCCGCCGTAGCCCTGGTGCTTCCAGACGGCCAGCTGGCCGATCTCGGGCAGGTCGAAGGTGCCGAGCCGGACAAAGCGGACGACGCCGTCGGTGCCGGTCTCGACGTTCATCTCACGTCCCGCCCCTTCCGGGGTGATCGGGACGTGGAAGCGGTAGATCGGGTCGTAGTCGGCAGTCTTAAGGCCGGAGAATTCGGCCTTCGCGGCCCGGGTCAGGGGCGAGGCGGGGTGGGTACCGAACATCCGGTCGCGGGTGTGGCGCCAGTAGGCGTGCGCCTCGGCGGGGCTGTCCGCGGCGATTTTCCGGACGGTGGCGTAGAGGTCGAAGGTCCGGAGCCGCCAGTCGGCGATGTCGAGCGCGGACATCTGCAGGACGTCGTCCCCGCCGTCGGCCTCCGTCCCGGCAGCCGCATCCGACTGGACGTCCTTATCCGTACCCTCAAGATCCTGTTCCGACATCCCTCCAGCCTAACCCTGTTTGCGCCGCGGTCACCGCGCGCGGTGACGCCTCCGGCGGTCCGGGGCCGGCCGTGCCTAGACTGGCGCGCATGCACTGCACCGACACAGCCGCCGCCGCGGATGCCCTCGCCACGCTGGTCAGCTTCCGGACCGTCTCCTCCCGTGCCCGGGGCGGGACCGACGAGGCCGAATTCGAGGCGTTCCTGGCTGCGCTGCCCGGGCTGTTCCCGGGGGTGTACGCGGCCATGGACGTGGAACGGGTCAACGGCCGCGCCCTGCTGTTCCGCTGGGCCGGCGTCCCCCGCACCAGCAGCCCCACCGACAACACGGCCCCCGCAACAACCGGTACGGCCGGCGGCCTGGCGGGGCCGGCGGTGCTGATGGCCCACTACGACGTCGTCCCCGCCGGGGACGAGGCGGCCTGGACCCACCCGCCGTTCTCGGGCCACAACGACGGCACGCACCTCTGGGGCCGCGGCACCCTGGACGACAAGGGGCAGCTCGCGGTGATCCTTTCCGCCGCGGAGGCGCTGCTGGCCGAGGGGTTCGCGCCCGCCCGGGACGTCTACTTCTCCTTCGGCGACAACGAGGAAACCGCCGGGGACAGCGCCGCCGCCGCCGCGGCGCTGCTGGCCGAACGGGGTGTCCGGCCCGCACTGGTGCTGGACGAGGGCGGCGCCGTCGCCGGTGGCGCATTCCCGGGCGTTAACCGCCCGGCCGCCGTCGTCGGGGTGGCCGAAAAGGGGATCCTGGACGTCGAACTGCTCACCCGGGATCCCGGCGGCCACGCCTCCACGCCGCCCCGGATGGGCGCCACCGCCCGGCTGGCCCGGGCCATCACCCGGATCGAAAACCACCCGTTCCCGCAGCACCTGCCCGACGTCACCGCCGAGATGCTGCGCCGCTTCGGCCCGCACGCGCCCCTCCCGCTGCGGCTGGCGTTCGCCCACGTGGAGCGCCTGCGCACGCCCCTGACCTGGCTGTTCGGCCGGCTCGGCGGCGAGACCAACGCCATGACCCGGACCACCGTCGCCATCACCACGCTGCGCGGCAGCGCCGGCGCCAACGTCCTGGCCGCCACCGCCGCCGCCAACGCCAACATCCGCGTGGCCGTCGGCGAGACCGTGGCGGGCACGGTGGAGCGCCTCCGCCGGATCATCCGCGACCCGAAGGTGGAGCTGCGGGTGGTGGAGGGCAACGAACCCTCCCCGGTTTCCGCGACCCACGGCCCCGCGTGGGAGCTGCTGACGGAGTGCATCGGCATGGCCTACCCGGAGGCGATCGTCACCCCGTACATCATGATGGGCGGCACCGACTCCCGCCGCTTCACCGGCATCTGCGACGCGGTGTACCGGTTCGCGCCGTTCGCCATGGACCGGGCGGACCGGGCCTCCATCCACGCCGTCGACGAGAAGATCTCCCTCAAGGCCCTGGGCCGCGGCGTCCGCTTCTACGAAACGCTGCTCCGGAAGCTCTGAGCGTCGCCGGGACCGCACTACGCTGGCAGCATGATGCGGATGAGGCTGCGGACCGGGGTACGGGTTGGGGTGCCTGTTGGGCTGGTCGCGGCGCTGGTGCTGGGCACCGGCGCGCTCGCGGGGTGCTCCGGCGGCCCCGCCGCACCGCAATGGACGGCCGACGCCGGCGGGACGGCGACGTCGCAACCCTCCGGCGGCGCAACGCCGTCGGGCTCCGGATCGCCGGGAACCGCGCCACCGGGCTCAACGTCAACGGCCTCCGGGACTGCCACCGCCTCGCCCGGCGCCACGGCGGCGGCCTGGAAGACCTACACCGATCCGGCCAAATCGGTCAGCTTCGAGCTGCCGCAGGAGTGGATCGCCCAGTCGCAGACCCCGGCCCAGGGCAGCCTCCCCGGCGCGGTCAAGGTCGAGGTCAAGGACGCCGCCGGCCGCTACCTCGCCACCCTGCAGACGGGACTGGCGCCGCGGACGCCTGCCTCCTGCGCGCCCGAGGCAGCCAAGCCCTACATCGTGGTCAGCAGCGTGCCGGTGGACCTGCCGCACGCCTCCGGCGACGGAATGATCGACCCGCACGTGGTCTACCGCGTGATCCAGGGCTACAAGTATTTCGGCTCCTACGGCATCACCAACATCGTCGGCGGTACCGGGGGCAAGGCCTGCGCCCTGCAGAACGTGGTCCGAGGGCCCGAGGGCAAGGGCGACATCTCCTTCGGCGACCTGGGCGAGCTCACGGCCTTCGCCCCGGACCAGCGGGTGGCCCCGGCCAAAGCGTTCGACACGCTGGCCCAGGCCGACGCCTACGTCAACGAGGGGTCCGAGTTCGCCAATGTCCAGCGGATGCTAATGTCGCTGAGGATCACACAGTAGCCCTGCCGCGCCGGCCCCACGGCAGCCAGGGAACCCCCGGCGGCAGGCGCACGCGCCCCGCCCGCACCCCCGGAGAATTATGGAACGCATCGTGTCCGCCCGCATGGCCTTCAAGACCGTGGCCGGCACCAAGGTCGCCATGGCCGTGGCTGTGGCGCGCAACCCCGGCTATACCGGCTTTGACGAGGAACTCTCCGTTACCGCCGACGGCGCCGAGGTTCCCCTGACCGAGCTCGCCGACCACCACGGCGGGCGGTTCCACTACATGGAGTTCGCCGAGCCCACCGAGGTGCTGGTGGAGTACAACGCCACCGTCACCGGCGCCGCGGACCCCGAGGAGCCGGGGCTGATGGAACTGATCCGCTACGTGCGGCCCAGCCGCTACGCCGAATCGGACCGGCTGCTGCCGACGGCCTACGCCGAGTTCGGCGGCCTGCAGGGTCCGGAACTGCTGCACGCCGTCCGCGACTGGGTCTTCAACGAGCTGCGCTACGTCAGCGGCTCCTCGCGCGGTACCGACGGCGCCGTCGAGACCCTGCTGCACCGGCGCGGCGTCTGCCGCGACTTCGCCCACCTGGCCATCGCCCTGCTGCGCTCCAAAAACGTCCCGGCCCGGCTTGCGGCGGTCTACGCCCCCGGGCTGAGCCCCATGGACTTCCACGCCGTCGCGGAGGCCCACATGGACGGCGCGTGGCACGTGATCGACCCGACCGGCCTGGCGCCGCGGGAGAGCATGCTCCGGATCACCGCCGGCCGGGACTCCTCGGACACGGCCTTCCTCTCCACCGTGGGCGGCAGCCTGTCCCTGAGGGAACTCAAGGTCACCGCCACGGTGGCCGGGGACCTGCCCGAGGAGGACCCGGCCGCGCTGGTGACCATCCGCTAGGTTCGGGCCTGCACCGAGGCCCGCAGCTTGTCCGTCAGCCGCAGCAGCTCCTGTTGCTCCTCGGCGGTCAGGGCCGGGCCCACCAGGGCGGCAATGTCCCGCACGTGCTCGCGGCCGATCTGCTTCTGCAGGTCCCGGCCGGCGTCGGTGAGCCGGACCAGGACGCCGCGGCCGTCGTCGGGGGCCGGCCGCCGTTCCACCAGCCCCCGCTTCTCCAGCCGCTCCACCAGGCGGCTCAGGCTGGACTGGCTCAGCAGCACGTGGTCGTTCAGTTCGTTCTGCCGCAGCCAGCCCGTGGGGCAGCCCGAGAGGGTGAACAGCACGTCGTACTCATTGACGGCCAGGTCGCGGAACGCCGGGCCGCCCTGCAGGCGCCGCATGACGGCTACCTGCGCCCGGAACAGCGACTCCCAGGCCTGGGCCGCCAGCCGGACTGTCGGCGCCGGGGAGGTGCCGGTAGCTGTGCCGGTGCCGGTCCCCGAGCCGGGCGCCCCCGCGGCCATCATGCCTCCTGCGGGGCGGCCTGGTGGGACGCCAGCTGCGCGGCGACGCGGCCGGCGTGGGTGGGCGGCGCCGGGACGTGGGCCGGGGTCTTCTCTGCATATTCCTTGCGCAGCACCGGCAGCACCTCCTCACCGAACAGGTCCAGCTGCTCCAGGACGGTCTTCAGCGGCAGGCCGGCGTGGTCGATCAGGAAGAGCTGGCGCTGGTAGTCGCCGAAGTACTCGCGGAACGTCAGGGTCTTCTCGATGACTTCCTGCGGGCTGCCGACCGTCAGCGGGGTCTGCGAGGTGAAGTCCTCGAGGGAGGGGCCATGGCCGTAGACCGGGGCGTTGTCGAAGTAGGGACGGAACTCCTTGACCGCGTCCTGGGAATTCTTCCGCATGAAGAATTGGCCGCCGAGGCCCACGATCGCCTGGTCCGCCGCGCCGTGGCCGTAGTGCTCGTAGCGTTCCCGGTACAGGCCGATCAACTGCTGGTAGTGCTCCTTGGGCCAGAAGATGTTGTTGGCGAAGAAGCCGTCACCGTAGTACGCGGCGACCTCGGCGATCTGCGGGGTGCGGATGGAGCCGTGCCAGACGAAGGGGGCGACGCCGTCGAGCGGGCGCGGCGTGGAGGTGAAGTTCTGCAGCGGGGTGCGGTGCTTGCCGGACCAGTTGACCGTGTCCTCGTCCCAGAGCTTGCGCAGGAGGGAGTAGTTCTCGATCGCGAGTTCGATGCCGTCCTGGATGTTCTTGCCGAACCAGGGGTAGACCGGGGCCGTGTTGCCGCGGCCCAGCACCAGGTCCACGCGGCCGTCGGCCAGGTGCTGGAGCATCGCGAAGTCCTCGGCGATCTTCACCGGGTCGTTCGTGGTGATCAGAGTGGTGGCGGTGGAGAGGATGATCCGCTCCGTCTGCGCCGCGATGTAGGCCAGCGTGGTGGTGGGGGAGGAGGAGAAGAACGGCCGGTTGTGGTGCTCGCCGATGGCGTAGACATCCATGCCGATCTCCTCGACCTTCTTGGCGATCGCCACCGAGGCCTTGATGCGCTCGTGCTCGGTGGGGGTCCGGCCCGTGGTGGGGTCGGTGGTGATGTCGCTGACGCTGAATACGCCGATCTGCATGATGATCCTTTCCGTTCCGGAGGCTTCCGGGGTCCTGCTCTCAGTGTAACCGATTTACATGCATTTGCATCTATCGACCGGTATAACAGCCGCCACGCGCAGGTATTCCCGGACCTTCGCCGCCGCCGGCCATACCGGGACCTAGGATGCAATCAATCTGCTGGCCGCCCCGGGTCCAGCCCGTACGGAAGGCCCGCATGCGCCGGATCATCGCGTTCCTCTGCCTGGTGGAACTCACCAGCGGCATCCTGCAGGGGTACTACACGCCCATCCTCACGGACATCGCCCGCCACCTCGGCATCCACGACGCGGACGTCAACTGGTTCGAGGCAGCGCAGCTGACCGTCAGCGCCCTCGCCGTCCCGGTGCTGGCGAAGCTGGGCGACCTCTACGGGCACCGGCGGATCCTGCTGGTTTCCACCGCGCTCACCGCCGCCGCGTCCTGGGCAGTGGCCTTCGCGCCGGACTTCTGGACCTTCCTCGCCGCCTGGTCGCTGCAGGGGTTCTACGTGGTCTGGCTGCCGCTGGAGATCGCCCTGGTCTTCAGCCGGGTGCACGGACGGCCCGACGGCGCCGCCCTCACCCGCCGGGCGGCCGGCGTGCTGGTGGGGGCGCTGGAGTTCGGCGTGATCGCCGGCGCCCTCGCCTCCGGTGCGCTCGCCGAGGCGTTGGCCGGTCAGCTGCCGCTGGTGCTGACCGTGCCGGCGCTCGCCGTCACCGCCTGCTGGTTCGTGATCCGCTTCGGGGTCCCGGAGTCCGCCGGGCGCGCCGCGGGCCGGGTGGACACCCAGGGCCTGGCGCTGCTCGCCGTCGGCCTGCTGCTCGTCACCTCCGGCCTGACTCTGGTCCGGCTGAACGGTCCCGGTGCCTGGTGGGTGTGGGCGGTGCTGGCCGCCGGCGTCGCGGTGTTCGTCCCGTTCGTGCGGGTGGAGCTGCGCAAAGAGGACCCGCTGGTGGACATCCGGATGCTCCGGTCCCCGGCGATGTGGCCAGTGCAGCTCACGGCTGGACTCTTCGGCGTCTCGGTGCTCGGCGCCCAGGCCCCGCTGTCCACCTTCGCCCGAACCGATCCTGGCACCTACGGCTACGGGCTGGGGCTGCGCTCCGGCCAGGTCTCGATCATCATCGGGGTGTACGTGCTGGCGCTGCTCGCCGGGGCCCTGCTGTATCCGCTGGTGACCCGGCGGCTGACCCCGCGCCTAACCCTCGTGGGGGCCGCGGCGCTGGTGGGCATCGGCTACCTGCTGTTCCTGCCGCTGCACTCCAGCCTGGCCGAGACGCTCGTGAATATGGCCATCGCCGGCGTCGGCTCCGGCGCGCTGGTGGCCGCGCTGCCCTCGGCCGCGGCGGCTGCGGCCCCGTTGAACCGGACCGCCATGGCCACCGGGCTGACTAACACCACCAAGACCATCGGCGGAGCGTTCGCCTCGGCGGTGTTCGGCATCGCCCTGCTCAGCCACGCCGCGGCCGACGCCGGGGTCGGAGGTGCCGACGCGGGGCAGACCGCGGCCCCGCTGGCCGGCTACCTGCTGGTCTGGGCGATCTGCGGCGTCACCGGCCTGGCCGCGGCGGCAGCCCTGGCCCTGGTGCCCCGGCTGGCGTTCTCGGACCCGGCCCCGGAGGCTGCCGTCGGCCCCGCCGGCGCCCGCACCTGACTAGTTGCGGAGCGCCGGGGCCTCGTCCGGGTCATCGGCAGTCGCGGTTGCATCCTCTGCAACGTCCCCGTTCCGGCCAGCGGGAGCCGCGGGCCGGGCGTGGCGTCCCCGCGCCGGGGCACCCCCGACGCGCTCCAGGGCCTTCCGCTCCCGCCGGCCCTCGACCAGCCGGTACAGCACGGGGACCAGGATCAGGGTCAGGGCGGTGGAGGAGATCAGGCCGCCGATCACGACGACGGCGAGCGGCTGGGAGATGAACCCGCCGCCGCCGGTCAGGCCGAGGGCCATCGGGGTCAGGGCGAAGACCGTGGCCAGGGCCGTCATCAGGATGGGGCGCAGACGCTGTCGGGCGCCGTGGGTGATGGCATCGGCGACGTTCATGCCGGGTTCGCCGTTGCGTGGCTGACGGTACTGGTTAATCAGGTCGATCAGCACGATCGCGTTGGTCACCACAATGCCCACCAGCATCAGCATGCCGATCAGTGACGGCAGGCCCAGCGGGACCTTGGTGATCAGCAGCAGGGCAATGGCACCGGTCGCCGCGAACGGGATCGACACCAGGAGGATCAGCGGCTGCACCAGCGACTTGAAGGTGGCCACCATGATCACGTACACGATTGCGATCGCCGCCAGCAGGGCCAGGCCCAGCTGTCCGAAGGACTCGGCCTGCTGGGTCGTGGCGCCGCCGATTTCCGCGGTGACGCCCGGCGGCAGCTGGACCGTCTTCAGCCGGGCCTGCACCTCGGTGCTGACGGCCCCGAGGTTCCCGCCGGAGGGGGTCACGGAGACGCGCGCGGTCCGCTGCCCGTTGCTGGCGGTGATGGAGACCGGCACGTCGGCCTGCTCCACGGAGGCGATGGAGGACAGCGGCACGGGTCCGCGCGCGGTCGGCAGCTGCAGGTCGCGGACCGCGCCGATGCTGCTGAACTTCGTTCCCTCGCCGATCCGGACCGGGTAGTCGTTGGTGCCGATCCGGACCGTGCCGGCCGGGATCGGGCTGATGGTGGAGGCGAGGACGGCGCCGACCTGCTGTTCGTTCAGGCCGGCCGCGGTGGCCTTGGCGCGGTCCACCTTGACCTGGACCACGGGCTGGCTGGCGGCGAGGTTGGTGCTGACCTCCGAGGAGCCGGGGACGCCGTCCATGGCCTTGACCATCGTGTCGCTGGCGGCCTTAAGGTCGGCAGAACCGGCGGCCTTGAGCGTGATGTCCACGGTCGACGTCGTCCCGAAGCCGCCCTGCTGGGAGCCGACGGTGATCTTGCCGGCGTCGGAAATTGCGGCCAGCCGGGTCCGAACGGTGTCCTGCAGCTTCTTCTGGTCCGCCTTTTCGTCGGTGACCACGGTGAAGGTGGAGTTGGCGGCGCCGGTGGACTGCAGGGCGGAGAAACCGGTCTGGGCGTTGCCCGTGGTGACCTGGACGTTCTTGATCCCGTCGATGCCGCGGAGCACGTCCTCGACCTTGACGGCGGCCGCGTTGCCCTGGTCCAGGCTGGTGCCTGCGGGCAGTGCCTGGCTCACGGTCAGGCTGTTCTGGCCGGAGCTGCCCAGCAGGTCGGTGGCCAGCAGCGGGGTCATGGCGACGGTGCCGCCCAGGACCAGGACGGAGGCGATGAGCGTGATGACGGGGTGGCGCTGGGTCTTGGTGAGCACCGGGAGGTAGCCGCGCTGCAGCAGGCTGCGCCGCTCGGCGTCGTGCGCCTTCGCGGCCGCCTCGGCGGCGTCGGTGTTCCCGACGGCGTCGTCACGTGCTGTTGTGTCCCGTGCTCTTGTGTCTCGGGATCGGGGGTTGCGCAGGAACCAGTAGGCCAGTACCGGCACGATCGTCAGGGAGACCAGCAGCGAGGAGATCAGCGCGATCGTGACCGTCAGCGCGAAGGGACGGAACAGCTCCCCGGCCAGGCCCGCCACGAACGCGATCGGCAGGAACACCGCCACCGTGGTCAGCGTCGAGGCCGTGATCGCCCCGGCCACCTCGCGGATCGAGGTGAGGATCGCGGTGATCTTCGCCTCGCCATAGCTGAGGTGCCGCTTGATGTTCTCGATCACCACGATCGAGTCGTCCACCACGCGGCCGATCGCGATGGTCAGCGCGCCCAGGGTCAGGATGTTCAGCGAGTAGCCGGTGGCCTTCAGCCCGATGAACGTGATCAGGAGCGAGAGCGGAATCGAGACGGCCGTGACCAGGGTGGAGCGGACCGAGAGCAGGAACAAGAGGATGATGCCGACGGCGAAGCCCAGGCCCAGCAGGCCCTCGGTGGTGAGGTCCTTGATGGACTTCTCGATGAACGGCGCCTGGTCGAAGACAGGGGTGAACTTTGCGTTGGACCCCAGTTCCGCCTCGAGCTGCGGGATGGCGTCCTTGACCGCGTGTGAGATGCCCACGGTGTCGCCTTCGGGCTTCTTGGTGACGGAGACCGCCAGGGTCTCCTTGCCGTTGGTGCGGGTGATGGAGGTGCGGGCGTCCTCGGCGATCGAGACGTCGGCGACGCCGCCGATCGTGGCGGCGTTGCGCGCCCCGCCCAGCGGCAGGGCCTTGATGGCGTCCACGGAGTCCACCGGGCTGCCGATCTGCAGGGAGAGGGTCTTGCCCTGGTCCTGGATGCTGCCGGCCGGGACCAGGCTGCCGTTGTTCTTCAGGGCGTCGCTGATCGCCTGGATGGAGGTGCCGGCGGCCGCCATCGCCTCGGGCTTCGGCTGGATCTGGATGTGCTCGGTGGCGCCACCGGTGACCTCGGCGCCGCGGACGCCGTCGATCTTCTGCAGCCGGGGCACGCTCAGCCGGGCGAGGTCGGTGTTGAGCTCACTGAGCGGCTTGTCCGAGGAGACCGCCAGGTACACAATCGGGAAGTCACTGATGCTGCCGGCGATCGCCTGCGGCTGGACATCCTTGGGCAGCGCCTGCTTGGCGTTGGAGATGGCACGGTCGATCTGGTTCCGGGCCCGGTCCAGGTTGGAGCCGTAGGTGAACGCCAGGGTGATCTGCGAAACGCCGTTGCGCGAGGTGGACGACGTCGACTCCAGGCCCTCGACGCCGCGCAGGGCGGTCTCCAGCGGACCGCTCACTTGCTTGTCCACGACCTCGGGCGAGGCGCCCGGCATAGAGGTGATCACCGTGATCTGCGGGAACTCGATCGAGGGGATGAGCTCCTGCTTCAGTGAGGTCATGGTGATCACCCCGAAGACCGAGGCGAAGACGGTGATCAGCGCGATCAGCGCCCGGTTTCCGAGCGAGAGCCTGGCCAGCCGGAACATTCATGAACTCCTGGGGTCTACGGACGCCGTACCGGACGGGACGCCTCAAGGGACTAAACGTGCCGCAACCCGGCAGAGTTTCAGCGGGAGGCCGGGACCGTTTCGAGCTGCAGGACCTTGGCCGTGTCGGCCTCGAGCTGCGCGGCGAGCTCCGGGTTCTCGTTGAGCTTGACGCCGTAGCCCGGCATCATCTCCTTGAGCTTGCCCTGCCAGCCCTTGAAGTCCTTCGGGAAGGCCTTCTGCAGCAGTTCGATCATGATCGGCACGGCGGTGGAAGCACCCGGGGAGGCACCCAGCAGGGCGCCGATGCTGCCGTCGCGGCCCGCGATGACCTCGGTGCCGAACTGCAGCACGCCGCCCTTCTTCGGGTCCTTCTTGATGATCTGCACGCGCTGGCCGGCGGTGATGAGCTCCCAGTCGCCGTCCTTGGCCTCGGGGTAGTACTCGCGCAGGGCCTCAACCTTGGCGCCGTGGCGCTTGGCGACTTCCTTGACCAGGTAGGCCGTGAGGTCCATGTTGTCCTTGGCCACGGCCAGCATCGGGATGATGTTGGAGGGGCGGATGGACAGCGGCAGGTCCAGGTAGGAGCCGTTCTTCAGGAAGTTGGTGGAGAAGCCGGCGTACGGGCCGAAGAGCAGGGAGCGCTTGCCGTTGACGTAGCGGGTGTCCAGGTGCGGCACGGACATCGGCGGGGCACCGACGGACGCCTGGCCGTAGACCTTGGCGCTGTGCTGGGCGGCCAGGGACTCGTCGGTGCAGCGGAAGAATTGGCCGGAGACGGGGAAACCGCCGTAGCCCTTGCTCTCGGGGATGCCGGAGGCCTGCAGCAGGTGCAGGGCCCCGCCGCCGGCGCCGACGAAGACGAACTTGGCGTGGATGGAGCCGCGCTCACCGGAGCGCGGGTGCTTCAGGGACAGGTCCCAGCCGCCGTCGGCGGCGCGGCTGATGCCGGTGACGTCGTGGCCGTAGTTGATTTCCACGCCGTTGTTGCCCAGGTAGCCGGTGAGCTCGCGCGTCAGGGCGCCGAAGTCGACGTCGGTGCCTTCGGCGGCGCGGGTCGCGGCCACACGCTGCTTCGGGTCGCGGCCCTTGATGATCAGCGGCGCCCACTTGGCGATCTGCGCCTGGTCCTCGGAGTACTCCATGGAGCGGAACAGCGGGTTGGGCTTGAGCGCCTCGTAACGGGTCCGCAGGAACTTGGTGTTCTCCTCGCCCACCACGAAGCTCATGTGCGGGACGGTGTTGATGAAGCCCTTGGGGGAGCCGATCAGGGAGTTGGTGACCAGGTGGGACCAGAACTGGCGGGAGAGCTGGAACTGCTCATTGATGTGCAGCGCCTTGGACGGATCCACCGAGCCGTCTTTGGCGGCGGGGGAGTAGTTCAGTTCGCAGAGGGCGGCGTGGCCGGTACCGGCGTTGTTCCAGGGATCGGAGCTTTCCAGGCCCGGGCGGTCCAGCCGCTCGAACAGCGAGATCGTCCAGTTCGGCTCGAGCTGCTTGAGGAAGGCACCGAGCGTGGCGCTCATGATGCCGCCGCCAATCAGGACGACGTCGGCGTGTTGGGTCTTGGAAATGAAAGTCACATCAGTCTCCGGTAGCAGCGGCTCTGGCTGTCACAGAATATCCCCGCACCGCCCACTAACTGAAATTGGCCCGGCACGTCAAGACTTGAGGACCACCTTCGTGAAAACTTCGTTGAGCACCGGCGACGCCGGGTACTTCACCACCCGGTCGGAGAGCGCCAGCGCGGAGATCGGGAAGGCGATCGGCACGGCCGGCACCGACGCTGCGATCTGCGCGTTGATGGTCTGGTACTGCTCGGTGCGGTCCTTGCCGTCCGGCAGGCCGCGGGCCCGGGCGATCTTCGAGAACACCTGCGGGTCCTGGTAGCCAAACTCCCCGTTCTTCTCGCCGAAGAGCGGGCCGACGAAGTTGTCCGGGTCCGCGTAGGAACCGTTCCAGCCGAGCAGGTGCAGGGCGTGGTCCCCGGGGGAGGTGACCTTTTGCAGGTAGCCGTCGGACCAGTCCACCGGGACGGGCTTGATGTTCAGGCCGACGGCGATCAGCTCTCGGCTGATCTCGGCGTAGACCTTCTCCGGCGTCGGCAGGTACGGCCGGGTGACGTTCAGCGGGTAGTAGAACTTCAGCTCCTCGCCCTTGTACGTGGACTGGGCCAGCAGCTCCTTGGCCTTGGCCGGGTCGTGGCCCAGCGACGGGGCGTTGTTGTTGAAACCGCTCAGCTTCGGCGGCACGAACTGGGAGGCCGAGGACGTGTTGTCGATGAAGAACTTCCGGATCAGGGTGTCCTTGTCCAGGGCCATCTCGATCGCCTGGCGCACCTTGAGGTCCTGCAGGGCGGGGATGTCCTGGTTCATGCCCAGGTACATGACGGAGAACGGGTCGCGCTGGATGATCTGCTTGCCGCGCTTGACCAGCTGGTCGAAATTACCCACGGTGACGGAGTCGTAGGCGTCGATCTTGCCGTCCAGCAGCGCCTGCATCCGGGTCTGCGGGTGGTCGTAGGTGACGAAGTTGATTGTGGCGATCTGGCCCCTGTCACCCCAGTAGTTCTTGTTGCTGGAAAGCGTGACGGTGTCGTTGTCCCAGGACGTGAACACGTACGGGCCGGTTCCCACCGGCTTGAGCGCGTAGGCGGAGACCGGCTGGCCGTCCCGGGTCTGGTTCAGCACGTCCGCGGACTGCGCCGCGAGGGCCTTCGGCGAGGACATGGCGAAGGCGGGGAGGGTCAGCGCCTGCAGGAAGCCGGTGAAGGGCTGGGTCAGGTCGATCTCGACGTTGCCGCCCGCGAGCGGGGTGCAGCCCTTGTAGATGGAGAGCGAGGCCTGGTCCGCGTTGGCCTTGAAGACGCCCTTGAACGAGGTCCCGGGGGCCTGTTTCCGCAGCGCCTCGGAGAAGTTGAACCAGCGGTTGAAGTTCGTGCACACCGCGGGACCGTCGAAGGGGGTGCCGTCCTGGAAGGTCACACCGTCGCGGAGCTTGAATGTATAGGTGCGGCCGTCGTCGCTGGTCTTCCACTCGGTGGCCAGCAGCGGCGTGGGCTTGCCGCTGTTTTGGTCAACGCCCACCAGGCCCTCGAGGATCTGCCGGGTGATGCGGTACGAGTCGACGTCTGAGACCAGCGCCGGGTCCAGTCCCAGCGGGCGGGACGCGGTGCCGAAGGTAAAGGTTTCGGTGGGTCCGGTGCCGGCGGCGGCCGACGACGACGGCACCGGCCCGGGCGCGCCCGTGCAGGCAGCAACGGGAGCCAGGAGCAGCAGCGCGCCCAGGCCTGCGACGAGGCGGCGCATCCTGCGCGGTCCTCTGATGGGCGCGGTCCTGCTGGGCACTGAAGAATCACCTCGGGAAACGATGGGGCCGCCGGCTGCGGAGTGAGCCCCATTCTAGTGGACGGTGCCGTGCCGCAGACTCCCGCAGACTCCGGCGCGGCCCCGGCCCGGCCGTCATGAACGCCCCGGGCACGGCGAAGGCCCGCACCGATGGTGCGGGCCTCCGTTTTCTCCGGTCGGGTCCGGGGAGTCAAGCCGGACCCGGAAAGGGAGGTTGGTGGTGGTTACTTCGGCATCAGCACGGAGTCGACCATGTACACGGTGGCGTTGGCGGTCTTGACACCGCCGCAGACGACGTTGGCGCCGTCGACCATCAGGGCGTCCTTGCTGCCGGTCACGGTGACCGAGCCGCCCTCAACCGTCTTGTGGGTGCCCACGATCTGGTCCGGGGAGATCTTGCCCGGAACAACGTGGTAGGTCAGGATCTTGCTCAGCAGGGCGTCGTCCGTCTTGAGCTTGTCGATCGTGGCCGCGTCGATCTTCTTGAAGGCGTCATCGGTCGGGGCGAAGACGGTGAACTCGCTGCCGTTCAGGGTGTCCACCAGGTTGACCTTGGGGTTGAGCTTGCCGGAGACGGCGGCGGTCAGCGTGGTGAGGATCGGGTTGTTGGAGGCCGCGGTGGCTACCGGGTCGAGAGCCATGCCGGACACGGAGCCCGCACCGCTGGGGACCTGGGCGGCGTAGGCGGCGCAGCCGGAGCCGACCAGGTCGGCGGCCGGGTCCATGGCGCCGGCAGAGGCGCTCATCGACGGCGAGGCGCTCATGGAGGGGGAGGCTGCCATGCTCGACGCGGACGGGGCCGCAGCCGGGGCCGACGAGCTGGAGGAGCCGGTGGTGGATCCGCCGCAGGCGGTCAGGCTCAGCATGGCGACGGCGGCGATGCCGGAAACGGCGAGCGTGGTGCGCTTGATGGTCTGCATTGTGAATCTCCTTAGTTGTGCCGAGGTAATGCGTGCAACGGAGGGTTGTTCCGGTGCTGCTGTTGTTCGACTGGCGGGCACCGACCCTTGGTTGGTGTCTCACTGAAGATTCGGGCGATGGGGCCGGGGGGATGGGTGGGATTGCAGAAATATTTTAAAAACGGGAAAACCCCGGCCAGAGACCGGGGTTTTCCAAGGTGCGCAAGGGGGGACTTGAACCCCCACGCCCGAAGGCACAGGAACCTAAATCCTGCGTGTCTGCCAATTTCACCACTCGCGCGCGGCGCCGTCGTCGGCGGATCCGGGGATCCGGCGTCGGACGCCAGGGACCATTCTACAGATCGAGCTTGAGGTCCCGCCGCAGTTTGGCCACGTGGCCCGTGGCGCGGACGTTGTACTGGGCCAGGGCCACCTTGCCGTCCGGTCCCACCACCACGGTGGAGCGGATCAGCCCGTCGTAGGTCTTGCCGTAGTTTTTCTTCTCGCCCCAGGCGGCGTAAGCCTCGGCGACCTTGTGGTCCGGATCTGACAGCAGGGGGAAGGTCAGGCCCTCATTCTCGGCGAACGTGGCGAGTTTGGCGACGGGGTCGGGGGAGATGCCGACGACGTCGTAGCCGGCGGCGGAGAGCGAAGCGAGGGAGTCCCTGAAATCGCAGGCCTGCTTGGTGCAGCCCGGGGTCGCGGCCGCCGGGTAGAAGTAGACGACGGTGCTGCGGCCCTTGAAGTCCTTGAGGCCCACGGTGCGGCCGGTGGAATCCTGGAGGCTGAAATCGGGCGCGCTGTCGCCGGGGATGAGTCGTTCTGCCACGGTGGGCTCCTGTTCTGGGACGCTCCGGAGAGCGGATGTGACGGACGGAACCCCAGCTTAGTGAGCGCCTAAACCGACGACGAATCAGGGATTCGGTATACTGCTTACTATGCCCGATTTGGATCGCTGGCCCACTGGCCGCCTTTTGTCCACGGCAGCACGCCTGGTTGAGCACTCCTGGAATGAAAAGCTGGGAGCAATCGGCCTTACCCACGCGGGGGTCATCGCGATGGAAGTGCTCTCCGTCCATGGCCCCATGACCCAGGCGCAGCTGGCACAGCTGGTGCGTGTCCAGGCTCAGACGATGGGCAAGACCCTCAGCCGCCTCGAGGCGCACGGCCACATCTCCCGTGAGCGCAGCGTCTCTGACCGGCGCAGCCACGTGGTGACGCTGACCGACCGCGGCCGGGAGGCCGTCGTCGCCGCCGCGGACATGGAACGCTCCGTGCTCGCCGCCGCGTCCATCGACCCGGATACCCTTCGCCACGAGCTGCAGGCCGTGGTGCGTGAACTTGCAAACCGCATCTCCTCCACCGAGGACGCGAAGGACATTGTCGACGCCCCTGCACCCAAGGTGTCGGCGGACGCAGGCACCCTCTCCTAGCCTGTCCTTTCCGGCCGGCACCGTCCTGCCCCCGGGAGCACGGCGCGAACTGCGTGTCACGCCCCGGGGTGCCGGTCGACCTCGCATAGGGTTGTGTGCCATGGACACGTCGCACCCGCCGGAGCTGGAAGGGCAGACCTCGATCAATGAGCTGCTCGACGAGCCCGTGGGCGCAGATCCCGTCCAGTTGGTCCTGCCCCTGCTCTTCCACCCGGCGCTCCGCGTCCGCGGCTGAGCCCGCGCCGGAGGTTGCCATGACCGATCACCGCTGTGCGCGCCGCCCCTCCCCGGGAGCCGTTGCCGCGACTCTGGCCGCCACGGTCCTGGCCCTCACGATCTCCGCGGCACCGGCGAAGGCCGAGACCTGCGCACCCGTGATCGTGTTGCCCCTCGGGCCCTGCCAGCCGACGGCACCGTCCAGTCCCAGGCCCACGGCCACCGTTAGCCCGGCGCCTGCCCCCACCACAGCCCCCGTGGCCCCTGCACCAGCCCCGGCCGTTCCCGCTCCCGTGGCCCCGGCACCGGTTTCCCCGGCGGACCGGGCCGCCCCGGCCGCCTCCGGTGTGCCGCCGGCAACGACGGCGCCTGCCACACCCACGAGCCCTGCGTCCCCTTCCCGGGCGCCCTCCGCTTCCGTTCCGCCGCAGCCCGCCGCCCCTACCCTCCCGGCGGACGCTCCGTCGGGCGGAGGCGCCACGGACGCGCCGGAACCGGGGGAGCGGGGCACCATGGGGCTGGGGGCTGCTCTGCTGGCCGGCGGCGGCGTCCTGGTCTCGGCATCAGCTGCCCTGGGACTGCGCGCCCGCCGCCTCCGGCTGCGCTGACCGGAACCCCCTCGCCGCAGCGGCTCCCTGCCTTCGGGTAATCCACCTTGCCGCCCGAAATCCGCGCAGACACAAAAAAGCCGCTCCAACTCCGACTTTCATCGGTGTTGGAGCGGCTTCTTTTCGTGTGCACCCCCCGGGACTCGAACCCGGAACCCATTGATTAAGAGTCAATTGCTCTGCCAGTTGAGCTAGAGGTGCAGCTGTTGTTTTCGTTCCCCCGGGCTGTTTATTTCCCGCGGTGTTCTCCGCAACGACATGAAACTCTACACGAGATTTGCCGGAGTGCGAAATCGGGGCCCGGGAGGTTGTCCAGGCGGGCGGGACGACGCGCGGCAACCCCGCAATTCCGCGGATTTCCGGGCCTCGGGGGCCCGCCCGCCCTGCCCTGAACGGATGCCGGGAGGGGCGGCGGGCCGGCGTTGCAAAGTGTGAAGTGAGTCACAGTCCGGAAGCGTCAGAGCCTGACGCGGCGGGGCGGGCGGAAACCGGCCGCCTCTGCGTGCGCGGCCGACTCGAACCACACCCCGGCCCGGGTCTCCTCGTAGCCCTGGCTGGTCTCCTCGAAGTAGGTCATGGTTTCCGCGTCACCCTTGACGGTGAAGTCGGCCGGGCCGCTGCCGTCGGCGGCCGGTGCGGCCGAGCCGACGCCGTAAGGCTGCTCGGCGGCAAGGTGGCCGGCGGGCTCCGGTTCGGGCATCGGTTCCGGCATCGGCTCGTGGCTGGGAGCAGGCGCCGGTTCGTGAGCGGGTTCGGTCGCCGATTCGTGCACCTGCTCCTGGGCCGGGGGAGCGGAGTGGCTGGCCGAGCCCTCGACCGCGGCGGAGGATGCCGCCGCCTGCAGGGTCTCCGCTTCTGCGGCCTCGGCCGCCGCGGACTCCGCCCCTGGGAGAGTGGGCGCGTGCGGTCCGGTGTACTCCGGGTGGTGCACCGGCGCGGCTTGGGCTTCCGCGGGGGCAGCCTCAGCAGGGGCTGTCTGGGTAGCGGGCTCAGGTGCGGCGGTGGGTTCTGAGGCGGCGGCCGGTGCTGCGGACGGTGCGGGCTTGGCGGACGGTGCGGGCTTGGCGGCCGGCGCGGGCTCGGGGACAGGCGCCGCGGCTGCCGGAGCAACGGGCTCCCGCTCGGCTGCCCGCGGCGTGCTGCCGGCGGCCGGTGCACCGGCGGACTGCGTGCCGGAAGCCTGGGTGCCGCCGGTCCGTCGGCTGTTGCGGTTCAGGAGCGTCCACACCACCGCGACGATCAGCACGATGACAATGAGCCAGATAATCCAATCCATGGCCGGATCCTTCGGGTCGGGCGGCAGGGTTGCCGTGTGCTTGACGTTACGTCCGGCCCTCGCGGGTGTCCAGCAACGCCCGGACGGCCCGTGTAGCCTCGGCTCATGGACTTCAAGAGGCTGCGGATCCTCCGCGAACTGGCGGACCGCGGCACCGTCGGGGCCACCGCGGAGGCCATGCAGGTCACCCCGTCTGCCGTCTCCCAGCAGCTGAAAACGCTGCAGGAGGAACTCGGGGTGGTGCTGGTCGAGAAGTCCGGGCGGGGCGTCCGCCTGACCGAGGCCGGCCTGGCGATGGCCGGCGCCGCGGCCGAAGTGTCTACCGCCATGGCCCGGGCCGAGGCCACCATCGACACCTACCGCCGCGGCTGGCAGACACGGGTGAGCGCGGCGTTCTTCCCCAGCGCCGCGGAAATGTTCCTGCCCGGCCTGCTGCATCGGGTCCGCGAGATCGACGGGCTGCGCTTCGAGGCCCATTTCGAGGACCCCGGCGTCGCCGGCTTCGCCGCCCTGGCCGCCGACTACGACGTCGTCCTGGCGCACAGCGTGGACGGCCCCGAGGTCTTCGCCCGGCAGGGCCTGGAGGTGGTCCCGCTCCTCGACGAGCCGCTGGACGTTGCGGTTCCCGCGGGGCATCCGCTCGCGGCCAAGGCCAGCCTCAGTGCCCAGGACGTCATCGGCTGCCCGTGGATGGGCGTGCCGGACGGCTTCCCCTTCGATACCGTGCTGCGCCAGATCGAGATGCAGGCAGACTCCCCGGCGCTGCGGGCCCAGCTCTACCCGGATTTGCGCGTCCTCGAGGCCCTGGTCAGTGCCGGGCACGGGCTCAGCCTGCTGCCGCGCTACACGGCCCTGAAGAACCAGGGCCGCGGCTTCGTGCTGCGCCCCCTCCGGGGCGTGAAGGCGAGCCGCAGCATCGTGGTGCTGGCCCGCCCCGAGGCCGCGGCACGCACCACCATCCAGGAAGTGATCGCCCTGCTGCAGGCCGAGGCGCGGGCGGTGGCGTTGGCGCCGGAACTGCGTGGCGGAGATCACGGAAAACCTGCGGGTCATGCGGCGGCTTCCGCAGTCTAGGACGTGAGTCCGCCGTGGGGGCGGAAATATTCCGGAATTGCCGCTTTATCCGGCCGGGCGGCTCGTTGGCATCCTCGCCGGACCCATAGACTTTGAGCCATGAGCCAGGACACCGAAGCAGCAGCAGCCACACCGGACATCAAGCCCCGCAGCCGCGTCGTCACCGATGGCATCCACGCAGCCCCGGCCCGCGGCATGTTCCGCGCCGTCGGCATGGGCGACGACGACTTCGCCAAGCCGCAGGTGGGCGTCGCCAGTTCGTGGAACGAAATCACCCCCTGCAACCTCTCCCTGAACCGGCTGGCCCAGGGCGCCAAGGAAGGCGTCCACGCCGGCGGCGGCTTCCCGATGCAGTTCGGCACCATTTCCGTCTCGGACGGCATCTCCATGGGCCACGAGGGCATGCACTTCTCCCTGGTCTCCCGCGAAGTCATCGCCGACTCCGTCGAAACCGTCATGCAGGCCGAGCGGATCGACGGCTCCGTCCTGCTGGCCGGCTGCGACAAGTCCCTCCCCGGCATGCTGATGGCGGCGGCCCGCCTGGACCTCGCCAGCGTCTTCCTCTACGCCGGCTCGATCATGCCCGGCTGGGTCAAGCTAGAGGACGGCTCGGAAAAGGAAGTCACCCTCATCGATGCCTTCGAAGCCGTGGGCGCCTGCGCCGCCGGCAAGATGAGCATGGAGGACCTGACGCGCATCGAAAAGGCCATCTGCCCGGGCGAAGGTGCCTGCGGCGGCATGTACACCGCCAACACCATGGCCTGCATCGGCGAGGCCCTGGGCATGTCCCTCCCCGGTTCCGCCGCCCCGCCCTCGGCCGACCGCCGCCGCGACGACTTCGCGCGCAAGTCCGGCGAGGCCGTGGTGAACCTGCTCCGCCTCGGCATCACGGCCCGCGACATCATGACCAAGAAGGCCTTCGAGAACGCCATCGCCGTCACTATGGCCTTCGGCGGTTCCACCAACGCGGTCCTGCACCTGCTCGCGATCGCCCGCGAGGCCGAGGTCGAGCTGACCCTGGACGACTTCAACCGCATCGGCGACAAGATCCCGCACCTGGGCGACCTCAAGCCCTTCGGCCGCTACGTCATGACCGACGTCGACAGGATCGGGGGCGTGCCCGTGATCATGAAGGCGCTGCTCGACGCCGGCCTGCTGCACGGCGACTGCCTCACCGTGACCGGCAAGACCGTCGCGGAGAACCTGGACGCTATCAACCCGCCGGACGTCGACGGCAAGATCCTCCGCGCCCTGGACAACCCGATCCACAAGACCGGCGGCATCACCATCCTGCACGGCTCGATGGCCCCGGAAGGCGCCGTCGTCAAGAGCGCCGGCTTCGACGCCGACGTCTTCGAGGGCACCGCCCGCGTCTTCGAACGCGAGCAGGGCGCCCTGGACGCGCTGGACAAGGGTGAGATCAAGGCCGGCGACGTCGTCGTCATCCGCTACGAGGGCCCCAAGGGCGGCCCGGGCATGCGCGAGATGCTCGCCATCACCGGCGCCATCAAGGGCGCCGGCCTCGGCAAGGACGTCCTGCTGCTGACCGACGGACGCTTCTCCGGCGGCACCACCGGCCTCTGCATCGGCCACGTGGCGCCCGAAGCGGTCGACGGCGGCCCAATCGCCTTCGTCAAGGACGGCGACCGGATCCGCGTCGACATCGCCGCCCGCTCCTTCGACCTGCTGGTCGAGCCCGCCGAGCTGGAAGCCCGCAAGGAAGGCTGGCAGCCGCTCCCGGCCCGCTACACCAAGGGCGTGCTCGCCAAGTACGCCAAGCTCGTCCACAGCGCCTCCACCGGCGCCTATTGCGGCTAGCACCTCTTTTGGGCCGCGGCGCGACGCCGCGACCCCGTTCAGCAGGTGGACAATGGTGTCCAAATAGTGAGACAGGCGTCGGCCTCGTTGACACCCGTCTCGCTCAGAGGGAAAACTGAACGCATGACCGCAATCGTTACCGCCGGCATTGCTGCAGGTGTATCCGTCGTCCTTACCAAGCGCGTGGCCTCATAGCCTCCACTGGTAACGAACCGTCACGCGCAAACCCCTCGAAGAGCCGGCAGGCTGAGGGGTTTTTTTATTTCCGCTCCACCCGCACCGCCAGCACCACACGATCACTGTAGATCCACCCGAAGATCCACCTAAGGAAGAGTCCGATGAGCAAAGGATCGCCGATCAGCCCCTCGCTGATGGCTACGAAGTCCGCTGGAGCGCACAAAGCTCCGGAACGCGTCGAACGACCGGCCGACACCGCCGTCGTCGAGCATGCTGCTGCCTCTCCCGTCCTTGGGCCGAACAACGTCGTACCCCCGACGGTGATGACCGGCTCGCAAGCAATCGTCCGCGCACTCGAAGAACTCGGCGTCGAGGACATTTTCGGTTTGCCCGGTGGCGCGATCCTGCCCACCTATGACCCTTTGATGGCCTCCAGGATGAATCACGTCCTGGTCCGTCACGAACAGGGAGCCGGCCACGCCGCGCAAGGCTATGCCATGGTTACCGGACGGGTGGGCGTCTGCATCGCCACCTCCGGCCCCGGTGCCACCAACCTCGTTACCGCCATCATGGATGCCCACATGGACTCCGTGCCGATGGTGGCCATCACCGGCCAGGTCTCCAGCGGAGTCATCGGCACCGATGCCTTCCAGGAAGCCGACATTGTCGGCATCACCATGCCGATCACCAAGCACTCGTTCCTGGTCACCGACGCCAACGACATTCCGCACGTGATGGCGGAGGCGTTCCACCTCGCCTCGACCGGCCGCCCCGGCCCGGTCCTAGTGGACGTGGCCAAGGACGCCCAGCAGTCCGAGATGACCTTCTCCTGGCCGCCGAAGATCGACCTGCCCGGCTACCGCCCGGTGCTCCGCGGCCACAGCAAGCAGGTCCGGGAGGCGGCACGCCTGATCGCGGCAGCCAAGAAGCCGGTCCTGTACGTCGGCGGCGGTGTGGTCAAGGCCCACGCCTCCGCGGAGCTGCGGGAACTGGCCGAGCTTTCCGGCGCCCCCGTGGTCACCACCCTGATGGCCCGCGGCGTTTTCCCCGACTCCCACCCGCAGCACGTCGGCATGCCCGGCATGCACGGCACGGTCTCGGCCGTCACCGCGCTGCAGCAGTCGGACCTGCTGATCACCCTCGGCGCCCGCTTCGATGACCGGGTCACCGGCATCCTCTCCTCCTTTGCCCCCAATGCAAAGGTGATCCACGCGGACATCGACCCCGCGGAAATCTCCAAGAACCGCACCGCGGACGTGCCGATCGTGGGTTCGGTCAAGGAGATCATCCCCGAACTGAGCGAAGCCCTGCGTCTGCAGTTCGAGGCCTCCGGCACCCCGGACCTGGCCAACTGGTGGGCCTTCCTGAACAACCTCAAGGAGACCTACCCGCTCGGCTGGACCGAACCCGAGGACGGCCTGACCGCTCCGCAGCGGGTCATCGAGCGGATCGGTGCCCTGACCGGCCCCGAAGGCGTCTACGTGGCCGGCGTGGGCCAGCACCAGATGTGGGCCTCGCAGTTCATCAAGTACGAGCGCCCGCACGCCTGGCTGAACTCCGGCGGCGCCGGCACCATGGGCTACGCCGTGCCCGCGGCGATGGGCGCCAAGGTGGGCAACCCGGACCGCGTGGTCTGGGCGATCGACGGCGACGGCTGCTTCCAGATGACCAACCAGGAACTGGCCACCTGCGCGATCAACAACATCCCCATCAAGGTCGCCGTCATCAACAACTCCTCCCTGGGCATGGTCCGCCAGTGGCAGACCCTGTTCTACGAGGGCCGTTACTCCAACACGGATCTCAACACCGGCCACGACACCGTCCGCATCCCGGACTTCGTCAAGCTCGCCGACGCCTACGGCTGCGCGGCCCTGCGCTGCGAACGCGACGAGGATATCGACGCGACCATCCAGAAGGCCCTGGAAATCAACGACCGTCCCGTGGTGATCGACTTCGTCGTCAGCCCCAACTCCATGGTCTGGCCGATGGTGCCCGCCGGAGTGAGCAACGACCAGATCCAGGTCGCCCGGAACATGACCCCGGACTGGGAAGAAGAGGACTGACCATGACCCGCCACACACTCTCCGTCCTGGTCGAGGACAAGCCCGGCGTGCTGACCCGCGTGGCCAGCCTCTTCGCCCGGCGCGCCTTCAACATCAACTCCCTGGCCGTCGGCCCGACCGAGGTCGCCGGCATCTCCCGGATGACCGTCGTCGTCGACGCCGACGGCGAGCTGATCGAGCAGGTCACGAAGCAGCTGAATAAGCTGGTCAACGTGATCAAGATCGTCGAGCTCACCCCAGAATCTTCCGTACAGCGCGACCACATCCTGGTCAAGGTACGGGCGGACGCCGCAACCCGGCTGCAGGTAACCCAGGCAGCCGACCTCTTCCGCGCATCGGTGGTCGACGTCTCCACAGAGTCGGTCGTCATCGAGGCCACCGGCCACCCCGACAAGCTCACGGCACTGCTCTCGGTGCTGGAGCCCTTTGGCATCCGCGAAATCGTGCAGTCCGGCACCCTGGCCGTCGGCCGCGGGTCCCGCTCGATGAGCGACCGGGCCCTGCGCTCCGCGTAGGCCGCGCCGCACCTGCAGCACAGCGCCACACGAATTCACAGACAACACCCCACGAATCCATTAATAAGGAGACACCCCAGTGACTGAAATGTTTTACGACGACGACGCCGACCTGTCGATCATCCAGGGCCGCACCGTCGCCGTGATCGGTTACGGATCCCAGGGCCACGCCCACGCCCTCAGCCTGCGCGATTCCGGTGTTGACGTCCGCGTCGGACTCAAGGAAGGCTCGAAGTCCCGCGCGAAGGCCGAGGCGGAAGGCCTGCGTGTCCTCAACGTCGCCGACGCCGTCGCCGAGGCCGACCTGATCATGGTCCTCACCCCGGACCAGGTCCAGCGCCACGTCTACGCCGAGGACATCGCCCCGAACCTGCAGGCCGGTGACGCCCTGTTCTTCGGCCACGGCTTCAACATCCGCTACGGCTACATCCAGCCGCCGGCCGATGTCGACGTCGCCCTGGTCGCCCCGAAGGGCCCGGGCCACATCGTCCGCCGCGAATTCGAGGCCGGCCGCGGCGTGCCGGACCTGATCGCCGTCGAGCAGAACCCGTCCGGCAAGGCCAAGGAACTGGCCCTGTCCTACGCCAAGGCCATCGGCGGCACCCGCGCCGGCGTCATCGAGACCACCTTCACCGAAGAGACCGAAACCGACCTCTTCGGCGAGCAGGCGGTCCTCTGCGGCGGCGCCTCGCAGCTGATCATGTACGGCTTCGAGACCCTGACCGAGGCCGGCTACAAGCCCGAGGTCGCCTACTTCGAGGTGCTGCACGAGCTCAAGCTGATCGTCGACCTGATGGTCGAGGGCGGCATCGCCAAGCAGCGCTGGAGCGTCTCCGACACCGCCGAGTACGGCGACTACGTCTCCGGCCCGCGGGTCATCACCCCCGAGGTGAAGGAGAACATGAAGGCCGTCCTCAAGGACATCCAGGACGGCACCTTCGCCAAGCGGTTCATCGATGACCAAGACGCCGGCGCACCGGAGTTCAAGGAACTTCGCAAGAAGGGTGAGGACCACCCGATCGAGGCCACCGGCCGGGAACTGCGCAAGCTCTTCTCCTGGATCAAGAACGAAGACGACTACACCGAAGGATCAGTCGCCCGCTAGGGAACTGACCGGCAGGGGGAGCCGGACACCCGCAACGGGGGTCCGGCTTTCCCTGTGTTTACCTGCACCATCTGTTTACCCGCACCATCGATTCACCAAAATCCCCACCTGAATACAAGAGAGCTAAAGAGGTCACCGGTGACAAGCACCAAACCTGTCGTACTCCTCGCCGAGGAACTTTCGCCCGCCACAGTCGAGGCCCTCGGCCCGGACTTCGAGATCCGCCAGACCGACGGCGCCGACCGTTCCCAGCTGCTCTCGGCGATCGCCGACGTGGACGCGATCCTGATCCGCTCGGCCACCCAGGTCGACGCCGAGGCCATCGCCGCGGCAAAGAACCTCAAGGTCATCGCCCGCGCCGGCGTCGGACTCGACAATGTGGACATCAAGGCCGCCACCCAGGCCGGCGTCATGGTGGTCAACGCCCCGACGTCAAACATCGTCTCCGCCGCGGAACTGACCGTCGGCCACATCCTGAGCCTGGCCCGGCACATCCCGCAGGCCTCCGCGGCGCTCAAGGACGGCGAGTGGAAGCGCTCCAAGTACACCGGTACCGAACTGTTCGAGAAGAAGATCGGCATCATCGGCCTCGGCCGCATCGGCGCCCTGGTCGCGGCCCGGCTGAAGGGCTTCGACACCAAGATCCTCGCCTATGACCCCTACATCACCTCCGCCCGGGCCGCCCAGCTCGGTGTGCAGCTGGTGACCCTGGACGAGCTGCTGGCCCAGTCCGACTTCATCACCATCCACATGCCCAAGACGCCGGAAACGGTCGGCATGCTCGGCGCCGACGCGTTCCGGAAGATGAAGCCCACCGCGCACGTCGTCAACGTCGCCCGCGGCGGCTTGGTGGATGAGGAAGCCCTCTACACCGCGCTGGAGTCCGGCGAGATCGCCGGCGCCGGTGTCGACGTGTTCGTCAAGGAGCCAAGCACCGACCTGCCCTTCTTCAAGCTCGACAACGTGGTGGTCACCCCGCACCTGGGCGCCTCCACCGACGAGGCCCAGGAGAAGGCCGGCGTCTCGGTGGCCCGGTCCGTCCGCCAGGCCCTGGCCGGCGAGCTGGTCCCGGATGCCGTGAACGTCGCCGGCGGCGTGATCGCCCCCGACGTGCGCCCGGGCATCCCGCTGATCGAGAAGCTCGGCCGGATCTTCACCGCCATGACCCACGCGTCGCTGACCCAGTTCGACGTGGAGGTCGCCGGCGAGATCTCCGAACTGGACGTCAAGGTCCTCGAACTCGCCGCGCTCAAGGGCATCTTCGCCGACGTCGTCACCGAGCAGGTCTCCTACGTCAACGCCCCGGTGATCGCCGAGCAGCGCGGCATCAACGTCCGGCTGATCACCACCCCGGACACCGAGTCCTACCGCAACGTCCTGACCCTGCGCGGGGCGCTCAGCGACGGCAGCCAGATCTCCGTGGCCGGCACCCTGACCGGGCCCAAGCAGATCGAGAAGCTGGTCGGCATCAACGGCTTCGAGGTCGAAATCCCGATCAGCGAGCACCTCGTGGTGGTCGCCTACTCGGACCGCCCCGGCGTGATCGGCACCATCGGCCACATCCTCGGCATGAACAACATCAACATCGCCGGCATGCAGGTGGCCCGGCAGGCCGAGGGCGGCCAGGTGCTCGCCCTGCTGACCATCGACAGCTCCGTGCCCCAGCAGGTCCTCGACGCCATCAAGGCCGGCATCGGCGCCGAGATGGTGCGCGAAGTGGACCTCGAGGACTAAGCACCCTTACCGGTTTGCCTGCGGCGGCGCGTCCGCCGCAGGCGTCCGGGAACCACCGGCCGGTCTGCGTACAATAGCTACGTCCGATTCCAGGATGTGGCCGGCAGACCGGCCTTTACTTTTGCACGCCCGGCAGGGGAAGCCTTCTCATCCGCGCCGAGAACCCGCGGACCACGAACAGCGGCGTGTGCACGCAATCCAGCTTTCAGGAGCCCAATGAACGCCGTCCAAAGGTTCATCAGAAGCAGAGTGCTTTTGCTGACCGCGTCCATTTTGATCGTCGCCATGTGCCTGTCCGTCCTCGTGCAGGGACAGTCCCAGGCGGCGCTCAACCGCACCGTCGACCAGAACTCGCGCGGCCTCTACGACATCCTGGTCCAGGCCAAGGCCAGCTCGTCCGGGGCACTGATGCAGCCGGACATCGCCACCGGCCAGGGCGGCATCGGCTTCGACCAGCTCGACGCCATCCGGAAGCTCTCCGGCACCTCCGTCGCCGCGCCGATCAGCCTGGTCTCGCGCGTCTCGCAGAACCTGGAAGCACCCCGCCTCGACGCCACCGACTACCTGGGCTACAACGCCGGCCTGGCCGGCACCGCCGGCGACCCCACCGCCACGGACCCCTCCAAGTGGCCAGCCGCGCAGTCCGTCCTGAGTGACACCCCGAAGAAGTACCGCCTGACCGCCAGTGCCGTCAGCTCCAACGGCTCCAGCGAGCAGACGCTGTTCAAGACCACCGCCGAGGGCACCCTCGGCAAGGGCAAGCTGGTCGAGGAACAGGTCGCCGGCGGCAAGAACGTCCGCATCGCGGGTCCGGCGGGGGAGACCGGCATCAAGTTCCCGGCCCCGGCTGGCGGCTCCGAGCACACCCTCTTCAACCTCTCCGTGGCGCTGCCCCTGGCGCCGCAGGTCACCGAGTCCGTGGTCGCCGTCGACCCCGTCGCCGAGCGCGCCCTGCTGGGCGGTGCCGGCGACTTCCTGGCACCCCTGGAGAAGGCCCCGCCCGCCGACGCCCGCGACGCCGGCGCGATCGGCCGCCACTTCGAGAGCCTCTTCACCAGCGGCATCACCATGGACCAGCTCAAGGAAGGCCCCGACTTCCTGGGCGTGAAGCTCAAGTACTGGGCGCCGCTGATGACCCAGTACCAGCAGGCCAAGAACGCCGGCCAGCTCACCGCCGACTCGCAGGCAATCCCGCTGATCGTCCGCTCCGGCACCTCCCTGGACCTGAAGTACTCGGTCAAGATCGAGGAAATCGACAACGCCGGCAACGTCACCAAGGACGTCGGCACCGTGACCCGGTCGCTGGACAAGGACTACCTTCCGTTCGTCTCGAAGGCCCCTTTCGACCTGGCCTGGCCCGGCTCCAAGGACCTCAGCTCGCTGATGGGGGACACCGGCGGCTTCGGCCAGGGCCTCTACAACCCCGCCATCTGGAGCACCGACTTCGCCACCGCGCCCAAGTACAAGGACGGCCAGACCGCCGGCAACGGCGCCGTCGAAAAGTCAGCCGTCCCCGGTGAATGGGTCACCGTGAACCGGCTCCCCGAGAAGGGCGCCAACGGCGCCGCCGTCGACCAGACCCAGCGCACCCCGGTGGACGAGCGCTCCTACCGGGAGAACCTGCAGACGGGCAAGAAGCCGGCCACGCCGCTGCCTATGGTCTACGGCACCTTTGATCCGGCCAAGGTCCAGGAGGCCGCCGGCGACGTCAACCGCCTCCCGCTGGGCGGCTACGACCCGACGCCGATGACCCTGACCAAGGACGGCTCCGGCAAGGACACCACCC
Source organism: Arthrobacter sp. BPSS-3 (assembly GCF_044628475.1). Classification (NCBI taxonomy): domain Bacteria; kingdom Bacillati; phylum Actinomycetota; class Actinomycetes; order Micrococcales; family Micrococcaceae; genus Arthrobacter; species Arthrobacter sp. BPSS-3. The sequence goes on from NZ_JBIMMV010000002.1 coordinate 169,389, forward strand.
CCACCGCCCTGAAGCCCTCGCTCAGCGCCACGGGCCTGGTTAGCCAGTCCGCCGGCGCCATCACCGACTACTATGGCCTGGCCGCCGCCCGCGGCTACGACAAGAACGCCTCCGTCATCGACGCCGTGCGGGTCCGCGCCAAGGTCGACGGCACCTGGAAGCAGGCGCAGCCCGAGGTCGAGAAGCTCGCCAACCAGATCCGGGACATGGGCCTGGAGGCCACCGTGGTGGCAGGCTCCGCCCGCGAGGACGCCAGCATCTTCGTGCCCGGCTACTCCAAGGACGACGCCGGCAAGGAATCCCCGCTGGGCACCGTCACGCAGTCGTGGGTGCGGCAGAACGCGGCCGACGCCGTGTCCGGCTCGCTCTCGGGCACCAACCTCACCTTGCTGTTCCTGACCCTCTGCGGGGCCGCCCTGCTGACCGGCGCCTCCACCGTGAGCTACGTCCGCAAGCGCCGCCGCGAGGCCGGAACCCTGCGCGCCATGGGCTGGACCCAGCGCCGGATCCGCACCTGGGTGCTCGCCGAGTTCGGCGTCGGCGCCGCGGCGCTGGCCGCCGCCGGGATCATCCTGAGCCTGGTCAGCTGGAACCCGGCCACCGCGATCGTCTCCGCCTCGGTCCTGGTGCTCTACTGCGCCGCGGCCTTCTTCGCGGCCCAGCAGCTGCGCCACCGCGAGGTGATCGACCAGGAACCGCAGCATGACGAGCGGCTCATCCCGGTCGACTCCCCGCTGACCTTCGCCAGCCGGCAGCTGAGCACCAACAAGTTCAACACCGGCTCCCTGGCGATCGCCGTCGGCGTCTTCGGCGCCGCGGTGGGCGGCCTCGCCGCCCTGCTGATCGACATCCCGCGCGCTGCCGGCGCCAGCGCCCTCAGCGGCATGGCCGCCGCCAGCATCGCCCTGCCCAGCATCATCCTGGGCATCTCCGGGGTTGCCGTGGGCCTGCTGCTGACCATGGTCACCGGCCGGTTCGAGCTCGCCGCCAAGCGCCAGTACCTGGGCACGCTGCAGGCGATGGGCTGGAACCCGGACATGCTGGGCCAGGTCCGCTTCTTCGAAAATGCCATGGTGGGAACCATCGCCCTGCCCCTGGGCGTCCTCGGTGCCCTGGGCGTGGGCCTCATCCTCGCCCCCTACGCCGCACTCTGGGCCGCCGTCGCCGGCCTGGTCGCGGTCCTCTGCTGGATCCCGATTGCAACGAAAGTAGTCCAATGACCAACGAGCTGAACCTTGACCGGGAAGCACACGACCGGATGACCACCAGCACCCGCCGTGCGGCGGCGCAGAAGACCCGCGCCAACACGATCGTGCGGCCGACGGACCACGCCACGCCGCTGGAGCTGAGCAACATCACCATCCACTACGGCGGCGGCAAGAACGGCGCCGAGGCCGTCAACGTCGTGGATGACTTCAACATGACGCTGCACGCCGGCGAGATGCACTGCGTCGCCGGCCGCTCCGGCTCCGGCAAGACCAGCATCCTCACCGTCGGCGCGGGCCTGACCCTGCCGACGTCGGGCCGGGTCTTCTGGGAGGGTGACTCGCTGGAGACCATGGGCGACGACGAGATCGCCGACCGCCGCCGCGCGCTGATCGGCTACGTGGACCAGGGCGGCGCCCTGATCGACGGCATGAGCGCGCTGGAGAACGTCCTGCTGCCGGCCGTCCCCGACGGAGAGGTCGAACAGCGCCGCGACATGGCCAAGGACCTCTTGGACCTGGTGGGCCTGGGCCGGCGCATGCGCCACCGCCCCGCCCAGCTCTCCGGCGGTGAACGCCAGCGCGTGGCGATCGCCCGTGCGCTGATCTTGGGCACCCGCGTGCTCGTGGTGGACGAACCGACCGCCAGCCTGGACCGGGCCTCGGCCAACCGCATCATCAGCATCCTCAAGGACACCACCTCGGACGGCATCGCCGTGCTGGTCGCTTCACATGACCACGAACTTGTCCGCCAGAGCGATACCCTCACCGAACTGATTTAGGTTTAACCCGTGACGTCTTCCGAAAAGCCCCCGTTCTACATCACCACCGCCATCACCTACCCGAACGGCGTACCGCACATCGGCCACGCCTACGAATACATCGCCACCGATGCGATGGCACGGTTCAAGCGGCTGGACGGCTACGACGTCTTCTTCCTCACCGGGACCGACGAGCACGGGATGAAGATCGCCCAGACGGCCGAGAAGGAAGGCATTTCGCCCAAGGAACTGGTCGACCGGAACGCGGAAATCTACCAGGCCGCGCACGCTGCCTTGGGCATCTCCTACGACCGCTTCATCCGGACCACGGACGCCGACCACTACGCCGCGTCGCAGGCCATCTGGAAGAAGATGGAAGCGAACGGGGACATTTACCTGTCCAACTACGAGGGCTGGTATTCGGTCCGCGACGAGGCCTACTACGGCGAAGACGAGACCGTGGTCAAGGATGACGGCCTCCGCTACTCGCGGGAGACGGACACGCCGGTCACCTGGACCGCCGAGGAGAGCTACTTCTTCCGGCTCTCGGCCTACCAGGACAAGCTGCTGGCCCTGTACGAGGCACACCCCGAGTTCGGGGCGCCGCAGTCCCGCTTCAACGAGGTCATCAGCTTCGTCAAGCGCGGCCTGGAGGACCTCTCCATCAGCCGGACCACCTTCGACTGGGGCGTCCCCGTCCCGGGCAGCGACGGGCACGTCATGTACGTGTGGGTGGACGCGCTCACCAACTACCTCACCGGCGTCGGCTACCCCGATCTCGACTCCGAATCCTTCAGGAAGTACTGGCCGGCCGACGTGCACGTGATCGGCAAGGACATCTCCCGGTTCCACGCCATCTACTGGCCCGCCTTCCTGATGTCCGCCGGGCTGGAGCTGCCCAAGCGCATCATGATTCACGGCTTCCTGCACAACAACGGCGTCAAAATGTCCAAGTCGCTCGGCAATGTGGTGGCGCCGGCGGACTTCGTCGCTCAGTACGGCCTGGACCAGGTGCGGTACTTCTTCCTCCGGGAAGTCCCGTTCGGCGCCGACGGCAACTACAACCACGAGGCGATCGTCGGCCGCATGAACGCGGACCTGGCCAACAACTTCGGCAACCTCGCCCAGCGGTCCCTGTCCATGGTCGCCAAGAACTGCGAGGGCAAGGTCCCCGTCCCGGCCGCCTTCAGCGCCGAGGACAACGCCCTGCTGGGACAGGCCCGCGGCCTGCTGGAGACCGCCCGCGCCGCGTTCGAGAAGCAGGAATTCAGCCGCGCGCTGGAGGCCATCTGGAATGTCCTGGGTGACACCAATGCCTACTTCGCCGAGCAGGCTCCGTGGGTGCTGCGGAAGACCGACGTCGAACGGATGAACACGGTCCTCTACGTCACCCTCGAGGTGCTGCGCAACGTCGCCATCCTGGCCCAGCCGGTGATGCCGACGGCGGCCGGCGCCATCCTGGACAGCCTCGGCCAGCCCGAGGGGGAGGCCCGGCAGTTCACGGCGATCGCCACCCCCATCGTGTCCGGCACGGCACTGCCGGCTCCGACGCCTGTCTTCCCGAAATTCGAGGAACCTGCCCAGGCGTGAGCTGCGGCGAACACGAAGGGCCAAGTGCCGCGGCTGTCCGCGGCACCTGGCCCTTTTTTGTCTCACGCCCGGGCGGGGCTCAACGGACCGGCCCGGCCGCTTGGGCGCCGCCCCTACGCGGCGGCGAGCCCCTGGACGGGTGAGAGCCGTGCCGCCCGCCGGGCAGGAATGACCGACGCGAGCAGGCCGGCGACGACGGCTGCCGCAACCACCCCCAGTAGCTGCAGCCACGGCACCGCGGGCGTGACCGCGGCCAGGCTGCCGAGCGCCGACCTGGCGCCCAGCCACCCGTACAGGGTCCCCAGTACAGAGCCGAGCAGGGCCGCGACACCGGACACCAGGGCGGCCTCCACGGCGAGCATCGCCCGAAGTTGCTTCTTGGTCAGGCCAAGCGCCCTGAGCAGGGAGTTCTCCCGGGTCCGTTCCAGGACGGACAGGGACAGGGTGTTGGCTACCCCGATCAGCGCGATCAGCACCGCAACGCCCAACAGGCCCGTGACCACCAGCAGCAGCACGTCGATAACCTCGTTGAAAGTGACCCGCTCTATCGCGGCACCGCTGACCGCCCCGGCGGACACTCCGGTGGCCGAGGCAACGGCTGCCTGGATGTCCTTGATACGGTCCCCGGACAGCTGCCCGCCGCCGGGTGCGTCCGCAAGGCGCACCCAGACGGCGCTGCCGGCACCGCCCCCGCTCAACAAGCCGGACTGCTGCGCGGTCTCGGCGGAGACCAGTGCCGGAATGTTGCGGGTCCGCAGGACCACAGCCTCCAAGGTGACCGTTCCCGTTGCCCCGGTAACGTCGACGCGTCCCGCCCGGGAACCCTCGGGCAGGTAGATCCGCCCGGGCTCCAGGACCAGGGTGGTGTCGCGGAGCACCAGGCCGGCCTCCGCTGTGTCCACAGCGTAGACGGGGTTCTCCGCGCCCTGCCGCCCCACATGCCCCGCGGCCGGCAGCAGCGCCGCAGCCGCAACGCCGTCGATTCCCGCCACTGCGTCACGCTGGGCGGCGGTCAGGTTGTCCGCGGTGACAGCCATGTCCACCGGGTACGTTTCCACGAGAGCGTCATCGAATGCCTGGCGTGCGGTGGCCGCCCCGGTCATCATCAGGGCCACCAGCGTGACCCCGATCAGCAGGGCGGCCGCAGTCACCGACGTCCTCGCGGGGTTTCGGACGGCATTGAGCGCAGCCAGCTTCCCGGGGACGCCGGCGGGAGCCGCCAGCCGTCCCGCCAGGCCCACCAGCCACGGCACGAAAAGCGTGGCGCAGAGCAGCACGCCGACGAAAGACAACACGCCGCCGGCAAACGCCACCACCAGCATCACGCCGGCCGCGCCAAAGGCCAGCAACGGAACGCCCATGGCGAGGGCGGCAAGGCCCAGGACCAGCCGCACCCGGCCGCGCCGGTTCCCGATGCCCGCATCATCGACCGGACGCAGGGCAGCGAGCGGGGCCACCGCCGTCGCCGCCCGGGCAGGGACCATGGCGGCTGCCACGGTCAGGACCGTGCCCACGGCCAGGCCCGCCACAATGGACGACGCCGGCACGGCCATGGTGGCAAAGGCCATGTCCGGCTGCGTCCCCGCCCAGCCAATCAGGGCTGCCATCAGACCGACGGCGGCGAGCACCCCCGCCGCGGAGGACAGCAGGCCCACCACCAGGGCCTCGGCCAGGACGGAATTGCGCACCTGGGCGCGGGCTGCGCCCAGGCACCGGAGCAGGGCGAGTTCCCGGGTGCGCTGGGCCACCAGAACCGCGAAGGTGTTGGAAACCACCAGGCCGGAAACCAGCAGGGCGATCCCCGCGAATGCCAGCAGGACCACTGTCAGTTCGTCCTGGCCACCGGTCAGCATAGCCACTTGGGCCGTGACCTGCTCGTCGGCTGTTTTGACCTGCGATTCGGCGCCGCTGCCGGCAAGCGCTGCAAGCGTGTCCGCCTTGGCTGCGGCAACGTCGGTGCCCGGCTCCAGTGAGAGCTGGATGCCGGCGTAGCCGCCTGCCGCGCCCGGGCCGGAACCGGGGGCCTGGCCGGCCGCCGCCAGTGCACTGACCGCCGAAGTCCCGGTGAGCAGCTGCGGGAGCGCGGAGGAGAACGGATCATGGCTGCCGCGGAGGATCCCGGTGACGGTCATCGCCAACGTGGTGGAACCGTCCGGGACCCCGAGCACCAGGGTGTCGCCGACGTGCAGCCCGTACCGTCCCGCGGTGTCACTGTCCACCGCGACGCCGTCGGCCTGCGACGGCAGGGCACCAACGTCAACGGCGGCTGTTTCCAGGCTCTCCGGCGCCAGGTTGCGGGCCAGAGCGAAGACTTCCTGCCCGCCGGCCGTGAACTTCGTATACGCCTGCAGGCGGCCGTAGGCGTCGCTGACGCCGGGTACCGTGCGGACTGCGGCCAGGGCCCCGTCGCTGAAGGTTCCCTTGTCCGGGGTAGCGATGAGTGCCGCCTTACTGTAGGCCTCACCCAAGCTGGCGCCCAGCGATGCCTTGGTGCTGGCGCCGACCATCAGCGTGGTGGACAGGAAGGCCACCGAGAGCATGACGGCCAGGCCGACGGCGATGAACCGCCGGCTGTGGGACTGGAATTGCGAGAGGGCAACGCGCAGCACGCTCAGCCTCCCAACTTGCCGAGGGCGGAGAGGACGGACCCGGCAGTGGGTTCGGCGATCTCACCCACCAGGTTTCCGTCACTCATCAGCACCACCCGGTCGGCGTAGCTGGCTGCCACGGGATCGTGCGTAACCATGATGATTGTCTGGTCCATTTCCCGGCTGCTTCGGCGCAGCAGTGCCAGGACTTCGCCGCCGGATGTCGAATCAAGGTTTCCCGTGGGTTCATCCCCGAAGACCACGTCGGGCCGGGTCAGGAGTGCCCGGGCCACGGCGACCCGCTGTTGCTGGCCGCCGGAGAGTTCGTGCGGCCGGTGCCGGAGCCTGTCCTTGAGGCCGAGCGTGGACACCACTGTGTCGAACCAGCCGCTGTCGATGGGCTTGTTCGCCAAGGCCAGCGGAAGGGTGATGTTCTGTTCGGCCGTCAGTGTGGGTACCAGGTTGAAGGACTGGAAGACGAATCCAACCCGGTCGCGGCGCAGCGTGGTGAGCTGCTTGTCATTCAGGGCGGTGATATCTGTCCCACCCACCAGGATCTGGCCGGAGTCCGCGGTGTCCAGGCCGGCGAGGCAGTGCATCAGGGTCGACTTGCCTGAGCCGGAGGGGCCCATGATCGCGGTGAAGCGGCCGGCGTCGAAGGTGACGCTGACCTCACGCAGTGCGCTGACGCGGGTGGCGCCGCGGCCGTAGTTCTTGGTCAGGGACAGTGCCTGGACGGCGGGGGAGGAAGAGGCGTTTTCCCTGCTCGAAGCAGGGTGGCCTTGCACGGAAGTTGTCATGGTTCCACGCTATGGCGGGGTGCAGTGCCGGGGGATCGGCCGGCGGGTTGGTCCTGGCGGTATCGGCCTCATACCCAGGTCTGACATTGCCGCTACGGGGACTAGCCGCCGGGGCTGACCACACCGGTCTCGTAGGCGATCACCACCGCCTGGACCCGGTCACGTGCCGCCAGTTTGGCCAGGATATGGCCCACGTGGGTTTTGACGGTCGCTTCGGAGACGAACAGGCCTGCCGCAATCTCCGGATTTGAACGCCCTTGTGCCATGAGGATGAACACCTCACGCTCGCGGGCGGTGAGCCGTCCGACGGCCTCATGGTGTTCGGGCCGCTCGTTGCCCTGGGTGCGCAGCAGCGGCGCGACGTGGTCCAGGAGCCTGCGGGTGGTGGACGGGGCGATCACGGCGTCGCCGCGGTGCACGGTACGAATGGCATCCAGCAATTCCTCCGGCGGGGCGTCCTTGAGGAGGAATCCGCTCGCTCCGGCCTGGATGGCCGACAGCGCGTATTCGTCCAGGTCGAATGTTGTCAGGACGACGACGCGGAGTTCCGACCTGGCTGACCCCGAAGGGGCGGCCGCCGCGCGCTCCATCAGCTGGCGGGTGGCCTCGATGCCGTCCATCCCGGGCATGCGGACGTCCATGAGGACGACGTCGGCAGCCACGGAGCCGATGGCCTGAAGTGCTTCGTTCCCGTTGCCGGCTTCGACCACGACGGCGAGGTCCGGCTGGGAGTTGATCAGCATGCTGAAACCCGAGCGGACCAACTGCTGGTCATCGACCAGCGCCACGCGGATCGGTTCCGTTGAAGTGCGTTCGAACGCCAGTGACATGCTCAGGCCTCGGTGTAGGGGAGGAAAGCGGTGACCTGGAAGCCTCCGCCCGCGGCCGGGCCGGCCGCCAACGAACCATCGTAAAGGTTGATACGTTCCCGCATCCCGCGCAACCCGTTGCCGCCGGCCCCGGCAGCTGTCCCGGCGCTATCGGCTGAGGCGCCCCGGCCGTCGTCGTGCACGTCGATCTGGAGCCCTCTTTGCTGCCACCGCACCGAGGCCCGTGCCTTGGCCACCGGACCTGCGTGCTTGAGGACGTTGGTCAAGGATTCCTGGAGCACCCGGTAGGCCGTAAGCTCGGCACCCGCGGGCAGCGTGCGCCGGGGTGCCCCGGACTGTTCCACGGCGAGCGGCAGCCCGGCCGCGCGGAAGCCGAGGAACAATTCCTCGAGGTCCGCAAGCCCGGGCAAAGGGCGGGTGGCGGATTCATCGCCGTGCCGCAGCACCCCGAGCAGGCGGCGCATTTCCGCCAAGGATGTCCGTGCTGTGGTGGCGACGGTGGCCAGCGTCTCCGTGGCCACGGCCGGGTTGGCTGCCGCGGCATACCGTGCACCGTCGGACTGGGTGATGATCACTGACAGGGAGTGCGCCACAATGTCGTGCATCTCCCGGGCGATGTGGGCGCGTTCATCCGCGGCGGCCAGTGAGCGTTCATGCTGGCGTTCGATTTCAAGCCTTCGGGCCCGGTCCGCCAAGGTCCGCACCTGCTGCCTCCGCACCCGCGTCAAATCCCCGAGCGTCCAGCTGAACAGCACCAGCATCCAGATCAGGACCGTGTAGAGGGCACTTGTCGTGAGGCCAAGGACGCCCGTCTGAACCGTGCTGATCAGGTTGCGGGTCGTCAGCAGCACTCCACCCAGCATGCCCGCACCGAGGACCGCCCGGCTGGCCCAGGCGGGGCCGTAGGCGGCAACCGCGTAGATGGTCAGCGGCACGGCCACCAGGCCGGCGAGGGGTTGCAGGCCGGCGGCCCACAGCACCAGGCACGCCAGCACGACGGCGGCCGCGGCATGCACCGGGCGGGTTCGCCGCCACGCCAGCGGCACCACCAAGGCACTGGACAGTACAAATTGCCAAGGGCGGCCCGCCATGAGGTACGGCGGACCGCAGAACAGCAGGATCGAGAGCATGAGGACCAGGTCCACACGGAACGTGTTGACCCGAAGCCAGTGATAGATCTTGTGCCGTAATTCCACCCCGGAACTCTACGCTCCGGCGGCGGGGCGGCGCCTCATCCCGAGGTCTGATCTCAGTGGCTGACAGAGCGCGGTTCCGCCCCACTCACGTTCTGTCCGGATAGCGAGACAATTTGCCCAGCATATGGATGTCTTGGATACCCTGAAAACATGAGCTCATCCTCCATCGATCTTGCAGTTATTCCCGGCGACGGCATCGGCCCCGAGGTCATTGCCGAGGCGGTGAAAGTGCTGGAGAAGGCCGTGGCTGCCGAGGGCGTGGAGCTCAAGCAGACGCACTATGACCTCGGCGCCGAGCACTGGCTGGCGACGGGGGAGACCCTGCCGGACCACGTCCTCGACGACTTGAAGACCCGCGACGCGATCCTCTTCGGGGCAGTGGGTGCCGCCCCCGGCGACACCCGGATTCCCTCCGGCATCATCGAACGTGAACTGCTGCTCAAGCTGCGCTTCAGCCTGGACCACTTCGTCAACCTGCGGCCTTCACGGTTGTACGGGACGGTGGGCAGCCCGCTGGCCAACCCGGGAACCATCGACTTCATCGTGGTGCGGGAAGGAACCGAGGGGCCCTACGTGGGCAACGGCGGCACACTGCGCTCCGGAACCCCGCACGAGGTAGCCACCGAGGTGTCCCTGAACACCGCCCACGGCGTGGAGCGCGTGGTCCGTGACGCTTTCCGCCGCGCCAGCCTCCGCGAACGCAAGCACGTCACACTGGTGCATAAGCACAACGTCCTGGTCTTCGCCGGGCACCTGTGGAAGCGGACGGTCGAGGCCGTGGCCCAGGAGTTCCCGGAGGTCAGCCATGACTACCTGCACGTGGACGCCGCCACGATCTTCATGGTCACCGACCCTTCCCGCTTTGACGTGATCGTCACGGACAACCTCTTCGGCGACATCATTACCGACCTCGCCGCCGCCATCACCGGGGGCATCGGACTGGCAGCGTCGGGGAATATCAACATGGACCGCACCGCGCCCTCCATGTTCGAGCCCGTGCACGGCTCTGCGCCGGACATCGCAGGCCAGGGCAAAGCGGACCCCACGGCCGCTATCCTCTCCGCAGCACTGCTGCTGGACCACCTGGGCTTCGCCGAAGCGGCGCGCAAGGTCGAGGCGGCAGTGGTTGCCGACGTCGAAAAGCGCGGCGGCACGGCCCGCAGCACCACCGCCGTCGGTGACGCGATTGCGGCCGGTCTCTAGCTGGTCCCGCCCCGGCGGGTTACCCCGGCATCGGGCGTAAGCTTGACTCGAATCACCAAACGCCGCCTCGCTGTTCAACGCTGAACACGGGGCAGCCGACCATGGAGGAACCATGACCCAGACTGCCCATGGCGTCGAATTCGCGCAGCGGCTCTCGGCGACCCCGAAGTCCGCGGAAGAGCGCGCAGCCATCCTGGCCAACCCGGGATTCGGCGACTACTTCACCGACCACACCGCGATCGTCGACTACAGCGTCGACGCGGAGGGCAAAGGCGGCTGGCACGATGCCCGGATCGAACCCTACGGTCCGATCATGCTGGACCCCTCCGCGGCGGTCCTGCACTACGGCCAGGAAATCTTCGAGGGCCTGAAGGCCTACCGCCACGCGGACGGCTCCGTCTGGACGTTCCGGCCCGAGGCCAACGCCGCCCGGCTGAACAAGTCCGCCCGCCGGCTCGCGCTGCCGGAGCTGCCCGAGGAGTGCTTCCTCGCCGCCATCCGCGAACTGGTCTCCGTCGACCGTGACTGGGTTCCCTCCGGCGACGGCGAGGCCCTGTACCTGCGGCCGTTCATGATCGCCACCGAGGCGTTCCTGGGCGTCCGGGCGGCCCGCGAGGTCTCCTTCCGCGTGATCGCCTCCCCGGCCGGCAACTACTTCGGCGGCGAGCTCAAGCCGGTTTCCATCTGGATCTCCCGCGAATACGCCCGCGCCGGCCGCGGCGGCACCGGTGCCGCCAAGTGTGGCGGCAACTACGCCGCGTCGCTGATCGCCCAGCAGGAGGCCGAGGCCAACGGCTGCAAGCAGGTGCTCTTCCTGGACCAGTTCAACGACAACGCCGTCGAGGAGCTCGGCGGCATGAACGTCTTCTTTGTGATGAAGGACGGCTCGCTGGTCACCCCGGCGCTCTCCGGCACCATCCTCGAGGGCGTCACCCGCTCCTCGGTGATCCAGGTGGCCCGCGACATGGGCCGCGAGGTCACCGAACGGAAGATCACCCTGGACGAGTGGCGCGACGGCGTGGCCTCCGGTGAGATCGCCGAGGTCTTCGCCTGCGGCACCGCCGCCGTGATCACCCCGATCGGCGTGCTCAAGGACGCCACCGAGTTCATCGGCTCCGAGGACGCCAAGGCCGGCGAGACCACCATGGCCATCCGCGAACAGCTGCTCGGCATCCAGACCGGCACGGTCGAGGACACCCACGGCTGGCTGACCCGCCTGGCGTAAGCACTCCGGCCCTGCCCTCCGGGCGGGCGCGGTGGGAAGATGGGACTGTGATCCATGACGACGTTCGGGCCCCGGTCCGGAGTACCGACCTGACCGCCTTCCATCTGGCGCCCAACCCGGGGCCGATGAGCCTGCACGGGACCAACTCGTACGTGCTCTCGGCCCCGGGGGCCTCCGCCGTCGTGGTGGTGGACCCGGGCCCGCTGGATGAGGAGCATCTGGCCGCGCTCGGCCGGGCCGGGACGGTGGAACTGATCCTGATCACCCACCGCCACGCCGACCACACGGCAGCGGCCGCCCGGTTCGCGGAGCTGACCGGCGCCCCCGTGCGGGCCGCCGACCCCGCGCACTGCCACGGCGCCGAACCGCTGGCCGACGGTGAGGTGCTGCACGCCGCCGGCGTCGAGATCCGGGTGCTGGCGACGCCGGGCCACACCTCCGACTCCGTCTGCTTCCATCTGCCCGGCGACGGCGAACACGGCTCGGTCCTCACCGGCGACACCGTCCTTGGCGTCGGGACCACGGTGCTGGACTACCCCGACGGGCGGCTGGGGGACTATCTCGACTCGCTCGACCGGCTGGAGCGGATCGGCCCGGCGACGGTCCTGCCGGCCCACGGGCCCATCCTCCCCGCGCTGGACACGATCGTCCGGGCCTACCGCGACCACCGCCAGGACCGGCTCTCCCAGATCCGCTCCGCCCTGGCCGAACTCGGCGGGGACGCCGGCGTCGTGGAGGTCGCGGACGCGGTCTACGCCGCCGTCGACCCCTCCGTCCGGCCCGCCGCAGAACTGTCCGTCGCCGCGCAGTTGGACTACCTGCGCGGACGGTAGGCTAGGGCGCATGCGTATCGCCCGGTTTGTAGTTGATTCTGATCCCCTTTACGGCATCGTCGAAGGCGAGCCTGGCAGTGAGGTCATCACTGTCATCCACGGCGACCCCTTCTTCAACGGCGTCGAACGGACCTCCGTGAAGCACCAGCTGGAGGACGTCCGCCTGCTCGCGCCGATCATCCCGCGCAGCAAGGTCGTCGGCGTCGGCCGCAACTTCGTGGAGCACGCCCACGAACTCGGCAACGAGGTGCCCGCCCAGCCGCTGCTGTTCCTCAAGCCCAACACCTCCGTGGTGGGCCCGAACGACCCCGTGGTCCTGCCCGAGTTCTCCGAGGAGATCTCCTTCGAGGCCGAACTGTGCGTCGTGATCGGCCGGATCTGCAAGGACGTCCCCGAGGAGCGTGTGGACGACGTCGTCTTCGGCTACACCTGCGGCAACGACCTCACCGCCCGGGACGTCCAGAAGACCGACCTGCAGTGGGCCCGCGCCAAGGGCTTCGACACGTCCGCCCCGCTGGGCCCCTGGATCGAAACCGAACTGGACACCGAGGACCTGCAGATCCAGGGCCGCCTGAACGGCGAACTGCGCCAGGACGGCAACACCAACCAGATGATCCGCGGTGTCCGCGAGCTGGTCTCGATCGTCTCGCACGCCTTCACCCTGCTGCCCGGCGACGTCATCATGACCGGCACCCCCGCCGGCGTCGGCCTCGTCCAGGCCGGGGACCGCTACGAGGTGGAGATCGAGGGCATCGGACGCCTCTCCAACCCGATCGTCCGCCGGTAGGAAACCGCGCCGATTTCGGACAGCCGCACCGTGGAGCCACGGTGCGGCTGTCCGTTTTCACAGCGGGAACGGGTACCGGGCACGCGGTAAAGTTGGTACCACTATGACTACTTCCACCGCGCCCGACGCCGTCTCCAGTTCTGCCACCACGGATCCGAACCGTGAAGCCTCCCGCGAAGTCACCGCGGACACCCCGGTCCGGGTCCGGTTCTGCCCCTCGCCCACAGGAACCCCGCACGTCGGCCTGATCCGCACCGCCCTGTTCAACTGGGCCCACGCTAAGCACACCAAGGGCACGTTCGTCTTCCGGATCGAGGACACGGACGCGGCGCGCGACTCGGAGGAGAGCTACCAGCAGCTGCTGGAGGCGCTGAAGTGGCTCGGCATCAGCTGGGAAGAGGGCGTCGAGGTGGGCGGCCCGCACGAGCCCTACCGGCAGTCGCAGCGCCTGGACCTCTACAAGGACGTGGTGGCCAAGCTCGTCGCCGGCGGCTACGCCTACGAGTGCTACTCCTCCCCGGAGGAGGTCGAGGCCCGCCACCGCGCCGCCGGCCGCGACCCGAAGCTTGGCTACGACAACTTCGACCGGAACCTCTCAGAGGAACAGCTCGCCGCGTTCCAGGCCGAGGGCCGGCAGCCGGTGTTGCGGATGCGGATGCCCGACGAGGACGTCACCTTCACCGACATGGTCCGCGGCGAGATCACCTTCAAGGCCGGCAGCATCCCGGACTACGTGATCGTCCGCGCCGACGGTTCGCCGCTCTACACCCTGGTCAACCCGGTGGACGACGCGCTGATGGGCATCACCCACGTCCTCCGCGGCGAGGACCTGCTCTCTTCCACACCCCGCCAGGTGGTGCTGTTCCGCGCGCTGATGGAGATCGGCGTGGCCAGCTACCTGCCCGAGTTCGGCCACCTGCCCTACGTCATGGGCGAGGGCAACAAGAAGCTCTCCAAGCGCGACCCGCAGTCCAACCTCTTCCTGCTGCGCGACCGCGGCTTCATCCCCGAGGGCCTGCTTAACTACCTCTCCCTGCTGGGCTGGAGCCTCTCCGCGGACGAGGACATCTTCACCGTGGAGCAGCTGATCGAGAACTTCGACGTCCACGACGTGCTGGCCAACCCGGCCCGCTTCGACCTCAAGAAGGCCGAGGCCATCAACGGCACGCACATCCGCATGCTCGACGCCGAGGACTTCCGCGGCCGGCTGGTCCCGTACCTGCAGGCCGCCGGCCTGGTGGGGGAGACGCTCACCGCGCGCGAAGAGGAGATCCTCGCCGAGGCTGCGCCGCTGATCCAGGAGCGCATCTCGCTCCTCGGCGAAGCGCCCGAGATGCTCGCCTTCCTCTTCAAGGCCGACGACGCGGTGGACGTGGCCGACGACGCCCGCAAGGGACTCCCGGAGAACCTCACCGAAGTCCTCGACGCCGCACTGGCCTCGCTGGAACCGCTGCAGGAGTGGACCGCGGAGAGCATCCAGGCCGCCCTGAAGGAATCGCTGGTCGAGGGCCTCGGCGTCAAGCCCCGGCTGGCGTTCGGCCCGGTCCGCACGGCCATCTCCGGCCGCCGGATCTCCCCGCCGCTGTTCGAGTCCATGGTCATCCTGGGCCGGGACTCGTCCCTGGCCCGCCTGCGCGCCTTCCGCGGCTGATGATGGATGCCGCCACGCGGGGCGGGGACCGGGCGGCCGACGTGCTGGCGCCCGGTCTCACCGCCGTCACCGGCGTGCTCTTCGATATCGACGACACGCTGGTGGACCTGGAGTTCGCCATGACGGCGGCCCTGCGCGGCGTCAGCGAGCATCTGCTCCCGGGCCTGGATGAGGCCTCCTGGGAGAAGTTCGGCCGCATCTTCACGAAGGAAACCACGCACTACTACGACCGCTACCTGGCCGGCGAGCTGACGTTCAACGAGCAGCGCCTGCTCCGCGGCCGCGCCGCACTGGGGCACTTCGGCGTCGAGCTCGCCGAGGGGGAGCAGGCCCATCACTGGGTCAGCTCCTACGCGAGCCTGCAGCACAGCTACATCCGCGCCTTCGACGACGTGGTTCCGCTGCTGGACGCCCTGGACGCCGCGGGGATCCCGTACGGTGCCGTGAGCAACAACGTCCACGACTACCAGCGCGTGAAGCTCGACGCCGCCGGGCTGGAGCGGATCGGCGTGCTGGTCGGCACGGACACCGTGGGCGTCCCCAAGCCGGACCCCGCCATCTACCTCGAGGGTGTGCGCCTGCTCGGTACCGGCCCGGGCGAGACGCTCTACGTCGGCGACAACCGGCTGCTCGACGCGGACGGCGCGACGGCGGCCGGACTGCTGGGCGTGTGGCTTAACCGCGGCGGAGACCCCGCGCCGGAGTTCAGCGGACGCGAGGTCTCCTCGCTGTTGGACCTGCTCGCCTGAGTTGACGTCCCTGGACGGCCTGGCGGGCTGGCCTGGGCGGTCCTTTAGGCCGGAGCCTGGGCGAGCCGCCGGTTCCGCAGCGCCAGGTAGGCGCCGACGGCGCCGAGCGCCAGCAGGGTCACCAGCCCCAGGGCCACGGCGACGTCGTTCTTGATCATGCTCGACGGCGACACCGCGGAGGCGCTGGAGAAAAGCGTGCCGGTGCCGGCGGCGATCTGCGCGTTGCCGTCGGCCAGCTTGTCGGCGCCGGTGGCGAGCTGCGTGGACCCCGCAGCGAGCTTACTGTTGCCGGTGTGAAGGTCGGAGGCGCCGGTGGCCAGTGCGGTGGATCCATTCAGCAGGCCCGGGTTTGCCGGGTCCGCGGGATCGCCCTTGATGCCCGTGTTCAGTGCCAGGGTTCCGTCCGCGAGCCGTGAGCTGCCGTCGGTCATCTTGGCCGTAGCCTTCAGCAGGCCCGGGTGCTCCGGATCGCCGGGTACACCGTCCATGCCCACCCGGATTTTCGAGGTGCCGTCCGCCAGCAGTCGGGTGCCCAGGACGACGCCGGGGTTGCTGGGGTCCTGGCTGTTGAGCTTGGCCGCCAGGGTGGCGAAGCCGGCGGTAAGCTTCCCGGTTCCGGCATGCAGCTGCCCGGCGCCGGTATTCAGCTGGGCAGCCCCGCTGCGGAGCTGACCGGCCCCGGCCTGCAGTTGCGAGGCGCCCGCGTCCAGGCGGTGGGCGCCGTCGAGGATCTTGGCGATCTTGTCCTTGACCACGGCCAGCGGAACCAGGCCCTGGACCGGATCACTGGCGGCGGCATTCAGCTGCTCCAGCGCCTGGGCAAGGGCCGCCGTTCCGGTTCCGGCCTCGGGGTTGTTGTTGGCGCCCCGGTAGCCCTTGAGCTGGTCGGTACCGGCGGCGAGCTGGTCCGTGCCGGCGGCCAGTTGGCCCGTGCCGGCGGCCAGCTGGCCGGCTCCTGCGTTGAGCTGGGTGGCGCCGTCGGCCAGGTTGTTTTCCGCGTTGCCACCGGCCGTGGGTGTCAGCGCGGCGGAGAGCTGGACAGCACCCGCCGCCAGCTTCTGGGCGCCGTCGTCCACCTGGTAGACACCGGGGGCGAGCTTGTTGTCCACGTCGGTCTGGATCTTGACCGCGCCCTCCGAGAGCTGGGTCGCGCCCTGCTGCAGCTGGTCCGCGCCGGGGGCGAGCTTGCCGGCGATGCCCTGGTGGATCTTCTCCGCGCCGTCCGAGAGCTTGCCCGAGCCGGTATTGGCCTGGCCAGCGCCGTCGGCGAGCTTCCCCGCGCCGTCCTTGAGCTGCTGTGCCCCGGCGGCGGCCTGGCCTGCGCCGTCGTTGAGGCGGGCGGACCCGTCGGTGATCCGGCCCGTGACCAGGGTGTAGAAGCCCAGCAGGGCGATCAGCAGCAGCGCCAAGACGGCGATGGCGATTTGTTGGGCCCGGTTACGGGGCGGAGCGATGGCGACACGACTCTGTGGCACTTTCTGTTCCTCTCGACGATTCAGCCGGCAACGGCTTCGCTGCCGGCCCCGCCAGTGTGATGCAGCTAACAGCCGTCTCCGGCCGTGGGGATGCTGCTTTTTGATTGGGGGAGGGTTTGGTTACTCGTTGGTAACTTACCGAGAGTAAACTTACCGGCGCCGGATTGGCAAGGGTTTTTCGCAGATTGACCGAAGTCGTCGGCCGCCAGGAGCGCCTTCGGGGGCGTACCGGCGGGGCCTTCGGGCCGATTTGTGCCGGACAAAAGTCTCGGGTAAAGTAATTACTCGTGCTGAGGCGCCGGGAGCGCGGGTTTAGGCCTGCGGAACCGGTCCGAAAGTCACATTGGGATATGGTGTAATTGGCAACACTACGGTTTCTGGTACCGTCATTCTAGGTTCGAGTCCTGGTATCCCAGCTCTGAAAATCCGCGGATTTCCGCGGAAAATCGGAGCATCTGAGTCGGTTCGACCGATTTGGAGAACAGCTGAAGATGTGAAACAATCTTCGAGCTGGAAAAGTGCAAGGCCCCATCGTATAGCGGCCTAGTACGCCGCCCTCTCACGGCGGTAACGCGGGTTCGAATCCCGCTGGGGTCACAAATTTCCCCCGGAGACTACGGTCTCCGGGGGATTTTTTATGCCCGGAGTGCCGCGGCCCGGCCGTCCCGGACCGCCGACCTGCCATGATGAAGCTGTGAGCGACCACGAGAGCACCAGTCCCGCCCAAGCGGGCCGGGCCGCCGCACGCCAGATGAACGCGGTAGAGCTGCTGGAGTCCGCCCGCCGCGACCTGGCCACCGTGGTCCTGCCGCTGGACCTCCCCGGGGTGGAAGACGCCCGCCGCGACGTCCGCAACGCCGCCGCCCAACTGGATGACTACATCCTGCCCCGCTACCGCAGCCTCGACGCGCCCCTGCTCGCCGTCGTCGGCGGGTCCACCGGCGCCGGGAAGTCCACGCTGGTCAACGCCCTGGTGGGCCACCCTGTCACCCGTGCCGGAGCGATCCGACCCACCACCCGCCAGCCCATCCTCCTGCACCACCCGGCCGACGCCGGCTGGTTCGAGGACCAGCGGGTGCTGCCCACGCTCGGCAGGATCCGCGGCACTGTCATCGCCGGGCCGCCCCCGGAGCAGCCCGCGTCGGTCCCCGCCGTCGGCGGGGAGACTGCCGCGGTGACCTCGCTGGTCCTCGCCGGCGACCCGGCGGTCCCGGCCGGCGTCGCCCTCCTGGACGCCCCCGACGTCGACTCCGTCTCCGATGAGAACCGCCGTCTCGCCGGACAACTGCTCGCCGCGGCGGATCTCTGGATCTTCGTGACGACGGCCAACCGCTACGCCGACGCCGTGCCTTGGCGTCTGTTGCTGGACGCCGCCGCCCGAGACATCACCGTGGCCGTGGTGCTGGACCGCGTGCCGCCGGCGGCCGAAGACGAAGTGGCCGGCGACCTGCGGACGATGCTCGAGCGCCAGGGCCTCGGCTCGGCGAGGCTGTTCATCGTCCCGGAGGTGCCCCTGGACCGTGAGGGCATGCTGCCGCCGGCCACGGTGGCGCCGCTGCTTGCCTGGCTGCGCGGAATCGCGGCGGACGCCGCCGGCAGGTCCGCAATCGCCCGGCGGACCCTCAACGGCGCCATCAAAGGTCTCGCCGCCAGGTTCGCCGCCGCTGCAGACGCCGTCGCGGCGCAGCAGGAAGCGGCCCGGCAGCTGGAGCTGGACGCCACGAACGCCTACGGGGACGCCGCCGGCCGCATCCAGGCCGCCACCCGCGACGGCGCCCTGCTGCGGGGAGAAGTGCTCGCCCGGTGGCAGGACTTCGTCGGCACCGGGGAGTTCTTCCGCGTCATGGAACAGAACATCGGCCGGATGCGGGACCGCGTCGGAGCGTTCTTCCGGGGCGAACCGGCCCCGGCGGTCCGCGTCGAAACAGCCATCGAGACCGGCCTGCAAGCGGTGATCCTCGACGAGGCGGCAAATGCCGCCGAGGAGACGGACCGGCGTTGGCGCTCCGACCCGGCCGGCCGCCGCCTTCTGGGGACCGACGACCTGTCCGGCACCTCGCCGGGCTTCGCGGACGCCGTCGCGGCCGAGATCCGGGCCTGGCAGGGAAGCCTGATGGAGCTGATCCGGACCGAGGGGCAGGGCAAGCGCACCCAGGCGCGCTGGCTGTCCTTTGGAATCAATGGGCTCGGTGCGGCGCTGATGATCGTCGTCTTCTCCATGACCGCTGGTCTCACGGGCTTGGAGATCGGCGTCGCCGGCGGAACGGCCGTGATCGGCCAGCGCGTCCTGGAGGCGGTCTTTGGCGAGGATGCCGTGCGCCGGCTGGCCAGGACCGCCCGCACCGAACTGCAGGAACGCTGCCAGCGCCTCCTCGACGACGAACGTAAGCGGTTCCTGGAACGCCTCGAGGCCGCGGCGCCGGACGCCGTTCCGGCCTCGGACCTGCAGGCGCGGGCCGCCGCCCTGTCAGCGCTGGCGGCCTCATGAACCGCCACGCCTCGGCCCGGGAGGCCTCCCGCCTGGACCGCCGGCTGGAAGCATTGGATGACGCGCGGCAACTGGCGGCCGGGGTGCTGCCTGACGAGACCTTGGACGGGGTCCTGCAGGTCTTGGAGCGTGCCAGCTCGCGGCGTTCCCTCTCCGCCGAACACACCGTGGTGGGCTTCTTCGGGGCCACCGGCAGCGGAAAGTCGTCGCTGTTCAATGCGGTGGCCGGCGCGGCCATCGCGACGGCGGCGGCCCGCCGCCCCACGACGTCGGAGCCGCTCGCCGGGATCTGGGGCGCCGAAGGCAGCGGAGAGCTCCTGGACTGGCTGGACGTGCGCCACCGGCATGTCGCCGCGGCCGTGCCCGGCTTCGCGGACGACTCCACCGGACTAATCCTGTTGGACCTGCCGGATATTGACTCCACCCGCGCCGAAAACCGGGCCATCGCAGAGCGCCTGACCGGCCTGGTGGACGTCCTGGTCTGGGTGGTGGACCCGCAGAAATACGCCGACGCGGCGGTGCATGACGACTTCCTCGCCCCGCTCGCCTCCCATGCCGCCGTGACCCTGGTGGTCCTCAACCAGGTAGACCGGCTGCCGGAACACGACGTGAGGCCGGTCCTGGAATCCCTCCAATCCCTGCTCCACCGCGACGGACTGGGTTCCGTGCAGGTCCTCGGAGCCTCGGCCCTCGTGGGGACCGGGGTGGATAAGGTCCGCGCCGCGATCCGCCAGGTGGCCATGCAGCGGCGCGCGCTGTCCCAGCGGCTGGCGGCCGACGTCGACCACGCGGCCCACCGCTTGGCCGAAGAATCCGGGACGGGTGAGGCCGCCGGCGTCCGGCCCGGCAGCCGGGAACGCCTGTCCCGGGAACTGGCCACGGCCGCCAACGTGCCGCTGGTGGTGGACGCGGTGGCCGCCTCTTACCGGCTGGAGGCGACGCGCCGGACCGGCTGGCCGGTGACCCGTTGGCTCGCCCGGCTCCGGCCGGACCCCCTGCGCAGGCTGAACCTGCGCCGGACCGGGGAACCGCCGCAGCTGAACCGGACCTCGCTGCCCCCCGCCGGTGCGCCGGAGCGGGCGCGGACCGACGCTGCGGTCCGGGACTTCGCCGATGCCGCCTCCGACGGCGCGCCGGGACCGTGGCGGGCGGCCATCCGCGCCGCAGCCCGGGAGGGCCGGGAGCAGCTCCCGGACGCGCTTGACCAGGCGATCGCCGGGACCGAACTGTCCGCGGGGCGGGGCTCCTGGTGGTGGCGGGTCTTCAACGTCCTGCAGTGGCTGGGTTTGGCGGCCGCGGTGGCCGGGCTGGGGTGGCTGGGGGTACTGGCGGCGCTGGGCTACTTCCAGCTGCCGGTTCCGGAGGTTCCCCGCGTCGAAGGCTGGCCGGTGCCCACGGTGCTGGTGGCCGGGGGAGTGCTGCTGGGTGTGGTGTTGGCGCTGGCGGCGCGGACCCTGGCAGGAATCGCCGCCAGGGCGCGGGCCCGGGCCGCGCGGCGCCGGCTGGAAGCCGCGGTCGACGCCGTCGCCCGTGACTTAGTGGTGGCGCCCGTCGAGCGCGAAGCCGGGCGGCTCGCCGCGTTCAACGGCGCCCTGAAGGTGGCGGCGGCCTAGACGCGCCCTCCCTGCAGGTCCGCGGCGGCGTCGCGGACCTTGATCAGGGTGCGCAGGTTGCGCGTGGTGGTGGAGGACTTGTACTTCGGTTTCGAGGAGAGCTTGCTGAACGGGCTGTCCAGGGTGCCGCCGGCCGGGGCAAGCCACGCCACCGCCTCGGAGCCCAGCAAGGTCAGTTCCACGCCGTCCACTGCGGTTCCGGCGTCGTACAGTTCGGCGAGGGCGCCGGCGTCGGAGGACAGCGTGACGTAGCTGTGCGTGCCGGCGTCGTCCGGCGGATACGGGCACGCGGCCACCAGCTCCGCCAGGCGTTCGGCGGGCAGTACCACCACCCAGGCGTCGTAGCCGAAAGCCTCGCGCAGGCACTCCTCGAACTCGGCCTTCACCCCGGCCGCGGGCAGGTCGCTGGTCAGGACCACGTTCCCGCTGGCCAGCAGTGTCTTCACGGAGCCGAAGGGCCGCTGCTTCAGGGCATCCTTCAGTTCGGCCATTTTGATGGTGATGCCGCCGACGTTGACCCCGCGAAGGAAGACCGCATAGCTGTTCATCCGCACAGCCTAGCGCCGGCCGCCGACGCCGGGGAGGATCAGTCGTTCGTTTTGCGCAGCGCCTCGGTCAGCGTGCGGGCGGCGTTGCAGACCACCTCGGCGTGCAGGCGGCCCGGCTGGCGGGTGAGGCGCTCGATGGGACCGGAGATCGAGACCGCGGCGATGACGCGTCCGGACGGGCCGCGGACGGGGGCCGAGACGGAGGCGACCCCGGGCTCACGTTCGCCGAGGCTCTGGGCCCAGCCCCGGCGTCGTACTCCGGCCAGGACGGTGGGCGTAAAGCGCGCGGCCTGCAGGCCTTCGAGCAGGCGGTCGTGGTCCTCCCAGGCCAGGAGCACCTGGGCGGCCGAGCCTGCCTTCATGGACAGCTGGGTCCCGACCGGGATGGTGTCGCGCAGGCCGATGGGGCGTTCGGCGGAGGCGACGCAGACGCGCCAGTCGCCCTGGCGTCGGAAGATCTGGGCGCTCTCGCCCGTGGCGTCGCGCAACTGCATCAGGACCGGGCCGGCGGAGGCAATCAGCCGGTCCTCGCCGGCGGCGGAGGCCAGCTCCACCAAGCGGCTGCCGAGGACGAAGCGGCCCTGGATGTCGCGGCTGACAAGCCGGTGGTGGACCAGGGCAAGCGCCAGCCGGTGCACCGTGGGGCGGGCCAGGCCGGTGGCCGCGACAAGCTGGGCCAGGGTGGTGGGCCCGGCCTCGAGGGCGTCGAGTACGTGTGCCGCTTTATCGATGACGCCAACGCCACTAGTGTTGTCCATGTAATGATATTGCCGTCTCAATATCTGAGATGCAAATCATTGCGCTGGCTTATTCGGTCAGCGGGCTGATTCAGTGGATAGCATCAACGCCGCCGGGCTGATCCCGGCGGCACTGGCAGCAGCGAACGCAGTGGAGGGAGCAGGCCGTGGGAAAGACATTGGCCGAGAAAGTCTGGGACGCGCACGTGGTGCGCAAGGGGGACGGCGAAGGCGCCAACGCCCAGCCTGACCTCCTCTTCATCGACCTTCACCTCGTGCACGAGGTGACCTCCCCGCAGGCGTTCGAGGGGCTGCGGCTGGCCGGCCGCCAACTCCGCCGGCCGGACCTGACGATCGCCACCGAGGATCACAACACCCCAACGCTCGCGATCGACAAGCCTATCGCCGACCTGACCAGCCGCACGCAGATCGAGACCCTGCGGAACAACTGCAAGGAATTCGGGGTGCGCCTGCACTCCCTGGGCGACGCCGAACAGGGAATCGTCCACGTGGTGGGCCCGCAGCTTGGACTGACCCAGCCGGGCATGACGGTGGTCTGCGGCGATTCACACACCTCCACCCACGGCGCCTTCGGTGCGCTCGCGATGGGCATCGGCACCTCCGAGGTGGAGCACGTCATGGCCACCCAGACGCTCTCGCTCAAGCCGTTCAAGACCATGGCCATCAACGTCGAGGGCACGTTGCGCCCTGGCGTGACGGCCAAGGACATCATCCTGGCGGTCATCGCGAAGATCGGCACCGGCGGCGGCCAGGGCTACGTGCTGGAGTACCGCGGCTCGGCGATCCGTGCGCTGTCCATGGAAGCCCGGATGACGATCTGCAACATGTCGATCGAGGCCGGGGCCCGCGCCGGCATGGTGGCCCCGGACCAGACGACGTACGACTACATGCAGGGCCGTCCGCACGCCCCCGAGGGCGCGGACTGGGACGCAGCGATTGAGTACTGGAACACGCTGCGGACGGACGACGACGCCGTCTTCGACGCCCAGGTGGACCTCGACGCCGACACGCTGGAGCCCTTCGTGACGTGGGGGACCAACCCCGGCCAGGGCGTCTCGCTGTCCGACAAGGTGCCCTCGCCCGCGGATTTCGGCGACGAGAACGCCAAGGCCGCCGCGGAACGCGCCCTTCAGTACATGGGACTGGAGGCCGGGACGCCGATGAAGGACATCCGGGTGGACACCGTCTTCCTGGGCTCCTGCACCAACTCCCGGATGGAGGACCTGCGCGCCGCCGCGGAGATCATCCGCGGGCGCACCAAGGACCCCAACATCCGCATGCTGGTGGTTCCCGGTTCCGCCCGCGTCCGGCTGGAAGCCGAGGCGGAGGGGCTGGACAAGGTCTTCAAGGACTTCGGCGCAGAGTGGCGGTTCGCCGGCTGCTCGATGTGCCTGGGCATGAACCCCGATCAGCTGGAAGTGGGGGAGCGCTGCGCGTCCACCTCGAACCGCAACTTTGAAGGCCGGCAGGGCAAGGGCGGCCGCACCCATCTGGTCTCGCCGGTTGTGGCCGCGGCGACGGCGGTGCGCGGCACCCTGAGTTCGCCGTCGGATCTTGACCCCGAGCCCGTGTCCGCCGGACACCGCTCCAGCGCAGCCTAAGGAGAGACGATGGAAAAGTTCACCACCCACACCGGCATCGGCGTCCCGCTGCGGCAGAGCAACGTCGACACGGACCAGATCATCCCCGCCGTCTACCTCAAGCGGATCACGCGGACCGGCTTCGAGGACGCCCTGTTCTCCGCCTGGCGCAAGGACCCGTCCTTCATCCTTAACCAGGAACCGTTCTCCGCGGGATCGGTGCTGGTGGCCGGGCCGGACTTCGGGACAGGGTCTTCGCGTGAGCACGCCGTGTGGGCGCTCAAGGACTACGGCTTCAAGGCAGTGCTGTCCTCCCGGTTCGCCGACATCTTCCGCGGCAACTCGGGCAAGCAGGGGCTGCTGGCCGCCGAGCTGTCGCAGGACGACATCGAATTGATCTGGAAGGTGCTGGAGAATGCTCCGGGCACCGAGGTCCGAGTGGACCTGGTGTCCAAGACGGTCGAGTGCGGCAATGTCGTTGCTCCGTTCGAGATCGACGACTACACCCGCTGGCGCCTCCTGGAAGGTCTGGACGACATCGGGCTGACCCTTCAGCACGAGGAAGACATCACCGCCTACGAGGCCACGCGGCCGGCATTCAAGCCCACGACGCTGCCCGCCAAGCTGGGCTGATTCTGTCGCAGGCAGAATGCTGCCGCTTCCACCGCCGCCGGGTTATTACCCGGCGGCGGTGTGGTTTAGTGGGCTCGCGGGTGACCCCCTGGGCCAGGCAACCTGGCACGCTGCCTGGGGCGGCGCCTGTTGCGGCGGGTTTCCGCTTCGGCGCCACAGAGAACGAGGTCGCCTACGAGAGCCTCCGCATAGGATCTCCGTGGTCCGCCGCCGCAGGTTCCCGGCAATGGCGGCGCGATAGAGGGATAGACGTGGCCGGTGGGTGTCGTCACTTCGAGGGCATGACGGCCATCGGGCGGTCTGGCAACGGGTTCTGCCCCGTTGACGCGCTGTGATCTACTGACGGGTCGGGCGGTCCAGCCGGGGGTTTCTTTGGTGTGGTTGCATGCTTCGCAGAGTCCGGCGCCGTTGGCGGCGGTTGTTTGTCCGCCGCGGTGCCAGGGGACGACGTGGTCGAGGTGCCGGATGGGTGCGTCGCAGTACGGGGTCCGGCAGGTGGTGTCGCGGGTTTCGATGAAGCGCCGCAGCCCGGCGGGGAAGAGCCGGGCCCGGGAGTCCATGCCGATGAGGTCCCCGGTGGCGGGGGCGGTGTAGAGCCGGCGGATCCAGACGGAGAAGTCCAGGCCGTCATGTGATGAGTCAGCTATGTTCCCGGGCGGGTCTTCGGGTTGAGTCGCTTCGCCTGCTCGGGTGTTCGCTGTACCGCCGGTGACTAGAAGTTTCCTGGCCCATGCGGCGGGGACGATGCCGTAACCGGTGAGCCTGGCGGGTTCGTTGTCGCCGGCGAGGAGGGTCCGGTCGGTCATGACGAGTTGGACCTCGATGCCGGTGATGCCGCCGGGTGTGCCGGTGACCCGTTCGACCAAAGCGTCCGCCATGAGCTGGCCTCGGGTCCGGGGGTCTCCGGTGGCGCGGGCGGTGTCGGCGTGCCGGGTCAGGGCGGCGTAGGCTGCGACTCCTGAGGCGACGGGGAGCAGGGCGGTGAGGTAGCACATGGTGTCCGGGGCTGGGCGGAGACTGACGGTGCGTTCGGTTTCGGCGTGGGCTGCGCGTTGGGTGACGGAGCGTGGGTCGTGGCGGTAGGCGGCGGCTTTGGCGGCGGAGATGATGGCGCGGTCTCCGGCGCCGTCGAAGGTGCCGGTGTCGGCGGCGAGTTCGCCGTCCACGGCGGCACGGTCGGCGGCGTCCAGGCAGGCGGTTTCGCGGACCAGCAGGGTGGCGCGCCATTCGTTCAGGCGGCCGGTGTCGAGGGCGGCCAGGGTGTGCGGCATCTCGGTGACCAGCGCCCGGGCCAGACCCAGGAGGCGGGAGCCTTTGGCCGGGGATTCCCGCCGCGCCAGGGCGACCTCGGCCGCGACCCCGGCGCCGAGCTGGTCCGCGGGCAAGCCGAGAGCGGCCTGCTCCCGCCGCCGGACCAGGTCTAGCGCCACCGCCAGCCTCGCCTGCCGGGCCGCGATCACCGACTTGCGGTCCTCCAGCGCCCGGAGCTCATCGATGATCGCCGCCGCGTCCCCCATCGCGACCGCGCCGACTGAATCCTCGAAAATCCTTCGACCGCCTTCCATGAACCCATTCAACAGCGAGGGTCTGACATTTATGGGAAGAGCTGCAGAGGAGCCGCTTACCGGGGTTGCTGTGGCGTTCATCAGCAGCTCTTTTAAGCGTTCCTTTCGGATCCCAAATGCGGTCCAGCACGGAGCCGCCGCATTGAATGCCGTTGGCTCGACTGAATCCTCGAAATGCTTCCGACCGCCTTCCATGAACCCATTCAACAGCGAGGGTATGACATTTAGTGATTGGGCCGTGGGCGCATAAAAGAATGGGGTGCTGGGGTGCCGTAGGCCGGCTCCCCGGGAGCCGTCGGGTCCCCGAGAACGGGTTCGTCCCCTATCCCGACGAGCCCACCCTCGCCCGGACAGCAAGGGCCGCGCACAGAATGACCGCCAGGCCGCCTGCGACGGTCAGCCAGCCCACCGGTTCGCCCAGGAGCAGCGCGGCCCAGCCGATGCTCAGCACCGGTTGCACCAGCTGGATCTGGCTGACCTTGGCCATCGGTCCCAGCGCCAGTCCGCGGTACCAGGCGAAGAAACCGAGGAACATGCTGACCACGGCCAGATACCCGAACGCCGCCCACTGGCCGGGATCGGCGTCGATCGGTTGCGCGACAACAGACAGAACAGTGAGGCCGGCCATGACCGGGAAGGCGCCAACCAGCGCCCAGGACACCGTCTGCCACGAGCCCAGTTCACGGGCCAGCAAGCCGCCCTCCGCATAACCGACGGCGGCCGAGGCCACGGCGCCCAGCAGCAGCACATCTGCCCACTGCGGCCCCTCGATCCCGCCGGACTGCAGCAGGCCGAACGCGGCGGCCGCCAGTGCCCCGGCCGCGGTGGCCGCCCAGAACCGGGTCCCCTGCCGGGTGCGGGTGCGGAGGACCACGGCGGCGGCCGTCGCGGCCGGCAGCAGCGCGATCACCACCGCGCCGTGGCTGGCGGCTGCGGTGCGGAGGGCAAAGGACGTCAGCAGCGGGAAGCCGAGAACGATTCCCCCGGCAACGACGGCGAGACGGAGCCACTGCCGCCGGGAGGGGAACGGCTGCCCGGTAGCCGCCAGGACCACCCCGCCGAGGACCGCGGCCACCACCGCCCGCCCGGCCCCAATGAACAGCGGGGACATCCCGCCCACCGTCAGCCGGGTCATCGGGACGGTCAGCGAAAATGCCGCCACGCCCAGGAGCCCCCACCCGTATCCCGTGGCTTGCCCCGTCGATAGCGGAGCGGAAACAATGACAGTAGCGCTACTATTGGCTTTCATGTCTGACAATAGCAGTTTGCGGATCGCCGATGGCCTCCGGGCCTGGGTGTCGGCCGCCGCGCCTGGGGCCCGGCTGCCGTCCACGCGGGCGCTCGTGGCCGAGTACCAGGCCAGTCCCGTCACGGTGCAGTCTGCGCTCCGGTCCCTGGCCGCACAGGGGCTGATCGAGAGCCGGCCCGGCGTGGGCACCTTCGCCCGTCCCCGCGCCCAGGTCCGGCCCTCCGACTACGGGTGGCAGTCAGCGGCCCTGGGTCCCACGCCAGGCGCGCTTCGGCCCAATCCCGCCGCCATGCGCGACGTGCCAAACGATGTCACCGCCTTCAACGCCGGCTATCCGGACCGAGAGTTGCTGCCCGGCCGTATGGTGCGTGCTGCCCTGACCCGCGCCGCCCGGAGCGATGCGGCCGTCGCCCGCCCGCCTGTGGCCGGGTTGCCGGAGCTCCAGGCCTGGTTCGCGCAGGAGCTCGGCACATCGTCGCTGCCGGACGTCCCGCCGCCCGTCGCGGCCGACGTCGTGATCCTCCCGGGATCCCAGAGCGGACTCAGCTCCCTCTTCCGCGCCTTGGTGGGCGCCGGCCAGCCGCTGCTCATGGAGTCGCCCACCTACTGGGGCGCCATCCTGGCCGCCGCCAGCGCCGGCGTGCGCATCATCCCCATCCCGAGTGGACCGGACGGGCCCGACGTCGAGGAACTCGCCCGCGCCTTCGAGGAAACCGGTGCCCGGGCGTTCTACGCCCAACCGAGCTTCGCCAACCCCACCGGCGCGCACTGGACGCGGAACCTCGGCGACCAGGTGCTGGATGTGGTGCGACGCTACGGGGCCTTCCTGATCGAGGACGACTGGGCCCACGACTTCGGCATCACCGCGGACCCTGCGCCGCTCGCCGCCCGCGACGGATCCGGCCACGTCGTCTACCTCCGGTCCCTGACCAAGAGCCTGTCCCCGGCCCTTCGGGTGGCGGCCGTCATCG
Organism: Arthrobacter sp. BPSS-3; assembly: GCF_044628475.1. Lineage (NCBI taxonomy): Bacteria > Bacillati > Actinomycetota > Actinomycetes > Micrococcales > Micrococcaceae > Arthrobacter > Arthrobacter sp. BPSS-3. The sequence goes on from NZ_JBIMMV010000002.1 coordinate 197,687, forward strand.
CCCGCGGACCCGCCCGGGAACGGATCCTCGCGGACCGGCTGGCGGAGTCCATGTACGTCAGCGGCCTGCTCCAGGCCGCCGCCGTCGACGTCGTCACCCAGCCCGGATGGCAGGCGCACCTGCGCGGCCTCAAGAGCCAGCTGAAATCCCGCCGCGACCTGCTGCTCGACAGCCTCCGCGAGCACGCGCCGGCGGCACACGTGGCCTACGTCCCGGTCGGGGGACTGAACCTCTGGGCCCGGCTCCCGGACGGCACCGAAATGGACCGCCTGGTCCGGGACTGCGAGGCCGGAGGCGTGGTGATCGCCGACGGTGCCGGCTGGTTCCCGGCTGAGGCCTCGGGCCCCTTCCTGCGGCTCAACTATGCAGGCCCGAACCCGGCGGCGTTCCCCCGGGCCGCCCGGGTGCTGGGGGAGGCCTTGGGGCGCAACGGCCGATAGTCAGCCAACTGCCCATCGGGCCGGGACGCGGCGCCGTCGAACCGTGCCGTATTTCAGATCGGTAACGCGACCTCCTACACTTAGCGGGAGCCTTTGTAAGGATTTGGGGGCGAGTAGTCGTGAGGAAACTGGTAAATGAGTAGTGTTCTGACAATCCGCGGAGGCGTCCCGCTGACCGGCCGCGTCACCGTCCGTGGGGCCAAGAATCTTGTCCCCAAGGCGATGGTGGCCGCCCTGCTCGGCAACGAGCCGTCCGTGCTGCGCAACGTCCCGGAGATCAAGGACGTTGAGGTTGTCACCAGCCTGCTCCAGCTCCACGGCGTCACGGTGGACAAGGACCCCGTCACCGGAGACCTGACCCTGGACCCCACCAACGCCAAGACGGCCTCACACACGGCCATCGACGCCCATGCCGGCGACTCCCGGATCCCGATCCTGCTGTGCGGACCGTTGATCCACGCGATCGGCGAGGCGTTCATCCCGGACCTCGGCGGCTGCAAGATCGGCGACCGCCCGATCGACTACCACCTCAACGTGCTCCGCCAGTTTGGCGCCGTCGTCGAGAAGCGCCCCGGCGGCATCCACATCTCCGCCCCGAACGGACTCAAGGGCGCCAAAATCGCGCTGCCCTACCCCTCCGTCGGCGCCACCGAGCAGGTCCTGCTCAGCGCCACCCGCGCCGAGGGCATCACCGAACTTTCCGGCGCGGCCACCGAGCCGGAAATCGTCGACCTCATCGCCGTGCTGCAGAAGATGGGCGCCATCATCAGCGTCCAGACCGACCGCACCATCCGGATCGAAGGTGTCCAGGATCTGGGCGGCTACAACCACCGCGCCCTGTCCGACCGTAACGAATCCGCGTCCTGGGCCTCCGCTGCCCTGGTGACCCGCGGCGACATCTTCGTCGAGGGCGCCACCCAGCGCGACATGATGACCTTCCTGAATACCTACCGGAAGGTGGGCGGCGGCATGGACATCGGCGACGACGGCATCCGCTTCTACCACCCGGGGGGCAAGCTCAGCCCGTTGGTCCTGGAGACCGACGTCCACCCCGGCTTCATGACCGACTGGCAGCAGCCGCTGATCGTTGCGCTCACCCAGGCAGAGGGCGTATCGATCGTCCACGAGACCGTCTACGAGAACCGTTTCGGCTTCACCGACGCCCTGGTCCGGATGGGCGCCAACATCCAGGTGCACCGCGAATGTCTGGGCAGTGTCCCGTGCCGCTTCGGCCAGCGCAACTTCCTGCACTCGGCCGTCATCTCGGGACCCACCCAGCTCAAGGGCACCGACATCGACGTTCCAGACCTTCGCGGCGGTTTCAGCCACCTGATCGCGGCGCTGGCCGCCACCGGCACCTCCCGGGTCACCGGCATCGACATCATCAACCGCGGCTACGAGCGCTTCACCGAAAAGCTCGCCGGCCTGGGCGCCGATTTCGACATCACCCCGGCCCGGTAGCGGATCCCGATGAAAGAAACGGCCAAGAGCCAGACGACCTTCGTGATCGTTGCCGGTATCGTCCGGCCGGTCATGAACCTGCTGATGAATAAGAAGTGGGACGGCCTGGACAAGCTGCCCGCCGGGGGATTCATCGCGGCGCCGAACCACTGCACCGAGATTGACCCGCTGGTGATCGGGCACATGCTCTACAACCAGAAGCGGATGCCGCACTTCCTGGCCAAGGGCAGCCTCTTCAAGGTGCCGGTGCTCGGTTCGGTGTTGCGCAACACCAAGCAGATTCCGGTGGAACGCTCGACGGCGGGGGCCAACCACGCGCTGCAGGTCGCCAAGGAAGTCGTCGACGAGGGCGGCGCCATCATCATCTACCCGGAGGGCACGCTGACCCGTGACCCCGAGCTGTGGCCGATGAAGGGCCACACCGGGGCCGCGCGGATGGCCCTGGAAAGCGGCATTCCGGTGGTGCCCATGGCCCACTGGGGCGCCCACGAAGTCTTCCCGCGCTACGCGAAGCGGTTCCACATCTTCCCACGGAAAACCTCCCGGGTGCTGGTGGGCGACCCCGTTGACCTCAGCGCCTTCGCCGGACGTCCGCTGGACCGGGCGACCCTCACCGAGGCCACCAACGTCATCATGGATGCCATCACCGAACTGCTGGCGACTCTGCGCGGCGGCCAGCCGCCGCTGGTCCGCTGGGACCCGTCGGCGCACAACCAGAGCACCCACGGCCGCTTCGTCGAACGCGGCGGCACCGACCCCTCCAGTAGCGGCCCCTCCACCACGGCTACCGACGGCGGCGCCCCTGGAACTGCTAACGACGGCGGCACCGCGTGACGGCGGAGCACGCGCGCAGCTGGGAGGGTTCGGCCCGGCGGGTCGCCGTCCTCGGCGCCGGCTCCTGGGGGACCACCTTCGCCAAGGTCGTCGCCGACGCGGCCACGGCCTCCGGCGTGGACCGCACCATCCGGATCTGGGGCCGCCGGGCCGACGTCGTCAACCAGATCAACGCCGAACACCGCAACGAGCAGTACCTCAAGGGCATCCTGCTGCCGGACAGCATCACCGCCTCCACCGACGTCGCCGAGGTCCTGGACGGCGCCGACTTGGTGATCCTCGCCGTTCCGGCGCAGACCCTGCGGCCGCAGCTTCGCGACTGGAAGAACCTGATCGCGCCCGATGCGCTCGTGGTATCCCTGATGAAGGGACTGGAACTGCACACCGATTCCCGGATGAGTGAGGTCATCCGCGAGGAACTCGACCTGCCGGCCGGCCGCGTCGCCGTCGTCTCCGGCCCCAACCTGGCGATGGAAATCGCCCGGGAGGAACCCACGGCGTCCGTGGTTGCCTGCTCCGAATCCGGCCCCGCAGGGTGGATGGCCCGCAGCTGCACCGCACCCTACTTCCGGCCCTACACCACCTTGGACGTGGTCGGCGTCGAAATCGGCGGCATCGTCAAGAACATCATCGCCCTGGCCGTCGGCATCTGCGAGGGCAAGCAGATGGGCGACAACACCAAGGCCTCCGTCATTACCCGCGGCCTCGCCGAGACCTCCCGCCTGACCCTGGCCCTGGGCGGGGAGGCCCGTACCATGGCCGGGCTCGCCGGGCTGGGCGACCTGGTGGCCACCTGCTCCTCGGCCCTCTCCCGCAACCACACCGCAGGCCGGCTGCTCGGCACCGGACTCACCCTGGACCAGGTCACCGCGGAGATGACGCAGACCGCCGAGGGCATCAAGTCCGCCCAGGCCGTCCACGAGCTCGCAGGAAAACTGGGCGTCGAGATGCCCATCACCGCCGCCGTCGTCGCCGTGCTGGCCGGAAAACTCCACGTAGACCAACTGGGACCGCTGCTGCTGTCCCGGGACCTGAAACCCGAAGGCGATTACTGACAGTGCCGGACAACACCCCGACCCCTGAAGCCCTGACCTCTGATGCCCTGACCTCGGACGCCCTGACCGGCTCCGCGCGGCCCCGCGTGGCCGTGCTCTTCGGTGGCCGCTCCAGCGAACACGCCGTCAGCTGCGTCACCGCTGCCGGCGTCCTGGGCGCGATCGACAAGGCCAAGTACGAGGTCATCCCGATCGGCATCGCCAAGACGGGCCAGTGGGTCCTGGCCTCCGGGGACACCCGGGACTGGTCCCTCTCCGCGTCCTCCCTCCCGGAGGTGGCGCCCTCGGAGCAGACCGTGACGCTGGCAGAGATCGGCGGCGAGCACCAGCTGATCGTGGCCGCCCCGAACCAGGTTCCGCAGGAACTCGGCTCCGTGGACGTGGTCTTCCCGCTGCTGCACGGCCCGTTCGGCGAGGATGGCACCATCCAGGGGCTGCTGGAGCTCTCGGACACCCGCTACGTGGGCGCCGGGGTCCTGGCCTCGGCCGTCGGCATGGACAAGCACTACATGAAGGTGGTCTTCGAGTCCGCCGGCCTGCGCGTGGGGCCCTACATCACGGTCACGGACCGCCAGTGGCTGACCGACCCGGAGAGCGTCCGCAAGCGCGTCGACGCCCTCGGCTTCCCGGTCTTCGTCAAGCCCGCCCGCGCGGGCTCGTCGATGGGAATCTCCAAGGTCGACTCCCTGGACGGCCTGGACGCCGCGATCGAAACCGCCCGCGGGCACGACCCCAAGCTGGTGATCGAGGCCGGGATCGTGGGCCGCGAGATCGAGTGCGCCGTGCTCGAAGGCCGGGGAACGGACGCCCCGCGCACCTCCATGCCGGGCGAGATCTCGGTGGCCGGCGGCGGCCACGACTTCTACGACTTCAACGCCAAGTACGTCGAGGACGACGCCGCCTCGCTGAGCTGCCCGGCGGACCTGCCGGAAGAGGACATCGCCCGGGTCCGCGAGCTCGCCGCCGTGGCGTTCGACGCCGTCGGCGCCGAGGGCCTGAGCCGGGTGGATTTCTTCTACACCCCCGAGGGTGAACTGATCATCAACGAGATCAACACCCTGCCCGGCTTCACGCCCAAGAGCATGTACCCGCAGATGTGGAAGGCCTCCGGGCTGGATTACGCGGAACTGATCGACGAGCTCATCTACCTGGCCCTGCACCGCAAGACCGGCCTGCGCTAACAGCCCACACCCAAAACCTGCCCGCCGCTACTTGCCGGTGGGCAGGTTCTGCAGGTCCTGCTGGCCGACGCAGTTGCGGGTGGACTTCACCTTGCCGGCGGCGTTCGCCAGCTCCGCGAGGACTGTGGCGGAGCTGATCTTGTTGGGGTCCATCAGGATTTCGGTGGCGGGTTCGCGGCCGAACGTGGTCAAAGTCCACACCGGATCGCCCTCCTTGATGACCCAGTCCACGCCATTGACGGTAACGCAGCGGTCCGTGGTGGGGCCGGGGACGTTCACACCGCAGCGCAGCACCAGCAGGGACGGATCCCCCCACGCGGCGGTGCCCTGGCTGTTGGTCTTACGCAGCTTCGCGTCGCCGATCGAATCCGGCAGCGCCACCATCATGGGCGCGCACGCCGGGTTGGCCGCATCCTTGGCGGGGGTTACGTCGACCGCGGGGGAGCAGGCGCTCAAGGCCAGCCCGGCAGCGGCGGCGGTGGCCAGGAAGCGGAGGGGGTGACGGGATCCGGACTGGCGGTGCTGCTGCATCCATCCAGCCTATCCCGGCCGGAGCGGGCGCCCGGACCGTCACTGTCGGACCCGGACGGTAGCGTAGGAACGTGCCTGACATCGTGAACACCACCCCGCTGACCGTGGCCGACCTCTCCGAGTCGCAGCTGCTGCAACGGATCTTTCCTCGCCTGAACGCCGGCGACGGCAACGTCCTGCTGCTGGGCCCCGGGGACGACGCCGCGATCGTCGCCGCCCCGGACGGCCGCACCGTGATCAGCATCGACACCCAGGTGGCGGACCAGGACTTCCGGCTGCAGTGGAACAACGGGTACCGGACCACCGGCTACGACGTCGGCTGGAAGGCCGCCGCGCAGAACCTCAGCGACATCAACGCCATGGGTGCCCGGGCCACCTCCCTGGTGGTCAGCCTGACCATGCCCCCGGAAACCACCGTGGGCTGGGTGGAGGACTTCGCGGACGGCATCAGCGCCGGCATCAGCGGACTCGGCGCCGGCGGCTGCGCGGTCGCCGGCGGTGACCTCGGCCGCGGACGCGAACTCTCCGTCTCCGTCGCCATCCTCGGCAGCCTCGACGGCCGCGCCCCCGTGCTGCGCTCCGGCGCCCGGCCCGGGGACACGCTCGCCCTCGCCGGCACCGTCGGGCACGCCGCCGCCGGCCTCGCCCTGCTCGAATCGGAGGTCCCGGTGGATCGCCTGACCCGGGAACAGCGCGCCCTGCTGGACACCCAGTGCCGGCCGCGGCCCCCGCTCGCCGCCGGGCCCTCCGCCCGCGACGCCGGGGCGACCGCGCTGATGGATATTTCCGACGGCCTGGTCCGCGACGGCGGCAGGCTGGCAGACGCCAGCGGCGCCGTCCTCGACCTGGACCCCGCCGCGCTGAAACGACTGGCCGCCCCGCTGCAGGACGCCGCCGCCCTCCTGGGGACGGACCCGCTGGACTGGGTCCTGGGCGGCGGGGAGGACCACGGGCTGCTGGCGGCCTTTCCCGCCGACGTTCAGCTGCCTCCCGGTTTCACTGCGATAGGCTCGGTAAAGGCCCGGGCAACGAATGACGGCCCGGCCGTGACCATAGCGGGCAAGCCCGCTGACACTGTGGGATGGGATCACTTTGCAGACTAAGATTGCCGCCAACGCGCAAGCGATGAAGCGGTGGTTGGGCAAGGCAGAAACGACGCTCGGAAACCACAGCGACCGCCTGAACGCCATCAATATCTTCCCGGTGGCCGACGGCGACACCGGCACCAACCTCTACCTCACCGTCCGTGCCGCCGCCCGCGCGCTGCAGGACGTCGCCACGGACACCTCCGCCCTTCCGCAGCTGCCCGCCGGCGGCCAGCCGTTCGCCGTACCTGCCCCGGATCCGGCCCAGCACGACGTTGGGGCGCTCCTGGCCCGCGCCGGCCAGGCCGCCATCGAGCAGGCCCGCGGCAACTCCGGGACTCTGTTCGCCGTCTTCCTCTGCGCCGTCGCCGAGCCGCTGGCCGGCCATCCCCGGATGAGCTCCCCGCTGCTGGCTGCCGCCCTGAACCGCGCCCAGCTCCGGGCCTGGTCCGCGCTGAGCGACCCCGTCCCCGGAACCATGCTCTCGGTCATGGAGGCCGCCGCCCGCGCCGTGGCCGCCGTCGACGCCGAACACGGCGGGGACGACAGCAACCACACCCTGGGCCTGGCCCTGGACGCCGCCGTCGAGGCCGCGCTGGGCGCCGTCGTCCACACCGAGGATCAACTCGAGGCACTGCACGCCGCCAAGGTGGTGGACGCCGGCGGCGTCGGCATGCTGCTGATCCTCGACTGCCTCCGCTCGGCCGTGCTGGGGGAGGAGCTCCAGGAGGCCCTGCTGGACGGACTGCACGGTTACGACGTGCAGGATCCGCACATTCACGCCGACATGCCGCGGGACGAGGGCGTGGAGGTCATGTGCACCATCTCGCTCTCCCCGCTGGACGCCGCCACCATGCGGCAGCGGCTGGACGAGATCGGCGAGTCGGTGATCATGAGCCAGGTAGGCAAGGACGCCGACGCCGAGGGCGCCTACCGCTGGCGCGTCCACGTGCACGTCCCCGACGCGGCTCCCGCCGTAGCGCTCATCCGTTCCCTCGGCGAGCCCACCGAGACCAGCATCAGCGACCTCGCCGTCCCGCGGGACCCCGCGGAGGCGGCCGTCCCCGGCGCCGCCGGCAGCACGGACCCCGACGGACATGTCCGCTGAGCTGAACCTCGCCCTGGACCGCCGGATCGGGAAGCGGTCCGCCGCCGTCATCGAGAAGCACCTCGGCATCGCCACCGTTGGCGGCCTGCTGAACTACTTCCCGCGCCGCTACGTCACCCGCGGCGAGCTGACCCCCATCAGCGAGGTGCCGCTCGATGAGGAAGTCACGCTCATCGCCCGGGTGCTCTCCAACAGCACCCGGCAGATGCGCGCCCGCCGCGGCTCCATCACCGACGTCGTGATCTCCGACGACGCGGGCTCGGGGAGTGCGAACGGTGCCGCACCGCGGGCAGGGACGGCGCAGGCGGGCACGCTCAAGGTCAGCTTCTTCAACGGCTTCCGCGCCCGGGCGGAACTGCAGCCGGGTGTCCGGGCGCTCTTCTCCGGCAAGATCACCCGCTACGGCGGGAGCCTGGGCCTGACCAACCCCGACTTCCAGCTCCTGGACGAGGACCCGGACGTGCCGGGCATGGACCCGGAGAAGCTCGCCGCCATGCCCATCCCGGTGTACCCGGCCACGGCAAAGCTGACCAGCTGGTCCATCCAGAAGGTCATCGCCACGCTGCTGGAGACCGCTGACCTGGCCGAGCTGCCGGACCCTTTGCCCGCCGAGATCTCCGCCCGGGAAAAGTTCCTGCCGGTCGCCGAGGCCTACCGGCTGATCCACGCCCCGGAGGTCCACGTCGACTGGCGCCGCGCCCGGGACCGCTTCCGCTACCAGGAGGCCCTGGTCCTGCAGTCCGCCCTCGCCCGGCGCCGCTCCCAGCTGGCCGCCGAGGAAGCCACCGCCCGCCGCCCCGTGGCAGAGGGGCTGCTGACCGCTTTCGACCGGCAGTTGCCGTTCACCCTGACCGCCGGCCAGGCCGCCGTCGGGAAGACCCTCGCCGCGGAACTGGCCGGGGACTCACCGATGAACCGGCTGCTGCAGGGCGAGGTGGGCTCCGGCAAGACGATCGTGGCCCTGCGCGCCATGCTGCAGGTGGTCGACGCCGGCGGCCAGGCCGCGCTGCTGGCCCCCACCGAGGTTCTAGCCGCCCAGCACTTCGAGTCGATCCGACGGACCCTGGGCCCGCTCTCACGCGACGGGCTGCTCGGAGGGTTCGGCCCCGACTCGGTGCAGGTGACGCTGCTGACCGGCTCCATGCCCACCGCCGCCCGCCGGCAGGCGATGCTGGACGCCGCTTCCGGCACCGCCGGCATCGTGATCGGCACCCACGCGCTGCTGAGTGAGAACGTCTCCTTCTACGACCTCGGCCTGATCGTGGTGGACGAACAGCACCGCTTCGGCGTCGAACAACGCGACGTGCTCCGCTCCAAGGCCAGCAAACCCCCGCACCTGCTGGTCATGACCGCCACACCCATCCCGCGCACCGTCGCCATGACCGTCTTCGGCGACCTGGAGACCTCCGTGCTGGACGAGCTGCCGGCGGGCCGCGCCCCGATCTCCACCCACGTGGTGGGACTGGCCGAACATCCGGCCTGGGCGCAGCGGATCTGGTCCCGGTCCCGCGAGGAGATCGACGCCGGGCACCAGGTCTACGTCGTGTGCCCCAAGATCGGCGATGACGACGACGGCGACTTCAGCCCCGGCGAGGCCGAACCCAGCGACGCGGACCTGGCCGGCGGCGGCGCCCGGGAGTTAGCGTCCGTCACCGGCGTCGTCGAACTGCTGCAGGACGAACCGGCCCTCGCCGGGGTGCCGGTGGCGCCGCTGCACGGGCGGCAGGACCCGGTGCTGAAGTCCGACACCATGGCCGCGTTCACCGCCAACCGGACCAAGCTGCTGGTCTCCACCACCGTGATCGAGGTGGGCGTGGACGTGCACAACGCCACCCTCATGGTGATCCTGGACGCGGACCGCTTCGGCATCTCCCAGCTGCATCAGCTCCGCGGCCGGGTGGGCCGCGGCGGCCTGCCCGGGACCTGCCTGCTGGTGACCACCCTGGAGCCGGGACACCCCAGCAGGCGGCGCCTCGAGGCCGTGGCGTCCACCACCGACGGGTTCGAACTCTCCCAGGAGGACCTCAAGCTCCGCCGCGAGGGTGACATCCTGGGCGCGTCCCAGTCCGGCGGCCGGTCCACCCTGAAGCTGCTGCGGGTCCTCGAGCACGAGGATGTCATTGCCCGGGCCCGGCAGGACGCGCAGGCGATCATCGGCGGGGACCCGGGACTGGCCCGCCACGCGGCGCTGGCCGCCGCCATCGACGATTATTTGAACCCCGAGAAGGAGGCGTTCCTTGAACGCGGTTAGTACTGAGGAGAGCCGGCCGTGAGCCGGATCATCTCCGGCGCGGCCGGCGGCACCACCCTGGCGGGGGTTCCGGGCTCGCTGACCCGGCCCACCACGGACCGGGTCAAGGAGGCCCTGTTCTCCCGGCTGGACGCGTTCGAGGTGATCTCGGACGCCCGCGTGCTGGACCTCTACGCCGGCTCGGGCTCCCTTGGGGTCGAAAGCGCCAGCCGTGGTGCCGCCGGCGTGGACCTGGTGGAGTTCGCTGCCAAGGCCTCCGAGGTCTGCCAGCGCAACGCGGACCTGATCAACACCGTGCTGCGGCGCAAGGTGGTCTCGGTGCACCGCTCCAAGGTCGAATCGTTTTTGGAACGGGCGGGGGAGGGAACCAGTTGGGACCTGGTGTTCCTGGACCCGCCCTATCCGCTCGAGGAGGACGCCCTGGCCGCCGTGCTGGCCAAGCTCCTGCCGCACCTGGCCGAGGGCGCCGTCGTCGTGGTCGAACGCTCCGCCCGCACGCCGGAACCGTCCTGGCCCGAGGGGCTGGAACGGTTCGCGGAGAAGAAATATGGCGAGACCAGGCTCTGGTTCGCCGAGCCCGGCGTGCCGGCGGAGGAGACCGCCGGCGACGCCGGGGAGTAGCCCCTACTTCAGGATGGTGCCGGAGACGTCCGGCTCCGAGGGAACGATCTTGTACTTGGCCATCAGCGCACCAAGCTTGGTCAGCGTCGGCTCGTCCACGGCGCCGTCGAACTTCTCCAGGCGCAGGGTCTTGGCGACGTTTTCCGGCATCTTCATGAACGCCGGCAGCAGCGCCCGGACCTTGTCGGGGTTGCTCTGGGCCATGCTGAGCGTCTCCGTCATGGCGGCCTTGAAGTCCTTGACCACCTCGGGGTTCTGCTGGGCGTAGTTGCCGCTGGTGAACGTCACCATGGTGGGGAGCCCGGGCAGCGCGGCCTGGTTGTTGTAGGTGACCAGCTTGTTGCCGTCCGCCAGCAGCTTGGACAGGAACGGCTCCGGGACCCAGACGGCGTCCACGTTGCCCTGCGCCAGCTGAGCGCCCATGTCCTGGAAGGGCAGTTCGAGGAACTGCACCGCGTTCGGATCGCCGCCCTGCTGGGAGACGACCTCCTTGATGGTCAGGTCGCCCTGGGCGTTGATGGTGTTGACGGCGACCTTTTTCCCGGCGAGGTCCTTGGCGGAGGTGATGCCGGAATTGGCCTTCGCGACCACGCCGTTGATGTCCTCGCCGGTGGCCAGGGAGTTGGAGTACCCGGTGACGATCTTCATGTCCAGGCCCTTGTTCTTGGCCAGGAGCACGGACAGCGGGTTGCCGACGGAGAAGTTCATGGTGCCGGTGGAGACGGCGGGAAGCATCGCCGCGCCGCCCTGCCCGCTCTGCAGCTCGACCTTGAGCTTGTGCTTGGCGAAGATGCCCTCGTCGATGCCCATCTGCACGGCAGCGGACGGCGCGATCGAAATCACGCCGACGCTGATGCTGCGGAGACCGTCCGCCCCTGCGGCAGGTGCCGCGGATCCGGTGCCGGACGGGGATCCTCCGCCGCAGGCCGTCAGGAGCACCGCGGCGGCAACGCCGACGGCGGCAAAGGTCAGTCTCTTCATAACAGTCCACTTCCTTGGGGTAAGTTATCCGGCCTTCGGAGCCCGCACGGCCGCTAACCGCCTTTCCGGCGGGCCCCGGATTACATAAATGACAACCCACATAATTGATAAAGTCAATCATTATTTTTCCAACGATCTCTGTGCGCGCCGCCGGAGGACCGCGGCAGGGGCCGCGGGTAATGTTGCTGCTGTCATGCGCCCTGCGCACCCGCCAAGAACTGCGAGGATTTGTGGCCGCACCACTCACGCCGGACCCGGACCAGGGGGAAGGCTCCGCCGCCGTTCCGGACCGCCTGCTGGCCAGCGAGCTGGCCGGCGAGATCGAGTTTCTGGCCGCCCGCGCCCGCTCGGTGGGCGTCGGCCACGCCAACGCGCTGCTGGCGCCACTGGAGCTGAAGGTGCGTTCCTACTCCGTGCTGGCCCTGGCCTGCAGCGGCACCGACCCCTCGCAGCGGGAGCTCTCCGGCTTCCTGCGCCTGGACCCCAGCCAGATCGTCTCGCTGGTGGATGCGCTGGAGGCCCGCGGCTTGGTGGAACGCGCCGCCGACCCGCGGGACCGGCGGTCCAAGGTCATCCGGGCCACCGCCGCCGGCCGGGACCTGTACGGCCGGGCCGCGGGGGCGGTGCGGGACGCCGAGAACACGTCCCTGGCCGCACTCAGCGGCGCCGAGCGGGACCAGCTGAGGGAGCTGTTGCGGAAGATCGCCTTCGGCTGAGCAGCCGGGTTCTGCGGTCCCGGGCCCCTTACGCTTCCGCGATCGCGTCCAGCTCGACGCCGGTGAGCAACTTCGCCGGGTGCGGCCCGCGGGCGGTGAGCGCGGCCGTCCACTGCACCGGCCAGGGGCCCTGCGTGCCGGCAAGGATGATGTTGCCGGGGTAGCGGCCGGAGAACAGGCCGGACTCGGCGAACGCGGCGACGTCCGCCATGGCCCGGCGGAGCGCGGCCACCTGGCTGCGGACCAGGGTCAGGCCCGGCTCGTCGCCGACGTTGACCACCAGCACCCCGCGCGGCGTGAGGCGGGCGGCCGCCTCCCGGTAGAACTCCGTGCAGGCGATGTGGGCGGGTGCCTCGGGGCCGGAGAAGATGTCCAGGATGACGACGTCGAAGCGCAGCTCCGGCGGCAGGGTCGCCAGGGCCTCCCGGGCGTCGCCGATGACCGTGTGCAGTTCCGTGCCCTCCGGCATGGGCAGCCGCTCCAGCACGAAGTCCAGCAGTTCGCGTTCGAGTTCCACCGCGTACTGCACCGACCCGGGCCGGGTCGCCTGGATGTACCGGGTCAGGGTGAGGGCGCCGGCGCCCAGGTGCAGCGCCGTGACGGGTTCGCCCCACGGCGCGGCGAGGTCGACGATGTGCCCGATCCGCCGCAGGTACTCGTAGAAGATGTCGTCCGGTTCGGCCAGGTTGACGTGCGACTGTTCGGCGCCGCCGATGCTGAGGATGTAGCCGCCGTCGGTGAACTCGTCCCGTTCGATCGCGGCATGCTGGCCGGTGGTGCGCAGGAACCGCGAGCCTGCCGGGGACTTGGAGCTCACAGCCGGTCCCGGAGGGTCGCCAGGCGCTCCGCGGCCTCGGCGAGCACCGGCGTCCGCTTGCAGAACGCGAAGCGGAGCAGGCTGCGGGTCCGTTCGGCGCCCTCGGCGTGGCAGAACACCGGGACCGGGATCGCGGCGACGCCCACCAGCTCCGGAAGCCGCCGGGCCAAGTCCAGGGCGTCCGTGATGCCCAGCGGCGCGGTGTCCACGTTGACGAAGTACGTGCCCTGCGGGGTGAAGACGTCGAAGCCGGCGGCCCGCAGCCCCTCGCTGAGGATGTCCCGCTTCAGCCGCAGGGTGTCCGCGATGCCCGCGTAGAACTCGTCCGGCAGGCCGAGCCCCAGGGCGATCGCGCTCTGGAACGGGGTGCCGGAACTGTAGCTGAGGAACTGCTTGACCGTGCGCACGGCCGAGATCAGCTGCTCCGGGCCGGAGATCCAGCCGATCTTCCAGCCGGTAAAGGAGAAGGTCTTGCCGGCGGACGAAATGGTCAGGGTGCGGTCCCCGGCGCCGGGCAGCCCGGCGACGGGAAGGTGGGCGGGGCCGAAGGTGAGGTGTTCGTAGACCTCGTCGGTGACGATCACGGCGTCGTGCCGGCGGGCGAGGGCGACGACGCGCTCCAGCACCACCCGGGGGAAGACCGCCCCCGTGGGGTTGTGCGGGTTATTCACCAGCACCACCTTGGTCCGGTCGCTGAAGGCGGCCTCCAGGGCGTCCAGGTCCGGCATGAAATCCGGGGCCAGCAGCGGCGCGGTGACATGCGTGGCGCCGGCAAGACCGATGATCGCGCCGTAGGAGTCGTAGAACGGTTCGAAGGTGAGGACCTCATCGCCCGGGCCCACCAGGGCCAGGAGCGCGGCGGCGATCGCCTCCGTGGCGCCGGTGGTGACGATCACCTCGGTCTGCGGGTCCGGGGTCAGGCCGTAAAAGCGTTCCTGGTGCAACGAGATGGCCTCGCGCAGCTCGATGATCCCCTTGCCCGGTGCGTACTGGTTGGCTCCGGCCGCGATGGCGGCCTGCGCGGCGTCCTTGATCTCGGCCGGGCCGTCCTCGTCCGGGAAGCCCTGGCCCAGGTTGATGGCGCCCGTGGAGAGCGCCAGGGTGGTCATTTCCTCGAAGATGGTGACTCCCAGGGTCCCGTCGGCGCCGAGCAGGTTCGCTCCGGTGGCCGTCCGCTGCCAGGGTGCCGGATTCGGGACCTGGGTCACGGCGTGCCCGCCGTCGTGTCCGGTGACTGGTTCGCCGCCTGGCCGGACGGAGCGCCGGTGGCCGCCGTGCCGGAGGGGGTGCCGGTCCGGCCGGTGAACTTGTCCATGGTGGTGTAAATGCCGAAGATCCTGCCGCCCACGAAGTCCCAGACGCGCACCGGCAGCAGCCCGCGCAGCACCTTGCCCAGCTGCGCCGTCGCCGGGGCGATCAGCTGCGGCCGGCCCTCCTGCATGGCATTCCAGGCGCGGTTGATGGCATCCTCGGGGGTCATCAGGGGCGTGAACAGCGGTCCGCGGGCGCCGGCGAACATGCCGGTGGAGATGTAGCTGGGGCAGAAGGTGGTGACCTTGAGGTGGTCGAAGCCCTGCTGCTCGAGTTCGAGCCGCAGCGAGTCGCTCCAGCCGATCACCGCCCACTTGGAGGCGGCATAGACGCTCATCCGCGGATTGGAGACGGTGCCGGCCGCGGAGGCGATGTTCAGGATGCGGCGGGGACGGCCGGCGTCGGACATCATCGCCGGCAGGAAGGCGTGGGCGACGTACATCGGGGCGAGGGCGTTGATGTCCATGGTCAAGGCAATGTCCCGGGCCGGGTCGTGCTCCCAGAACAGGGCGCCGCGGACAATCCCGGCGTTGTTGACCAGCAGGGTCAGGGGGCCCTCCGCGGCGGCCTCGGCGGCGGCGTCGGCGATTGCCTCCCGGCTGGCCAGGTCCACCTGGCGGACGACGGCGCGCGCGCCCAGAGCGGTGACCTCTGCGGCGGTCGAGGCCAGGCCCGCGGCGTCGACGTCCCAGAGGATGACGACGGCGGCACCCTCTCCGGCAGCGCGCAGGGCGTACAGCCGGCCCATGCCCATTGCGGCACCGGTCACCAGGACCGTCCCTCCCGAAACGCTGAACGGCGCGGACACAGGCGCGGCAGAAGAACTCTTCGATGCTGACATGCCGCCATGCTATCCCGGCCCGCAAGCCCCATGCGGTAGGTTCGGAGGATGAGACGCGCGGTGTGCCCAGGCTCCTTCGACCCCATCCACAACGGCCACCTGGAGGTCATTGCACGGGCCGCGAGCCTGTTCGATGAGGTCATCGTCGCGGTCTCCACCAACTACGCCAAGAAGTACCGCTTCACCCTCGAGGAACGGATCGGCATGGCCCGGGAGACGCTGGCCTCGCTGCGCGGAATCGTGGTCGAGCCCGTGGGGGAGGGGCTGCTGGCCGAGTACTGCCGCCGGCGGGGTGCCTCCGCGATCGTCAAGGGGCTGCGCTCCTCCTCCGACTTTGACTACGAGCTGCCCATGGCCACCATGAACCGCCAGCTCACCGGCGTCGAGACGGTCTTCCTTCCCGCCGAGGGGCACTACCTGCACCTGTCCTCCACCCTGATCAAGGAAGTCCACACCCTTGGCGGCGACGTCTCGGAGTTCGTGCCGAAGTCGGTTCTGCGGCGCTTGGGGTCCGGCGGGGCGGTTTGAGTCCGCTCGAAGAATCAGGCTAAGATAGTACGTCGGTCATATGTTCTACAGGAGTTCTCATTAAGCGAGATGCAAGTTCGCCCCTGGCGTTCGACGTCAAGGACCTCGGACGCAGTCCGGGAAGCATGCGGACACTGAAAGAACATGTACCCGCGCCGGGTGATCTCGGCGTGGCGCTCATTGGTGTGCAGGAAGGCTCGGATGTCGAGCTGGATCTGCGCCTGGAGGCCGTACACGAAGGAATTCTGGTATCGGGCACCGCGTTCGTCGAAGTAACCGGCGAATGCGGTCGATGCCTGGATCCCCTTGCGTATGACCAAGAGGTCAATGTGCAAGAACTTTTCTTCTACGAGGATGCTGAATTCTCGGACGGAGAAGACGAAGAAGAGCAACGTCGAGTCGAGCACGATCTAATCGATCTTGAACCGGTGTTGCGGGACGCAGTTGTCACCATGCTGCCGTTCCAGCCGGTGTGCCGGGAAGACTGCCAGGGCCTCTGCTCCGAATGCGGAGTTCGCCTGGAAGACGAGCCGGGGCACCACCACGAGGTCCTGGATCCTCGCTGGGCTGCCCTAGCCGACCTGGCTAAGCCTGACCGGCAAAACTGATTTGTAAGTGTTGGACTAGAGAGAAATGAGTTAGCCGTGGCTGTTCCCAAGCGGAAAATGTCTCGCTCGAATACCCGCGCCCGCCGCTCCCAGTGGAAGGCAACCGCCCCCCACCTGGTGAAGACCGTGGAAAACGGCCAGGTTGTTTACAGCCTGCCGCACCAGGCAAAGGTCGTTACCGACTCGGCTGGCACCGCGCTGTTCCTTGAGTACAAGGGCCGCAAGGTCGCAGACGTCTAATCCGCCAACAGGCTGACTAAGATGTCTTCAACTGAAGAGCTTCTGAAGCGTCTCGGTGTCTCTATTGACGCCGGGACGCTTCGTCTTGCTCTGACCCATCGTTCCTACGCCTACGAAAACGGCGGCATCCCCACCAACGAGCGGCTCGAATTCCTGGGCGACTCGATCCTGGGGTTCTCGGTCACGGACGCGCTCTACCGTGACAACCCGGACCTTCCCGAAGGTGACCTGGCCAAGCGGCGCTCCGCCGTCGTCAGCACCCGGGCGCTGGCCGGCATCGGCCGCAGCATCAACCTGGGCGACTACATCTACCTTGGCCAGGGCGAGAAGCTCACCCAGGGCAAGAACAAGGCCTCCATCCTCGCGGACACCATGGAGGCGCTGATCGGCGCCACCTACCTCTCCAATGACCTGGAGACGGCCCGGCAGCTGGTCATGCGGCTGGTGGGTCCGCTGCTGAAGGACGCCGCCGCGCTGGGCGCCGGCACCGACTGGAAGACCAGCATCCAGGAGCTCGCCGCCAGCCGGCAGCTCGGCACCATCAACTACGCCGTCGAGGGGTCCGGCCCGGACCACGCACGGACCTTCGAGGCCGTGCTGCGCATCGGCGGCACCGACTACGGCACCGGCACCGGCAACTCCAAGAAGGAAGCGGAACAGGAAGCCGCCGCCGACGCGTGGCGCCGGCTGTCCGCCCCCGCGGAGTCCGACGGCGACGCCGCTGACGTTGCGGGCCGCCGCGATTCCGCCGCCGCCCCGGCCGGCAGCTAGGAACGCCCTTGCCCGAGTTGCCCGAGGTTGAGGTGGTCCGGCGCGGCCTGGTGAGCTGGGTCCGCGGCCGGACCATCACCGGCGTCGAGGTGCTGGACCCGCGGTCCGTCCGCCGGCACGCCCTCGGCCCCGCTGACTTCATCGGCAACCTGCAGGGCGCCCGCGTCCTGGACGTGGTCCGCCGCGGCAAATTCCTCTGGCTGCCGCTCGCGGACGCCTCCCCGGACGCGCCCGGCGGTGGCGCAGAGGGCAACGCGGCCGCGCCCGACGGGTCTGGAACCTCAGGCCGCGCCGCGAACGTCGCCCTGATGGCGCACCTGGGCATGTCCGGGCAGCTCCTGATGCAGGACGCCGAGGTCCCGGACGAGAAGCACCTGAAGATCCGGCTGCGGCTCAGCCCGGCCGCGGGCATGCCGGAGCAGCTCAGATTCGTGGACCAGCGGATCTTCGGCGGCCTGTTCCTGACCTCGCTGATCCCCACCGCGGACGGCGGCCCGGGAGGCCTGGCCGAGACCCCGCTGCCGCTGATCGCCGAGGAAGCCTCGCACATCGCCCGCGATCCGCTGGACCCGCACTTTTCCTTCGACCTGTTCTACCGCCGCCTCCGGGCGCGCCGGACCGGTCTGAAACGCGCCCTGCTGGACCAGGGCCTGGTCTCGGGCATCGGGAACATCTACGCGGATGAGGCGCTGTGGCTGGCCAAGCTGCACTACGCCCGCGCCACGGACCGGATGCGCCGCGCCGACGCCGAACGCGTCCTCGACGCGGCCCGGCAGGTCATGACCGACGCCCTGGCCGCCGGCGGTACCAGCTTCGATTCGCTCTATGTGAACGTCAACGGTTCCTCCGGCTACTTCGAACGGTCCCTGAACGCCTACGGCCGGGAGGGCCAGGAGTGCCGGCGCTGCGCCGCGAACGGGATCGTCAGCCTGATCAAGCGCGAGCAGTTCATGAACCGCTCGGCGCACACCTGTCCGGTGTGCCAGCCGCGTCCGCGTAACGGCCGCTGGTAGCACCGTAGTGCGCCGCCAGCCGGGCCAGCCCCTCGTCCAGGCTGACCTCGGGGGTCCAGTCGAGGAGCTCGCGGGTCCGGCGCTGGTCGAACCAGTGCGCCGTGGACAGCTGCTCGGCCAGGAACCGGGTCATCGGCGGCTCCTCCACCCGGCCGGACCGGAGCCAGGCCTTCTCCACCAATGACCCCACGGCCCGGGCCACGCGTCCCGGCACGGACCACGCGGGCGCTGGCACGCCGCCCGCGGCGCAGATTCCGGCCAGCAGCTCACCCACCGGCCGCGGCTCGCCGTTGCTGACCACCAGCGCCAGCCCGTGGACCCGGTCCATGCGGTGCAGCGCTGCCACAATGGCGGCCGCTGCGTTGTCGATGTATGTCGTGTCGATCAGGGCGCCGCCGGCATCCAGCAGCGGCAGCCTGCCCTGTGCGGCGCGTTCCAGGACCCGCTCCACCAACTGGGTGTCGCCGGGTCCCCAGACGATGTGTGGCCGCACGGCGGTGACCCGGAAACCGGGTGCGTCCGCGGCGAGGGCCAGCAGTTCGGCGGCTGCCTTCGTGCGGGAGTAGTCTCCGTGCGCCCGGGCCGGGTCCGCCGGTTCGGCGTCCAGGCCCGCGATCGCCTGCCCGGAATTGGCTACCGACGGGGAGGAGACGAACACCAGGTCCCGCACGCCGGCGTCACGGGCGGCGGCCAGCAGCCGGGCGGTGCCGGCGATGTTGACCTCGTCGAAGTCCTCGGGACGGCCGGTGAAGGAGACCTTCGCGGCGAGGTGGATGACGCCGTCCATGCCTGCGACGGCACTGCGCACGGCGGCGTCGTCCGTGACGGAACCGTGCAGGTCCGCGGCTCCCGGAACCCCGGAGGGCCGGCGCTGGAAGGTGGTGACCTCGTGGCCCTGCTCCACCAGCAGCCGGGCAACGGCGCCGCCGAGCAGCCCGCTGGCGCCGGTGACCAGTACCCTCACGGCGTGCCGGGCCGGCCGCCGGCCAGCACGGAGCCGGCCCAGCGGGCCAGCCGTGTCCGGTCGATCTTGGCGTTGTGGCGGATGTCGGTGGGCTGGGCCGGGACGGCCAGGACGGCGGAGACCTCGACGCCGGCCTGCCGGGCGGCGGCGCGGACCCGGCCGGCGAGCCCGGGCTCGGCCGGTTCCGCCTTGCGGACGGCCGGAACGGTCTCGACGACTGCGGCGACCGCCTGGGTGCCGGCCGGCCCTACGCCGACGACGGCGGCGAGTCCGACCCCGGACAATGCCTCGATGGCCTGTTCGGCCCCGACGGGCGTGACGACGCCGCCCGGGGCGGTGACCACGTGCGCCATCCGGCCCTCCACCCAGAGCCGTCCGGCGGCGTCGAGGTGCCCGACGTCGCCGGTGCGGTGCCAGCCCGCCGTCCGGGCGCTCTCGCGCTGGGTCAGCCACAGCCGGTCGTAGGAGTCCTTGACGTGCGCGGCGCGGACCAGGATTTCCCCGGTCACTCCCGCGTCCGTGACCGGCCGGTTGCCCGGCGCGGTGCCGTCCGCGACGAGCGGGGCCACCGCCAGTTCGGCCCCGTGCACCGCCCGGCCCACGCAGATGCCGTTTCCGGCGCCGGGCACCGTCCCGGCGGCGGCGTCGGCCGCGGCCTCCCGGATCTGCGCCAGGTTGATGTCTGTCACGGGAAGGGCCTCGGTCATCCCGTAGGGGGTGTGGAGCTCGGCTGCGGGGACCAGGTCCTGAAGGTCCTCGAGCAGGCTTCGCGGTACCGGGGCCCCGGCGGAGAGCAGCAGCTCCACGGCGTCGAGGGCCTGCCGGCCCTCCGGGGTGAGGGTGTCCCGGGTGGCCAGGACGTTGCGCAGCGCGGCGGGCGAGGCGAAGACCACCGTGGCGCCGATCGCGGCGGCCGCGGCGGCCAGGGCCCGGGCCGTCAGGGTGCGTGGCCGGGTCACGTCCATGTCCGGGGTGACGGACACGGCGCCGAGGGCGGGGCCCAGCAGGGCGAACGGCGCGAAGCCGGCCACCAGGCGTGTGCCGGGGCGGAGGTCCAGGGTGGCGGCGAGGGTGTCCCGCATGGCGGCGAGTTGCCGGTGCGTGTACCGGACGCCCTTGGCCGGCCCGGTGGAGCCGGAGGTGAACAGCACGGCGGCGGGGGAGTCTGCCGCCGGCACGGGCGGCAGGCCGGCATCGTCCGCCGCGCCGTCGCCGGCGCCGGGGTCACCGAGGCGTTCGAGGGAGGTTTCGACGCCGAGGATCCGGCGGCGGGCGGCCGGGAGGTCGCGGACGCTGAAGCGCCGGGCCTCCCAGCCGAGGGCGGCGGCCGTGGCGAGGGCCTTGTCGATGCCGATCAGCACGTCCGGGGTGGCTCCCCGCACGGCGCGGCTCAAGCCGCGGAGCCCGAGCCCGGCGTCGGCGACGACCACGACGGCGCCCACGCGGAGGCAGGCGTAGAGGACGACGGTGAGGTCGACGCCGGGCGGAACCATCAGGCTGACCCGGGTCCCGGCCGTGACGCCCGCGCCGCTGAGTCCGCGGGCCAGGTCGGTGACGCGCCGGTGCAGTTCACGCCAGCTGAGCGAGCGGGACGCGCCACCGTGGGGTGCCATCTCAGCCACGGCGGTCTGGTCCGCGTCGGGGCCCGAGGCAAGGACAGTCAGCGGCGCCCAGAGCGGCCCGGTCCCGGCGGCCTCTGCGGCGGCCAACGCGGCGGGTTCGGCCGTGGGGGCGTCGGAAACCTGCTCGGCGAGCCAGGTGAAGATGGGATCCGCGATGTTGCGGTCCTCGGCCACCAGGTGGCCGGCACCCTCGAAGCGGTGCACCTGGGCGTGCGGCAGCCGGCCAACCAGGTCCTTGAGGTACCGGTCGGAGAAGATCGGGTCCCGGGGTCCCCACAGCATCAGCGCCGGGACGCTGAGTCCGCGCACCCCCTCGGCCACGGCGGTCAGGGCCGGGTAGCTGGGGTGGGAGGCGTCGGCCGGGATGTCGGCCACGAAGTTGCCCACCCCGGCGCGGCGGCGGGCATTGCGGTACGGGGCCATGAACGCCGCGCGCACCGCGGGGTCCAGCGCCGGGTGCGCCAGGGCGTGGGTCACGCGCAGGAAGGCGTCCGACGTCGTCGTGCCCCAGCGGTGCACGGCCGGATGCAGCGCGAGCCGCAGCGCCGCGGGGATGGGCACCCCGGCGGGCTGGTGGACGGCCGTGTTGGTGAGGACCACGCCGGCGAGCCGGTCCTGGTGGGCCAGTGCCCAGCCGAGGCTGATGACCCCGCCCCAGTCGTGGCCGACCGTGACGACCGGCCCCGTCAGGCCGAGCGCGTCGGTGAGGTTTCCAAGGTCATCGATCCGGTCCTGCAGCCGGCGGAAGGTGCCGGTCCGTTCGGAAAATCCCATGTCCAGCTGGTCCACCGCCACCACCCGCCAGGGGTGGGCGGGGTCGGTTCCGGCGGCCAGCAGGGTCCGCCAGAGGTAGGACCAGGTGGGGTTGCCGTGGACGCAGAGCAGGGTGCCGGCGGGGGTGAGGCCGCGCTCGGCCAGCTGGGCCGCGTTGTCCAGAATGTGCCAGCGGCGCCTTGTGCCGGCTCTGTCCGGGCCGGACACGTCCAGGCCGGAGGTGGAGGGCACGTCGATCTCGCGGGACCAGGCGGGATCGACGCCGGGCCAGGTGGCGGCTACCAAGCGATTTCCACCATCGCGGTGTTCAGGCCGGAACCGACGCCCATGCACAGCACGCGGTCACCGCTGGTGAGGGTCTGCGCCTCTGCGGCGAGGGTCATCGGCAGGGACGCAGGGCCCACGTTGCCCCAGTGCGGAAAGGTGATCGGCACCTTGTCCGGGTCCAGGCCGATCGCGTCGATGATGGCCTGGGTGTAGGCGTTGCTGACCTGGTGGGTGACGTACCTGTCCATCGAGGCCCAGTCCCACTCCGGCTGGGCTTCGCGCCACGCGTCCACCACCAGCTGCAGGCCGCCGTCGAGCAGTCCCTTGGTGTCCGTGGCCATGCCGTCGATGCCGCCGACGCAGAGTTCGTGGTGTTCGGTGCCGGCGCGGACCACGCCGCCGACGACCCGGTGCGCGCCCGGGTGCTGGTCCGCGGGACCCAGCACGGCGGCCGCGGCGCCGGAGCCGAGGGTGAGGGTGGCGAACTCGCGGTTGAAGTCCTCGCGGGTGGTCTCGGGGCGCTGCAGCCGGGCCAGGGTGGCCTCCTGGGTGGCCTGTGCGTCCTCGCCGTTGACGATCACGGCGTACTTGATCTGGCCGGAGTCGATCATGGTGGCGGCCAGGGTCATGCCGTTGACGAAGCCCAGGCAGGCGTTGGCCAGGTCGAAATTCATGGCCGAGGAGGGCAGTCCCAGCCCGTGGTGGATCTTGACCGCGACAGACGGTTCGAGGTTCCGGCGGGTGACCGAGGTGTTGATCAGGAGCCCGACGTCGGAGGCCGCGATTCCGGACTCGGCGAGGGCCTTGGCGCCGGCTTCCACGGCGGCGTCGTCGAACGCCGTCCCAGGGGCCCACCAGCGCCGGTGCGTGATCCCGGCGACCCGCTCCAGCAGGCGCGGCGGGAACTTCAACCGGCGCAGCGTCCCGGCCAGGGCCTGGTCGAAGTCGCGGGAACTCACGATCGTGGGCGCCTCGACGCTGCTCACCGAAAGCAACGCGGTGTTGGTGTGCCGGAAGGTGGCATTGCCTATCAAATCAAGCCTCTGTTCGTATCTGTCCTGCGCTCCTGCGGCTCACTGCGCCGTCAAGCACAAGCCCAAGTGCTTAACTATGCCCGCTGCACATCCATTCCTGCATATGCAGTCCACGGCATCGACGGCGGGGACGGAGGGGCCCAGCGCGCCGCCGGAACCGCGATGGCGCGGATTCTGACGGTGCCCCGCAGTAGATTGTATGTAGCCGGTAGCGGCTGCCACTGCTTCATCTACCTACCCCACAGCAGGAGACCGGAACCACCGTGCATCTCAAAAGCCTGACCGTCCGCGGATTCAAGTCATTCGCGTCCGCGACGACCTTTGAGTTCGAACCCGGCGTCACCGCCGTGGTGGGTCCCAACGGTTCCGGCAAGTCCAACGTGGTGGATGCCCTGTCCTGGGTGATGGGCGAACAGGGCGCCAAGACCCTGCGCGGCGGCAAGATGGAGGATGTCATCTTCGCCGGCACCTCCGGCCGGCCCCCGCTGGGCCGGGCGCACGTGTCGCTGACCATCGACAACAGCGACGGCGCCCTCCCGATCGAGTACAGCGAAGTCACCATCGCGCGCACGCTGTTCCGCACCGGCGGGTCCGAGTACGCCATCAACGGTGCCCCCTGCCGGCTGCTGGACATCCAGGAACTGCTCTCCGACTCCGGCCTCGGCCGGGAAATGCACGTGATCGTCGGCCAGGGCCAGCTGGACAAGGTCCTGCACGCCACCCCCGAGGACCGGCGCGGCTTCATCGAGGAGGCCGCCGGCATCCTCAAGCACCGGCGCCGGAAGGAAAAGACGGTCCGGAAGCTGGAGGCCATGCAGGCCAACCTGGCCCGGCTCGGGGACCTGACGGCCGAGATCCGGCGGCAGTTGACGCCGCTGGGCAAGCAGGCCGCCGTTGCACGCCGCGCGCAGACCGTCCAGTTCGAGGTCCGGGACGCGCGGTCACGGCTCCTCGCCGACGACCTGGTCCGGCTGCAGTCCACGCTTGCCCGGGACGTCGCGGACGAATCGGCGCTCAAGGCCCGGCGCTCCGTCGTCGAACGGGACCTGGACCTGGGCCGGCGCCGCCAGGCGGAACTGGAGCAGCAGGCCGCCGAGGCTACGCCCGCCCTCAACGCCGCCCGTGACAACTGGTACCGGCTCTCCTCCGGGCGGGAACGGCTCCGCTCCCTCGGATCGCTGGCCGAGGAACGCCGGCGCCTGCTCGGCGCCGCGGACCCGGGACCCGCGACGGGCCGGGACCCCGACCACCTGGACCAGCAGGCCGCCCGGGTCCGGGCCGAGCAGGCCGGGCTGGAAGAGCAGATCCGGCTGCGGCGGGACGCGCTCGCGGACGCCACTGCTGCCAAGCAGGAGGCCGAGGCCGCGTCCGCCGCCGAATCCAAACGCCTCGACGCCCTGCTGCGGGCCGCCGCGGACCGGCGCGAGGGCCTGGCCCGGCTGGCCGGGCAGGTCGGCGCGGCCCGTTCCCGGGTCGAATCCGCGCAGGCCGAGGTGGGCCGGCTGCGGGAATCACTGACCGCTGGCGAGGAACGACGGCGCCAGGCCCAGGCCGAGTTCACCGCCCTGGAGTCCCAGGTGGCCGGCGTCGAGGACGGGGAAGAGAGCCTCGATGCCGAGTACGAGGCCGCCAGCGAGGCACTCGACGCCGTCACCGCCGAGATCGACGCGCTGAAGGCCGCCGAACGCGATGCCGACCGGGAACGCGGTGCCCTCGCGGCCCGGCACGAAGCCCTGCAGCTCGGCCTGAACCGCAAGGATGGCTCCGGCCACGTCGCCTCCTCCGGCCTCGCCGGGATTCTCGGCCCGCTCGCGTCGATGCTGGCCGTCGAAGCCGGCTACGAGGCCGCCATCGCGGCGGCGCTGGGCCACTGCTCCGACGCGGTCGTGGTGGCCGACCTTGCCGCGGCCACCGCCGCGCTCTGCCTGCTCCGGGAAGAGGACGCCGGCCGTGCGTCGCTGCTGCTCGCCGCGGCCGGTGCCGGGAGCAGGGACGACGTGCCCTGGACAGCGGCGCTGCCGGCCGGGGCACGCCCGGCGGCCGGACTGGTTGCTCCGGCGGCCGACGCGGCGGACGCCGTGCCCGTGCGTGGGCTGCTGGACCGGCTGCTGGCCGGCACCGCGGTCGTCGAGGACGACGACGCCGCCGCGTCCCTGCTGGCCGACCACCCGGAGCTGACCGCCGTCACCCGGGCGGGGGATGTCTTCACCGCGCTTGCCGTCCGCGGCGGCTCGGCTTCGGCCCCGTCGCTGCTGGAGGTACAGGCCGCCGTCGACGACGCCGCCGCCCGGCTGGCCGCCGTGACCGCGGAGCTGGAACGCACCCGCTTCGCCCTGGCGGCCGCGGCGCCCCGGCGGGCGGAAGCGCAGGAGCGCGCGGACGCTGCCCTGGACAAACTCCACGAGTCCGACGCCCGGCTCGCCGCCGTGGCCGAACGCCTGGGGCACCTGAATTCCGTGCTCCGCAGCGCCGTGGGGGAGAGCGAACGCCTGGCCGCCTCCCTGGCCCGCGCCGAGGCCGCCGTCGCGGTCGAGCAGGGTGCCCTGGAAACGGTGGCCGCCCGGCTGGCCGCCGCGCAGGAGGCCCCCGCGGAGGAGGAACCTTCCCAGGACCAACGGGACGCCCTCGCCCAGGCCGCGGCCGCGGCCCGCGCGGCCGAGATGGATGCCCGGCTGGG
This sequence comes from Arthrobacter sp. BPSS-3, assembly GCF_044628475.1. Classification (NCBI taxonomy): domain Bacteria; kingdom Bacillati; phylum Actinomycetota; class Actinomycetes; order Micrococcales; family Micrococcaceae; genus Arthrobacter; species Arthrobacter sp. BPSS-3. The sequence goes on from NZ_JBIMMV010000002.1 coordinate 223,418, forward strand.
CCTGCGCAGCGCCGAGGAACAGCTCACTGCCATCAGCAACCGTGCCTCCTCGCTGGAACGGGCCGCCGCCACGGAGCGGCAGGCCCGCGCCGAGGCAGCCGAACGCGCCCGCCGCCGCGCCCTGCAGGCCCGCCGCGCCGCCGCCGTCTCCGCAGCCGTCGCCCAGGTGGCCCGCTTCCTGGACGTGTCGGTCGAGCTGGCCCGCGTGGACCGGGACCTTGCCGAGGAGCGCCGCACACGGCTGGACCAGGATCTGGCGGAGGTTCGGACCGGCAACGACGCGCTGGCCCGCGAACTGGCGGAACTGACCGACTCCGTACACCGGGACGAGCTGGCGCGGGCCCAGCAGCGACTCAAGATCGAGGCACTCGAGCTGCGCAGTGTCGAGGAACTCGGGCTCAGCCCGGACCAGCTGGTCGAAAATTTCGGCCCGGACCAGCCCGTCCCGGTGCCTGCGGAGGAGACCGGGGACAAATGGGCGGCCCTGCGTGCGCCAGTGGACGAGGACGGCCGCGCCATCCTCGAGGGCAAACCCTTCGTGAGGGAGGAGCAGGAGAAACGGCTGCGGAAGGCCGAACGGGACCTCGCCGCCCTGGGCCGGGTCAACCCGCTGGCCCTGGAGGAATTCGCCGCACTGGAGGAACGCCACCAGTTCCTCAGCACCCAGCTCGAGGATCTCAAGGCCAGCCGCAAGGACCTGCTGGACATCATTAAGGACGTCGACGACCGGGTCCAGAAGGTCTTCGCGGAGGCCTTCGAGGACACCGCCCGGCAGTTCGTCCGGGTCTTCGCCCGGCTCTTCCCGGGCGGTGAGGGACGGCTGGTCCTGACCGACCCCAGCGACATGCTGACCACCGGCATCGAGGTGGAGGCCCGCCCCGCAGGGAAGAAGATCAAGCGCCTCTCGCTGCTCTCCGGCGGCGAGCGGTCCCTGACGGCCGTGGCGCTGCTCGTGGCCATCTTCAAGGCCCGGCCCTCGCCGTTCTACGTCATGGACGAGGTGGAGGCGGCCCTCGACGACACCAACCTGGGCCGGCTCATCACGATCTTCGAGGAGCTCCGCGAATCGAGCCAGCTGATCGTCATCACCCACCAGAAGCGCACCATGGAGGTCGCCGACGCCCTCTACGGCGTCACCATGCGCGGCGACGGCGTCTCCACCGTAATCAGCCAGCGGCTCGGCGCCGAGGTCTGACCGGGGCCGATTGGGCCGCTGAACGGCGGCTTTAGCGGTTATGAGAAGCTAGGGGAGTGAACGACATCCTCCCTATCATCCTGCCCATAATCGTTGCCCTGGTGGTCATCGGTGCCCTCATTCCGGTGCTCGTGAGGACCCGGAGGAACATCACCAACTACCCCACGCAGCGTGACGCCAACGACCCCGTCCAGGGCACCGGCGGCGGGACCCTGCTGGAGGACCGGGCCGGCGCCCCCGCCCGGGACACCGAAGGTCTCGAGGACCTCGGAACCGTGGAGGTGCCGGACGACGCCGCCGGCCTGGAGGCCGTCCCGGTCGAGACGCCGCTGCCGGTCGCCGGCCGGCTGACCCGGCTGCGCGAACGCCTCGCCAAGTCCAACAACGTCCTCGGCAAGGGCCTGCTGGCCCTCCTGTCCTCCGACAAGATCGACGAGAACGTCTGGGACGAGGTCGAGGAGACCCTGCTGCTCGCGGACCTGGGCACTGAGCCGACGATGCAGTTGGTGGACGCACTCCGCGCCCGCGTCAAGGTCCTGGGCACCCGCTCCCCGGAAGAGGTCAAGGCGCTGCTGCGCGAGGAACTGCTCAAGCTCGTCGACCCGACCATGGACCGCAGCCTGAACGTCCAGCGCCACGCGGACAAGCCGGCCGTGATGATGGTCGTCGGCGTCAACGGCGTCGGCAAGACCACCACAGTCGGCAAGCTTGCCCGCGTCCTGGTCGCCGAAGACAAGGACGTCCTGCTCGGCGCCGCGGACACCTTCCGCGCTGCCGCCGCCGAACAGCTGGCCACCTGGGGCCAGCGCGTCGGCGTCCCCACGGTCAAGTCCGACATCGACGGCGCGGACCCCGCCTCCGTCGCCTACGAGGCCGTGAAGGCCGGCATCGACCAGGAAGTCGATGTCGTCATGATCGACACCGCCGGCCGCCTGCAGAACAAGGTCGGCCTGATGGACGAACTCGGCAAGGTCAAGCGCGTCATTGAAAAGCTCGCCGAGGTCGACGAAGTGCTGCTGGTCCTGGACGCCACCACCGGGCAGAACGGCCTGAACCAGGCCCGGGTCTTCGCCGAGGTCGTCAACATCACCGGCATCGTGCTCACCAAGCTGGACGGCACCGCCAAGGGCGGCATCGTCGTCGCGATCCAGAAGACCCTGGGCGTCCCGGTCAAGCTCGTGGGCCTGGGCGAAGGCGCGGACGACCTGGCCCCGTTCGACGCCGACAGCTTCGTGGACGCGATCCTGAACTAGCGCGATCCTGAGCTGGACCGGTTGCCCTAAGCGGCCGCCGGGGCTGCGGGCCGGAACGTCTCCCGCGCCAGCAGCCATCCGGCGGCCGCGGCCAGCAGCACCCCGCCGGTGACGCCGAAGGCCCAGCCGTAACCCAGCCGGTCCGCCAGCAGGCCGGCGATCACCGGCCCCACGATCGCGCCGCTGTCCTGCGTCATCTGGAACACCGCCAGCACCTTGCCGCCGGAGCGTTCGTTGCCAATCACGTCCGCGATCGCCGCCTGCTGCGCCGGGCCCAGCAGGCCGGAGCCGATGCCGGCGACCGTGGAGGCCAACAGGAACAGCGGCAGATCGTGCGTCAGGCCGATCGAGGCGGTGGCCAGGCCGGTGACCACCAGGCCCGCCAGCATCATCGGCTTCCGGCCGGCGGAATCCGCGAGCCGTCCCGAGAAGGTCAGCGCCACGGCGTTACCCGCGGCGAACGCCGCCAGCGCCCAGCCCGCGGAGGACGCCCCGGCACCGAGGGCCGCGACGGCGAACAGCGGCACCGTCGCCATCCGCACCCCGAACGTTGCCCAGCCGTTCGCGAAGCTGGAGGCCAGCCCGGCCCGGTAGGCGCTGTCCCTCACCGCGTCGCGCAGCAGCATGGCCGGGGCGGCCGTGCCGGCCTCCCGGGACCCGGAGGGGACGTGCGTGAGCTGGGTCTGGACGACGGCGGCAGCCAGCACCAGCGCGGCGGCGTAGGCCAGGAACGGCACCCGCAGGCCGAATCCCGCCAGCAGGCCGCCGACGATCGGGCCGCAGACGTTGCCGATCAGGAAGGCCGAGGCGTACGCGCCGGAAACCCGGCCGCGGCTCTCGGGCGGGGCCAGCCGGACCACCAGGGCCATCGACGCCACCGTGAACATCACCGAGCCGGCGCCGCCGAGGCCGCGGAACACCAGCAGCTGCCAGTAATCCTGGGCGAAGGCACACGCCGCCGTCGACGCCGCCACGATCAGCAGCCCGGCGACGTACACAGGCCGCTCGCCCAGCCGCACGATCAGCGCGCCGCCGGCCGGGGCGAACATCAGCCGCATGAAGGCAAAGATGCTCACGATCACCGCTGCCGCCGTCGCCCCGACGTCGAACGTCGTCGCGAACTGGGGGAGCACCGGCGCCACCAGCCCGAAGCCCAGCGCGATCAGGAAGGCCGCGGCCAGCATCACCTTGATGTCGCGGGGGAGCCGCGGTCCGCGGGAGGGGCGCAGGGCGGAAAGAAGGCTGGAATCCCTGGCGGGACGGGCTGTTTTACTCATGGTGCTGCTTTCGATGCCTTGAGAGGCCGGTGGGGGGATGGGTCCGCGTGAAACACAACCGTAACAAGCGCGAGACGCACCATTTACTTCCGGGAGGTTCTTGTAACAGCCCGGCAATCTAAATCCCGAGCCGGTGAAACACTACGCCAGCAGACTCTTTGTAGAACGCAAAATGCGTTGAACTTGCGGACTGGATCCGCACCTAAGAGCAAGAGAGGACGCAGACCATGGAACTCACCGCGGGTCTCGTTTGGCTCCTGGTCGCAGCAGCGCTCGTGCTGTTCATGACCCCGGGCCTGGCATTTTTCTACGGCGGCATGACGCGCGCCAAGTCAGCCTTGAACATGATGATGATGAGCTTCGTCGCCATCGGCACCGTCGGCATTGTCTGGGTTCTGTGGGGTGCCTCCATGGCCACCAGCAACGAAGACAACTTCTTCCAGATCTTCGCCAACCCGTTCACGCACTTCGGGCTGCACAACTTCACCGATCCGGCTGACCTGCTGAAGGTCGGATACGCCGCAACCTTCGCGATCATCACCGTGGCCCTGATCTCCGGTGCCGTGGCCGACCGTGCCAAGTTCTCCGCCTGGGTCATCTTCACCCCGATCTGGGCAACCCTGGTCTACGCCCCCATGGCCTTCATGGTCTGGGGCGGCGGCCTCTTCTCCAAGGACGGCTGGTTCGGCCAGACGTTCGCCCCCGTGATCGACTTCGCCGGCGGCACCGTGGTCCACATCAACGCCGGTATCGCCGGCCTGATCCTGGTCCTGGTCATCGGCAACCGTAAGGGCTTCGGCAAGGACCCGAACCACCGCCCGCACAACATCCCGTTCGTCATGCTCGGTGCCGCCATCCTCTGGTTCGGCTGGTTCGGCTTCAACGCCGGCGCCGCTGCCACGGTCGAGCAGGCCGGCCTGATCTGGGTCAACACCCTCGCCGCCCCCGCCGCCGCCATGCTCGGCTGGCTCGCCGTGGAGCGGTTCCGTGACGGCCACCCGACCTCCCTCGGTGCGGCATCCGGTGTGGTCGCCGGCCTCGTCGCCATCACCCCGGCCTGCGCCAACGTCTCCCCGCTGGGCGCCATCATCCTGGGTGTCGTCGCCGGTGTCGCCTCCGCCCTGGCCGTCGGCCTGAAGTTCAAGTTCGGCTACGACGACTCGCTCGACGTCGTCGGCGTCCACCTGGTCTCCGGCGTCGTCGGCACCGTGGCCATCGGCTTCCTGGCCACCCCGTCCCAGGGCACCGCCGGCCTCTTCTACGGCGGCGGCAGCACCCAGCTCGTCGCCCAGGCCCTGGCCGCCCTGTTCTCGATCATCTTCACCGCCGTGATGACCTTCATCATCGCCTTCCCGATCCACAAGCTGATGGGCTTCCGGGTCTCCCAGGAGCAGGAAGTCGTGGGCGTGGACCTCAGCCTGCACGCCGAGACCGCCTACGAGTTCGGCCTCAGCGGCCGGGGCGGCAGCTTCCAGCCGCTGCACGAAATCATCACCGGCAAGTCGCTCGGCGGCGAGGCCGTCCAGCTCCCGGCCGAGGACATCGCCGGCGTCCCGCAGCACGGCAAGCAGACCGCAGCAGGCAAAGAAAGCGTGGAAGCATGAAACTGATCACCGCCATCGTCCGACCGGAAAAACTCGACGCCATCCGTGAAGGCCTGGAAGCCTACGGGGTGCAGGGCCTGACGGTCAGCGCGGCCAGCGGCTACGGCCGGCAGCGCGGCTACACCGAGGTCTACCGCGGCGCCGAGTACAACGTGGACCTGCTGCCGAAGATCCGGGTGGAGGTACTGGCCACCGACGAGCAGGCCGATGACATCCTCGACGTCATCATCGCCAGCTCCAACACCGGCCGGGCCGGCGACGGCAAGGTCTGGACCATGGACGTCTTCGAGGCGGTCCGGGTCCGCACCGGCGAACGCGGCGCGGCCGCCATCTAGCTGCAATCCCTCCAGCCGCGGACCGACTCAGCGGAACGCGAATGAGGGTTGCGAACAACGGGCCGGGCACCTGAACAGGTGCCCGGCCCGCTTTTGTGTTCAGCCGGGTGACCTAGGTAGGCCAGCCCTCGGGGCCCGGGGTGCCGGCCGGGTATTCCTCCAGCGGCACGCTGTCCCTGGCCCAGGCCTTGATGACCGGCTCCACGATCCGCCAGCAGTCCTCGGCGGTGTCGGCCCGGACCGAGAGCAGCGGGTCGCCGCTGAGGACACCCTCGAGGACTTCGCCGTAGGGGAGCAGGTCCGAGGCGCTCAACTCCGCCTTCAGGGTGGCCCGGTCCAGGCTGAGCACGTTCCCGGGGCCGTTGACGTCGACGTCGAACTGCAGGGTGTCGGGGCCGAAGCCGATCCGCAACTGGTTGGGGGAGTCGACGCCGGTGAACCCCTTGGGCAGGTGTGGCACCGGGCGGAACGTCACGATGGCCTCCTTGCGCATGGAACCGAGTGCCTTCCCGGACCGGAGCATGAACGGCACGCCCTGCCAGCGCCAGTTGTCGATGTCCACCCGGACCTCGGCGAGGGTCTCGGTGTTCCGGGACGGGTCGACGCCCTTTTCCTTCGCGTAGTCCGGGACCTTGCGGCCATCGATCGAGCCGGCCGAGTACCGGGCGCGGCGGGTGTTCTTTGCGTAGGGGGCCTTGATGCTGCTGGCCCGCAGGAGGGTGGCGACGGCGTCCCGCAGGTCGCGTTCGTCCACGGAGGCCGGCGGCTCGATCGCCATCAGGGCCATGATCTGCAGCAGGTGGCTCTGGATCATGTCCCGCAGCGCGCCCGCCCCGTCGTAGTACCGGGCCCGGCCCTCGAGCGCGAGGTCCTCGTCGAAGATGATTTCCACCTTCTCGATGTGCTCACGGTTCCAGACCGGCTCCAGGAAGGTGTTCGCGAAGCGGAGGCCCAGGATGTTCAGGACCGTGGCCTTGCCCAGGAAGTGGTCCACCCGGTGGATGTGGTCCTCGGGGACCAGAGCGGCGAGGGTCTTGTTCAGGTGCCGGGCCGATTCCTCGCTGGAGCCGAAGGGCTTCTCCATCACCAGCCGGGTGCCGGCGGGGACTTCCTCCGGGGTCAGTGCCTCGCAGGCCAGCTGGCTGATTTTCGGCGGCAGCGCGAAGTACACCGCCACCGGGCCGTCCAGCCCGGCCAGCAGGGACGCGAGCTCGCCGCCTGAGGTGACATCCAGGCGGTGGTAGCTGGTGGAGGTGCGGATCCGCTTGAGTTCGCGTTTTCCGTCCGTGTTTGCCTGCGAATTCGCGTCCGCGAAGGCGGTGTCCAGCCGCTCCAGCCACTGCTCCTGGCTCCAGTCGTCGGAGCCGGCGCCCACCAGGGTCAGGCCGGCGGCGTGGCCGCGGGCCACCAGCCGGGCCAGGCCCGGAAGCAGCAGCCGGCCGGTCAGGTCGCCGGACGCGCCGAGGATGAGCAGGGTCTTTACCGTCGGTTCACTGGTCACCTACGCCAGCATGCCACCTCCGAGCCGGGTCTTGGTACCCTAGATAGTCGAGTCCCGTTGTCGGGCCGGTTCGTTCCGGCGAGACAGTTCCGACACTGGCGCGCCGTTCCGGACGCCAGCTGCAGATCCACTGAAAGAAGTGCACGGCGCGTGTTCAATTCACTCTCTGACCGGTTGACAGCAACCTTCAAGAACCTTCGCGGCAAGGGCCGCCTGACCGAGGCCGACGTCGACGCCACGGTCCGGGAGATCCGCCGTGCCCTGCTTGACGCCGACGTCGCCGTGCCGGTGGTCCGCGAATTCACCTCCCGCGTGCGCGAGCGTGCCCTCGGCGCCGAGGTCTCCGGTGCGTTGAACCCCAGCCAGCAGATCGTGAAGATCGTCAACGAGGAACTCGTCGAGATCCTCGGCGGCGAGACCCGCCGGATCCGGCTGGCCAAGACCGGCCCCACCATCATCATGCTCGCCGGCCTCCAGGGCGCCGGTAAGACCACCCTCGCCGGCAAGCTCTCGAAGCACCTGAAGTCCCAGGGCCACAGCCCCATGCTGGTGGCCTGTGACCTGCAGCGCCCCAACGCCGTTACCCAGCTGCAGGTCGTCGGCCAGCGCGCCGGCGTACCGGTGTTCGCCCCGCACCCCGGCGCCACCTCCACCGAGCTGGACCACCCGGCCGGCGACCCGGTCGCCGTCGCCCGCGCCGGCGTCGAGGAAGCCAAGCGCACCCTGCACGACGTCGTGATCGTTGACACCGCCGGCCGCCTCGGCGTCGACGCGGACATGATGGAGCAGGCGCGCCAGATCCGCCGGGCCATCGTCCCGAACGAAGTCCTGTTCGTCATCGATTCGATGATCGGCCAGGACGCGGTCAACACCGCCATGGCGTTCGACGAGGGCGTGAACTTCACGGGCATCGTGCTCTCCAAGCTCGACGGCGACGCCCGCGGCGGTGCCGCGCTCTCCGTCGCGTCGGTCACCGGCAAGCCGGTCATGTTCGCCTCCACCGGCGAAGGCCTGGACGACTTCGAGCTCTTCCACCCGGACCGCATGGCCTCCCGCATCCTCGACATGGGCGACGTGCTCACCCTGATCGAGCAGGCCGAGAAGTCCTGGGACAAGGACGAAGCGGCCCGGATGGCGAAGAAGTTCGCCGACCAGGAAGACTTCACCCTCGAGGACTTCCTCGCCCAGATGCAGCAGATCCGCAACATGGGCTCGATGAAGAAAATGCTCATGATGATGCCCGGCGCGCAGAACATCCGGCAGCAGCTCGAGCAATTCGACGAGCGCGAAATCGACCGGGTTGAGGCGATCGTCCGGTCCATGACCCCGCACGAGCGGGTCGCGCCGAAGATCATCAACGGTTCCCGCCGCGCCCGCATCGCCCGCGGCTCCGGCGTGCACGTCTCCGAGGTCAACGGCCTGCTGGAACGCTTCGCCCAGGCGCAGAAGATGATGAAGAAGATGGCCGCCGGCGGCGGCATTCCGGGGATGCCCGGGATGCCGGGCATGGGCGGCGGGGCCCGCAAGGGCAACAAGCCCGCGCCCAAGAAGAAGGCCCGCTCCGGCAACCCGGCCAAGGCCGCGCAGGAGCTCAAGGACGCGGAGGCACGGCGCGCAGCCGGCGCCAAGGCCGTCCCCACCGGCGCCTCCTTCGGCCAGCAGGGCGACTTCGACCCCTCCCAGCTGAACCTGCCCAAGGGCTTCGACAAGTTCCTCGGCGGCAGCAAGTAGCGACACGCTGCGGCGGGCCGCGGCGTATGTCGCGGCCCCGTTGACGGACCCGTGGAATAGGCTTGGAGCATGTTCAAGGAGCGCGTAGTTTTCGTCCACGGGGCCGGCAGTTTCGGTGCCGCGGCGTGGCCGAAACAGCACGGCATGGCGCTGGCCTATGACGCGCTCTTCCTCCGCCGGCACGGCTTCGACCCGGTGGCCGAGCCGCTGGAAACCGACTTCGCGGCCGACGCCGGGATCGTCCTCGGCGCGCTGGCCGACGACGGCCGCGGTGCCGCCGGAGGCCACGTCGTCGCCCACTCCCAGGGCGCCATCGCCGCGATGATGGCTGCCGTCGAACGGCCCGACCTGGTCCAGTCCCTCACGCTGGTGGAACCGGCCTGCCTGTCCCTGACGGCGGAACTGCCGGCCACCGCCGCGCACCGGGCCCTGATGGAACCGCTCTTCGACGTCCGGCACAGCCTGGGCGACGAGGACTTCCACCGCGAATTCGTCCGCCGGGTGTTCGCCGCGCACGCCCCGCTGCACGGCGCCGCCGGGGAAGTCGCGGCGGACAACGCCCGGGAGGCGCGGCGGCTCCGGCTGCAGGCCCCGGCCTGGGAGGCGCCCCTGCACATCGTCCCCGGCGTCCCCACCCTGGTCCTCACCGGCGGCTGGGAACCGTTGTACGAGGAGATCGCCGGCTACCTCGTGGAGACCGGCGCCCGGCACCGCACCGCCCCGGGCGGGCACCGGCCGCAGGACTCACCGGAAGGGGACCGGGCGATCCGCTCCTTTATCGCCGACGTCGTCCGCAGCCGGCACGCCCGCGCCTCCTAGCCCCGCGCCTCCTAACTCCGGTCCTCCTAGCCCCAGCCTGCTAGTCCCGGGCAGCCCCCACACCCGGATCCGGCACGTAGACCTTGCCGCCGGAGGCGAGGAACTCCTCGCTCTTCTCCCGCATGCCCGCGTCGGCCCGGGCCGCCTGCGCCTCGGCGGAACCAAACTCGTTCCGGATGTCCTGGCTGATCCGCATCGAGCAGAACTTCGGCCCGCACATGGAACAGAAGTGCGCCGTTTTGGCCGGCTCGGCGGGCAACGTCTCGTCGTGGAAGGCCTCGGCGGTGACCGGGTCCAGGGACAGGGCGAACTGGTCCCGCCAGCGGAACTCGAAGCGGGCCTTGGACAGGGCGTCGTCCCGCTCCTGCGCGCCGGGGTGGCCCTTCGCAAGGTCCGCGGCGTGGGCGGCGATCTTGTAAGTGATCACGCCGGTCTTCACGTCGTCCCGGTTCGGCAGGCCCAGGTGCTCCTTGGGGGTGACGTAGCAGAGCATGGCCGTCCCGTACCGGGCGATCTCGGTTGCGCCGATGGCGGAGGTGATGTGGTCGTAGCCGGGGGCGACGTCGGTCACGAGCGGACCCAGGGTGTAGAACGGCGCCCCCTTGCACAGCTCCTGCTGGCGTTCTACGTTTGCCCGGACCAGGTGGAACGGGACATGGCCCGGGCCCTCCACCATCACCTGCACGTCGAATTCCCAGGCCCGCTGCGTGAGCTCGGCGAGGGTGTCCAGTTCGGCGAACTGCGCGGCGTCGTTGGCATCCGCCGTCGACCCCGGCCGCAGCCCGTCGCCGAGGGAGAACGCTACGTCGTACTTCGCGAAGATTTCGCAGAGCTCGTCGAAGTGGGTGTACAGGAAGTTCTCCCGGTGGTGCGCCAGGCACCAGCCGGCCATGATGGAGCCGCCGCGGGACACGATCCCGGTGACCCGGTCGGCGGTCAGCGGCACGTACCGGAGCAGCACCCCCGCGTGGATGGTCATGTAGTCCACGCCCTGCTCGCACTGCTCGATCACGGTGTCCCGGAAGATTTCCCAGGTCAGCGCATTCGCCTCGCCGTTGACCTTTTCCAGGGCCTGATAGATCGGGACGGTGCCGATGGGCACGGGGGAGTTGCGGATGATCCACTCGCGGGTGGTGTGGATGTCATCGCCGGTGGAGAGATCCATGACGGTGTCGGCGCCCCACTGGGTGGCCCACTGGAGCTTGTCCACCTCCTCGGCGATGGAGCTGGTGACGGCCGAGTTGCCGATGTTGGCGTTGATCTTCACCAGGAAGGCCTTTCCGATGATCATCGGTTCGGACTCGGGGTGGTTGATATTCGCCGGGATGATGGCCCGGCCGGCGGCGAGTTCGCCGCGGACAAGTTCGACGTCGCAGTTCTCGCGCAGCGCCACGAACCGCATTTCGGGGGTCACCACGCCCTGCCGCGCGTAATGCATCTGGGTGACGGTCCGGCCGGGGAGGGCCCGGCGCGGTGCCGGGGGAGCGCCGCGCCACTCCGCCGAGGCGGCCCCGCGGCGGACCGCGGACTTGCCGTCGTCGAGAAGGCTGCGCTCCCGGCCGGAGTAGGGCTCGGTGTCCCCGCGGCCGGTAATCCAGTCGGCCCGGAGCGGCGGCAGGCCCGCCACCGGGTCGCTGCCCGGCCCCGCCGTGCGGTAGGCCCGGAACGGAGGATTCGGGGTGCCGCCGGGGGACGGTTCCAGGGCGATGTCGGTCACCGGGACCCGCAGGCCGTCGCCTTCGATGTAGGCCAGCATGTGCGACGCGAGGGCAGGGCTGTGCTGGGAATTTGTGGTGCTCAAGGGTTACTCACTTCCTTCGCCGGCATTACCCGGACAGGTTCAACGGTCGCAGGCTGCCTCAGCCCGATCTCAGCCCCTGCAAGGGCTCCCGTGTGGTCGTAGACGAAGCTACCACAGGGCCCCGGACACGGCTCCAAGGTTTCCGCCGGCCGCGGTTAGGCTGGGACCCATGAGCGGCATCATCGAATTCACCGGGCCCGTCCTCACCGCCGTGAACCGGGAGCGGCGCGGCCTGTGGTCCGTGGACGGGGTGCTGACCTTCGACCGTCCGGAGGCGGCGCCGGACCGTGTGATCGACGGGTGGGTGATCCCGGGACTGGTGGACGCCCACTGCCACATCGGGCTCGGGCCCGGCGGTGACGTCGACGCCGGCGTCGCCGAAGCGCAGGCGCGCACGGACCGTGACGCCGGGACCCTGCTGGTCCGCGACGCCGGAGCGGTGCACGACACCCGCTGGATCCAGCAGCGGCGGGACCTGCCCCGGATCATCCGTGCGGGCCGCCACATCGCCCGAAGCCGCCGCTACCTGCGCGGCCTCGCCGTTGAGGTGGACCCCGGTGACCTGGTCGAGGAGGTCCGGAAGCAGGCGCGGGCGGGGGACGGCTGGGTCAAGCTCGTGGGGGACTGGATCGACCGCGACGCCGGGGACCTTGCCGCAAGCTTCCCCGCCCGCACCGTCAGGGACGCCGTCAGCGCCGCCCACGACGAGGGCGCCCGGGTCACCGCGCACTGCTTCGCCGAGGACACCCTCGATGACATGCTCGACGCGGGCATCGACTGCATCGAGCACGCGACCGGGCTGCTGCCCCGCCATCTTCCGCGTTTCGTCGACCAAGGCGTGCCGATCGTCCCCACCCTGGTCAACATCGCCACCTTCCCGGACATCGCCGCGCAGGCCGAACCCAAGTTCCCGCGCTACGCCGCCCACATGCGCACGCTCTGGGAACGCCGGGCCGAGCGGGTCCTCGAGGCCCACGAGGCCGGGGTGGCCATCTACGCGGGAACCGACGCCGGGAGCGTGATTGCCCACGGGCGGATCGTCGACGAGTTGGAGGCACTGCATGCCGCCGGACTGGGCGCGGCCACCGCCCTCGAGGCCGGCGCCTGGTCCTCCCGGGCCTGGCTGTGCGCCGCCGGAATCGCCGAGGGTGCGCCCGCCGACGTCCTGGTCTGCGCCGCTGACCCGCGGCGGGATCTCTCCACGTTGCGGAATCTGCGCGCCGTCGTCCTCCGCGGGGACGTCATCGGCGCGGCATCCGCGGAATAAATTGAAGCTTCAAGTAATTTTATCTGGTGAGAGCCGCCGAATGACGGCTGAACCCCACAGCACCGGAGTGATGCAATGACCACCAACGCCGCCACCCAGGACCTCTTGCCGGCCGACCTCTCGATGGGCACCGTGATGCTCAAGGTCGGCGACCTGGCGATGATGACCGACTATTACCAGCGCGCCCTCGGCCTGGAGGTGGTGGCCGAGCAGGGCGGCGGCCTCTACCTCGGACGCGGCCAGACGCCGCTGGTGCACCTCGCGCCGGCCCCGGGACTGAACCTCCCCTCCCGGGGCGAGGCCGGGCTCTTCCACACCGCCCTCCTGTTCGAGGACCAGGCGGCGCTGGCCGCCACCGTCGCCACCGCAGCCCAGTACGATCCCCGGTTCTTCACCGGCAGCGCGGACCACCTGGTCAGCGAGGCCTTCTACTTCAACGACCCCGAGGGCAACGGCATCGAGCTGTACTGGGACCGTCCGCGCGAGGAATGGTCCTGGGATGGCGCGAATGTTGTCATGGACAGCTTGGCGCTGCCGCCGCAGCGTTACCTGGAGCAGCACCTCACCGAGGCGTCGCTCGCCGGCCAGCACGAAACCGGCGCCGGCGTCGGGCACGTCCACCTCCAGGTCGGCGACGTGCAGTCCGCCCACGACTTCTACGTCGGGACCCTGGGCTTCGAAAAGACCGCAGGCTGGCACGGCCAGGCGCTTTTCGTCTCGGCCGGCGGCTACCACCACCACATGGCCATGAACGTCTGGAACAGCCGCGGCGCCGGCCCCCGGCGCGACACGCTGGGCCTGGGCGAGGTGCTGATCGAGGTGCCCTCCGGGGACGACATCGGCGCCCTCGCGGACAGGCTCAAGGTCGCCGGCGTCGCGTCCCACCACACGGGTGCGGAGCTCCGGTTTGACGACCCCTGGCGCAACCGGATCCGGGTCGCCGTCCGCTGACCGGCCATCGGGCCGTCAGCCGATAGGCTGGGACGACGCCACACGCCGCGGCCCCCGGGCCGCCCGAAATCCAAGGATGAGCCCCGTGGGATTTACCGAAGTCTTCGTCGCCACCCATGACGCCGCGCTCAAGCGGGCCGCCGCACTCGCCGGGGGCGCCCCCGCCGGCCCGGACGCCGTTCGGATCGAGGACATCAGCGACTACGAGATCGAACGGCTGGGGGACCTCGCCGGCACCGCCGTCCACGCCGCCGGTGCCGACTACGAACTCGCGATGGTCGACGTCTCCAGCGACGCACTGCTCGGCGTGCCCGCCGCCATGGTCCGGACCCTCGCCGAGCTGCTTAGCTACGAGACCGACGAGGGCGAACGCGTCCTGGCCGACGTCGCCGGGCAGTGGGCGGCCGAGGAGGACATGCCCTTCGGTGCCGCCGAGGCCCTCGGCCACACCCGGCGGATCGCGGAGCTCGCCTCCGCCGTCGACCCCGCTGCCCGCACCGAACTGTACGTCTGGACTGCCTGAGCCGGACTGCGGCGCCACCCGCGGCGACCCGCCGCGGGTGTTAAGTCGAAATCGGCGCGGTGATCTGGCACAATGATCAGGTACTTGATCTGCGTGGCCCCTCTCTCCGCGTCTGGATCTTGTCCTTTTAGAACCCCCTAGTATGGCCCGCCCCACGGGTGCAGAACGCCGGGTTCGACCCCGTTTCAGAAACAGGAGTGACCACAAAAGTGGCCGTTAAGATTCGCCTTAAGCGCTTCGGCAAGATGCGCGCCCCGTACTACCGCATCGTCGTCATGGACTCACGCTCCAAGCGTGACGGCCGTGCCATCGAGGAGATCGGCAAGTACCACCCGACCGAAGAGCCCTCGTACATCGAGGTCGACTCGGACCGCGCCCAGTACTGGCTCGGCGTCGGCGCTCAGCCGTCCGAGCAGGTTGCCGCGATCCTGAAGATCACCGGTGACTGGCAGAAGTTCAAGGGTCTGCCCGGCCAGGAAGGCACCTTGAAGACCAAGGCTGCCAAGGAAGGCTTCGTAGCCCCGGAGAAGGGCTCCGTCATCATTCCGGAAGCCATCACCAAGAAGGCCAAGAAGGACGACGCAGCCGAGGCCCCGGCCGACGCCGAAGCAGAGACCACCGAGGCTGAGTAACTTGCTGGCAGACGCGCTCGAACACCTGGTCCGCGGGATTGTAGACAGCCCCGAGGACGTCAAGGTCAGTGCCAAGAACAACCGCCGGGGGGACACCCTTGAGGTGCGCGTTCACCAGGACGACCTTGGCCGGGTGATTGGCCGCCAGGGCCGGACCGCACGCGCACTGCGCACCGTGGTTGCGGCACTGGCAGACGGTGAGCCGGTGCGGGTCGACGTCGTCGACACCGACCGCCGCCGGTAGCGCAGCCAGCACACGCTTGATCTCTGTCCGGCCCCTCCACCAGCATTGGTGGAGGGGCCGGACTGTTTTGCGCACACTGCGCCCCCACAACGACCCATCCTTCCCATCCCCGAACAAGAGGACAGCATGCAGCTTCAGGTGGCACGAATCGGCAAACCCCACGGCATCCGCGGCGAGGTCACCGTCCAGGTGCTGACCGACGCCCCCGGTGACCGGTTCGTCCCGGGCACCCAGTTCGTCGTGGAGCCCGCGTCCGCCGGGCCGCTCACGGTCGAGAGCGCGCGCTGGAACAAGGACATCCTGCTGCTGGCATTCGAGGAGGTGGAGACCCGCAACGATGCGGAGGCCCTGCGCGGCGCCAAGCTCTTCATCGAAACCGAAGAACTCGACGAGGACGACGACGAGGGCTGGTACGAGCACGAACTCGTCGGCCTGGACGTCCGGGTGGGCAACGAGGTGGTGGGCACGGTCTCCGCGCTGCACACCATGCCCGTCCAGGACCTGCTGGTGGTCAAGGACCGCGCCGGCAAGGAAATCCTGATCCCGTTCGTGGAGCAGATCGTCCCCGAGGTCAACGTCGCCGAAAAGTACGTCCTCGTCACCCCGCCGGCGGGCCTGTTCGAGGTCAACACGGACACCGCCGCGACCCCCGACGACGGCGACTCCGCCGACAGTGCCGCCGAGGACGCAGACGGGGACCGCGCCTAAGATGCGGATCGACGTCGTCAGTATCTTCCCCGAGTACCTCGCCCCGCTGGAGCTGTCCCTGATCGGGAAGGCCCGGCAGGACGGACTGCTGAAGCTCACCGTCCACGACCTTCGGGACTTCACCACCGACCGGCACCGCACCGTCGATGACACCCCGTACGGCGGCGGCGCCGGCATGGTCATGAAGCCGGAACCGTGGGCCCAGGCGCTCGGTGCCGTCGCGGGCACTGCGGCGGCAGGGGAGGGTGAGCTCCGGAAACCTGTGCTGATTGTCCCCTCGCCCGCGGGGGAGCGCTTCACCCAGGCCATCGCGCACGAGCTCGCCGAGGAGGAGCAGCTGGTCTTCGCCTGCGGCCGGTACGAGGGCATCGACGAACGCGTCCTCGAATGGGCGGCGGACCACTTCACCGTCCGCCCCATGAGCCTGGGCGACTACGTGCTCAACGGCGGCGAGGTGGCGGTCCTGGCGATGGTCGAGGCAATCGGGCGGCTGCTGCCCGGCGTCGTTGGCAACCCCGAATCCCTCGTGGAGGAATCGCACTCCGACGGGCTGCTGGAGTACCCGGTCTACACCAAGCCATCCAGCTGGCGCGGCCGGGACGTCCCCGCCGTGCTGCTCAGCGGCAACCACGGCAAGATCGCCCAGTGGCGCCGGCACGAACAGTACCGACGTACCGCGGAGCGCCGCCCCGACCTGCTCGAGGCGTTCGACGCCGGGACGTTGCCCCGCGCGGACCGCACCGCGTTCGCGGACCTCGGGTACGACATCGAAGACGGCCGGCTCCGCCGTCGCGCCGACGCCTGAGCACGGCCTGACACGGGACTTTCCCGCCGCCGTCGTGCGTCCGGGGGAGTCCGCGGATTCAGCAAAAGCCGCCATTCTGTGGCAAAATAAGTCCTTGTGCCTGCTGGGTGCGAACCTGCCACAGGGGGAGCGTCACCAACAGCGCGGCACCCCGGCCCGGTCAATTCCTGACTGGACCGGAACGACACATTTTCGGCGGTGATTTCCGGGCGCGACTGCGGCCGGGCTTGGCCGCCGTGACCCAACGTGAATGACCTGTGGCGTTCACCAGGAGTGGATCAATGCATATCCTCGATTCCGTCGACGCAGCCTCGCTGCGCAACGATGTTCCCGAGTTCCGCGCGGGTGACACCATCAAGGTGCACGTGAACATCATCGAAGGCAAGAACTCCCGTGTCCAGGTCTTCCAGGGCTTCGTCCTGGGCCGCCAGGGTGACGGCGTCCGCGAGACCTTCACCGTCCGCAAGGTTTCCTTCGGTGTCGGCGTGGAGCGTACCTTCCCGGTGCACTCCCCGATCATCGACAAGATCGAGCTCGTCTCCAAGGGTGACGTGCGCCGCGCCAAGCTTTACTACATGCGTGCACTGCGCGGTAAGGCTGCGAAGATCAAGGAAAAGCGCGACTTCCAGACCGCCAAGTAAGTCCCCGGACTTACTCCGCGGATCCACGGCCGGCCCGGCTCACCCCGGGCCAGCGCCACTGCGCCGATCAAGCACTTCACGCGTCAGGGGATGTGGACCATGGAACAGCCAAAACGCCGGCCCAGGAAACTGGCCTGGCGTTTTGTGCTTCTGGGGCTCGTGCTGGCCATCGCCATCAGCGGCCTGGTCAGGTCCCTGTGGCTGGACGTGTACTTCATCCCGTCCGCCTCGATGGAGCCGTTGCTGCGCGACGGGGACCGGATCCTGGTCTCCCGCACCGACTTCGCCGCCGACCCGATCCGCCGCGGCGACGTGGTGGTCTTCGACGGCCGCGGGTCCTTCGCGCCGCTGAACAGCGGCGCCGGCCCGGCCGCGGACCTGCTGGCCGGGGCGGGGCACTGGCTGGGCATCACCGGCAGTGACACCACCTACGTCAAAAGGGTCATCGGGCTGCCGGGGGACCGGGTGGTCTGTTGCGACGGGTCCGGCAAGCTCACAGTCAACGGCCAGCAACTTAGTGAACCGTATATTTATCCCGGCGATGAGCCCAGCACCCTGAAGTTCGACGCGATCGTCCCCGCGGGACGGCTCTGGCTGATGGGGGACCACCGGTCCAAATCGGCCGATTCCAGGGGGCTGCTGGGGGCTCCCGGCGGCGGCATGGTGCCGCTGGACCGGGTGATCGGCCGGCCGGTGATGATCATCTGGCCGCTTGATAGATTTGCTGCACTACCGCGGCCCGACGCGGCCGCCACGACGACACAGAACGGACAGTAGATGCCCGAGACCGGACCCCGGACCCCTGAGCCCCACGGCCAGGCCGAACGCCGGGTGACGTCCGCGCCCATTCCCGACGGCGAACACCCGACGACGCGGCTCCCGGCCGTGCCGAAGACGCCTGCCCACGAGACGCCCGTCGACGGGACGTCGGCTGAGGCTCCCCGGCGCGAAGCGCCACGCGTTCCGGAACGGGCGGCCGGCGTCGCGCAGGAGGGTCCCTCCCACGCGGGCCCGACGTCGGCCCGGGCGCGCCGGGCGCTGGCCCGCGATTGCCGCAATCCCGTGCTGGTCTGGCTCCGCGAGATCGCCACCGTGGTGGTCATCGCCGTCGTCCTGTCCTTCTTGATCAAGACCTTTCTGTTCCGGGCCTTCTACATCCCGTCCGAGTCGATGATGAACACGCTGGACGTCAACGACCGGATCTTCGTGAACCTGCTGGTGCCCCAGCCGATCGCCCTGCAGCGCGGCGACGTGATCGTCTTCCGCGACACCAAGAACTGGCTGGCTCCCGCGGCGCCGAAACCGGTTGGTCCCATGACCGGGGTGCAGAACGCGCTGACGTTCGTGGGGCTGTTGCCGGACAATTCGGAGCAGCACCTGGTCAAGCGCGTCATTGGGCTGCCGGGCGACCACGTCATCTGCTGCGACGGCAGCGGCCGCCTGACCGTCAACGGCAAGGCCCTGGACGAGAAATACATCAACAGTTCAGAGGTCCCGCAGGTGCGGACGTTCGACGTCGTGGTTCCCGCCGGCAAGGTCTGGGTGATGGGCGACAACCGCAACCACTCGGCCGACTCCCGCGCCCACATGGAAACCGACGGCGGCTTCATCGACATGGCGGACATCGAGGGCCAGGCCGCCGTGATCGCCTGGCCGCTGAACCGCGTCAAGGCACTGGACAACTACCCGGACGTCTTCACCGGCGTTCCCGCCCCGTCCGGCACCCCCAGCAGCGCCCCGGCAGGAAAGTAAGGCAAGAGCAGTGTCCGTCGCACCAACCCTGGACTACGAACGCCGCTTCAAGGCCTCGGGCGCACGGTTGCTTGCCGGCATCGACGAGGTCGGCCGCGGGGCGCTGGCCGGCCCGGTC
This sequence comes from Arthrobacter sp. BPSS-3, assembly GCF_044628475.1. Taxonomy (NCBI): domain Bacteria; kingdom Bacillati; phylum Actinomycetota; class Actinomycetes; order Micrococcales; family Micrococcaceae; genus Arthrobacter; species Arthrobacter sp. BPSS-3. The sequence goes on from NZ_JBIMMV010000002.1 coordinate 242,575, forward strand.
AGCGTGGGGATCGCCGTCATCGACCTGCAGCGGCAGAAACTGCTCGCCGATGTGCGGGACAGCAAGCTGCTGAAGGTTTCCGAACGCGAACGCCTGGAGCCGCTGGTCCGCGCCTGGAGCGTCGCGTCCGCCGTCGGGCACGCCTCCGCCTCGGAGATCGACGCTCTGGGGATCATCGCCGCGCTGAGGCTCGCCGGCAACCGGGCCTGGGCCGCCGTGATCGCCGCCGGCGTGACGCCCGAGGTGGTGCTGCTCGACGGCAGCCACAACTGGCTGACGACCCCGGCGCAGGCCTCCCTCTTTGATGAGGGGCCGGCGGAGCCCGGCTGCGACGCCCCGGTCCACACCCTGGTCAAGGCGGACATGCAGTGCCTCTCCGTCGCCGCGGCGTCCGTGCTGGCCAAGGTCGAACGCGACCGGCAGATGGCCGCCCTGCACGAGGAATTCCCGGCCTTTGGCTGGAACGAGAACAAGGGCTACGGCACCGCCGCCCACAAGGACGCCCTCCGCACCGCCGGGCCCAGCCCCTACCACCGGGTGAGCTGGCAGCTGCTGGGCGACTGAGGCCCGGCCTCTTGGCTGTGGCGCCCGTCCGTGGCGCGCGGCCTGCGCCCGATGGTGCAAGATGGAACCATGAGTGCCGAAGACCTGGAAAACTATGAAACCGACATGGAGCTGCAGCTCTACCGCGAATACCGCGACGTCGTCGGGCTCTTCAGCTACGTCGTCGAGACCGAACGGCGCTTCTACCTGGCCAACCACGTCGACCTGCAGGCCCGCAGCGCCGACGGCGAGGTCTACTTCGACCTGACCCTGCAGGACGCCTGGGTCTGGGACGTCTACCGCTCCGCCCGCTTCGTCAAAAGCGTCAGGGTCATCACCTTCAAGGACGTCAACGTCGAGGAACTCCCGCGCAACGAGGAACTCGCCCTGCCCAAGGTCGAGGACCTGGGTAACTAGTCAGCCCGTTTTACCCGGCCTCGCCCCTCTTGCTGGTCCCCTGACCGGAGTTACCCACATAGTGTGACCTGCGGGTATTGCAGTCTCTGAACGCCGTCCACGCTGGAGGGATGAGAGCCAAAGACGTATTGGGCCGCCGCGGCGAGGATCTGGCGGCCGGTTTCCTGGAGGACCAGGGGATCAGGGTGGTGGACCGGAACTGGCGTTGTCCCGCTGGCGAGATCGACATCGTCGCGCTCGACGGCGACGCCCTGGTCATCGCCGAGGTCAAGACCCGCCGCTCGCTGGCGTTCGGGCACCCGTTCGAGGCTGTCGGTGCCGAGAAGCTTGCCCGGTTGCACCGGCTCGGGTCCGCCTGGTGCCGGGAGCATGAGCTGCGGATGCCGCTACGCCGAGTGGATGTCATCGCCGTGCTCGACGACGGCACCGGCGAGGCCGCCATCGAACACCTCAAAGGGGTGGGGTAGATGGCGCTCGGCCGGACCTATGCCGTGGCCCTGGTGGGCCTCAACGGGTACATCGTCGAGGTCGAGGCGGACATCGGGCAGACGCTGCCTGCATTTGTGATCCTCGGGCTGCCCGACGCGTCGCTGAACGAGGCCAGGGAGCGGATCCGCTCGGCCGCGCAGAACTCCGGCATCCCCCTGAGCCGCCGCAAGATCACCGCCAACCTCATCCCCGCGTCGCTGCCCAAACGAGGCTCCGGTTTCGACCTGGCCATTGCCATGGCCGCGTTGCTGGCGGCCAACGATATCCGGTCCACGGGACGTCACGTCTTCCTCGCCGAATTGGGCCTGGACGGCCGGCTCCGCCCCGTCCGCGGGATCCTCCCGGCCGTCATGGCCGCCGTCCGCGCCGGCTACCCGGACGTGGTCGTGGCCCTAGCCAACGCAGCCGAGGCCGAACTGGTCCCCGGCGCCAGAGTCCGCGCCTACACCACCCTGGCCAGGCTGGCCTTCGACTTCGGCGCGGACCCGCAGGACCTGGCCCTGGACGCCGACCCGGGGGAAGAACCCGACGACGGCGACGGACACGTGGAGCCTGCGATGGTGCCGGACATGGCCGACGTGTCGGGCCAGGCCGAGGGACGGCGGGCCCTGGAGGTGGCGGCCGCGGGGGCGCACCACGTGCTGCTGACCGGGCCGCCGGGTGCCGGCAAGACCATGCTGGCCGAACGCCTGCCCGGGCTGCTGCCGGACCTCGGCGACCAGGAGGCGATGGAGGTCACCGCCATCCACTCGCTCAGCTCCCTGACCACATCGGCCGTGACGCTCCGGCGCAGGCCGCCTTACGAGAGCCCCCACCACACTGCCACCCCGGCCGCCATCATCGGCGGCGGTTCCGGCCTTCCCCGACCCGGCGCCGCGTCCCGGGCCCACCGCGGCGTGCTGTTCCTGGACGAGGCGCCCGAGTATGAACGCCGGGTCCTGGACGCCCTGCGGCAGCCGCTGGAAAGCGGCGAGCTGATCCTCCATCGCGCCGCAGGCACCGCCGCCTACCCGGCCCGCTTCCAGCTAGTCCTGGCCGCGAATCCCTGCCCGTGCGGCAAAGCCTCGGGGAAGGGTGTGGAGTGCACCTGCACCCCGACGATGCGCCGCCGGTACTTCGCCCGGCTGTCCGGGCCGTTGCTGGATCGGGTCGACATCCAGCTGGACGTCGAACGGGTAGCGCTTGCCGACTTCGGTGCGCCCCGGGCGGAGGAAGCATCGGCCGCCATTGCCGCCCGGGTCAGGGCGGCGAGGGACACCCAGCTTGACCGGCTGCGGCCGCTCGGCTTCGAGACCAACGCCCAGGTTCCCGGCCGGGTGCTCCGCGGTGGGCTTCGGCTGGGCGCCCACCACACCGGAATCCTGGACCGCGCCTTGGAACGCGGCTCCCTCACCGCCCGGGGCTACGACCGGGTACTGCGCCTTGCATGGACGGTCGCCGATCTGGCCGGCCGCGGCAGCCCCGATGCCGACGACGTCGGCCAGGCCCTGGCCCTGCGGCAGTCCACCGGAGCAACCCCATGACAGCGTGTCCGATTCCGAGGAGAGCAACATGACCGCCAACGAACGCACCGCCCGGGCCGCCCTGTCCCGGCTGATGGAACCGCAGGACGCCGCCGGCCTGGCCCTCGTGCGGGCGGTTGGTGCGGAGGATGCGCTCCGGATCGCCACCGGCCAGCTGAAGCCCGGCCCGTCTCTGGAACAGGAGATCACCGGGCTGCTGGCGGACGCCGGTGCCGGCGGCGGCTGGTTGGGCCTGGGCATGGCGCTCAAACGCTGGGCACCCCGCGTCCCGGACCTCGCCCCGGCACGGGACTTGGCTACCATGCAGCGGCTCGGCGGAAGGCTGCTAATCCCCTCCGACCAGCTGTGGCCGGCGCAACTGGCGGATTTGGGGCTGCAGGAGCCGCTGTGCCTGTGGTGGCGGGGCGTGGAGCAGGAGTTGCCTCCTCCGACGAAGGCTGTCGCCCTCGTCGGGTCGCGGGACAGCACCTCCTACGGCTCCTCCGTTACCGCCGATCTAGCCTACGCCCTGGCTCAGCGCGGTTTCACCATCGTCTCGGGCGGGGCCTACGGGATCGACGCCCACGCCCACCGGGCCGCTTTGGCCGGGGCCACCGGCCTGCCGACGATCGCGGTGATGGCCGGGGGAGTGGACCGCTTCTATCCGTCCGGGAACGAGGACCTACTCCGCACGGTGGCCAACCAGGGCGCGGTGCTGGCCGAGGTCCCTCCCGGCTCCGCGCCCACCAGGTACCGCTTCCTGCAGCGCAACCGGATCATCGCCGCCCTGGCCGGGGCCACCGTGGTGGTGGAGGCGCGCTGGCGCTCCGGCGCCCTCAACACCGCCCACCACGCCGAAACCCTCGGCCGGGCGGTCGGCGCCGTCCCCGGATCGGTCCACAGTGCCAACTCCGCGGGCTGCCACCGGCTGCTGCGGGAGGGCGGGGCGGTGTGCGTCACGGATGCCGCGGAGATCGCCGAACTCGTCTCGCCCAGCGGTGACTCCCTGCCGGACCCGGCAGCGGGACGGTCGGAGGCCCACGACGGGCTGACCCTGGAAGACCTGATCCTCCTCGACGCGCTGCCGTTGCGGGTCACCAGCACCGTGGAGAAACTGGCGGTCGTCGCCGGGCTAAGCCCCGAGTCCGTCCGGGCCGGCCTGGGACGGCTCGGCCTGGTGGGCCTGGCCGAGTCCCGCCACGGTGGCTGGAAACGCTCGGCGGCGGCGGGTTAGGGCAGACGCCGTGCATCCCGCGTCGCCAAGAGGGGGCGGTACCGTGGCAAGCCCGCTCGAGCCGGAAGGAAACGGCGCGCCGTCGGGCTCCGCCGGGAAGCAGGATGGGGCTGGGAGAGTGGAAGGGTGCCAGCTCCAACCATCCCTCCCGCGCTCGCCGATGCCGCCGCCGCCTTCGGCCGGTACCTCGACGCCGAGCGCGGCCGCTCCGCCCACACCGTGCGCGCGTATCTGGCCGACGTCGAGAGCCTCCTCGGCCACGCCGCGTCCGAGGGTGCCACGGGACTGGGAGATCTCGAGCTCGGGACCCTCCGCCGCTGGCTGGGCGCCCAGAGCGAGGCCGGCATGGCCCGGGCCACCCTGGCAAGACGGGCCGCCACCGCGCGGGCCTTCACCGCGTGGGCCGTCCGCGAGGAACTCCTGGCCGCCGACCCGGCCCTCCGGCTGCGGGCCCCCAAACGCGAGAAGTCCCTGCCCGGCGTGCTCCAGCAAGGCCAGGTCCAGCGCCTGGTCGCCAGCGCCGAAGCGGCCGCGGCGGACGGCGGCCCCATGGCCCTGCGGAACCGGGCCATGCTGGAACTGCTCTACGGCACCGGCATCCGCGTCGGCGAGCTGACCGGCCTCGACATCGACGACCTCGACCCGGACCGCCGCACCCTCCGGGTGCTCGGCAAGGGCAATAAGGAACGGACTGTGCCCTACGGTGTCCCGGCCGCGCTCGCCGTCGACGACTGGCTCCGGCGCGGCCGTCCCGCGCTGGTCACGGCAGGCTCCGGGCCCGCTCTCTTCCTCGGCGCGCGCGGCAACCGGGTTGACCAACGGCAGGTCCGCAGCGTCGTCAAGGACCAACTGGAGGGCCTCGGGGACACCTCCGCCACCGGCCCGCACGCGCTAAGGCACTCGGCTGCCACCCACCTGCTCGACGGCGGCGCCGACCTCCGGGCCGTCCAGGAGATCCTCGGCCACAGCAGCCTCGCGACCACCCAGATCTACACCCACGTCTCCGTGGACCGGCTCCGCAGCAGCTATCAACAGGCCCACCCGCGCGCCTGAAACAGCATCCGCGACACGCCGAAAACCCGGTGGTGACGGCGCGCTGCGCGGCACTGGCTTATTAGGGTGGGGTACGGCACAATGGGGTTCACGCCCGGCATCCACCACGGGGTCACGCGAAGCTTCCGAGTTTCCCGGCCACCACGGATCCGGACGTGCTTTATGTCGAGTCACCCTGAGTTTCAAAAGTATTTGAGTCACCACACAACTGAATAGTCTGGCAGGGGCACCAGCCCCGCACGCGGGCGACCGCGGCAGACGGACATCCGGGCAGAGGTCGTTGGGGAAGACGTACCTATAGCTATGGAGGATGGAATGTCTGTTGCACTAACCCGTGGTGTCCTGTTCGTTCACTCGGCCCCGACCGCCCTGTGCCCCCACGTTGAGTGGGCCATTGGCTCGGTCGTGGACAAGCGCACGGACCTTGAGTGGACCCCGCAGCCCGCCGCGCCCGGAATGTTCCGGGCCGAGCTCTCGTGGACCGGTACGCCGGGGACGGGGGCCACTTTGGCGTCGGCACTGCGCGGCTGGGCCCACCTGCGCTACGAAGTGACGGAAGAGCCCAGCCAGGGCGTCGACGGCGGCCGCTGGTCCCACACCCCCGAACTCGGCATCTTCCACGCCGTCACCGACGTGCACGGCAACATCATGGTCTCCGAGGACCGCATCCGCTACGCGTATGAATCCGGCGCGGGCGACCCCTCCGCCGTCTACCACGAGCTCTCCCTGGCCCTCGGCGAGGCCTGGGACGAGGAGCTGGAGCCCTTCCGGCACGCCGCCGAGGGCGCCCCCGTGCGCTGGCTCCACCAGGTCGGCTAGCCCCCCACGACTCCCCGGCAGGCTCCGGCGCCGCTTCCTCCATGGCGGCGCACAGAGCCAGCGGGAGGGAGCTGACCGGGGACTGCCCTGCCTACCAGGGCGAAATCGGCACCGTCCCGATGCGCCGGCCCTCGGCGTCGCACAGGTGCCCCATCCGCTTGGGCGTGCTCAGCGCCACCATCCGGTCCAGCACGCCCAGGGTCGGGAAGACGGCGCTCGTCCGCGCCTCCACCCGCTGCAACTCGCCGAGATCCCTGACCCAGAACGTGGCGTAAAGGTTGGCCGTCCCCGTCACCGCCGCCACGAACCGGCACTCCGGCCACGCGGCCAACTCCCGGCCGATCCGGTCCAGGTCCTGCCCCGGCGCGACGCCCAGTAGCGAGGCCTGGATCGGCCAGCCGGCCAGCGGATGTGCGATCTCGCAGCGGAAGGTCATGATCCCCGAGGAGATCAGGCGGTTCACCCGGCGCCTCGCCGTGGCCGTGCTCGCGCCCGTCAACGATGCTAGCTCCGCCCATCCCAGCCGCCCGTCCAGGGACAGGTGCTCCAGCAGGGACCGGTCCAGGTCGTCCAGGACCATGGCGTAGGTGCCTTGGCCCACGGACATGGTGCTCCGGTTCAGGACATTGAGCTGGCTCGGGTCCAGCGACCTCAGCCGCCAGCGGCTCCCTTCCAGATAGAGGGACGTGGTGAGAAGCACGGACACTGACACCACCCCCGGCGCCCCGTAGACCTTGGTGGTCAGGAAGACGTCCAGTTCGCGCAGGTCACGGGTCAGCACGTCGCAATTGATGTCGTGACCGCCTGTGGCGACCTCAATCGTGGCAACCTCGGGACTCGCGGAGAGCCGCTCCACCAATCCCGTCCGGGTACCCGGATCCGCGCGGATCATGACGTAGGAGATGCAGCGGCTGCGGCTGAATTCCCGACCGAAAGAGGCCGTGATCCAGGCCAAACCCGCGGCGGTCATCCGGTCCCACCGGCGGGCGAGTGTGGTCGCCGTCGTGCCCAGTGGACCGGCCAGCTCCGCCCAGCTGGCCCGCGGGCGCAGCTGCAGGGCGTTCACCAGCGCCAGGTCCAGCTCACCCAGCAGCGTGACCGAATCCTGCATATTACGGAGAGTAGAGTCCGTTTCCGTCAATTTGGGCATCTGCATTGGCCGAGTATCACACGGTGGAGGGGTTGATCCGGTCCCCGTGACCGCCCGACTACCGAAAGCATGGAGAGCGTGACGATCTCAGACACCAGGAAACCCACCCGTACTCAGGAACTGGCGGCGGAGCTCGCCGACGGGCTCGTCTCGTTCCGGCGGGAGCTGCACCGGATCCCGGAGCTGGGCAACGACCTGCCCCTGACCCAGCGCCGGCTCCTTGCCGAACTGGAGGGCCTCGGCCTGGAGATCACGCTGGGACGGAGCCTGAGCTCCGTGACGGCGGTCCTCCGCGGTGGCGCAGTGCCGGCCGGCGGAACCAAGCCCGTGGTGCTGCTCCGCGGCGACATGGACGCCCTGCCCGTGACCGAGGACAACGGGCTGGAGTACCGCTCCTCGCACGAGGGGCTGATGCACGCCTGCGGCCACGACATGCACGTCGCGGGCCTGGTGGGCGCGGCCCGGATTCTGTCCTCGCTGAAGGACGAGCTGGCCGGCGACGTCGTGTTCATGTTCCAGCCGGGGGAGGAAGGCCCCGGGGGAGCGCTGCCGATGATCGAGGAGGGCGTCCTCGAGGCCGCGGGACGCCGCGTGGACGCGGCCTTCGGCCTGCACGTCTTCTCCGCGGCGCACCCGCGCGGCGTCTGGTTCGGCCGCCCCGGCCCCCAGATGGCCGCCGTCGACGACCTCCACGTCCGGTTCATCGGATCCGGCGGCCACGGCTCCCAGCCGCACCACGCCAACGACCCCATCCCGGCCCTCTGCGAGGCGGTCAGCGCACTGCAGACGATGGTGACCCGGGCCTTCGACGTCTTCGACCCGGTGGTCCTCACCGTGGGACGGATCGCCGGCGGCACCCGGGAAAACATCATCCCCGAGCACGCCGAATTCGACGCGACCGTCCGCAGCTTCAGCGCCGAATCCCGGGCCGCCATCAAGGAACGCAGCGTGCGGCTGCTCGAGGGCATCGCCGCCTCCCACGGCCTGAAGGCCGACGTGAACTACCACGAGCTTTACCCGGTCACGGAGAACGCCCCGGACGCGTACGAGCTGGCCCGCGGGACCATCGTTGACCTCTTCGGCGAGGAGCGCTACGAGCCCATGGCCAACCCGATGCCCGGCGCCGAGGACTTTTCCTTCGTCGGCAACGAGGTACCGAGCGCCTACCTCTTCCTCAGCGCCTGCGCCCACGGGGACCCCGCCGACGCCGGCTCCAACCACTCACCCCACGCGCTCTTCGACGACGCCGTGCTCCCGGACGCCGCCGCCTGGCTGGCCGAGGTGGCGCTGCGCCGGATCAACCAGGGAGCCTAGGACAGCCTGCCCGACCACCGCGTGGGAGGGCACCAGGAAAGGTAGTAACAGCATGAACGTACTGAATGGGCAGGGCCTCCGCACGGCGGCGGCCGCAGCGGCCGTCCTCGTCGCCCTGAGCGCCTGCACGAACGCGTCCGAAGCGGGGTCAGGCTCCGGGGCAGGTTCGGGCACCGGCGGCAGCGGGCAGGCGACGGCGACGTTTGACCCGGGAACCGTCGCCAAGGACGACGCCCTGGCCGCCAAGGTGCCGGACCAGGTCCGGTCCAAGGGGAAGCTGACGGTCGGCTCGGACACCACCTACGCCCCGGCGGAGTTCCTCGCGGCCTCCGACGGCCAGACCCCGGTGGGGTACGACGTCGACCTGGCCAAGGCGATCGGCGCCACCCTGGGCCTGAAGGTGGAGGTGCAGACCTCGCCATTCGAGGGCATCCTCCCGTCCCTCGGCCCGAAGTACGACCTGGGTGTGTCCTCGTTCTTCATCACGAAGGAGCGCAGCAAGGCCGCCAACTTCGTCAGCTATTTCCAGGCCGGGACGCAGTGGGCGGTGCAGAAGGGCAACCCGAAGAACATCTCCCTTGACGACCTGTGCGGGAAGACCGTCGGGGTGCAGACCGGAACCTTCCAGGAGAACCCGGATATCTCCGGACGGAGCGCCCAGTGCGTCGCGGCCGGCAAGCCCGCGATCGACGTCGTCTCCCTGAAGAACCAGACCGACGTCACCACCCGCCTGGTGGCCGGAGGCATGGACGCAATGGCTGCCGGGTCCATCACGGTGGCCTACGCCATCACCCAGTCCGACGGGAAGCTGCAAACCCTCGGCGACGTCTACGGCGCCTCGCCGGTGGGCATCGCCGTCGCCAAGTCTGACACCGCCCTCGCCGAGGCGGTGGCCGGCGCCACCAACAAGCTGATCCAGGACGGGACGTACAAGAAGATCCTGGCTGCGTGGGGCACCGACGGCGGCGCCATCGCCAAGGCCGAGGTCAACCCCACGGTCAATAAGTAACGGCCGTGCCAACGCCAACGCCAACGCAAACGACGGCGGCCAGGTTCCCCGCGAAGGGAACCTGGCCGCCGTCGTTCGTGCTGCGTGCGGTGGCGGCTAGATGCTGCGCACCGCGATCACGGCGTTGTGGCCGCCGAAGCCGAAGGAGTTGCTTAGCGCGACGATGTTGCCGGCCGGGAGGGCCCGCTCTGAGGTCACGACGTCCAGCGGGATCTCCGGGTCCTGGTTTTCCAGGTTGATGGTGACGGGAGCCTTGCGTTCGTGCACGGCGAGGACCGTCAGGACCGCTTCCACGGCACCGGAGGCGCCCAGCAGGTGGCCCATCTGGGACTTGGTGGCGGAGACCGCCACGTTGTCCACGTGGCTGCCGAGGGCGGCCTTGAGGGCGGTGTACTCGGGCTTGTCACCGACCGGGGTGGAGGTGGCGTGCGCGTTGACGTGCACCACGTCCTCGGCCTGGATGCGGCCGTCGAACATGGCTGCCTTCAGCGCGCGGGTGGCGCCGAGGCCCTCGGGGTCCGGGGCGGTGATGTGGTACGCATCGGCGGTCACCGAGGTGCCGGCCAGTTCGGCGTAGATCCGGGCGCCGCGGGCCAGAGCGTGCTCCTCGGCCTCGAGGACCAAGGCGCCGGCGCCCTCACCCATGACGAAGCCGTCACGGTCGCGGTCGTACGGGCGGGAGGCGTGCTCGGGATCGTCGTTGCGGCGGGAAAGGGCCTGCATCGAGGAGAACGCGGCGATCGGCATCGGGTGGATGGCGGCTTCGGCACCGCCGCAGACGACGACGTCGGCCTTCCCGGAGCGGATCAGCTCCAGTCCCATGTGCACGGCTTCGGTGCCGGAGGCGCAGGCCGAGACGGGGGTGTGGGCGCCGGCCCGGGCTCCCAGGTCCAGGCTGACCGCGGCGGCGACGCCGTTGGGCATCAGCATCGGAACGGTCATCGGCAGGACGCGGCGGGGGCCCTTTTCGCGCAGGGTGTCCCAGGCATCCAGCAGGGTCCAGACCCCGCCGATGCCGGTGGCGAAGGCCACTGCCAGGCGGTCGTGGTCGATGCCGTCGATGTCGGCGTCGGCCCAGGCCTCACGGGCGGCGATCACGCCGAACTGGGTGGACGGGTCCATGCGCTTGGCTTCGACCCGGCTCAGGACCTCGAGGGCGGGGGTGGAGGCGCGGGCGGCGAAGTGGACGGGCAGCTCGTACTTGGCAACCCAGTCGTCTTCGAGCGTGTGCGCGCCGGAGACGCCCTTGAGCGCGTTCTTCCACATTGTGGGGACATCGCCGCCGATGGGTGTGGTGGCACCCAGACCGGTGATGACTACTTTGCGTGCCATGGGATCACTCTTTCGTCGGTGCGCGTGCCGCTTACGGTGCCAGCCAGGGCGCCGGGGCCTGCGTAGGAAACTCGGTGGTCAGTCAGTGAATCGGGGGAGCGCCGGGAGCCGCTGTGTCAGCGGCACCCGGCGGCCCGCGGTACCGCCCCCGTGGGGGACGGTGCCAGGGACCAGGCGGAATTAGGCCTGGGCGTTGGCGATGAAGTTGACGGCGTCGCCGACGGTCTTGAGGTTCTTGACCTCTTCGTCGGGGATACGCACGCCGAACTTTTCCTCGGCGTTGACCACGATGGTCATCATCGAGATGGAGTCGATGTCCAGGTCCTCGGTGAAGGACTTGTCCATTTCGACGGCCTCGGGGGCCAGGCCGGTCTCTTCGTTGACGATTTCGGCCAGGCCGGCCAGGATCTCTTCGTTGTTAGCCATGGTGGCTCCTTCTTTTGTTGGTGCCATCGGCCGCCGGACGGGTCCGGAGCGTTGGGCGGAGTGGTTCAGGCCGAGGGTTCGGCCCGGTGGGGGAATCCGGGCTGCCTGCCGTGCCGGCACCCGGGAAGTCACGGTGGACTACGGCAGCACGATCACCTGGGCGCCGAAGACCAGCCCGGCGCCGAAACCGATCTGCAGGGCCAGTCCGCCGCTGAGGCCGGGGTTGTCCTGCAGCAGCCGGTGCGTGGCCAGCGGAATGGACGCCGCCGAGGTGTTGCCCGCCTCGGCGATGTCCCGGGCGATGATGACCGATTCCGGCAGCTTGAGCTGCTTGGCCATCTCGTCGATGATCCGCATGTTGGCCTGGTGCGGGATGAAGGCCGCGAGGTCCTCGGCCTTGACGCCGGCGGCGTCGAGGGCCTGCTTGGCCACCTTGGCCATTTCCCAGACCGCCCAGCGGAACACGGTCTGGCCGTCCTGGCGCAGCGTGGGCCAGAGCGCGGCCTCGGTGACGGCGGCTTCGCCCTCGCTGAGGGCGCCCTTGCCGGCGGCGTGGTCGCGGATGTCCAGCATCGAGTGGGTCATGCCGATGGCGTCCCACTTGCTGCCGTCCGAGCCCCAGACCGACGGGCCGATGCCCGGGGTGTCGGAGGGGCCGATGACGACGGCGCCCGCGCCGTCGCCGAGCAGGAAGGAGATGGTGCGCTCGGTGTTGTCGATGACGTCCGAGAGCTTCTCCGCGCCAACCACCAGCACGTACTTGGCGGCACCGGAGCGGACCAGGGCGTCGGCCTGGGCGATGCCGTAGCAGTACCCGGCGCACGCGGCGGAGATGTCGAAGGCCGGGGCCGGAGTGGCGCCCAGGCGGTCGGTCAGGCTCGCGGCCGCGGAGGGGGTGGCGTAGGGGTGGGTGACCGTGGAGACGATCACGGCACCGAGCTCGGAGGGGTCGACGCCGGCGCGTTCGAGGGCCTCGCGGGCGGCGCCCTCGGCCATGTCGATCACGCTGACGTCTGCGGGGGCGCGGTGCCGGGTGACGATCCCGGTGCGCTGGCGGATCCACTCATCGGAGGAGTCGATCCACTGGCAGACGTCCTCGTTGGTGACGATGACGTCGGGACGGTACGCACCGACGCCCAGTACGCGGGTGCCGTTCTGCAGGGGAGCCTGCTTCAGCGTAGGAGTGCTCATTTTCCTCCCTCAAGTTCTGCGAATAGTGCCAGGGCATCGGACAGATCGTCCGGTGTCTTGACGGTAACAGTCTTCACGCCGGGCATGCCGCGCTTGGCCAGGCCGGCGAGGGTGCCTGCCGGGGCCAATTCGATCAGGCCGGTGACGCCGCGCTCCACCAGGGTCTCCATGCAGCGGTCCCAGCGGACCGGGCGGGAGACCTGGGCGATGAGGCTGTCCACCGCGGCGCCGCCGTCGGTGACCTGCGCGCCGTCGAAGTTCGAGAGCAGGGGAACCTGCGGGTTGCGGGGGTGAAGCGTGGGGCGCAGCGCCTGCAGTGCGGCGACGGCGGGGGACATGTGGGAGGTGTGGAACGCCCCGGCAACCTTGAGCGGGATGACCCGGGCCTTGGCCGGCGGCTTGTCCGCGAGGGCCTTGAGCTGTTCGAGGGTGCCGGCGGCGACGGTCTGTCCGGCGCCGTTGACGTTCGCGGGGGTCAGCCCGGCGGCCTCAATGGCTGCCAGGACCTCGGCGGGGTCGCCGCCGACGACGGCGCTCATTCCGGTCGGGGTGGCGGCGGCCGCGGCGGCCATGCCGTTGGCGCGTTCCCGAACGAAGGTCATCGCCTCGGTCTCGGTGAGGACACCGGCCAGCGCGGAGGCGGTGATCTCGCCCACCGAGTGCCCGGCGAGGATGACGGGGAGGGTTTCGAGTTCGACGTCGAACAGGGCCTTCGCGGCGACCAGTCCGGCCGCGACGATCAGCGGCTGCGCGACGGCGGTGTCCTTGATGGTTTCCTCATCGGAGGTGGTGCCGTGGGCGGTGAGGTCGATACCTGCTATTTCGCTCAGGGAGGCCAGGTGGCCTGGGACGGAGGGCAGTTCCAGCCAGGGGGCCAGAAAACCGGAGGTCTGGGAGCCCTGTCCAGGGCAGACGATTGCAAGCACGTATCCAGCTTTCCAAATGCCGCGTGATTCATCGGTACTTTCATGCACCAAGCTCACTGGGTCAGTTTGTAGGAAGTCTACAACCTCTCAGCCGCCGTTGCGGGATGGCTGACGCTCCACGGCGGGCTTCGGCGGGGTGGAGAGACGCCCCACCACGAGGGCCGCCTGGAGCACGAACGCCTCCCGCGGGATCAGCGGATCCCAGCCGGTCACGTCGCAGACCCGCTTGAGCCGGTAACGGACCGTGTTGGCGTGGACGAACAATTCCCGGGCCGTGGCCTCGAGCGAATGACCCAGTTCCAGGTAGGTCCCCAAGGTCTCCACCAGCCCGTTCGAGGCGGCCAGGAGGGGCCGGTAAATGTTCTTCACCAGGGATCGGCGGGCCGCGTCGTCGCCGGAGATGACCCGCTCCGGCAGCAGGTCGTCCGCGGCCACCGGGCGGGGGGCCGAGGGCCAGGCGCGGGCCGCGGTGAGGCCGGCGAAGGCGGACTGGGCGGAGCTGCTGGCCTCCGGCAGGGAGGCTGCCTCGGCGCCGTACACGACGGGACCGGGGGCAAAGAGTTCGCTGAGTTTCTGGCAGGCGGTCTCCCGGTCCTGCACGCCGCCGAGGATCAGGATCAGCCGGTCGCCCTGGATTCCTACCAGGGCGTCCTCGGCGAACCGGCCGGCGGTGCGGCGCAGCTCGCTGACGTAGCTGGCGCTGGGTTCCGAGGGCGAATTGCCCACCATGACGGTGAAGCGTTCCTGCGCCTTCCAGCCCAAGGCCGCGATCCGGGACCGCAGGGCGTCGGTGTTCTCTCCGCGCAGGATGGCGTCGACGATCAGGGCTTCCAGCCGGGTGTCCCAGGAGCCGCGGGTCTCCGCGGCGCGGGCGTAGACGTCGGCGGCGGCGAAGGCGACCTCGCGCGAGTAGCGGAGCACCGCCTCACGCAGGGCGGCCTGGTCCGCCTCGGGGGCGATGATCGGGACCTGCTCCTCGACCACCTCCACCACGATCCGGATCAGCTGGAGCGCCTTCTGCAGGCTGATGGAGCGGGTCAGTTCGGTGGGGGCGGTGCCGAAGACGTCGGAGAGGATCCACGACGGCGAGCTGGGCCGTTCGAACCAGGTGACGAAGGCGGCGATGCCGTTCTGGGCCACCATGCCGAGCGCGGAGCGTTCGTCGGAGTTCAGCCGGCTGTACCAGGGCAGTGAGGATTCCAGCCGCCGCAGCGTGGTGGTGGAGAGCTGGCCGACGCTGGAGCGGAGCTTCTTCAGCGTCTCGGCCTTCTCCGGGGACAGGGTCGGGGCGGCGGATTTGCGCTGCGCGGGGGTGGGGGTGGGCTCTGCCATGACAACGAGCATACGGCGCCCGCCTGACAAGCTCCATTTGTGCGAAGGCTACAACTTGCTTTGCGCTGGATCACACGGCGGGACCGCCGTGGTTAAAGCCCGACGGCGGCCCCCACACCGTGGGGACCGCCGTCGTCGTGTTTTCCGGTCCGGCCGGGTGACTCCTAGGAGTCGCCGCCCGCGTTGCCGGTGGTGCCGGCATTGACGTTGAGCAGCCGGTACTTCTCGATCGCCTGGGCCGGGGCCTGCGCATCAACCTCGCCGCGGCGGGCGAGCATCTGCAGCGAGCGGACAACGATCGAGTGCACGTCGTTCTTGAAGAAGCGGCGTGCCGCGGCGCGGGTGTCGGAGAAGCCGAAGCCGTCGGCGCCGAGCGAGGCGAACTCGTTCGGGACGAACTGCCGGATCTGGTCCGGGACGGCCTTCATGTAGTCCGAGACCGCGACGATCGGGCCGGTGGCGCCGGCGAGCTGTTCGGTGACGAACGGCACGCGGGCCGGCTGGCCCGGGTTGAGGAAGGCCTCTTCCTCGGCGGCCATGGCGTCGCGGCGCAGCTCGGTCCAGGACGTGACGGACCAGACGTCGGCGGAAACGCCCC
This sequence comes from Arthrobacter sp. BPSS-3, assembly GCF_044628475.1. NCBI lineage: Bacteria > Bacillati > Actinomycetota > Actinomycetes > Micrococcales > Micrococcaceae > Arthrobacter > Arthrobacter sp. BPSS-3. The sequence goes on from NZ_JBIMMV010000002.1 coordinate 257,910, forward strand.
AGTCCTCGGCCAGCACGCGCTGGGCCTCGAGGGCCCACGGCACGGACACGCCGGAGGCGAGGATCTGCGTGCGGGGGCCGTCGATCTTGGCCGGCGCCAGCAGGTAGATGCCCTTGACGATGCCCTCGACGTCGAGCTCGGCGGGGGCCGCCGGCTGCGAGATCGGCTCGTTGTAGACCGTCAGGTAGTACATGACGTTCCGCGACGGGTCGTTATCCGCAGGGCCGGGGCCGTACATCCGGTTCAGGCCGTCACGCATGATGACGCCGATCTCGTAGCCGTAGGCGGGGTCGTACGTGACGACAGCCGGGTTGGTGGCGGCGAGGATCGGGGAGTGGCCGTCGGCGTGCTGCAGGCCTTCGCCGGTCAGCGTGGTGCGGCCGGCGGTGGCGCCGATGATGAACCCGCGGGTCATCTGGTCGGCGGCGGCCCAGAAGGAGTCGCCGGTGCGCTGGAAGCCGAACATCGAGTAGAAGACGTAGATCGGGATCAGCGGCTCGCCGTGGGTGGCGTAGGAGGTGCCGGCGGCGGTGAAGGCCGCGACCGAACCTGCCTCGTTGATGCCGGCGTGCACGATCTGGCCGGCGATCGACTCCTTGTACGCGAGGACCAGGTCGCGGTCCACGGACAGGTAGTTCTGGCCGTTCGGGTTGTAGATCTTCGCGGTCGGGAAGAACGCGTCGATGCCGAAGGTGCGGGCCTCGTCCGGGATGATCGGCACGATCCGGGAACCGAATTCCTTGTCCCGCATCAGGTCCTTGAGCAGTCGGACGAACGCCATGGTGGTGGCGGCCAACTGCTTGCCGGAGCCGCGGTTGGCGACCTCGTACGCCTTGTCGCCCGGCAGGGTGACGTCGGTGTGCTTGGACCGGCGCTCGGGCACGAAACCGCCCAGGGCCTGGCGGCGCTCCATCAGGTACTTGATCTCCGGAGAGTCCGCACCCGGGTGGAAGTACGGCGGCTGGTACGGGTCGGCCTCGAGCTGCTCGTCCGTGATCGGGATGCGCAGGTGGTCGCGGAAGGCCTTCAGGTCCGCCAGGGTGAGCTTCTTCATCTGGTGGGTCGCGTTGCGGCCCTCGAAGTGGGTGCCCAGGCCGTAGCCCTTGACCGTGTGGGCCAGGATGACCGTCGGCTTGCCCTTGAACTCGGTGGCGGCCTTGTACGCGGCGTAGACCTTGTTGTAGTCGTGGCCGCCGCGCTTGAGGTTCCAGATTTCCTGGTCCGTCATGTCCGCGACCATGTCCTTGGTCTGCGGGGTCTTGCCGAAGAAGTGCTCGCGGACGAACCCGCCGGACTCGGCCTTGTAGGTCTGGTAGTCGCCGTCGACCGTCTCGTTCATGATCTTCACGAGCGAGCCGTCGTCGTCCTTTGCCAGCAGGTTGTCCCACTCGCGGCCCCAGACGACCTTGATGACGTTCCAGCCGGCGCCGCGGAAGAAGGCCTCGAGTTCCTGCATGATCTTGCCGTTGCCGCGGACCGGGCCGTCGAGGCGCTGCAGGTTGCAGTTGATGACGAAGTTGAGGTTGTCCAGCTTGTCGTTCGCGGCGAGCTGGAGCAGGCCGCGGGATTCCGGCTCATCCATTTCGCCGTCGCCCAGGAACGCCCAGACCTGCTGGTCGGAGGTGTCCTTGATGCCGCGGTTGTGCAGGTAGCGGTTCGACTGTGCCTGGTAGATGGCGTTCATCGGGCCGATGCCCATGGAGACGGTGGGGAACTCCCAGAACTCCGGCATCAGGCGCGGGTGCGGGTAGCTGGAGAGCGCGTGGCCCTCCTTGGACTTCTCCTGGCGGAAGCCGTCGAGGTCTTCCTCGCTCAGCCGGCCTTCGAGGAAGGCGCGGGCGTACATGCCGGGGGAGGCGTGGCCCTGGAAGAAGACCTGGTCGCCGCCGCCCGGGTGGTCCTTGCCGCGGAAGAAGTGGTTGAAGCCGACCTCGTAGAGGGTCGCGGCACCGGCGTAGGTGGAAATGTGGCCGCCGACGCCGATTTCGGGCCGCTGCGAGCGGTGCACCATGATCGCGGCGTTCCAGCGCAGCCAGGCGCGGTACTTGCGTTCGATTTCCTCATCGCCGGGGAACGGGGCTTCCTGGTCCACCGGGATGGTGTTGACGTAGTCCGTGGTGGTCACCATCGGCACGCCCACGCTTTGGGCGCCGGCCCGCTGAAGCAGGCTGCGCATGATGTACTGGGCACGCTCCGTGCCCTGTTCCTGAATCAGGGTGTCCAGGGACTCCAGCCATTCGGCGGTCTCTTCCGGATCACGATCAGGCAGCTGGTTAGTCAACCCGCTGAGGATATGGGAGGTATCTTCTCCTGCAGCCACGTCCAACCTCTCTTTGAGCGCATTCACCGGCACCCTCAGCTCCGGGCAGGGTGACTGCCTGGCGTGAACGCGACGTGTGCGACATATCGGTAACAGCAGCCCGGTCCTGTACGCCGGGCTTGGTCCAATCACAACCAGGCCTGACAGTGGGAGCGGTCGGTTGTCCGCGCAGGCATGGTCGTCATCAGCCACTCTAGCCTTGCGCGTCCGCGGATGCGTAGCCGCCGCCGCCCCGGTGTGACGCAGAATATGGCGGATCGCGGGGCCCGCAGCTTGAAGCGGACGCACAAAGGGTGTTGGCTTGGAGTAATGGAAATCACTAGCACCAAGGAATGTGTCACTATCGGACACAGCGGGCTTTCTGCCGGCAGGCACCAACAGACGCACCAACAGCATAGGAGCAGCACGTGAGCGAGGCCGACGCCGCCACTTCGGTAAATGTGGCGGAAAGATTGGGTTTCAAGAACGGGGATCTGATTCAGGAGTTCGGTTACGACGACGACGTCGACTTCGACTTGCGTGATGACATCGAGGACCTCACCGGGTCCGAGATCTTCGACGAGGACGACCACGAGGTGGTCGACGCGGCCATCCTCTGGTGGCGCGACGGTGACGGTGACCTGGTGGACACGCTGGTGGACTCCCTGACCTCCCTGACGGACGGCGGTGTGGTCTGGGTGCTGACCCCGAAGAAGGGCCGCACCGGCTATGTCTCGCCCTCGGAACTGCAGGAAGCGGCGCCCACCGCCGGCCTGCACTGCACCACCTCCGCCGGGGTCTCCCAGGACTGGAGCGCCACCCGGCTGGTGACCCGGAAGAACAAGTGACCGGTTCCGCGCCGGTGCAGGCTCCCGCCCCGCAGGCCGGCACCGTGCCCTCCGTCGGGCAGCCGGCCCCGGACTTCGAGCTGGTCAACCAGTTCGGCGAGCCGGTCCGGCTCTCCGAATTGCGGGGCCGCACCGTGGTGCTGGTGTTCTTCCCGTTCGCCTTCTCCGGCATTTGCACGGGCGAACTGTGCGAACTGCGGGACAACCTGGCCGTCTTCGAGGACGCCGACGCCGTGGTGTTGGGCATCTCGGTGGACAGCAAGTTCGCCCAGCGCGCCTACGCCGAGAAGGAGGGCTACAGCTTCGACCTGCTGGCGGACTTCTGGCCGCACGGAGCGGTGGCGGAGCGGTACGGGGTGTTCGACCCGGAGAGCGGCATGGCCCTGCGCGGGACGTTCATCATCGACGCGGCTGGCACTGTCCGCTACGTCGTGGTCAATCCCCGGGGCCAGGCGCGTGACTTCGCCGGTTACCGGGCGGCCCTCACGGAACTGTCCGGCGGTTCCCCCGCCCCCTCCACGGACCCGTCCTACAGCCGGGGACCGGAAACGGCATGAGGCAGCGGCGGCCCGGGGTGGGGATGACGGGATTTGCGAGCCTGCCCCCCGTCACGCCCGCCGAGCCGGCCCGCGACGAGCTCGAGGTCCTGCAGGAGATCCACGGGGTCCTGGCCGGGAAACGCTTCGCGTTGCTCACCGGCGCCGGTCTCAGCACCGACTCGGGCATCCCCGACTACCGCGGCCCCGGCGCGGCGCCGCGCGCGCCCATGACATACCAGGAGTTCATCGGCTCGCCGGATAACCGGCAGCGCTACTGGGCCCGGAACCACATCGGCTGGTCCCACCTCCGCCGGGCCGACCCCAACGACGGCCACACGGCCGTGGCCCGGATGGAGCAGCGCGGGCTGCTCACCGGCCTGATCACCCAGAACGTGGACCGGCTGCACGAGGACGCCGGCAGCCGGAACGTCGTGGACCTGCACGGCCGCTTCGACCGGGTGGTGTGCCTGGCCTGCGGCCGCAGCTACAGCCGGACCCTGCTGGCCGGGGTGCTGGAGGAACTCAACCCCGGATTCCTCGACGCCGCCCTCGCCGGCGGCATGGTGGAGGCCGCCCCGGACGCGGACGCCACCGTGGAGGACGAGGCGCTGATCAGCGAGTTCGTCGTCGCGATCTGCCCGGCCTGCGGCGGCACCCTGAAACCCGACTTCGTCTACTTCGGCGAGAACGTGCCCAAGGACCGGGTGGAGCGTTCCTACGCCATGGTGGACTCCGCCGGCGCGCTGCTGGTGGCCGGTTCCTCGCTGACCGTGATGAGCGGGCTGCGCTTCGTCCGCCACGCCGTCAAGCAGGGCAAGGAGGTCGTGATCATCAACCGCGGCCAGACCCGCGGCGACGACCTGGCGACCATCAAGCTGGAGGCCGGCGTCAGCGAGTCCCTGACCTGGCTCGAGGCCGAGCTCCCCGCCCTCTGACCCGGCGTTCCGTGGCCGCGCCGATTGGCGCCGGAGCCCGCGTTTCGGGTAAGGTCAATGTTCGTTGGTTGACGTGCCGAGGCATGGAAACCGGCGTGATGGGTCTTTAGCTCAGCTGGTAGAGCGCCACGTTTACACCGTGGATGTCATCGGTTCGATCCCGGTAGGACCCACCATCATGAACCCCGTCGCGGGAGCCGAAAGGCAGCCGCGGCGGGGTTTTTCTTTGCCTGCGGCCCGGCCCGGGGGACCGGTGGAGGTCAGGCCGTAAACCACGGCGGCCGGTCCCGGATAAATGTCGGTGCCTGGCCATAGCGTCAGCGGCATGGAACACGTACTCGTCACAGCCGGCCCGGACGGGCGCCCCCACACCGTGATCCGCGGCGGCCGGGAATGGATCATCGGCGCGGACCCGGTCCGCTGGTTCGAGCGGGTGAGCTGGTGGGAGGCCGAACGGCGGATGCCGCGGGGCCTCGGCCGGGTGGACGTGGAAGTCTGGCAGGTCCAGGCGCGGCTGGGCCGCAATGCCGGATCGGCGCTGACCACCATGGAACTGATCCGCGACGGCCTCGGCGGCGGGTGGCGGCTCAGGGACCTGGTGGCCGACGCGGCGTGAGGCCCTGTTCCGGGCCGAATTCCGGGCATTGGAAAAGCCCTCCACCGCGGCTATTGGGGGATGCCGCGGTGGAGGGCTTGAGAAAAAGATACCGGAAATGAGACGAAATGTGAAACTGAAAGCGGTTGAATTAGCCCAGTGTCGGGACTAATTCGGGAGGCCAGTCACCGGCTCCGGATCAGGCGGGCCGGACGGGGACGAAAACCCGGGGCTGGTCCCGCCAGCTCGGCTCCATGTCCGCGATGGTCTCGCGCATGATCTTGTCCGAGGCCTCCCGCGCCGCCGGCCCGTTGCCGGTGGCGATGGCCTCCGCGACATCCACGTGCCACTGCAGCGCGTAGGTCTGCGGATGGTCGGGCATCAGCCCGTGCATGGTCCGCCCGGTCAGCGTCTCCGCCACCTGCCCCACAAGATTGGCGAACATCTCGTTCCCGGACCCCGTGAGCAGCAGCGAATGGAACCTGATGTCGAGGTCCAGGAACCTCGGGACGTCCCCGGCCACGCCCGCTTCCCGCATGGCGTGGGAGATTTCCACCAGCTCGCTGCGGATGTCATCGGGTGCGTTGGCCGCGGCCAGCTCGGCTGCGACGGGTTCCACCGCCGTGCGCAGCTCCGCGAGCGAGCGGAGCTGGGCGCCCCGGCCCTCGCCGGCCAGGCGCCACCGGATCACGGACGGGTCGAAGGGGTTCCAGCGGTTGGCCGGCAGCACCCGGATTCCCACCCGCTTGATAGTCTCGACCAGGCCGAGGGACTGCAGCACCCGGACCGCCTCGCGGACCACGGAGCGGGAGACCTTGAGTTCGTCCTCCAGGTGCTCGGCGAGCATCACATGGCCGGTCGGGAGCTCGCCCCTGACAATCCGGGTTCCCAGATGCTCGATGGCTTGATGGTGGAGGCTGGTCGACATAGTCGTAAGCATAGTGGCGTGCCCGTCACAGGAGCCGCGAACGGGCGCGGTCCCGGCCGAAAATCATAGACTGTCTAGGAGGCGCCGTCTTCGGCCAGCCAACTGCACTCGTTGCACCCAATGAATTGGAGATTTGATGTCAGCACACATCGGTGTCACCGGCCTTGCGGTGATGGGGGCAAACCTCGCCCGTAACCTCGCCCGTAACGGCTTCACGGTCGCCCTCCACAACCGCTCGGTGGAAAAGACCGACGCGCTCCTTGAGAAGCACGGCTCCGAGGGCGACTTCGTCCGGACCGAAACGCTGCAGGAACTCGTTGACTCGCTGGAGAAGCCCCGCCGCGTCCTGATCATGGTCAAGGCCGGCAAGCCGGTCGACTCCGTCATCGAACAGCTTGAGCCGCTGCTCGAGCCCGGCGACATCATCATCGATGCCGGCAACTCGCACTATGAGGACACCCGCCGCCGCGAGGCCGCCCTCGCCAAGAAGGACCTGCACTTCGTCGGCATCGGCGTCTCCGGCGGCGAGGAGGGTGCCCTCAACGGACCCTCGATCATGCCCGGCGGCTCCAAGGAGTCCTACGAGGCCCTTGGCCCGCTCCTGGAGAAGATCTCCGCCCACGTGGACGGCCAGCCCTGCTGCGCCTGGATCGGCACCGACGGCGCCGGCCACTTCGTCAAGATGGTCCACAACGGCATCGAGTATGCCGACATGCAGGTCATCGGCGAGGCCTTCGACCTGCTCCGCTCCGGCGCGGGCATCGAGCCGGCCGAGCAGTCAAAGATCTTCGCCGAATGGAACAAGGGCGACCTTGCCTCCTTCCTGATTGAAATCTCCGCCGAGGTCCTGGGCCACGTCGACGCCAAAACCGGCAAGCCGTTCGTCGACGTCGTCGTGGACGCCGCCGGCCAGAAGGGCACCGGCCGCTGGACGGTCATCTCCGCCCTGGAGCTGGGATCCCCGGTCTCCGGCATCGCCGAGTCCGTCTTCGGCCGGGCGCTGTCTTCCCAGGCCGGCCAGCGGAAGCTGGCCCAGGAGCTGCTCGCCGGGGGAGAGGCCGACGTCGAGGTCCCCGAGACCTTTGTGGAGGACGTGCGCCAGGCGCTCTACGCCTCCAAGCTGGTCTCCTACGCGCAGGGCCTGGACATGCTCACGTCCGCCGCGAAGGAATACGGCTGGGAGCTGAAGCTGGACGAGATCGCCTCCCTGTGGCGGGGCGGCTGCATCATCCGCGCCGAACTGCTCAAGGACATCACCAAGGCGTACTCCGCCGATGAGAAGCCGGCCAACCTGCTCTTCGCCCCCGCGTTCACCGCTGCGATCGCCGACGCCCTGCCGGCGTGGCGCCGCGTGGTGGCCACCGCGGTACAGCTGGGCATCCCGGTGCCGGTATTCTCCTCCTCGCTGGCCTACTACGACGGCCTGCGCCGCAAGCGCCTGCCGGCCGCCGTGATCCAGGGCCAGCGCGACCTGTTCGGCGCCCACACCTACGGGCGCGTCGACGCCGAGGGCACGTTCCACACCCTGTGGGGCGAGGACAAGTCCGAGGTTGAGGCCGTGGACACCCACTAGCGCTTAAACGGCTGCGGCCGCCGTCCCGGGAGTCCGGGGCGGCGGCCGCAGTGGTTTAACCCTAGATGCGGTATTCGATCAGGTACTCGGCCGGGTCGACGGCCTTCTTGGTCTCGCGCTGGGCGTCGCGGTGCCGCCAGGTGGCGGGCACGCCGGTCAGGATCGATTCGGCCGGGGCGTCCTTGACCACGACGGCGTTCGCGCCAATGGCGCTGTCCCGGCCGATGGTGATAGGGCCCAGGACCTTGGCGCCGGCGCCGATCACGACACGGTCCTCGATGGTGGGGTGCCGCTTGATCTTCGCCAGCGAGCGACCACCGAGGGTGACGCCGTGGTAGATCATGACGTCTTCGCCGATTTCCGCCGTCTCGCCAATCACCACGCCCATGCCGTGGTCAATGAAGAACCGCCGGCCGATCGTGGCGCCCGGATGGATCTCGATGCCGGTCATGAACCGGGCCAGCTGGGAGATCAGCCGGGCCGGGAACCGCAGCGACGGGTTCTGCCACAAGCGGTGGGTGAGCCGGTGGGCCCAGATCGCGTGCAGCCCCGAGTAGGCGACAAAGTTTTCGAAAGAGCCTCGCGCCGCCGGGTCGTGGGACCGGGCGGTGTCGAGGTCTTCCTTGAGTCGTGCGAAAAAGCCCACAAAATTCTTTCTGAGAATGCGGCCGCGTTAGGGTCAGCCGCGGATGTCGTCGTACAGCACGGTGGAGATGTAGCGCTCCCCGAAATCGCAGACCACGGCAACGATCAGCTTACCGGCGTTCTCCGGCCGCTTGGCCAGTTCCAGCGCGGCCCAGACGATCGCACCGGAGGAGATGCCGCCGAGGATGCCTTCCTTGACGCCGAGGTCCCGGGCCACCCGGACGGAGTCCTCGAGGGAGGCGTCGATGACCTCGTCGTAGATGGTGGTGTCGAGGATCTCGGGGACGAAGTTCGCGCCCAGGCCCTGGATCTTGTGCGGGCCGGGGGCGCCGCCGTTGAGGATGGGGGAGTCCTTGGGTTCGACGGCGACGATCTGCACGCCGGGCTTGCGCTCCTTGAGGACCTGGCCGACGCCCGTGACGGTTCCGCCGGTGCCGACGCCGGCGACGAAGATGTCCACCTTGCCGTCGGTGTCCTCCCAGACCTCCTCGGCCGTGGTGCGGCGGTGGACGGCGGGGTTGGCCTCGTTGGCGAACTGCTGGGCCCAGATGGAGTTCTCGGTGTTGGCGACGATTTCCTGCGCCTTTTCGACGGCGCCGCGCATGCCCTCGGAACCCGGGGTCAGGACGATCTCGGCGCCGTAGGCGCGCAGCATGACGCGGCGCTCGGTGGACATGGTCTCCGGCATGGTGAGGATGACCTTGTAGCCGCGGGCCGCGCCGACCATGGCCAGGGCGATGCCGGTGTTGCCGGAGGTGCCCTCGACGATCGTGCCGCCGGGCTTGAGAGCGCCGGACTTCTCCGCTGCGTCGATGATGGCAACACCGATCCGGTCCTTGACGCTGTTGGCCGGGTTATAGAACTCCAGCTTCACGGCCACAGTTGCGTCCAGGCCCTCGGACAGCCGGTTCAGGCGGACCAGCGGGGTACCGCCGACAAGCTGGGTTACGTCGTCATAGATTCGTGCCATGGGGAAATGTGCCTATCTGTGAGGAGGGAATTCTAGGGTCAGCTTATTGAGGGCGCGAGAAGCCCGGCTAAGCATTAAGCCATGCGGAGTAATATTTCCTTGCCTTCGCCAGCTTCGGGTTGATAATCACCTGGCAGTAGCCCTGGTCCGGGTTCTTCGCGAAGTAGTCCTGGTGGAAATCCTCCGCCACGTGGAAGACCGGCAGCCGGCTGACCTCGGTGACGATCGGGTTGGCCCACAGCTCCTGGTTCCGCTCGATCGCCTTCTCGAACAGGATCTTCTCCTCCGTCGTCTCGTAGAACATGGACGAGCGGTACTGCGTGCCGACGTCGTAGCCCTGCCGGTTCAGCGTGGTGGGATCGTGCAGGGCGAAGAACATGTCCAGGATGACCTCCGCCGGGATGACGGATTCGTCGAAGCTGACCGCCACCACTTCCGCGTGGCCGGTGGTCCCGGAGCAGACCGAGTAGTAGTCGGGGTTTCGGTCGTGACCGCCGGTGTAGCCTGAGACCACCGAGGTCACGCCCCGGGTCTTCTGGTACACGGCGTCCAGGCACCAGAAGCAGCCGCCACCCAGCACAAAGGTCCGTTCGCTGCTGCCGTTCACGACGTCGGTGTCCACGCGTTCTCCTGTCTTGGTTTCCTGCATGCTGTTCCTTTCGGCCCGTGCGGGATCGTCCGTACGGGATCCTCCTTGTTCAATGGATGAACCGTCCGGATCATTCCCGCAGGGCGTCCCGGACGGTCAATAGGGTAAGAATGTGAGTATGGAACCAGAGGATACGGACGCTTCAGCCCCGCCCGCCGGCCCCGCCCCGGACGATGCCGCTCCCACGGGAAGCACCGGGAACACCCCTGACACAGCAGGAACCGCCGAGGCGGCGGGCGCCGATGAGACCGACGACGCCGGGGACAACGGCGCCACCCTCGGCGCCGTCCAGGTGGCCGTCGAGGAACTCTGGCCCGAATCCTTGGCCGAAGGCTGGGACGAGGTGGGCCTGGTGGCCGGACACCCGTCCGCGCCGGTCACCCGCGTGCTCTTCGCCGTCGACCCCACCCTCGAAGTGATCGAGGAGGCCGTGGAGTGGGGAGCGGAACTGCTCATCACCCACCACCCCCTGCTGCTCAAGGGCGTGACCTCCGTGGCGGCCAACACGCCCAAGGGCCGGGCGGTGCACCGCCTGATCGAAACCGGTACCGCGCTGCTGACCGTGCACACCAACGGCGACTCCGCCGTGGGCGGCGTCTCCGACGTGCTGGCCGACGCGCTCGGCCTGCAGGACGTCCAGCCCCTGACCCAGGCGGCGAACGGGCTCCCCGAGGAAGGCATCGGGCGGGTCGGCGACCTCGCCGACGTCGAGACCCTGGGTGACTTCGCCGCCCGTGTCTTCGGCATCCTGCCCGCCGTCGCCGGCGGTGTCCGCGTCTCCGGCGACCGCGACGGCCTGGTGCGCCGGGTGGCGGTTTGCGGCGGGGCCGGCGACTCGCTCTTCGATCAGGTGCGGGCCAGCAACGCCGACGTCTATGTCACCGCCGACCTGCGCCACCACCCTGCCTCCGAGGCCCGCGAGGCCGCGCTCAACGACCGCCCCTACCTGATCGACGTTTCGCACTTCGCCAGCGAATGGCTCTGGTTGCCGGCGGCAGCCGAGGCGCTGGGCAACGTCCTGGCGGACCAGGGGCACGATGTCGAGATCAGGGTCAGCACCACCAACAGCGACCCGTGGGACTTCATCCTCACTCCCGGCTAAGCCCGGCTGCGCCTTATATGGGCCCGGCGTGCGGGGAGCCCCGGGTGAGCGCAGGGCATGCCACGCGCTAGAGTCGAGGGAGCGCCGTTCAGGTGCCCGGCACGGCCGGACGACAGACATTCGGAGGAAACAGTGGCCAAGGCAGCCCCGGCGGAACAGATGAAGTTACTCGAGCTGCAGGCGCTCGACGCGAAACTGAAGTCACTCTCCAACCGCCGCCGCAGCCTCGAAGGCGACTCCCGCATCACCGACCTGGAGGCCGCCCTGGGCGTGGCCAACGGTGAGCTCGGCTCGGCGAAGGTGGCCGTCGCCGACGCGGAACTGGAGCTCAAGCGTGCCGAGGCAGACGTGGAGCAGGTGGCTTCCCGGATCGCCCGCGACGAGGCGCGGCTGAACAGCGGAACCGGCCTGTCCAAGGACCTGGTGGCCTTGCAGAAGGACATCGCGTCCCTGAACAAGCGCCGCTCGGACCTGGAGGACGTGGAGCTGGAAGTCCTGGAGCGGCTGGATGCACTGCGCCTGCGCCAGGCGGAGCAGCAGCAGATTGTCGACGACATCCAGGGCTCGTTCGCCGGCATCCGCGCCGAGATCGATGAGAAGCTCGCCGAGGTCGCGGCGGAACACACCGTGGTCCGCGGGCAGCGCGCAGAGTTCGCGGCCGGCCTGGACGAGGGCATGCTGGCGATCTACGAAAAGACTTTGGCCAAGCGCGGCGTCGGCGCCGCCCGGCTGTTCCACGGCACCTCGGAGGGCTCCGGCATGCAGCTGAGCCCCGGCGACCTGGCCGAGATCAAGGCCGCTGCGGAGGACGACATCGTCTTCTGCCCTGACTCCGGCTGCATCCTGGTCCGCTCCGCCGAATGGGCCTGACCGAGGCCTAGCCCGGCAGGATCAGGTTCAGCGTGTGCGGCTTCCGGGCCGTACCGGGGACCAGTTCCGCCGGCCACTTCTCGGCCGCCGCCTTCTGCAGCTGCGCGGGGGTCTGCGGGGCCCTGCCGCGCCGGGTCAGCAGGTGCCGGGCCAGCTCGCCGCGGGTGTGCTTGGCGAAGTGGCTGACCACCTTGGGCACCCCGTTGACCTCGGTGAAGACGTTCACGGCGACGGTACGCTCCGGCGGCGGGGCCCACGCGGCCGCGTAGGTGCTGCAGCGGCAGTCCACCAGCAGCTCGCCGTCGGTCTCCCCGGCCAAAGCTGCGGTGATCTGCGGTTTCCAGTAGGAGGCCAGGCGTCCGATCCCGGGGAGCGCCGTGCCCATCGAGAGCCGGTAGGCCGGCACCCTGTCGCCGAACCGGATGGCGCCCCAAAGCGCGGAGACCACCAGCACGGACGCGTCGGCCTTCTTCCGCTGCGCCGGGGTCAGCGAAGAGTAGCCCAACGCGTCGTAGAGCACCCCGGAGTAGACCTGGTGGGCGGGCGCGGCGGGCTCGGCGTGCAGCCTGGTGTTGCGTTCGACGTCGGCGCTCAGCGAGGCTCCTACACCCAGCAGCGACAGGGCGTCCTCGTGCGCGCTAACCGTGCCGAGGGCCTCCAGTACCTGCGCCCGCCCGTCGTTCAGGGCGGGGAAACTCAGCGACGAGGGGTCGACGGCGTCGCCGCGGCTTGCGGGGGTCTTGCCCTCGGAGGGCGGGAGCAGAATCAGCACCGTACGATCCTACCGGCGCGGCTCCGGCATCCGGCGCCCGTCCCCATGGCGGCTGCCGGGCCTCGTGAAGGTGGTGGCGCGCCTAGCTGGGCGGGGGAGGGGCCGGCGGCGTAGCTGCCGTCCGGGCGGCGGCCGCCGCGGCCTGGTTCTCCCGGGCGAGGAAGGCCGAGAGCTCTCCGATGGTGCTCATGAGAGGTGCCGGGAAGACGACCGTGGAGTTCTTGTCCACCGCGATCTCCACCAGAGACTGCAGGTTCCGCAGCTGCAGGGCGAGCGGGTGCTCCATCATCATGTCCGAGGCCTCGCCGAGGGCAGCGGCCGCGATCGATTCGCCCTCGGCGGCGATGATCTTGGCCCGCTTCTCCCGCTCCGCCTCGGCCTGCCGGGCCATGGCCCGCTTCATGCTTTCGGGCAGCTGGATGTCCTTGAGCTCCACCAGGGTCACCTCGACGCCCCATTCCAGGGTCAGGGCGTCCAGGATCTCCCGGATATCCCCGTTGATGCGCTCGGTCTCGGAGAGCGTTTGGTCCAGGCTGTGCCGTCCCACCACCTTACGGAGCGTGGTCTGGGCGATCTGGTTGATGGCGGCGGCGACGTTCTCGATCGCGACGACGGACTTCACGGCGTCGATGACGCGGTAATAGGCGACGGCGGAGATGTCCACGCTGACGTTGTCCTGGGTGATGATCCCCTGGGACTGGATGGGCATGGTCACGATCCGGAGGCTGACCAGTTGCAGCCGGTCGACGACCGGGATGATGAAGCGCAGCCCCGACATCCGCACGCCGATCACGCGGCCCAGGCGGAAGAGGACGCCGTGCTCGTACTGGCGGACGATCCTGATCGAGGAACGGGCGGCGATCAGCACGAGGACGGCGACGATCAGCCATATGACGACGGCGGTGAAGTCCATCCGGATCGCTTCCTTGGACGGTGGGGTGCCTGTTTCCATTCTCCCACCGGCCGGGGCGGAAGGATCCGGGGCGAACGGCCCGCCGGCCAGACCGTAGAATGGTCAGCGGATGGGTTGACCAGGCGGCCGCGCGTCACGCAAGTGGCTCGAGGAACGTCCGGGCTCCGCAGGGCAGGGTGGTGGGTAACGCCCACTCGGGGTAACCCGCAGGCCAGTGCCACAGAGAACAGACCGCCCGGGGCGGCGCCGTGTTTGCACGGTTCCGCGGCCGGGTAAGGGTGAAACGGTGGTGTAAGAGACCACCAGCTTCCCGGGTGACCGGGAAGGCTAGGTAAACCCCACCCGGAGCAAGGCCAGACAGGACACGTTTGAGGGCTGCCCGCCCGAGTGTCCGGGTAGGCTGCTGGAGGGCGTCGGCAACGGCGTTCGTAGATGGATGGCCGCTATTCCCGTGCCGGCAACGGCCCGGGACCACAGAACCCGGCGTATCGGTCAACCCATCCCACGACTTAGAGCAGGACAACGGCTGAGGGCCGGCACCATGCGGTGCCGGCCCTCAGCCGTTGGTGGACGTGCGGGTCAGGCTTTGCGTTTGATCCAGCCCCACACGGCGGTGGCGACCAGGAGGACCAGGCCGATGATGGCCAGCCACAGCAGGCCCTTCACCACGAAGCCGAGGATCGAGAGGATGAGCCAGATGACAAGAAGTGCAACGATGAGTCCCATGCCGCCATCCTAGGCCAGTGGTGCCGGGAAACCCCGGCAATCCGATGTGAGTGATTTCACCCTGTACCGGCCGGTAGGGGGAGGGGGTCCGCCCTAGAATGGAGCGTGAACGTAGAGGTTCAGCCATCGGGTCTGCGTTCGCAGCCGGTGGCTTTTTCTTTGCGGTCACGCGCTCGCCGGGGTGGACCGAATCCCCGCAGCGAGAAGGTTCCGGAGACCCGCCGGCGGCCGACTTCCGCACACGAGGACGTATGCGGTGGATTTTAGGAAGGTAGTTCTGTGAGCCAGACGTCAGATTCTTGTCTTGATACGTGGATGGGCCGGGAGGCGCTCGCCGAGGCCATGATTCCGGTGATCGGCCGGCTGTACCGCGAAAACAATGTGGTGACCTCCATTCACGGCCGGAGCCTGATCAACAAGTCCACCATGAACATCCTGAAGGCGCACCGCTTCGCCCGCCGGATGAGCAAAGAGGAACTCCGCCTCGAGGAGACCGCCCCGCTGCTGGACGCGCTCACCAAGCTGGACCTCGGCGCCGCGGCCATCGACATCGCCCGCCTGACCGAGAAGTACCGCGCCGAGGGCGACGGCGTCAGCCTGGATGAGTTCCTCCGCGAAGAACTCGCTGAGGTTGTCGGCAAGCGCGGCGGCGATGACCGCACCAGCACCGACGTCGTGCTCTACGGCTTTGGCCGCATCGGACGCCTCCTGGCCCGCCTCCTGATCGAGAAGGCCGGCGGCGGCCACGGCCTGCGCCTGCGCGCGATCGTGGTGCGCCGGGGCTCGGACAACGACCTCGCCAAGCGCGCCAGCCTGCTGCGCCGTGACTCCGTCCACGGCTCCTTCGAGGGCACCATCAAGGTTGACCTCGAGAACGACACCATCACCGCCAACGGTGTGCAGATCCAGGTCATCTACTCGGACAACCCCGCCACCGTCGACTACACCGCCTACGGCATCCACGACGCGCTGGTGGTCGACAACACCGGCCGCTGGCGCGACGCCGAGGGCCTCTCCCAGCACCTGCAGAGCAAGGGCGTGTCCCGGGTTCTGCTCACCGCACCGGGCAAGGGCGACCTGAAGAACATCGTGCACGGCATCAACCACGCCGCGATCACCGACGAGGACAAGATCGTCACCGCCGCGTCCTGCACCACCAACGCCATCACCCCGGTGCTGAAGGCTATCAATGACCGCTACGGTGTCATCCACGGCCACGTGGAGACCGTCCACTCCTTCACCAACGACCAGAACCTGATCGACAACTTCCACAAGGGCGACCGGCGCGGACGCTCCGCTGCGCTGAACATGGTCATCACCGAGACCGGTGCCGCCAAGGCCGTCGCCAAGGCCCTCCCCGAACTCCAGGGCAAGCTCACCGGCAACGCCATCCGCGTCCCCACCCCCGACGTCTCCATGGCCATCCTGAACCTGAACCTCGAGAACGGCACCACCAAGGACGAGGTCAACGACTACCTGCGTGAGATGTCGCTGCACTCCGAGCTGCGGAAGCAGATCGACTACATCGACTCGCCCGAGGTGGTCTCCACCGACTTCGTCGGCTCCCGCCGCGCCGGCATCGTGGACGGCCTCGCCACGATCTCCAACGACAAGAACCTCGTCCTCTACGTCTGGTACGACAACGAGTTCGGCTACAGCTGCCAGGTGGTCCGGGTCATGGAGGAAATGGCCGGGGTCAACCCGCCGTCGTTCCCCGCCAAGGACGCCGTCGCCACCCTTGAGGCCGCGGGCCTGCCCGTCGAGGTCGGCTAAGTCACCGACACGGAGCGCTTTCCCGGCCGGTTCTCTGGAAACGGCCGGGAAAGCGAACCACAATGGGAGCCATGGAACAGAACCAGGCTACGGAGCACGAAACCACCCTTGAACACGCCCTCGATGTGGCCCGGCGCAATGCCAAGGAAGCCAAGCGGCTCCTCGACGACGCCCGGGCCAAACGTGAGGCCGGCGAGATCGATGACGCCCGGGTCAGCCAGCTGGAGGCCCTGTCGAACCTCGCGGAGGAGGACCTCCGCCGCGTCACCCGCGAACAGTAGCCCGGCGGACCGCCCGAGACCTTCCCTCCACACTGTGCATAACCGCGGCCCGAGGCGGGGAGCGGCCTAGGCTTTTCCCGTGATGGAGAACCAGCACCCGGCACGGGATCCCACGGGGACGGCGTGAGCGTCACGTGGGCGCAGTACCGGCGGGCACGACGGCGGTCCCGGCAGGCGTGGCTCGTCCTGGCGGCCGCCGCGCTGGCCGCCCTCCTGGTACCGGCCTGGTTCTTCACGGATGGCCAGTTCCGCCTCGGCGGCGGGTTGTCCGACGGGCCCTCGGACGCACCGGTGCTGGCGGCGTGGATGAGTCCCGTCGTGTCCGTCCGGGCTGTGCCGGCGGGCCGGGCCGCGGACCTGCTCGAGTCGCTGCCGGTCAGGGCCCGGGATCCCGCCGCAAATTACGACCGGGCGGCGTTTGGACAGGCGTGGCTCGACGTTGACCGGAACGGCTGCGACACCCGAAACGACATCCTGCGGAGGGACATGGCCGACGCCCGTTTCACGGACGGGTCCCGCTGCCGGATCGGGTCCGGCAGTTTTCGAGAGCCCTATACCGGCCGGCAGACCGCCTTCAGACGAGGGGCCGAGTCCAGCAAAGCCATCCAGATCGACCACGTCGTGGCGCTCGGCGACGCGTGGCAGACCGGCGCGCAGCAGCTCACGGCCCTGCAGCGCACACACCTCGCCAACGACCCGCTGAACCTGGTCGCTGCGGACGGCCCGGCCAACCAGGACAAAAGCTCCTCGGACGCCGCCGGCTGGCTCCCGCCCAACAAGGCCTTCCGCTGCCACTACGTCGCCCGCCAGGTCTCGGTGAAGGCGGCCTACGCCCTGTGGGTGACGGCGGCGGAAAAGGAGGCCATCCGGCGGGTGCTCGGGAGCTGCCCGGATCAGCCCACCATCAGGCCAGGCTGAACTCCTGCCGGGCCAGTTCGGCTTCCAGCCGCTCGACGTCGTCCCGGTGGCAGAGCTCGGTGGCTTGCGTGGTGACGGTGGCGCTGCCCGCCGCGACGGCGGAGCGGAACGCGGCGGCGCTGTCCAGCCCTTGCGCCAGCCGCAGGACGAATGCCGCGAGGAAGCTGTCTCCGGCACCGACCGTGCTGCGGACCTCCACCTTCGGGACGGCCAGGCGCAGCGTGCCCGCCGCGGAGGCGAGCACCGCGCCGGCCCCGCCGAGGGTCAGGGCCACGTTCTCGGCGGAGCCGTCCGCCACCAGCGTGGCGGCGGCGTCGAGTTCTGCCTGCTCGTCCTTCAAAGTGGTGCCGAAGTGCAGGCCCAGTTCCCGCCGGCTGGGTTTGACCAGGAAGACGCCCTCGGCCAGGGCCGCGGCCAGGGCGGGACCTGAGGCGTCCACCACGCAGCGGGCGCCCTGCTCCCGGGCCAGTCGGGCGATCCGGGCGTAGAAATCCTCGGGTACGCCGGGCGGCAGGCTGCCGCTGGCCACCACATAGCCGCCGGGCTGGATGGAGTCGGCCACCAGCCCCAGGCAGAGACGCCATTCGGGTTCACTGAGCTCGGGACCCTGGAGGACGAAGCGGAACTGCTCGCCGGTGCCGGTCTCATCCACGGTGAAGTCCTGCCGGGTGCTGCCTTGGATCGGGACCACCAGGGCGGGCAGCCGCTCCGCTTCGACCAGTCGTCGGTAGGCCTCGCCGGTGGGCCCGCCGGCGGTGTAAATGGCGAGAGGCCGGCCGCCGAGGCGCTGGACCACTCGGGCCACGTTAATGCCGCCGCCGCCGGGATCCAGGCGGCTGGGGCCGCAGCGCAGCTTATGGCCGCTGGAGACGTGCTCCGTGGTGGTGCTGACGTCCAGGGCCGGGTTGATGGTGAGGGTCAGGATGGGCTTCGCCGGGGCGGGCAGAGTGGCTTCCATGCTGCCAAGCATAGGAGCGGCGGCCGCGGGTGTCCCGGGTCTTCTCCGCTTAGTGCCCGAAGGGGTCCGGGTCCACGCCGGGCATCCAGGTCAGGCCCGGGACGCCCCAGCCGCTCTTCTTGGCCTGCTTCATCGCCTTGCGGGAGTACCGGTCGATCAGGCGATTGACGTACAGCTTGCCGTCGAGGTGGTCGAATTCGTGCTGCATCACCCGGGCGAACCAGCCCGTCGCCTCGAACTCAATCGGGTTGCCCTCGCCGTCGAAGCCCTGCACCCGGGCCCATTCGGCCCGTTTGAGCGGGTAGTGGCCGCCCGGGAAGGACAGGCAGCCTTCCTCTTCCTCGTCCGGGTCCGGCAACGCCCCGGAGACCTTGGAGAGGGTAAGGACCGGGTTCACCACCACGCCGGAGGGCGGGGCGCCGTCGTCGTTCTCGTACTTGTACACGAAGAGGCGCTTGCCGACCCCCACCTGCGGGGCGGCGAGCCCGACGCCGTTGGCGGCGTCGTTGGTCTCGAACATGTCCGCGATCAGGGTCCGCAGCTCGTCGTCGAAGACCTCGACCTCGGCGGCCCGGCGGTGCAGCACGGGTTCGCCCCAGATGGTGATGGGCAGGACAGTCATGGCGCGGAGCTTCCTTTGGTGCGGGGGAGGGAGTGGTGCGGGGGAGGGGACGGGTCAGCCGGCGATGCCGCGGCCGACGACGTCCCGCATGATCTCGTTGGTGCCGCCGAAGATGGTCAGCAGGCGGGCGGCGAGGAAGGCCTGCGCCACCGGGTATTCCATGATGTAGCCGTAGCCGCCGTGCAGCTGCAGGCAGCGGTCCGTGACGGACTTCGCCCGCTCGGAGGCCCACAGCTTCACCCGGGCGGCAGAGGACGCGTCGAGTTCCCCGGCGTTGAACGCGGTGATGGCCCGGTCCACGTAGGACTCGGTGACCTCGACCTCGGTGAGGATGTCGGCGAGTTCGAAGCGGCTGTTCTGGAAGTCGATGATCCGCTCGCCGAAGGCGTTGCGGTCCTTCGTGTACCGCACGGTCGCCTCATACACGGCGCGGGCGACGGCGGAACCGGCGACGGCGATGCCCAGCCGGCCCTGCGGCAGCTGGCCGGCGCAGTAGCGCAGCCCCTGGCCTTCCTCGCCGACCAGGTCGGCGTGCGGGACCCGGACATTGTCGAAGAAGAGCTCGGCAGTGTCGGAGGCCTTTAGGCCCATCTTGTCCAGCTGGTTGCCGGTGGTGTAGCCCTCGCCCTTTCGGACCATGAAGAGTGAGAAGGAATCGGCACTGCCGCGGCCGCTCCCGCCGTCGGTGCGGGCGAGGACCAGGGCTGCGTCGCCGGAGATGCCGTTGCCGATGAACGTCTTCTGGCCGGTGATCAGCCAGTCATCTCCGTCGCGGGCGGCCTTCGTGCGGACGCCGCGGAGGTCGGAGCCCGCGCCCGGCTCGGTCCAGGCCACGGAGGTGACGGTCTCGCCGGAAACCATGCCGGGCAGCCAGCGCTGCTTCAAATCCTCCGAGCCGTAGGCCAGCAGATGCGGCAGGACCATGTCGTCGTGCAGGTGGAAGGCCAGGCCCACGGCGAGGTGGTTGCTCTTGGCGAATTCCTCATCCAGCACGGCGCGGAACCGGTAGTCGGTCATGCCGAGGCCGCCGAACTCCTCGGGGACGGCGAGCCCCAGCAGGCCCTGTTCCCCGGCGGCGGTCCACAGCTCCCGCGGCATCATGTGGTCCCGGTCCCACTGCGCGTAATGCGGGGCCACGGAACGGACGTTGAACTCGGCCGCCATTTCGCGGAACATCTCATGGTCTTCTTCGAAGAGCTGGCGCCTCATCGCGGTTCCTTCCATGCGTTTTCGGGACAAACAGCAAAGGCCGCACCGGATATCCGGTGCGGCCTTTGGCAAGGTCGGACAATCGTGCCGTCCTCGGTGAGGGTGAGCGACGGGGGTTGAACCCGCGACCTCCTGGACCACAACCAGGCGCTCTGCCAACTGAGCTACGCCCACCATGTGCCTGTCAGTCGCACCGGCGAACCGGCCTTCCGGAAAGGCAACGACAAATAGCTTACCTGCTTCGCGGGGGTGCTTTTGCCAGTTTCGGCGATTTCATCGAAAAAAGGCCGAAACGTGAGGCAGATTACTCTGCCCGGGCACCCGCGGGGGACTCGGCCGGGGCGCCTCCGGGGTTCCCGGCGTCGTCCGCGGCGTCCGTCGGCGCGCTGCCGGGGGCGGCGCCCGAGGTGGCCATGACGTCCTTGGCGATGCGC
The DNA here is from genome assembly GCF_044628475.1 of Arthrobacter sp. BPSS-3. Lineage (NCBI taxonomy): Bacteria > Bacillati > Actinomycetota > Actinomycetes > Micrococcales > Micrococcaceae > Arthrobacter > Arthrobacter sp. BPSS-3. The sequence goes on from NZ_JBIMMV010000002.1 coordinate 278,469, forward strand.
TGGGCGGTGGAGCTGTCCGGGCCGGGCGCCGGCACGAAGACGGCCTGCCGGTAGTAGCGGAGCTCGTCGATGGAGTCCTTGATGTCGCCGAGGGCGCGGTGGCCGCCGAGCTTGGCGGGGGACTGGAAGTAAGCGCGGGCGTACCAGCGGCGGGAGAGTTCCTTGATGGTGCTGACGTCGATCACCCGGTAGTGCAGGTGCTCAACCAGGTCCGGCATGTCCCGGACCAGGAAGACGCGGTCGGTGCCCACCGAGTTGCCGCCGAGCGGTGCTTTCTTCGGGTCCGGCACCCACTTCTTGATGTAGGCCAGCACCATTTCCTGCGCCTCGGCCATGGTCTTGCCGTGCGGGAGTTCCTCCAGCAGTCCGGAGCGGGTGTGCATGTCGCGCACGAAGTCGTTCATCTGGGCCAGGGCGGCGTCGTCCGGTTTGATGACGACGTCGACGCCGTCGCCGAGGATATTCAGTTCCGAGTCGGTCACCAGGGCCGCCACCTCGATCAGGGCGTCATTCTTGGTGTCCAGGCCGGTCATTTCGCAGTCGATCCACACGATGCGTTCATTAGATATAGGCACGCGCCCAGCCTACCGTTCCGCCGCCCCGGAGGGGCCCGGTGCTACGATTTTGGCAACGCGGCCGTCGGAATTTTTCCTCCGTGCGGCGTGCCCCTGACCGGCTTTCAGGCCACGAGTGGGCTCCACCAGCACTCGACAGATTGGACACCCCTGAGATGACGGCGCCTGTACCTGCGGCGGGGAAGACGGCTGCCGGTACGTCCCGGACATCCTCCGGGGCACCGTCAGCGGCGGCCCCGGCCGACGTGGACAACGCACGCTCACCCATCCTCTCCGGATTCCTGGGCTCGCTGTTCATGTTCGTCGGTTCCCTCGGCGTCGGCTGGCTGGCGCCGGTCTCCGAACTGCGCCGGCTGCCGCTCTTCATCTGGATGCGCACCGAGGCCGTGGGCGTCGGCATGTGCATCGTGCTGCTGGCGGTCGGCGGGATGCTGCTGGTGCGGGCGTGGCTGCGGCTGGGCCAGCGGGTCCGGCACTGGGGCGCCGGTGCGCGGAAGGCGACCATGACCGCCGTCGTCGCCTGGGGCCTGCCGATGATGTTCTCCGTGCCGCTCTTCAGCCGCGACGTCTATGCCTACATCGGCCAGGGCCGGCTGATGGTCGAGGGCTTCAACCCCTACGAGAACGGCATTTCCGCGCTCTCCAACTACTTCCAGCTCGGCGCGGACAAGATGTGGACCGAGGCGCCGGTGCCCTACGGCCAGCTGTTCCTCTGGATTGAGCAGTTCGTCGTGTGGTCCACCAACGTCCAGCCGGAGGCCAGCATCATGCTGTTCCGGCTGGCCGCCCTCGTGGGGATCGTGCTCTGCATCATCTACGTCCCGAAGCTCGCGGAACTGCACGGCGTCAACCCGCACCGCGCCCTGTGGCTGACCGCCGCCAACCCGCTGTTCCTGACCAACTTCATCGCCAGCGTCCACAACGACGCGCTGATGATCGGTCTGGCCCTCGCCGGCCTCTACTACTGCGCCACCAAGCGGGTGCTGGTGGGCCTGGTCCTGGTGACGCTCTCGATTGCGGTCAAGCCGATCACGATCGTCTTCCTGCCCTTCATCGGGCTGCTGTGGGCCGGCAAGAACGCCGGGTGGCCGCGGAAGTTCGTGTTCTGGGCCCTGACCGCCGGGATCAGCGTGGGCCTGCTCTACGCCATGAGCGCCGTCAACGGCTTCGGCTTCGGCTGGATCAACGGCCTGTCCGCCCCCGGCAGCATCTGGATCTGGTACGCCCCGGTGGGCCTGGTCGGGCTGATCGTCGCCTCCATTTCCAACGCCTTCGGCCTCGACGGCTGGGGCTTGGCCAAGTACGTGTACGACGCCGGCAAGGTCCTGGCGCTGGGGATCGTGGCCTGGCAGATTTTCCGCGGCGACTACGACCGGCTGATGCGCCGCCTGACCCTGGCCTTCGCCGCCGTCGTGTTCCTCGCCCCGATGATCCAGTCCTGGTACGTGGTGTGGCTGATCCCGCTCTTCGCCGTCACCGGTATCCGCGACGACTGGCAGGTCAAGGCCCTGTACTTCATGGTCTCGTTCTTCATGGTCTACGCGATTTCCGACCAGCTGGAGGTCTTCCCCTACCTGCAGAGCCAGGACCTGGGCCTGGCGCTGGCCCTGGCCCGCAACGCCGCCGCGATCATCGCCCTGCTGTTCGCGCTCTACCTGATCTTCCTGGACCCCAAGACTAAACAGCTGTTCAGCAAGCCGGAGGAACCGGTCACCAGCCGGCCCGTCATCTGAGGGCGGTCGCCTGCGGCCGGTCGCCTGAGACCGCTCATCTGATTCCGTCGGTTCTTCCCAGCTTCCTCAGCGCCTCGCGGCGGGAGAGCGGGCTCAGCCCGTCCCCGGCGCGGTCGACGAAGCCCCGGACCCAGTCCGGATCCGTCGTGGAGAAGTCCCGTAAGGCCCAGCCGATGGCCTTGCGGATGAAGAATTCGCGGTCGCCGAGGTTGGCCGTGATTACGTCCGTCAGTAACTCACGGTCCGTGGCGCCCTTGGCTCCCAGTTGGGCGGTGATGGAAGCACGGCGGATCCAGAGGTCCGGGTCCTGGCTCCACCGGCGCAGCAGCGACGCCATTGTTCCGGGGTGGGCCAGGAGCAGACCGCCCAGGCGGTGCGCCAGGGAATCGACCAGGTCCCACCAGGCGCCGTCGCGGATGATCTCCTCATACAGGGGAAGCATGGCGAGCTCGCCCCGGGCCGGCCGTAAGCCGGTGAGTTCGATGGCCGCGAGCCGTTCCTCCCGCCAGCGGGCCTCGCGCCACAGCTCGGTCACGGCGGCGGTGAGTTCGGACAGCGACTGCGGCGGCAACCGCCGGGCGGCATTCCTGACGATGGCCCGGACCTCCGGGACCCGGACGCCCAGGGATGGCATCTCCGACTTCAGATACCGCTGGGCCGCCGCGCCGCGAACCGGATCTGCCGCGACGTGCAGGGCAGCGCGGATGGTGGTGACGAGGCCTTCGGACATGCGGCAACTGTAGGGCAGTCCGGCCGGTCTGCGCTCCTGCCGTGCTTCCGGCTTAGCGCTTCCCAGGTTTAGCGTTCGCGGGTGCCCTGGCCGGTCAGGCGGGCGCGCTGGCGGTGCGCGGTCAGCCGGAGCTGGATGATGCGGGCGGCCCCGGCGATGGCTACCAGCACCCCGCCGCCGACGGCGGCGATGAACAGCGCCACCCCCAGGGGGACGGCTCCCGTCAGTCCGAAGTACTTGACCTGGACGTAGTCCTGGTTCTGCAGGATGAAGACGATCAGCAGGATCAGCACCACCAAAGCAACAGCGACGACGGTCCACACCATCCCGGCGCGGGTCACCTGGCGGGCCTCGTGCGTGGGCGCGGGTGCTGCCGTGGTGGCGGGGGCGGGCTCCGGCGTGGGAGCCTCTGCGGGCGTCCGGGCGGGGGCGGATGTGGCCGCCGGGGTGTCCTCCCGGGGGAGTCCGGTGGTTGCGTGCTCCGGTGCCGCCGGGGTGTCGCCCTGGTCGTAGGAGTCGAATCCGCGGGGTGTCTGCGTCATGGCTGCCTTACTTTCGGTTATGGGCCGGGGCCCTGCCTCCATCTCTGGACTCAATACTAAGCCTGCTTATGGCTTGGGCGGGAGACGGCGCTCCGGAAGCTGAGCCGGGGAGCCCAAGAAGCGGCGGGAGCTTAAGCGGAACGGCCCCGGTCACGGATAGTCCGTGACCGGGGCCGTGCAGGCGCCCCAGGAGGGAATCGAACCCCCGACCGGCGGATTAGAAGGCCGCTGCTCTATCCCCTGAGCTACTGGGGCACGCGCGTGCCTATCGGCCGGAGCCGCGCACGCCTCAAGAAGTTTACCGTGCCACCGCGTCCCGTTTTCCACATAGCCCCGGTATGGACTGCCGTGTGCCGGACCCCGGTTGCAGAGTGGGACGGACCAGCCAGCCTTCCCATGAGACAGGACATACCAATGAATGACAGCATCACCATCCGGGGCTTCGTCGCCACGGAGATTAAGAGTTCGACGACGCCCGGCGGCGTCGCCACCGCGTCCTTCCGGATGGGTTCCACCGGACGGCGCTTCGACCGGGCGGCCAACGCCTGGGTGGACGGGACCACCAACTGGTTCACCGTGCAGGGCTACCGCCAGCTGGCCGGCAACATGGCCTGCAGTATCCGGAAGGGGCAGCCCGTCATCGTTGCCGGCAGGCTCAAGATCCGCACCTGGGAGTCGGAGGGCCGCATCCACCACGCCGTGGACATCGATGCCGACGCCATCGGTCACGACCTATCGTGGGGCGCCGCCAACTTCACCCGCAACACCGGTGGGCAGCAACAGCAGTCGGACGGGGCTGACCAGGGCGGGACTCCGGGAACGGCCGGGCAGGGGGGCGGCGGCGCCGGAGCCGACGCCGCGGAGGAGTTGCCCGACTTCGACGAGGAAACCGGCGAGGTGAAGGAGGACGCCGCCTGAGGGCCTCGTTTCCCGGCCAGGGCCAGCAGGCTGCCGGCACCGCCGACCAGAGGGGCTCGGACAAGAGCGGTGAAGGCGGTGACGACGATGTCCGGACCGGTGCCGGTGGCAGAATGGCCGGGTGACCCGGCCCAGACTCCTTCCCCGCGCGCTGTTCCCGACGTCCGCCACCCTGGCAGGCATCGTGGTGGCAGCAGCCCTCGCCGGATGCTCCGGGTCGGGCGATACAGTCGCCCCCGCGGCAGTGGCGTCCACCGCCATCGCGACCGCCCTGCCCACAGCCTCCTCGGCGCCCACGGCCAGCGCTCCGTCGACGGCGAGCGGCTCGGCGGCCGCGCCACCCGTGGATGCGGCCACGGTACGCGATGCGCTCGCCGGCCTCGCGAACGGTACGGTGCCGGCGACGGGCAGCGTGCGGGCGGCCCTGGTCCGGGCCGGTTACGCTCCCGGGGCCATCGAGGTCACCGCCAGCCGGACCCCCACGGGCCTGGATGCCGACGCCGTGGAAGCGTCCGTCCGGCAGGGGGCGGACTGCGTCGTCGCCCAGATCCGGGGGCGGTCCGTCACCGCCACCGTCCTGCCGGCCCTCGCCGGCGGCCGCTGCCTCGCGGGTCCGGCCGCCTGACCGGACTCCCGGTATGGGCGGCGCGGAACCTGCCGCCTTGGAATGTGAGTTATCAGCGCCGAACCATTAGATTTGAGAGTATGGCGGAATTTATCTACACAATGACCAAGGCCCGAAAGGCCGTTGGCGAAAAACTCATCCTCGACGACGTGAGTATGTCGTTCTTCCCCGGTGCCAAGATCGGTGTTGTCGGCCCGAACGGCGCCGGTAAGTCCACCATCCTCAAGATCATGGCCGGCCTGGACACCCCCTCGAACGGCGAGGCCCGGCTGAGCCCCGGCTACACCGTCGGCATCCTGCTGCAGGAGCCGCCGCTGAACGAGGAAAAGACCGTCCTCGGCAACGTCCAGGAGGGCGTTGGCGAGATCTACGGCAAGATCCAGCGCTTCAACGAGATCTCCGAAGAGATGGCCAACCCGGACGCCGACTACGACGCCCTGCTCGAAGAGATGGGCCAGCTGCAGGAAGCGATCGACGCCGCCGACGCCTGGGACCTCGACTCCCAGCTGGAGCAGGCCATGGACGCCCTGCGCTGCCCGCCGGCCGACGCCGACGTCACCGTGCTCTCCGGTGGTGAGCGCCGCCGCGTGGCCCTCTGCAAGCTCCTGCTGCAGAAGCCCGACCTGCTGCTCCTCGACGAGCCCACCAACCACCTCGACGCCGAGAGCGTGCTCTGGCTCGAACAGCACCTCTCCTCGTACCCCGGCGCCGTCCTGGCCGTCACCCACGACCGGTACTTCCTGGACCACGTGGCCGAATGGATCGCCGAAGTGGACCGCGGCCACCTCTACCCCTACGAGGGCAACTACTCCACCTACCTCGAGAAGAAGCGCGCCCGCCTGGAAATTCAGGGCAAGAAGGACGCCAAGCAGGCCAAGCGCCTCGCCGAGGAACTCGAGTGGGTGCGCTCCAACGCCAAGGGCCGCCAGACCAAGTCCAAAGCCCGTCTGGCCCGCTATGAGGAAATGGCCGCCGAGGCAGACCGGACCCGCAAGCTCGACTTCGAAGAGATCCAGATCCCGCCGGGACCGCGCCTGGGCGGACTGGTCCTGGAAGCCAAGAACCTGCAAAAGGGCTTCGAGGACCGGATGCTGATCGACGGCCTGTCGTTCTCGCTGCCGCGCAACGGCATCGTGGGCGTCATCGGCCCCAACGGCGTCGGCAAGACCACCCTGTTCAAGACCATCGTCGGCCTGGAGCCGCTCGACGGCGGCGAACTGAAGGTCGGCGACTCGGTGAAGATCTCCTACGCGGACCAGAGCCGCGGCGGTATCGACCCGAACAAGACCCTGTGGGAGGTTGTCTCCGACGGACTCGACTTCATCCAGGTCGGCCAGGTCGAAATGCCGTCCCGCGCCTACGTCGCCGCCTTCGGCTTCAAGGGCCCGGATCAGCAGAAGAAGGCCGGCGTCCTCTCCGGCGGTGAGCGCAACCGACTGAACCTCGCGCTGACCCTCAAGCAGGGCGGAAACCTGCTGCTCCTCGACGAACCGACCAACGACCTCGACGTCGAAACCCTCAGCAGCCTCGAGAACGCCCTGCTGGAATTCCCCGGCTGCGCCGTCGTCGTCTCGCACGACCGCTGGTTCCTCGACCGGGTGGCCACCCACATCCTCGCCTACGAAGGTGACGAGGAGAACCCCTCCAAGTGGTACTGGTTCGAGGGCAACTTTGAATCCTACGAGGAGAACAAGGTGGAGCGCCTCGGCCCCGACGCGGCCAAGCCGCACCGGGTCACCCACCGCCGCCTGACCCGCGACTAGTTCCGCGGCCGGCCCGCCAACGCAAAAGCCCGGCGCGCCCCCGAGAGGGGGTGCGCCGGGCTTATGCGTTAAAGGCGTTCGCCGTTACCGGGGCGTCGGTTCCGTGGGCACCCGGATCATGCCCTCCTGCGCCACGGTGGCGACGTGCCGGCCGTCGCGGCTGAAGATCTTCCCGGTCGCCAGGCCCCGGGCGCCCTGGGCGCTGGGGGATTCCTGCACGTACAGCAGCCATTCGTCCACCCGCACGGGCCGGTGCCACCACATGGCGTGGTCCAGGCTCGCCACGGACATCCCCGGCGTAATCCAGCTCAAGCCGTGCCGCCGCAGGACCGACTCCAGGAGGGTGTAGTCGCTGGCGTAGGCCAGCGCGGCGCGGTGCAGGCCGGGATCGTCCGGCATCGGTCCAAAGGTCCGCATCCACACGGCGTTGCGGGCCTCCTTGGGCCCCTCGGCCGAGACATACAGGGCAGGGTCCACGTGGCGGATGTCGAAGGGCCGCTCATAGGCCCAGTGCCGGGCCACCGGGTGGTCGAACTTGCCCAGCAGGTCGGCCGTGCTCGGCAGCGACTCCGGGTCCGGGATTCCCTCCGGCATCTGCGTCTGGTGCTCGATGCCCTCATCCTCGTCCTGGAAAGAGGCGATCATCGACAGGATCGGCTTGCCGTCCTGGTATGCGTGGACCCGGCGGGCCGAGAAGGAGCGCCCGTCGCGGAGCCGCTGGACGCCGAAAGTGATCGGCTGGTTCGCGTCGCCCGGCCGCAGGAAATACCCGTGCATCGAGTGCACGCCCCGGCCCTCGGGAACCGTCCGGCTGCCGGCCACCAGCGACTGCGCCAGCACCTGGCCGCCGAACACCCGCTGCCGGGGCTGCTTTTGCGACGGGCCCAGGAAAATGTCCTCGTCCGTCCGGGCGCCCTGAAGTTCGCCCAGGTCCAGGAGCTGGATGAGCGAGGTGGTCGGGTCCTCCGGGGGTGCGGCCTGCACTGCGGCTTCGGCTTCAGTCATGGTTTGACTTTAGACGGCGGCTTGGCCGGGCTCCAAAGAGGCTCAGCCGGTAAAGTCGGGAATGTGTCTGATGTCCTCACCGAGTCCCTGCAGTTCTCCGATCCCCGCGACCTTGCCGACCTGCGCACCTTCGCCACCAGGGCCAAGGCGGTGGACGACGGCGGCATCCGCCTCAGCGCCGACGGCACCGTCCTGGCCGCCTACGTCTGCCTCCTACGGCCGCGCCTGCTGGGCGAGGGAACGCCGACCATCCTGGGCCTGCGCACGATGGCTCTGGCCGCGCCCGCCCGGCTGGACGTGACCGTGCCCCTCGCGGCGGTGCTGGACCGCCTGGCCCGCTCGGGGCCCGACGACGTCGACCTTCCCGTCCCGCCGATGACCCTGCGGGAATCCTGGGCCGGCGTCGGAGCACCCCGCGGCGGCTGGGAACCGGCAGGCACCGTCCCCGACGCAGAACTGCGGCGGGCGGCTGAGGAGGGGATCAGGGAGATCGCCGGCATCATCCCGGACAAACCCGGTGCCCTGATCGTCAACAACGCCCGCGCCACCGTCTGGGGCCGGCCGCTGCCGGCGGCGCACTGGTTGCCCGCGGGGGCGGCCTTCGCGGCGCTGACCCTGGGGTTCCTGGCCGAGGGGGAGCAGTCCGTCTTCCGCGCCGACACGTGGTTCCGGCTCAGCAGCCCCCGCGGCCACGTGCTGGTCCGCGCAGGGTCCGGCCTCTAGCGGCCCCCGCGACGAAGCCTTATCCTTCCGTGACGGCGGCGAGGGCTACCGGAGTGTCCTGACCCTCCCAGGTGCCGACCAGGGAGCGGGCTGCCGGCGGGACAGCGGGGTCGAGCCGCCGGTAGACCAAAATTTCCAGCGCACCGGCGCGGATCACGGTCCCCTCCGCGGCGTCGCTGGCCGTGATGTCGCCGACCTCCGGAACCGATATACCCGCGGTTCCCGTGCCGTGCACGGTGACCGATTCGGGGAGAACCTTTTGCCCGCCGTCGACCTGCAGGACATGCTGTGCCTGCGGCGTGCCGGCCAGGATGGCAGCGGCCAGGGCACGGACGTAGGTCGGGTCCGCGCACGCGTCGTAGACCCAGCGGCTGCCCAGGACGGAGTGTTCCATGGTGCCGACAAGGTGATCGTCGGCGCCGGGCAGGGGAGCGCCCCGGTAGCTGAGCGGCACCTGGAACACAGCGCCGCCGGAATGCACCAGGATGGTCTCGAGACCCACCTCCCCCTCCGGGTCGTCGAAGCGGAAGTGCCCGGCCTTCTCCGGGGCGGACCCGGTGTCCGGGAACCAGGACCGGCCGGGGAGCCAGCGCTCGAGGAGTTCCATCTTGGAGGGGGTCAACGTTGCCTGATGAATGATCGCCATGACCGCCAGCCTAGACCCGGGGGCGCCGGGAAGTGCTCGGAAGTGCTCGTAAGCGGGCCCGGTACGGGTGGGGACGCAGCTCAGAAGGTCAGCACGTTCAGTTCCGACGCCGGCACGAAACCGAGCCGCGCGTAAAAGCTTCGAGACTCCGACGACGGAGAGAGGAGCATCCGGACCGCGTTGATCTCCCGCGAATAGGTCAGGGCGGCCTCCACCAGCTGCGCCCCGATGCCGGCGTTCCTGCGGTCCGGAAGCACATAGACGTTCCCCAGGTACACCCAGCGTGAGATGTCCTTGCCTGGCTTGGGCATGCGTTCGAACACCATGAGGTTCAGCATGCCCACGGGAACGCCGTTGTGCTCGGCGAGGAAGAAGGTCCGCGGATTGGCCTCCAGCCACCGCTTGAGCACGGCGACGAACTCTTCCGGGTCTACGGTCGTGCCGTCGGCGGCGGGTGCCTGTTCGGCAGCCCAGGAGGCCCGCAGCGCGGCGAGGGCGGACAGGTCGCCGTCGACCGTTTCGCGAATGGTGATCATGGATCCAGCCTAGGCGGAGGGGACCCCTTGCGCGGTCATACCCGGGTGGGTATTATAATTTTCAGAAAGACCCCGGAGGCATCCCCCCAAGTGCCTCCGGGGTCTTTCTCTGTGTGCCGGCCGGCAAGCGGCGCAACCTGCCTAGGCTCCGGACGGGCTGTTGACCATGGAGAGGGCGGCCCGCTCCATGTAGTCCCACAGGGTTCCCTCGTGGAGCGGCGGGAGCTCCAGGGCATCGACGGCGGTGCGCATGTGCCGGAGCCAGGCGTCCTTGGCCTCCGGGGTCACGCGGAACGGCTGGTGCCGCATCCGGAGCCGGGGGTGGCCGCGTTCCTCGCCGTAGGTGGTGGGACCTCCCCAGTACTGCTCCAGGAACATGAGGAAGCGGCGCTTCGCCGGCGCGAGGTCCTCCTCCGGGTACATGGGCCGCAGCAGCGGGTCGGTGGCGACGCCGTCGTAGAACACGTCGATGAGCTTTACGAACGTCTCGTGCCCGCCAACGGCGTCGTAGAAGTTGTCGGTGTAGCCGGGCTTGCTGAAGGGGTCGTTCTGCATCAGCTGCCGGGGCTGGTGGGGATCGCCGCCGAGGGGGATGGTCATTACTCTCCGGCTTTCTGCTGGGGTGTTGCCTCGGCGGCACCGGCCTGGTCGGCCTCGTCGGCGGGCGGGGTGTAGGTGCCCTGGGAGCGGTTGCCCACACGGAGGATCTCGCCGTTGCGCAGGTACCAGATGGTGCCGTCGTCGGCGCGGACCCGGGTGATGCGCAGGCCCATCGACTCCACCGTGCCCACCACCTCGGAGGTTTCGATGACGTCGCCGATGCCGTACTGGTCCTCGATGGTGATGAAGATGCCGGCCAGGAAGTCGCGGATGAGCTGCTGGGCGCCGAAGCCGATCGCGACACCCAGGATGCCGACGCTGGTCAGCAGCGGCGCGATGTTGACGTCGAGGTACTGCAGCACGTACATCGCGGTGATCACGACGACGAGGACGCTCACCACACTGGTCAGCAGCGCGCCGATGGTGCGGGCCCGCTGCTCCCGGCGCTGGTGGTCCAGCGCGCGCAGGGCGGGGGCCACCCAGCGGAACCGCGGCTTCTTGAAGAAGGTGCTGCCCGCGGCGACGCGCTTGGTGATCCCGGAAATTACGAAGGACGCCACCAGCCAGACGAGGACGCCCACCCCGATGCTGATCAGGGCTCCGGGCACGTTGATGGCGGAGACATCGAGCGGGGTCAGGGGTTCGGGGGTGGTGAAGCTCAAGATCAAGTGGTACTGCTCCTTCGGCACGCCCGCGTTCGCCGGCCGCATAAGACTCTGTTCACTGTCCAGACTAGCGCCGTAGCGTGTCCCCATGCGCATCCTCGTCCTCGGTGGCACCGCCTTCCTCTCTGCCGAAATCGCCCGGCAGGCAGTAGCCACCGGCCACGACGTCATGTGCCTGGCCCGTGGATCCCGGACCGCGCCGCCGGAGGGAGCCAATTGGCTCAAGGCGGACCGCTCGCAGGGGCCGGCTGCCTACGCCGGGGCCGTCCACGCGGGGGAGTGGGACGCCGTCGTCGACGTGGCCCGCGACCCCGGGCAGGCGGAGGATGCCCTCGTGGCGCTCGCCGGCCGCGCACGGCACTGGACCTTCGTCTCCAGCTGTTCGGTTTACGCGGACCCCTCGGTCCCCGGCACGGCGGAGGACGCCGTTGTGCTGCCGCCGCTGCCCGCCGGGACGCCGGCGACCATGGAGAACTACGGTGCCGCGAAGTCCGCGATTGAACACCTGACCCTGGAACTGGCCGGGGACAAGGCGCACCTGTGCCGGCCGGGCCTGATCGGCGGGCCCGGGGACGAATCGGACCGTTACGGGTACTGGCCTGCCCGCTTCGCCCGACACCCGGGACCCGTCCTCGTCCCGGACACCCCGGCAGCATTGACCCAGATCATCGACGTCCGGGACCTGGCCGCCTGGGTGCTGACCGCGGCGGAGCGGGGCGTTACCGGGCCGCTGAACGCGGTCGGCGATCCCGTGCCGTTCGCCGAATACCTCGATGAATCACGGCGTCTCGACGGGGGAGCCGCGGAGATCGTGGCCGCGCCGCCCGACTGGCTCGCCGCGCGCGGGGTGAACTATTGGGCGGGTCCGGACTCACTGCCGCTGTGGCTGCCGCCGGGCCACGAGGGATTCACCACCCGCAGCAACGCCGCGGCGGTTGCGGCCGGACTCCGGTTGCGGCCGTGGACCCGGACGCTGGCGGACAGTCTCGACGACGAGCGGCGCCGGGGGCTGGACCGGGAACGCAAGGCCGGACTCAATCCGGACACCGAGCGCCGGCTGCTGGGGGAATGGCGGGACGCGACGGACCCGGTTGGCGCCGCAGGCTAATCGCCGCCCGAGGCTGGGAGGCGCCGAACCGTCAGCCGGCGGACGCCTCGTGCCGGACCGGGAAGTTGACGCTGCGGGCGATGAAGCAGAGTGAGTTGGCCTCGTGGTGCATCTCTGCCAAGGTTTCCGGGGCCACCGGTTCCTTCGTGGCCACCACCGGACGCAGCGTGACCGACTCGAACTGGCCGCTGCCGTCCCGGTTGGTCCGCATCAGCCCCTCGGCCCGGTCCCGGTAACCGGTGACCACCACGCCATGCTTCACCGCCACGTGCAGGAAAGAGAGCATGTGGCACTGGCTTAGCGCGGCCAGGAGCAGTTGCTCGGGGTTGTACCGGCCGGGGTCGCCGCGGAACGTCGGGTCCGCCGAGCCCTTGAGGACCGGCAGGCCGGGAATCTCGATGTCGTGGTCCCGGCTGTACGCCCGGTAGCCGGACGTCCCCTCGCCGAGGTTGCCCGTCCAGGTGACCGTCAGGGCGTAGTGGTGCTCGTCCAGGCTCATGCGGCCAGTCTAGGACACGTCCCCGCCCAACTGACTGGCAGCAGGGGCCGTTCTGAGCGTCCAAAACGGCCTTAGCTGCGAGCTAGTTGGGCGGGGTGGGGGCTTCCTGCCTAGCCGACGTCCGCGGCGCGGGCGCGCAGGGCGCGGGCCACGCCGTCGCGGTTCTCCAGCATCATCCGGCGCAGGGCGGCGCTGTCCGCCGGCAGGGCGGCGAGGAACTCGTCCGTGCGGTCCACGGTGGCCTGGGTGGTCAGCTGCGCCGGGTAGAGCCCGACGACGATCTGCTGGGCCAGGGCGTGGGTGCGGTCCCGCACGATCCCGGGAACGGCCTCGAAGTACTTCTCCGCGTAGGGCTCGAGCAGGGCGGTGTCCAACACCCGGGTGAAGCCGGCGACGGCGGACCCCTGCAGAGCGTTGGACAGCTCGCCCGTCACCACGATCGACTCCCAGGCGGCGGCTTTGGCCTCCGGGGTGGGGATGGCGGCCGTGGCCTGGGCGGCCGCGTTCTGGCCGGTGGCGGTGTTGTCGTGCTCGAGCTCGGCGTCGATCTCCGCCTTGCCGGCCCGGCTGCCCACCACGAGGGAGGTGATCAGTTCCCAGCGCAGGTCCTGGTCCACGGTGAGGCCCGGCAGCTCGCGGGAGCCGTCCAGTAGCCCGGCGACCGTGTCGAACTGCGCGCCCGTGCGGGCCAGCAGAGCGTAGGACTTCACGAACTGCAGCTGGGCGTCGGAACCGGCGGCCACGCGGGAGGCGAGGTCCCAGAGCCGGTCCGCGGCGGCGGCCGCCGTGGCGTCCTTGTGCTCGGCGGCGACGTAGAAGTTCAGCGTGGTGGCCAGCTGGCGCAGCTGCACCAGGATCACGGAGGAGTCCGTCTCCTCCGCGATGTTGGCCAGGATCAGCTCCACGTAGCCGCGCGCCGGGGTCTCGCCGTCGCGCGCCGCGTCCCAGGCCGAGCCCCAGACCAGGGTCCGCGGCAGGCTGCGGCCGAAGTCCTTCAGGTGCGCCGTGGCCGTGGCCCACGATTGCGGATCAAGCCGGACCTTCGCGTAGGCGAGGTCGTCGTCGTTGAGCAGGATCAGGTCCGGCCGCGCCAGGCCGGCCAGGGCCGGGACCTCGGTGCGTGCGCCGTCGACGTCGAGCTCCTCGCGGTGCACGCGCTCCAGCTTGCCGGCGCCGTCGAGGTTGTAGAAGCCCACGGCCAGCCGGTGCGGGCGGATGGTCGGCTGCGCTTCGGTGGCGGACTGCAGGATCGCGAAGGAGGTGATGGTCCCATCCTCGCCGACGGACAGCTCCGGCTTCAGGGTGTTCACGCCGGCGGTCTCCAGCCAGAGCTTGCCCCACTGGTCCAGGTCGCGGCCGCTGGCCTGCTCCAGCTCCACCATCAGGTCCGCCAGCTCGGTGTTCTTCCACGAGTGCTTGCGGAAGTACTCGCGGACGCCGGCCATGAACTCCTCCGGACCCACCCAGGCCACCAGCTGCCGCAACACCGAGGCTCCCTTGGCGTAGGTGATGCCGTCGAAGTTGACCTCGACGTCCTGCAGGTCGTTGATCTCCGCGAAGATCGGGTGCGTGGTGGGCAGCTGGTCCTGGCGGTAGGCCCAGGACTTCTCCACCGAGGCGAAGGTGGTCCACGCGGCGTCGAACTTGGTGTTTTCGACGGCGGCGAGGTGGGACATGTATTCGGCGAAGGACTCATTCAGCCAGAGGTCGTTCCACCAGCGCATCGTCACCAGGTCGCCGAACCACATGTGGGCCAGTTCGTGCAGGACGGTGATGGCGCGCCGCTCGACCTGCGCCCCGGTGACCTTGCTGCGGAAGACGTAGCCCTCCAGGATGGTCACCGCCCCGGCGTTCTCCATGGCGCCGGCGTTGAACTCCGGCACGAAGAGCTGGTCGTACTTCTCGAACGGGTACGGGCAGCCGAACTGCGCCTCGAAGAACTCGAAGCCCTGGCGGGTCAGTTCGAAGATGTTGTCCGCGTCCAGGTACTGCATGAGGGATTTGCGGGCGAAGACGCCCAGCGGGGTAACCTTGCCCGTGGCGGAGACCACCTCGCTGCGGACGCTCTGGTACGGGCCGGCGATCAGCGCGGTGACATAGGAGGACAGCCGCGGGGTCGGCGCGAAGGCCCAGACCGAGCGCGCGCCGCCGTCCTCGCCCGGGCTGGTCTCGGACGGTGCCGGGGTGGGGGAGTTGGACACCACGTCCCAGTGCGACGGCGCGGTGACGGTGAACGTGAACGTGGCCTTGAGGTCCGGCTGTTCGAAGACGGCGAACATGCGGCGGGAGTCGGGGACCTCGAACTGGGTGTAGAGGTAGACCTCCCCGTCGACCGGGTCCACGAAGCGGTGAAGGCCCTCGCCGGTGTTCATGTAGGGGGCGTCCGCGACCACCACGAGTTCGTTCTCCGCGGCCAGGTCCGGGAGCTGGATGCGGATGCCGTCCGAGACCTCGGCCGGGTCCAGCTCGCGGCCGTTGAGGGTTACGCTGTGCACGGTCCGGGTGACCGCGTCGATGAACGTGGAGGATCCCGGCGCCGCGGTGAAGCGCACGCGGGTGGTGGAGCCGAAGACGGTGTCGCCCCGGGTCAGGTCCAGGGTCACGTCGTAGGAGTCGACGGCGATCAGGGCGGCGCGCTCGCGGGCTTCGGCGCGTGTGAGGTTCATACCGGGCAAGGGGGCCTCCAGGAATGCGGGAACGGGAGATGGGGATAGGCGTGAAATTATTCTTTCACGCCTTGCGGCCTTGGCAAGTTGCCCCCGTCACAGCCCGGCCGCCGGCGGCGCGGACGGGGGTAGCGTTGACGGCATGGGAACCTTCCAGGACTCCGTCGACACCAGGGCCGTGCGCTTCGCCATCGGCTTTCCCCTGGTGCTGGCCGCCGCCTTCACGGTGTGCGCGTTCCTGATCCGGTCCCGGCTGCCCGAGCCGCTGGCCGTCCGGTGGTCCGCGGACGGCGCCGAAAACTTCGCCCCCTTCGCCGCCGTGGTGGGCGTGGGCGCCGCCATGATCGTCCTGACGGGCTGGGCGGTGCTGCTCCAGGCCGCCCCGTTGACCCGGCCGGCCCTGATGCGCCGGATCATGATGGGCGCCGGGCTGGGCCTTAGCCTGTTCGTCACCGCCGTGCTGGCCGCGGTCCTGGTCGGGCAGATCGGTCTGTCCGACGCCCGCGCCTCGCACGTTGACGTCACCATCCTGGCGATGGGCAGCGGCGCCGCCCTGGGCCTGGGCGTGGTGATGGGCTTCGTGTTCAAGGCCGACGAGCGCTGGTCCGTCGACGACGAACGCGCCGCCCGCGCGGCGCTCGAACACATCCGCGACCCGGACCTGGCCAGGGACGACGTCCGCCTCTGGGTCCACGCCCGCAGCTCGATCTTCGTGATGCTCGGAATCTCCACGCTGTTCCCGGCCGCGCTGCTCAGCCTCGCCCTGCCCTGGCTCGCGGCCGTCCTGGCGGCCGCGGCGCTCGTGGCGACCCTCTTCCTCTTCGCCCGGGTCAGAGTGGACCGGGCCGGGCTCCGCGTCCTCGCCGCCGGACTGCTGCCCGTGCTGACGGTCCCTGCCGCCGAGATCAGCTCGGCCGCCCCGGAGCTGGTGCGCGCGGCGGAGCGTGGCGGCTGGGGCTTCCGCCGCCACGGCCGGGACTCCAGCATGCTGGTGGCCAACGGGCCCGCCGTCGTGGTGCGGCGCCTGGACGGCGGCACCGTGACGGTCAGCGCCGGCGGCCCCGCCTCGGCGGACAACGTCGCGCAGGCCCTGGCCCGCGTGGCTTCCCGGGCCCGCGGCGACGGCGCGCCGCCCCGTGCCTAGTAGGCTGGAGCCACCCCGATCACCACGCCGGATGCCCTCCGGCGACCACAGAATGGATCCGACCGTGACCACCGCCCAGGACCTCCCGCGCGTCCACATCGCCACCGACCACGCCGGCATGGAGCTCAGCGCCCACCTGGTGGAACACCTCAGCGCCAAGGGCTACGAGGTGGTGGATCACGGACCGAAGGTCTACGACGCCCTCGATGACTACCCGTCCTTCTGCATCAACGCCGCCCTGGCCGTCGTGGCGGACCAGGAGGCCGGCGTCCACGCCCTGGGGATTGTCCTGGGCGGGTCCGGCAACGGCGAGCAGATCGCCGCCAACAAGGTCAAGGGTGTCCGCGCGGCCCTGGCGTGGAGCCTGCCCACCGCGAAGCTGGCCCGCGAGCACAACGACGCCAACGTCGTCGCCGTCGGCGGCCGGCAGCACAGCGTCGAGGAGGCGACCGGCATCATCGAGGCGTTCCTGGCCGAGCCGTTCAGCCACGACGAGCGCCACGTCCGCCGCATCGGCAAGATCGCTACCTACGAGGCCACCGGCGAGGTCGTCGAGTAGTGCCCGAGGGCCACTCCATTCACCGGCTCGCCCGGCAGTTCGCGGACGTCTTCACGGGCGAGCGGCTGGCCGTCTCCAGTCCGCAGGGACGCTTCGCCGGCGGCGCCGCCCTGCTGGACGGTCACGTCCTCACCGGCGCGACGGCGCACGGCAAGCACCTGTTCCTCCGCTTCGAGCACGGGCTGTCGTTGCACGTCCACCTCGGCCTCTACGGCGCCTGGAACTTCGGCGGCGACAGCACCTTCCGGGGCGCCTCCAGCATCGGCGCGCCGCGCAGGGTCGGGGAGCGGGAGGACCGCGACGCCGGCGCCGATGCGGTGAATGACGACGCCGCCTACGCCGGGCCGCCCGCTCCGGTGGGCGCCGTCCGCGTCCGGCTCGCCGGCAGCCACGGTTGGGCGGACCTGCGCGGGGCGACCACCTGCGAGACCCTCACCGAGGCGGAAACCGAGGCCGTGATGGCCCGGCTGGGCCCGGATCCGCTGCGGAACCTGCCGGGGGACAGGGAGGCCTTTGTCGCCACGCTGGGCCGGCGGAAGACCCCGCTGGCCACCCTGCTCATGGACCAGAAGGTGATTGCCGGCGTCGGGAACGTCTACCGCGCCGAGCTGCTGTTCCGGCAGCGCCTGGACCCCTGGCTGCCCGGAACCGGCCTCCCGGCCGGGGACGCCGGGCTGCTCTGGGACGACACGGCCGCCATCATGGCCGACGGCGTGCGCGACGGCCGGATCATCACCACCGGACCCCGGTACTGGAGCGGCGGGGGAGAGTCCTCCGAAGGAGAGGGTGCGGCCCTTCCCGCCCCGGAGGAGGCGCACTTCGTCTACCGGCGGCAGGGCCAGGACTGCCGGGTCTGCGGTACCCCCGTCTCGCTGGTGGAACACGCGGCCCGCAAGCTGTACTGGTGCACGGTTTGCCAGCAAAGATAAGACCGAATGCAAGGCCCGCAGAAAGCATGAAGGGCCCCTCCGCTGGAGGGGCCCTTCATGTGTTTTTGGAGAGGGGACGACGGGAATCGAACCCGCGTAATCAGTTTGGAAGACTGAGGCTTTACCATTAAGCTACGTCCCCGGGACTATGCTGGAATTCCAGCAAAACTTCCGGTCGGCTGTTCAAGCCGGATACAACTAAACCCAATGCAGCCCCGCAGTGTCAAATGTGCAAATGGCCACACGATGACCTTAGACTGTTCTGTGCACTTACGGGGTGTAGCTCAGCTTGGCTAGAGCGCCTGCTTTGGGAGCAGGAAGTCGCAGGTTCAAATCCTGTCACCCCGACTCTGCAGCAACTGCCGGTCATCGGCGTTGCAGACCCACAATCCCCCAAAACCAGGAGTACTTAGACTGTGAAGAGCGCCGTCGAGAACCTCACCCCTACGCGGGTCAAGCTCAATGTTGAGGTCCCGTTTGAGGAACTGCAGCCCAGCATCGCCGAGGCGTACAAGAGCGTTGCTTCCCAGATTCAGGTACCCGGCTTCCGTAAGGGCAAGGTCCCTTCCAAGCTGATTGACCAGCGCGTCGGCCGCGGCTACGTCCTGGAAACCGCCATCAACGAGGGCCTCAACGGCTGGTACCAGGCCGCCGTCGAGGAGACCGGTATCCGCCCGCTGAGCCGTCCCGAGGTCGAGATCACCGAGGTGCCGGACCCGTCCGCCACCGACGGCGAGCTGAAGTTCCACGCTGAGGTTGACATCCGTCCCGAGATCGAGCTGCCGGACTACGCCGGCATCAAGGTCGAGGTTGCCGCCGCCGAGTCCTCCGAGGCCGACGTCGACAAGGCCCTGGACGAGCTGCGCGGCCGCTTCGGTACGCTGAAGAGCGTTGACCGCCCGGCCGCCGACGGCGACTTCCTGACCATCGACATCACCGCCAGCATCGAGGGCTCCGAGGTTGATTCCGCCTCCGGCCTGTCCTACCAGGTTGGCGCCGGCACCATGCTCGAGGGCCTGGACGAGGCCGTCACCGGCCTCAGCGCCGACGAGGATGCCATCTTCGACACCACCCTGGTGGGCGGCGACCACGCCGGCGAAGCCGCCCAGGTCAAGGTTGTCGTGAAGGCCGTCAAGGAGCGCGAGCTCCCCGAGGCCAACGACGATTTCGCCCAGCTGGCCTCCGAGTTCGACACCCTTGCCGAGCTCCGCGAGGACCTCGCCAAGCAGGCCGCCGACTCCAAAACCGTCGAGCAGGGCGTCGAAGCCCGCGACAAGGTCCTGGACAAGCTGGTCGAAATGATCGAGGTCCCGGTTCCCGAGTCCGTCGTCGAAGAGCAGCTCGAGCAGCACTTCAGCGCCGAGAACAACCACGGTGAAGGCGAGCACGACACCGAGGAGCACCGCGCCGAGGTCAAGGCCAACACCGAGCGCGCCTTCCAGAACGAGATCATCCTTGACGCCATCGCCGAAAAGGAAGAAGTCAACGTCACTCAGAACGAGCTGATCGACTACATCGTCACCACCGCCAGCCAGTACGGCATGGACCCGAACCAGTTCGCCCAGATCATCGATCAGAGCGGCCAGGTCCCGATGATGGTCTCCGAGGTCCGCCGCCGCAAGGCCCTGGCCGTCGTGCTGGGCCAGGCCGAGGTCACCGACTCCGAGGGCAACAAGGTTGACCTGAGCGAGTTCGTCCGTCCCGGCGGCGAAGAGTCCTCCTTCGAGGAAGCTCCGGCCGAGGAAGCGTCCTCCGAGGAAGCCACCGAGGCTCCCAAGAACGACGACCCGGCGGCAGTGAAGTTCTAGCCCGCCCGGCACCCTGAGCAGTGCCCGCACCCCCGGATCACCGATCCGGGGGTGCGGCTTTTTAAGCCGCAGACGAACCCGGCGGCCCAATCGTGCGCCGTCAGCGAACAGCCCGCCACGCCGGCACAATGCGGCAGGGAAAACGGTTAGTGTCCATGTAGGAAAGTTCAGTGGAGCCACCCCACGGCACCACCGTCGCCAGCGAGAGGTAAGTACACATGTCACAGCAAGCAGGGGCACCCCGGATGGCTACCGTCGATCCCGCGGCCCAGGATAACTACATTTACAACCGCCTGCTGAAAGAGCGCATCATCTGGCTCGGCTCCGAGGTCCGCGACGAGAACGCCAACGCGATCTGCTCCCAGCTGCTCCTCCTCTCGGCGGAGAACCCCGAAAAGGACATCTACCTTTACATCAACTCTCCCGGCGGCTCCGTCACCGCCGGCATGGCCATCTACGACACCATGCAGTTCATCCCGAACGACGTCGTCACCGTGGCCACCGGCCTCGCCGCCTCGATGGGCCAGTTCCTGCTCAGCTCCGGCACCAAGGGCAAGCGCTACGCCACCCCGAACGCCCGCATCCTGATGCACCAGCCCTCCGGCGGCATCGGCGGCACCGCCTCGGACATCAAGATCCAGGCCGAGCTGATCCTGCACATGAAGAAGGTCATGGCCGAACTGACGGCCGAGCAGACCGGCCAGACCGTGGAGACCATCCTCAAGGACAACGACCGTGACAAGTGGTTCACGGCGACCGAGGCCCTCGAATACGGCTTCTTCGACAAGATCGCGGCCCACGCCGGGTCCGTGGCCGGCGGCGGCGGAACCAACGCCGACAGCGGCAAGTAACCGGCACGCAGACAGAACCGACTCCAGGAGCAATGAACATGAACTACAACTTCGGATCGACTGCCGGAAACCTGCCCAGCAGCCGCTACGTGCTGCCGCAGTTTGAAGAGCGCACCCCCTACGGCTTCAAGCGCCAGGACCCGTACACCAAGCTCTTCGAGGACCGCATCATCTTCCTCGGCGTCCAGGTGGACGACGCCTCGGCCGACGACATCATGGCCCAGCTGCTGGTCCTCGAGTCGACGGACCCGGACCGCGACATCACCCTCTACATCAACTCCCCGGGCGGCTCCTTCACCGCCATGACGGCGATCTACGACACCATGCAGTACATCCGCCCGGAGATCCAGACGGTCTGCCTCGGCCAGGCCGCCAGCGCCGCCGCCGTGCTGCTGGCCGCCGGTACGCCGGGCAAGCGCCTGGCACTGCCGAACGCCCGCGTCCTGATCCACCAGCCGGCGCTCTCCGGCGGCCAGGGCGGGCAGGCTTCCGACCTGGAGATCCAGGCCGCCGAGGTCATGCGGATGCGCTCCTGGCTGGAGGACACCCTGGCCAAGCACTCGGGCCGGACCTCCGAGCAGGTCAACAACGACATCGAGCGCGACAAGATCCTCACGGCCGCCGAGGCCATGAGCTACGGCCTGATCGACCAGGTCCTCGACTCGCGCAAGATCAAGCCGCAGGCGCTGACCAAGTAGCCTTGGCAGCTTCACAGCAGTAGACGACGCCGGTTCGGCCCGTGGAAACGGGGTGAACCGGCGTCTTCTTTCCACCCAACAGGCCCAAAGTGACCTAGAGTGGAATATGTCACGGCCGTCCCGTTCGGGGCTGGCGGTGTTTCAAAATGGGTGCCACGCTGCACGGAGGCATGACCCGGCCGGCAGCAAGATACAAAGGGGTTCACATATGGCTCGGATTGGCGAGAGCACCGATCTGCTGAAGTGCTCGTTCTGCGGAAAGAGCCAGAAGCAGGTCCGCAAGCTCATTGCCGGGCCCGGCGTCTACATCTGCGACGAGTGCATCGAACTCTGCAACGAGATCATCGAAGAAGAACTCGCCGAAGTCGCCGACCTGGGCAGCTTTGAACTGCCCAAGCCCCGGGAAATCTTCGACTTCCTGCAGGAATACGTCATCGGCCAGGAACCCGCCAAGCGTTCCCTCGCCGTCGCGGTCTACAACC
The DNA here is from genome assembly GCF_044628475.1 of Arthrobacter sp. BPSS-3. Classification (NCBI taxonomy): domain Bacteria; kingdom Bacillati; phylum Actinomycetota; class Actinomycetes; order Micrococcales; family Micrococcaceae; genus Arthrobacter; species Arthrobacter sp. BPSS-3. The sequence continues at coordinate 300,274 of NZ_JBIMMV010000002.1, forward strand.
ACTACAAGCGCATCCAGGCCGGCCACGCGCCCAAGAGCGGAGCGCTGGCCGAAGGCGGCCACCACGACGACGTGGAGATCGCCAAGTCCAACATCCTGCTGATCGGCCCCACCGGCTGCGGCAAGACCTACCTGGCCCAGACCCTGGCCCGGCGCCTGAACGTCCCGTTCGCCGTCGCCGACGCCACGGCTCTGACCGAGGCTGGCTACGTCGGTGAAGACGTCGAGAACATCCTGCTCAAGCTAATCCAGGCCGCGGACTACGACGTCAAGAAGGCCGAACAGGGCATCATCTACATCGACGAGATCGACAAGATCTCGCGCAAGAGCGAGAACCCCTCCATCACCCGGGACGTCTCCGGCGAGGGCGTCCAGCAGGCGTTGCTGAAGATCCTCGAGGGCACGGTGGCGTCCGTCCCCCCGCAGGGCGGCCGCAAGCACCCGCACCAGGAATTCATCCAGATCGACACCACCAACGTGCTCTTCATCGTCGCCGGCGCCTTCGCCGGCCTCGAGGAGATCATCGGGTCCCGGTCCGGCCGGAAGGGCATCGGCTTCGGCGCCCCGCTGAACGAGGTCAAGGACAACGCCGACTCCTACGGTGAGGTCATGCCGGAGGACCTCCTGAAGTTCGGCCTGATCCCCGAATTTATCGGCCGCCTCCCGGTCATCACCACGGTCTCCAACCTGGACCGCCCGGCCCTGATCCAGATCCTGTCCACGCCCAAGAACGCCTTGGTCAAGCAGTACCAGAAGATGTTCCAGCTCGACGGCGTGGAACTGGTCTTCGAGGACGAGGCGCTGGACATGATTGCGGACCAGGCCCTGGAACGCGGCACCGGCGCCCGCGGCCTGCGTGCCATCATGGAGGAAGTCCTCCTGCCGGTGATGTTCGACCTGCCCAGCCGCGACGACGTCGCCACCGTGGTGATCACCGAGGACGTCGTGGCGAAGAAGGCCGAACCCACGATGATTCCGCACGACGTGAAGCGCCGTAAGTCCGCCTGATTCCTTCCCGGAACGGCAGGAACCCGGAATAAATCCGCGCCGCTCTCCGCTGTGCCCTGAGACGCCTGTCAGCTTCCCAACAAGGAGAATTCACGTGCCTGAGACCACCGCCACGAACAAGGCCGACTTCTGGTTCGACCCGATGTGCCCCTTCGCCTGGGTCACCTCCCGCTGGATTTCCGAGGTGGAAACCGTCCGGAGCATCCAGACCGAGTGGCACGTCATGAGCCTCGCCGTCCTGAACGAGGGCCGGGACGAACTGCCCCCCGAGTACAAGGAATTCCTGACCAAGGCATGGGCCCCGGTCCGGGTGATCGTGGCCGCGGCGCAAAAGCACGGCGAGCAGTACATCAAGCCGCTCTACGACGCCATGGGCACCAAGATCCACAACGAGGGCAACAAGGACATCGCCGAGGTCATCGCGAAGTCCCTGTCCGAGGTCGGCCTCCCGGCGGAGCTCGCCGCGGCCGGCGACAGCGACGAGTTCGACGCCGAACTCCGCGCCAGCCACGAGTCCGGCATCTCCCTGGTGGGCCAGGACGTCGGCACCCCGGTGGTCGCCATCAACGGCACCGCGTTCTTCGGCCCGGTCCTGACCCGCATTCCCCGCGGCGAGGACGCCGGCAAGCTCTGGGACGCCTCCGTGGGCCTGGCCTCCTACCCGTACTTCTTCGAGCTCAAGCGCAGCCGCACCGAAAGCCCCGTCTTCGACTAGGCACCGGACCCCGCCACAGCGGGACCACAGGGCGCCGCCGGAACTACCATGCTGTAGTTCCTGCGGCGCCCTTGTGCATCCCCGGGGACGGGAGAACAATAGTTATTACCCACTCCGCAAGGGGAGGGACGCAGGAACCAAAGATTCAGTGACACTCATCCGACGCAGCCTTCGGCACAGTCAGATGGTGGCTACCAGTGACGAGGTAGGAAGACCTGAAATTCCAAGGATCCCGCCAGATTGCCTAAGACGTCACGTGGTGATCGAAAAAGTCGAAGCCCCACCAACCGCAAAAAGCTGATGGGGCTTCCCCTTTGCCCAAAAACAACATTCCCCAAACAGCCCTAAGACTCCCGCCTCACCGGAGGACAGACCGGGACATGAGCAACCAGCCCATCGCCGATTACGCGCTGCTGTCCGACTGCCGGTCCGCCGCCCTGCTCAGTGCCGCCGGCTCCGTGGACTGGCTCTGCTTTCCGCGCTTTGACAGCCCCTCCGTCTTCGGCCGGATTCTCGGTGAGTCCGCCGGCCACTGGTCGGTGCGTGCCGCAGGCGTGCGCGGGAGTTCCCGGCGGTACCTTGGACCCTCGATGGTCCTGGAGACCCGGCACCGGACCGATGACGGCGACGTGACCGTCACCGACGCCCTGGTCCTGGGCAGCGGTCGCCGTGGCCACGACCTTGGAGACGGCTCGCCCGGCACCCTGCTCCGGAGTCTGACCTGCACGCGGGGGAGCGTCCACGTGGAGTTCGAGTGCGCGCCGCGCCCCGGCTATGGCCTCCTCGAACCTGTCCTGCGGAGCGTGCCCGGCGGCCTGCTGATCACCGCGGGCGGCGAGGCGCTCACGCTGTCCTCCCCGGTGGCGTTGGAGCCCGACGGCGGGACGGCGTCCGCCACGTTCCGGCTGCGGGCCGGCGAGAAGGTGGCATTCGCCCTGCACCGCCCGCGTGGCGGCGGCGAGGACCCCGTGTTCTGGGACCAGGCGGAGATGCACCGCAGGCTCGCGGACACCCTCGAAGGCTGGACCAGCTGGTCCGGTATCCACCAGAACTACAGCGGGCCCTGGCAGGACCTGGTGGCAGGCAGCGGGAGGGTGCTGCAGGCGCTGAGCTACTATCCGTCGGGAGCGATCGTGGCGGCGCCCACCACCTCGCTGCCGGAGGTCGCCGGGGGCACCCGGAACTGGGACTACCGCTACACCTGGGTGCGGGACGCCAGCATGACGCTCCAGGCGCTGTGGGTGGCCGCCTGCCCGGACGAGGCCGGTACGTTCTTCCAATTCCTGGCGACGGCCGCCGCCCGGCAGCTGGCAGCCGGGGAAGACCTCCACATCATGTACGGCATCGGCGGCGAACGGGAACTTCCGGAACGGGAGCTCAGCCACCTGCCCGGCTGGCGTGGCAGCGCACCCGTCCGGGTGGGTAACGGCGCCTGGGACCAGCGGCAACTGGACGTCTACGGGGAGCTGCTGGACGCGGCCGCCACGATGCGGGATTCCGTGGCGGAGCTGGCACCGGAGACCTTGCGGTTCCTGGCCGACGCCGCCGACGTCGCCGCGGCCCGGTGGCGGGGCCCGGACCAAGGCATCTGGGAAGTCCGGGGCGAGCCCCGGCACTTCCTGTATTCGAAGCTGATGTGCTGGGTGGCCGTGGACCGCGCCATCGGCCTGGCTGGCGTGCTGCGGGCCACGGACCGGGTGCCCGGCTGGACGGCGGCCCGGGAGGAGATCAGGGAATCGATCTGCACCCACGGCTGGAATGAGACGGCCGGGGCGTACACGCAGTCCTACGGCGCCGCCGAACTGGATGCCTCCGCACTGATGCTGGGCATCGTGGGGTTCCTGGAGGGGACGGACCCGCGATTCCTAGCGACCGTGGAGGCCGTGGAGCAACGCCTCACCGATTCCCGCGGGATGGTCTACCGCTACCTCGCCGACGACGGCCTGCCCGGCGGGGAGGGCGCATTCCTGCTCTGCACCTTTTGGCTGGCCCACGCACTGGCCCTCTCCGGCCGGACCGAGCGCGCCCGGGAGGTCTTCGAGCGCGCCGCCGGCTTCGCCACCGACCTGGGCCTGATGGCAGAGGAGGTGGCCCCGGACGGCCCGGAACTGCTGGGCAACTTTCCGCAGGCCTTCAGCCACATCGGCCTGGTGAACGCGGCCTGGGCCATCGGCGAGGCCGAGCGGCGGAGCCGGGAGGAGAATGCCGGGGGAGGCGACGGCGGGGAACAAGCGCCGCGCTGATGCGGTTGGCCCCTATGACAGCATCCCCCGGGATGTCCCGCGACCATTGGAGCGACATTGGCTATCACCGCACATCTGGACCTGACCCTGAAGACCGAAGTCCTCGACACCGCCCCCGACGTCCTACGCGAGACGCTGGCCGACACCCGCGCCTTCGACGGCTGCCTGGGCGTCGATGTCCTGGTCGAGCGGGAGAATCCCACGCACGTCCTCGTCGTCGAACGCTGGGCCTCCATGGAACAGGACGCCGCCTACCGTGCCTGGCGCGCCACCGAGGAGGGCGCCAGCGGCCTCGGCGCCCTGCTGGCCGCCCCGCCGACGCTGACGCACTTCGAGACCTCGTTCGAGGCCTGAGCGCCTCCCGCAACCACAAGGGCCCCCGTCCGGCATCAGCCGGGCGGGGGCCCTTGTCGAGAGCCTCTCGGTACTAGGCCTGGGTCGGCGCTTCCACGGGGGCGTCCGCCGGAGCCAGGACGACGTCGCTGACCGCCAGGTCGCCGTCGCCGGCTATCAGCGTCAGCTCACGGGCGTTCGCCGCGGCCTTCAGATCGCCCAGTCCGGCACGGAGCTGCTGGACCAGGGACTCCGAGCCGGTGATGGCCGCGGAGAGCACCTCGGTGCGCTGCTTGACCTTTGCCTCGGACTTGGCCTTGCGGATGCCGCCCAGGGCCGCGCCGACGGTGGACAGCAGCGTGGTGTCGCCGTCGACCTCCACGGCGGCGGGCCACTGCGCACGGTGCACGGAGTCCTTCCGCCACCAGCTCCAGACTTCCTCCGTGGCGAAGGGCAGGAACGGGGCGAAGAGCCGCAGCAGGGTGTCCAGGCTGGTGGCGAGGGCGGCCAGCACGGAGGCCTGCTGCTCCTCACCGGCGGCACCGTAGGCGCGGTCCTTGATCAGTTCCACGTAGTCGTCGGTGAAGTGCCAGAAGAAGCTCTCGGTGATCTGCAGGGCACGGGCGTAGTCGTAGGCCTCGAAGGCCTTCGTCGCCTGGGCCACCACGTCGGCCAGCTGCGCAAGCACGCCGCGGTCCAACGGGTTCGTCAGGACCGACAGGTCCCCGGAAAGCACCGAGTCCTCGGTGGCGCCGAGGTTCAGGACGAACTTGGAGGCGTTGAGCAGCTTGATCGCCAGGCGGCGGCCGATCTTCATCTGCGCGATTTCGTAGGCGGTGTCCGCGCCGAGTTTGGCCGAGGCCGCCCAGTAACGGACCGCGTCCGAGCCGTACTCGTTGAGCACATCGGTCGGAACAATCACGTTGCCCTTGGACTTGGACATCTTCTTCCGGTCCGGGTCGAGGATCCAGCCGGAAATCGCGGCGTGCTTCCACGGCGCCACGCCCTGCAGGGCGTCGGCACGGACCGCGGTGGAGAACAGCCAGGTTCTGATGATGTCGTGGGCCTGCGGGCGCACGTCGAACGGGAAGACCTTCGAGAAGAGCGCCTCATCGGTGCTCCACCCGCCCACGATCTGCGGGGTCAGCGATGACGTGGCCCAGGTGTCCAGGACATCGGCGTCCCCGGTGAAGCCGCCCGGAACATCGCGCTGGGCTTCCTCGAAGCCGGGAGCGGCGTCCGCGGCGGGGTCCACCGGGAGCTGGCCGTCGGCCGGCAGGATCGGAGCGTCGTAGTCCGGGTTGCCGTCGGCGTCCAGCGGGTACCAGACCGGCACCGGCACGCCGAAGAAGCGCTGGCGGGAGACCAGCCAGTCGCCGTTCAGGCCGGTGATCCAGTTCTCGTACCGGGAGCGCATGAACGCGGGGTGGAAGTCGATCTCCTTGCCGCGGCCGATCAGGCGTTCGCGGCGGTCCTCGTCGCGGCCGCCGTTGCGGATGTACCACTGGCGGGAGGTAACGACCTCAAGGGGCTTGTCGCCCTTTTCGAAGAAGTTGACCGGGTGCATGATCTTCTTCGGTTCGCCGTCCAGCAGGTCCGCGGCGGCCAGCAACTCCACCACGCCCTCCTTGGCGCTGAAGACGGTCTTGCCGGCGATCGCGGCGAAGGCCTCGCGGCCCTCCTCAGTGGTGATCCAGTCCGGGGTCTCGCCGACGATGCGGCCGTCGCGGCCCACGATCGCGCGGGTGGGCAGCTGCAGCTCACGCCACCAGGTGACGTCGGTGAGGTCACCGAACGTGCAGACCATCGCGATGCCCGAGCCCTTGTCCGCCTTGGCCAGCGGGTGGGCCTTGACCTCCACCTCGACGCCGAAGATGGGGGAGGTGACCTTGGTGCCGAAGAGCGGCTGGTAGCGCTCGTCGTCGGGGTTCGCCACCAGCGCGGCGCAGGCGGCCAGCAACTCGGGGCGGGTGGTCTCGATGTAGATCTTCTCGCCGGATTCGGTGAAGAACGGGTAGCGGTAGTAGGCGCCGGCGACCTCTCGGTCCTCCAGTTCGGCCTGGGCCACCGCGGTGCGGAAGGTGACGTCCCACAGGGTGGGGGCCTCGGCCATGTACGCGTCGCCGGCGGCCAGGTTGGCCAGGAACGCGCGCTGGGAGATGGCGCGGGACTTGTCGTCAATGGTCCGGTAGGTCAGGTCCCAGTCAACGGAGAGGCCCAGGGTCTGGAAGAGGTTCTCGAAGACCTTCTCGTCCTCGACGGCGAGTTCCTCGCAGAGTTCGATGAAGTTCCGGCGCGAGACGACGTCGAAGTCGCGCTGGTTCTTGGCCGGCTCGGCCGGGGGACGGTAGTTGGCATCGTAGGGGATGGCCGGATCGCAGCGCACGCCGTAGTAGTTCTGCACGCGGCGCTCGGTGGGCAGGCCGTTGTCGTCCCAGCCCATCGGGTAGAAGACGTTCTTGCCGGTCATCCGCTGGTAGCGGGCCAGGACGTCGGTCTGCGTGTAGGAGAACATGTGTCCCACGTGCAGCGAACCCGACGCGGTGGGCGGGGGAGTGTCGATCGAGTAGACCTGCTCCCGGGTGGTGTCCGGGTTGAACTTGTAGGTTCCTTCGTCAAGCCAGCGCCGGGTGAGCGACGCCTCCAGGCCCTCGAGGGCGGGCTTGTCCGGAACGTTGGTGGGGGCGGTGGTGGGCGTGTCTGTACCCTGCGTGTCTTCAGCCATGGGTCAATTCTTGCAGTTCTTTTCGCTTTAGTTTTCACCGCGTTTCGCGATTTCGGGATCCCGCTGCAATAACGTGCGGGACTATGGAGGAAAATTCGGCGAATTTCGCGATCAAACGCATCTATGACCCGCCCGGGGACGCCGACGGCTACCGGATCCTGGTGGACCGGCTCTGGCCGCGTGGCGTCAGCAAGGAGCGGGCGCGGCTTGACCTGTGGCTCAAGGAGGTGGCCCCGTCCGGGCCGCTGCGCACCGAGTTCGCGCACATGCAGGAACGCTTCGAGGACTTCCGGACCGCCTACGAGGCCGAGCTTGCGGAGAACCCGGCGGTGGAAACCCTGCGCCGGATCGGGACCGAGCACCCCCGCGTGACCCTGCTATTCGGGGCAAGGGACGTGGAAACCAACCACGCCCGGGTGCTGTTGGAGTTCCTCCAGCGCGGTGGCCGCTAACCGCCGCCCGATTCCGATTAGGGTGGTGCCATGACTGAGGGAACCACCAACACAGCAACAGCCAAAGCCGCCGTCGTCACCGGCGCCAGCACCGGAATCGGGCAGGCCACGGTCCGTGCGCTCCGCCGGGAAGGGTGGACCGTGTTCGCCGTCGCCCGCCGCGCCGACCGCCTGGACGCCCTCGCGGCGGAAACCGGCGCCGTCGCGCTGGCCGCGGACGTGACCGACGACGACGCCGTCGCCCGCCTGGTCGAAGAGGTCACCCGCGAAGGCGGTATCGACACCCTCATCAACGTCGCCGGCGGAGCCCGCGGGGCGGACAAGATTGCCGACGGCAAGACCGAGGACTGGCAGTGGATGTACGAGGTCAACGTCCTCGGCACCCTGAAGCTGACCCGCGCCTTCCTGCCGATGCTCCGCGCCTGCGGCGAAGGCACCGTCCTGAACCTCACCTCCACCGCCGGGCTGTCCGCCTACGAGGGCGGCGGCGGGTACAACGCGGCCAAGTTCGGCCAGCACGCCCTCACCGGGGCGCTCCGTCTGGAGGAAGCCGAACACAACCTCCGCGTGATCGAAGTGGCCCCCGGCATGGTGCAAACGGAGGAGTTCTCGCTCAACCGCCTCGGAGACAAGGGTGCCGCGGACAAGGTTTACGCCGGGGTCGAGAAGCCGCTGACGGCCGACGACGTCGCCGACGTGGTCCGCTACGCGGTGACAGCCCCGCACCACGTGAACCTGGACCAGATCATCATCCGGCCGGTCGCGCAGGCGTCCAACTTCAAGGTGATCCGCAAGGGCTGACCGGCCGCTACTGGCCGGAGCAGCCACCTGCCCGGCGGCTTAGCCCGGTAACCTAGCCCGGCGGCTTAGCCCGGCGCCGGGATGGTGAGCGTGGCCACTACGGCCGCGTGATCCGTCCCGGCCACCCGGTGCACCGCGAAGTCCCTGCTGCCGACCGATGGGCCTGTCAGCAGGTGGTCCAGCGTGGTCCCCGGCAGCGGCAGGTCCATCGGCCAGGTGGGGACCAGCCGCGCACCCTGGGCGGTGGCCACGTCCACCAGGGGATGAGCGGCCCCGGCGGAGACCAGGCGCCGGAATTCCGCGTGGTCGTATCCGGCGTTGAAGTCGCCCAGCAGGAGCAGCGGTGGCTGCTGCCCGGCTTGTTGCCGGCCGGCAACGGCGGCTGCTGCTTGCTCCGGCAGCCTGCCGAGGGCCGCCAGCTCCCGGCGCCACTGGCCCAGTCCGCCTCCCACCGGCGCCCGGGTGTGCACGTTCGTCACCTCCAGCAGGGCGGCGCCGCCGTCCGGGGCGGGCAGCTCGAGCCTCGCTGAGGCCATCGGAAACCGGGTCCCGGCCAGGGTTCCGGTCGATTGCAGCGGGAAGCGGGAGTAGAGCGCCCCGCCGGAGGCGTCCCGGCCGGGGGCACTGATCCGGTAGGGAAGCTCCCCGTTGATGCCCGCAGCCTCCAGCCGCTGCTCCAGGGCCGGGGTGTACTCCTGGAGCGCCAGCAGCCCGACGCCATGGTCCCGGACCAGCCGGACGATCTCCCCGGCGTCGGCCCGGCCAAGCTTCGCGTTGATGCTCATTGTCACCAGCTCCGCGCCCCTGCCCCCCGCCGGCGGCAACGGACGCGCGTGGCTGGGCGAAAACAGCCACGCCGCCTGCAGGGCCAGGAGCGCCGCGGCGGCGCCGGCCGCCACCGGACGGCGTGCCGCCACAGCACAGAGCACCGAGAATCCGGCGGGAACCACCAGCCAGGGCGTGAAGGACAGCAGCTGCACCACCGTTTCCGGCCACGGCAGATCCACTTCACGGCACACGGACAGTCCGGCCACCGGCACCCCCAGCAGCCCCGCCGCCGCCAGCCAGCGCCGGCGCGGCACCACCCCGGCCCGGGTTGTCCCGGACAGCCGGTCCGCAACGCCGTGAGGGAGGCCCATTCCCCGAGTGTAGGCAGGCGCGGCGCCCGGGGCGAGGGTTCGGCCGGACGCGACTCGCCCGTATCCCGGGCCGGCGGCCCATGGTGCGCGGCGGGCACCGGCCCCTTTCCGGTACCATCGAACTAACAGCGTCGACCCGGCCATCACCGGTGAGCTTCCGGAAGAACACTCCGGCGCGACCCCACGGTCCGCGCGGTGCCAGTAGAACCGGACGGGTAAGCCCGTCACAGCAGTCAACGAGCGGCCGGCAGCGGTGCGCGTGCCACCCTCACGGGTGGTCCGGGCCCGGAGCCGGTAAGTGAGGTGGTACCGCGGTGCCGGTGTTGTTCCGACAGCACGGGAGCCGTCCTCGCATCCTGAATGAATCCCGTTGTTCACAGCTCAACCCAGGATGTCGAGATGACCAATTACCCCAAGGCCTCAGCCGCACCCTCCGACGCCAGCGCCTCCGGCACGGCTTCCAACGCCGCCGGCGTGTCCGCCTCCGTGAAGTTCCCGGAGATCGAGGAGCGCATCCTCAAGTACTGGGACCAGGACGGCACCTTCCAGGCGAGCATCGACCAGCGGGATGCGGGTCAGGACGGCTCCAACGAATTCGTCTTCTACGACGGACCTCCTTTCGCCAACGGCCTCCCGCACTACGGCCACCTGCTGACCGGGTATGCCAAGGACCTGGTGGGCCGCTACCAGACCCAGCGCGGCCGCCGCGTCGAGCGCCGCTTCGGCTGGGACACCCACGGCCTGCCCGCCGAGCTCGAGGCGATGAAGCAGCTGGGGATGACGGACAAGACCCAGATCGAGGCCATGGGCATCGATAAGTTCAACGATGCCTGCCGCGCCTCGGTGATGAAGTACGCCGACGAGTGGAAGAGCTACGTCACCCGCCAGGCCCGCTGGGTGGACTTCGAGAACGACTACAAGACTCTCAACGTCGAATACATGGAGTCCGTTCTCTGGGCCTTCAAGCAGCTGCACGAGAAGGGCCTGACCTACAACGGTTACCGGGTCCTGCCGTACTGCTGGAAGGACGAGACGCCGCTCTCCAACCACGAGCTGCGGATGGACGACGACGTCTACAAGAACCGCCAGGACCAGACCGTCACCGTGACCTTCCCGATCACGGCGGGGGAGTCCGAGCTCTCGAAGCAGCTCGCCGGGGTTCAGGCGCTCGCCTGGACCACCACGCCGTGGACCCTCCCCACCAACCTGGCGCTCGCCGTCGGACCCGCCATCACCTACGTGGTGCTGCCCGCCGGACCGCACGGAATCAAGGCGGCCTCCGACGACGCCCCGGTCACCGGATCCTTCCTGCTCGCCGCCGACCTTCTCGGCGCCTACGCCAAGGACCTGGGCTACGGCGACGGCGCCGAGGGTGCCGCCGCGGCCGAGGCCGCCGTCGTCTCCCGCCACCTCGGCACGGAACTCGAGGGCCTGACGTACGAGCCGCTCTGGGATTACTTCGCCGACGCCGAGAAGTACGACACTGAGAACGGCTGGCGTTTCCTCGTGGCCGACTATGTCACCACCACCGACGGCACCGGCATCGTCCACCAGGCCCCGGCCTACGGTGAAGACGACCAGAAGGTTTGTGAAGAGGCCGGCATCCCCGTGGTCCTCTCCGTCGACGAGGGCGCGAAGTTCCTGCCCCTCTTCGGCCACGGACCCCTCGCCGCGATCGCCGGACTGCAGGTCTTCGAGGCCAACAAGCCCATCACCCAGGTGCTCCGCGCCGAGGGCCGCCTGGTCCGCCAGGCCAGCTACGAGCACTCCTACCCGCACTGCTGGCGCTGCCGGAACCCGCTGATCTACCGTGCCGTCTCCTCCTGGTACGTCGAGGTCACCAAGTTCAAGGACCGCATGTCCGAACTGAACCAGGAGATCAACTGGATCCCGGGCAACGTCAAGGACGGCCAGTTCGGCAAGTGGCTGGCCAACGCCCGCGACTGGTCGATCAGCCGCAACCGTTACTGGGGCAGCCCCATCCCGGTCTGGCAGTCCAGCGACCCGGACTACCCGCGCACCGACGTCTACGGCTCCCTCGCCGAGATCGAGGCCGATTTCGGCCGGCTGCCGCTGAACAACGACGGCCAGGTGGACCTGCACCGTCCGTTCATCGACGAACTGACCCGCCCGAACCCGGACGACCCGCGCACGCCGGAAGAGGGCCAGTCCGTCATGCGCCGCGTCGAGGACGTCCTGGACGTCTGGTTCGACTCCGGCTCCATGCCCTACGGCCAGGTGCACTACCCGTTCCAGAACGAGGAATGGTTCGACACGCACAACCCGGCGGACTTCATCGTCGAGTACATCGGCCAGACCCGCGGCTGGTTCTACATGCTGCACATCCTCTCGACGGCACTGTTCGACCGCCCGGCGTTCCGCAACGTCATCAGCCACGGCATCGTCCTCGGCTCCGACGGGCAGAAGATGTCCAAGAGCCTGCGCAACTACCCGGACGTCTCCGAGGTCCTGGACCGCGACGGCTCCGACGCGATGCGCTGGTTCCTGATGTCCAGCCCCATCCTGCGCGGCGGTAACCTCGTGGTCACCGAACAGGGCATCCGCGACGGTGTCCGCCAGGTCATCCTGCCGCTGTGGAACGTGTACAGCTTCTTCACCCTCTACACGAACGCCGCCGATGGTGGCGCCGGGTACGACGCCAAGCTCCGCTACGACGGCTACGCCGACACCCTGGACCAGTACCTGATGGCCAACACCGGCGACCTGGTCCGCAGCATGACCGAACAGTTGGACAGCTATGACATCTCCGGCGCCTGCGACGAACTGCGCGGCTACCTGGACATGCTCACGAACTGGTACGTCCGGCGCAGCCGCCAGCGGTTCTTCGACGAGAACACCGATGCCTTCGACGCGCTGTACACCGCGCTGGAGACCGTCTGCCGCGTCGCCGCCCCGCTGCTGCCGCTGATCTCCGAGGAGATCTGGCGCGGCCTCACCGGCGGGCGCTCCGTGCACCTGGCCGATTGGCCGGACGCGGGCCTGTTCCCCGCCAACGCCGGGCTGGTGGAGGCGATGGACCGGGTGCAGCAGATCTGCTCCACCGGCTCCTCGCTGCGTAAGGCCGCGAACCTGCGGGTGCGCCTGCCTCTGCAGGAACTCACCGTGGTCGCCCCCGGCGCGGATGCGCTGGCGGGCTTCGCCGCCGTCGTCGCCGACGAGCTGAACCTGCGCACCGTCCGCGTGCTCGACGCCGACGCCGCCTCCCCGGAGGAGTTCGGCATCGAGCAGAAGCTGGTGGTCAACGCCCGCGCCGCCGGTCCGCGGCTGGGCAAGAACGTCCAGCAGGCCATCAAGGGCTCCAAGTCCGGCGACTGGTCCGTGAACGACGCCGGGGTGGTCACCGCCGGCGGCCTCGAACTCGAGCCGCAGGAATACACCCTGGAAACCGTCGTGGCCGAGGCCGCGGCAGGGGAGGGATCACGGGCGGCGGCGGTCCTGCCCGGCGGCGGGTTCGTGGTCCTTAACACCGAGGTCACGCCGGAACTGGAGGCCGAGGGCACCGCCCGCGACCTGGTCCGCGCCATCCAGCAGGCCCGCAAGGACGCCGGGCTGAACGTCAGCGACCGGATCCGCACCACCGTCACCGCGTCCGCAGCCGTCGTCGAGGCGCTGCAGGCCCATGCCGGCCTGGTCAAGACCGAGACGCTCAGCGTGGACCTGGACACCGTCCCCGCCGACGTCAAGGAACCGCAGGTCAGCGTCGAAAAAGTCACCGTTGAGGCAGGGGCATAATCCATGAGCGACGAATTTTCGGTCGAGAGCGTCTACGCCGAACTTCTGGGCCGGGCGCCGGAGAACAAGATGGAACCCCGGCTGGCGCCGCTGCGCCGGGCGATGGACATCCTGGGGGAGCCGAACAAGGTCTTCCCGATCATCCACGTCACCGGCACCAACGGTAAGACCTCCACGGCCCGGATGATCGAGGCCGGGCTGCGTGCCCACGGCCTGAGCACCGGCCGGTACACCAGCCCGCACCTGTCCAAGGTCACCGAGCGGATCAGCATCGACGGCGAACCGGTCTCCGATGAGACCTTCGTCCGGATCTGGGACGAGATCCGGCCTTATCTGGAGATCGTGGACAACGAACTCATCGCGGAGGGTCAGCCCCGGCTGACCTACTTCGAATGCCTCACCATCCTGGGTTTCGCGGTCTTCGCGGACCAGCCGGTGAATGTGGCCGTGATTGAGGTGGGCCTGGGCGGCATCACCGACGCAACGAACGTCGGCGACGGCCTCGTCTCCGTCATCACCCCGATCTCCCTGGACCACACGGACCTCCTGGGCGACACCACCGAGGACATCGCGCACGAGAAGGCCGGCATCGTCAAGCCCGGCGGCTTCCTGGTTAGCGCCGCGCAGCCGGTGGACGCCGCCCAGGTGCTGCTGGAGAAGGCCAAAGAGGTGGGAGTGCCGTTCCGCTTCGAGGGCGTCGAGTTCGGCGTCGAGTCCCGCACCGTGGCCGTCGGCGGCCAGATGGTGACCATCCAGGGCCTCGCGGACCGGTACGAGGGCCTCCTGGTGCCGCTGCACGGCGCCCACCAGGCCGAGAACGCCGCCGTCGCCGTCGCCGCCCTTGAGGCGTTCTTCGGCGCGGACAAGCCGCTGAACCCCGAGGTGCTCCAGGAGGCCTTCGCCGCCGTCACCTCCCCGGGCCGGCTGGAGGTGCTACGCACCGCCCCCACCATCGTGGTGGACGCCGCACACAACCCGGAGGGCATCCGGGTCTCCGCCGAGGCGCTCCAGGAGGCCTTCAGCTTCAGCAAGCTGGTGGTGGTCCTGGGCATCCTGCAGGAAAAGGACGCCGAGGAAATCCTCCGCCAGCTCAAGGACTCCCTCGAGGACGTGCCGGCCGAGTTTTGCTTCACCCAGTCCAACTCGCCGCGGGCCATCCCGGCCGAGGAACTCGGCGAGCTGGCCTTGGACCTGGGCTTCGGCGAGGATGTCGTGCACACCGCGGAGAAGCTCGACGACGCCCTCGAATGGGCGGTGGAGCGGGCCGAATCCAATGACGACCTGGCCGGCGGCATCCTGGTCACCGGTTCCATCACGCTCGTGGCCGAGGCCCGGATCCTGCTCGGAAAGTCCGAGGCGTAACCGATGGCGAAACTCACCAAGGCCCAGCGCGAGTGGCGCCCGGGCATGCCGAAGAAACGGCGTTCCACCAAGGTCATGTTCGCCTCCACCGTCCTCCTGCTGGAGGCCTTCGTGGCGCTCTTCGGGACCCTGGCCGTGTTCGGCCTGCGGCGCGGGGAATTTCCCCCGGCGCTGGTCTTTGGGCTCGGCATCGGGCTGGCCCTGGTGCTGGCACTGACCTGCGCGGTGCTGACCAAACCGTGGGGCGTTGCTCTGGGCTGGGTACTGCAGCTGGTGCTGATCCTCACCGGTTTCGTGGAACCGACCATGTTCGTGGTGGGCGCCCTGTTCGCCCTCACCTGGTGGTACGGCATCCGCACCGGCATCCGGATCGACCGCGAGGCGGCCCAGCGGGACCGGGAGCAGGCTGCCTGGGAGGCCGCCAACCCGGAGACCCCGAGCAACTAGACTTGTCCCAAACCCACCCCAACACATTGGAGCAGCTGTGAGCATCGAGCGCACCCTAGTCCTGGTCAAGCCCGACGGCGTCGCCCGCAACCTGACCGGCAGCATCATCGCCCGGATCGAAGCCAAGGGCTACACCCTGGCCGAACTGAAGAAGGTCAACGCCACCCGCGAACTCCTCGAGCAGCACTACGAAGAGCACGTCGGCAAGCCCTTCTACGAGCCGCTGGTCGAATTCATGCTCAGCGGCCCCGTGGTCGCGGCGATCTTCGAAGGCCACCGCGTGATCGAGGGCTTCCGTTCGCTGGCCGGCACCACCGACCCGACGACGGCGGCTCCGGGCACTATCCGTGGCGACTTCGGCCGCGACTGGGGCGTCAAGGTCCAGCAGAACCTGGTCCACGGCTCCGACTCGGTGGAGTCCGCCGAGCGCGAGATCAAGATCTGGTTCTAGGCTCTCCGCCCACGTGGGCGTGCTAAAAAAGCCGGGGCCGGTGTTCGTCATCGAACACCGGCCCCGGCTTTTTCGCGCTGCTGCGGCCTCTTAGTAGCCGGACGTACCGACGAAGACCTGGATGAAGGCGAAGAAGATCGTGGCGACGACGGCGATGTAGAGCAGGGCGGTCAGGATCCAGCCGGACTCGCCCAGGATGCGGGTGGCGCCGGCGGGCATCGGAATGACGCCGTGGGTGATGTTGCGGACGGTTACCCAGACGAAGAGCGGAATCATGGCCGCCCAGACGATCATGCAGAACGGGCAGAGGATGTGGATCGAGTACAGCGCCTGCGACCACAGCCACACCACGAAGGCGAAGCCCAGGGTCACGCCGGTCTGCAGCCCGATCCAGTACCAGCGGGCGAAGCGGGCGCCGGACAGCAGGCCCATGCCGGTGGTGATGATCACGGCAAAGGCGACGATCCCGATGAACATGTTCGGGAAACCGAAGAGTGAGCTCTGCCAGGTCTGCATCACCTGGCCGCAGGAGATCCAGGGGTTGACGTCGCAGACGGTGACGTGGCTGGGGTCCTTGAGGACGGCGAGCTTCTCCAGCACCAAGGCGCCGGAGGCGAGCCAGCCGACGACGCCGGTAATCACCAGCAGCCAGCCGAACGGCCGCGGCCGGGTCATCGACGGAACCTGCCGGTCCGCTTCGGCCGGTCCGTTGTCCCGTGCCGGGGTGGCCACGTCGTCAGGGGCGTGGGAGATGCTGGGCATGGATCGTTCGTCCTTTGCGTCGGTTCTCGGTGCTGGGTCTTCTCATGGTCAGGTTCTCTGTGTTCTGGTCCGTCGCGACCGTAGCGGTGGCTGCGGAACGGCGTGCTCAGGCCGATTCTATCGCCGGAGGCTGGACGAATCCCGGGTTCCGGTCCCGGCCACCCCCTCGCGTACCGGTGATTCGGTGTCATGTGCGTCCGGGATGTGTGGCCTAAGCCGGCATTTCCGAGTGCTGTGAGACAATGAAGCTGGCTGGGACGTGAACCACATTCGCGCTTCAGTCCGGCGACTTCGAATTCAAGACCGCCAATGAGGAGCAGGGATCTTCCCGGGTCTGATGATCCGGTTTTCCCGCAATGCCATTGGACGGCACCTGGTTGTGATGCATCGATCAACGGGTTCGCAGCGAAGCCGCCGGCCCTCCAGGGCTGCCGCACCCCAAGGCCGGTGCGAACCTGAGGGTATTCAATTGACTTCTGTCAATGCCTGCGGGTGTTGACAAATATTTGCCCCCAGGGCGCCGGATGTGGCGGCGCATCAGGGGCAGGAGCGTGGCCTCATATGGATAATGAACAGCTGGAAACGGGCAACGACGAAGCAACGGTTTCCGACGCCCCCATGACCGACGGCGCAACCGCCACCGAGGTGCCGGAAAAGCCTAAACGGGCACCGCGCACCCGAAAGAAAGCGGCTCCCAAGGCCGAAGCGGCCGCACCGGCCGATGAAACCGCCGACGCCGCGGCTCCCGCCGCAGGCGCCGAAGCAGACGCTGCCAATGCAGACAACAGCGTCCCGGCCGATGCCGCGGAGGAACCCGCAGCGGAGAAGGCCCCGGCGCGCCGGACCCGCACCCGCCGCCAGGCCGCCCCGAAGGCAGCCGCAGCACCCGAGGCTGACGCCGCGGACGAAGCCCCCGCCCTCCTGACCGTTTCCGAGGCCGTGGCCCCCGCCGACGTTCCCGCCGATGCCGAAGCTGGGGCCGATGTCCCGCGCAAGCCGGTCCGCCGCCGGGCCAGCCGCGCCAAGGCTGCCCCCGCCGAGGTGCCCGCGGAAACCGCCCCGGAGGCCGGCGCCACCGACGACGCGCCCACGGCTGATGCTGCCGTTGCCGCCCCGGACGCTCCCGCCGCCGCCACCGAAACCCCCGCCGAGCAGGCCCCGGCAACGGAGGCCCCCGCCGAGGAGGCCCAGGAAACCGAAACGCCGTCGTTGTTCCTCGCCCCTTCCGCCCCCGGCGCCGTCACCTCCATGCTCTTCCAGGCCCCGGACCTCACCGCTGTCGTCCGTCCCGCCCCTGCCGCGGCAGCTGCCGAGGACACAGACACCGACGAAGACGAGGAAGACGACGAGCAGGGCAACCGCCGCCGTCGCCGCAGCCGCGGCCGCCGTGGCCGCAGCCGGGTCTCCGAGGCCGACACCGACGCCGAGCCCGGCGACGAGGACGCCGAGGAGGGCCGCGAGGCCGCACTGGAGGACGGCGTGACGTCCCGCCGCCGCCGTCGCCGCCGTCGCGGTGACCAGGACCTCGAACTGACCGGCGGCAGCGACGACGACCCGCCCAACACCGTCACCCGGGTCCGCGCGCCGCGCACCGTCAGCGAAGCACCGGTCAGCAACCGCGTCACCTCGGTCAAGGGCTCCACCCGGCTGGAGGCGAAGAAGCAGCGCCGCCGCGAGTCCCGCGACACCGGCCGCCGCCGCACCGTCATCACCGAAGCGGAGTTCCTGGCGCGCCGCGAATCCGTGGACCGGCAGATGATCGTTCGCCAGCGCGACGACAGAATCCAGATCGGTGTCCTCGAAGACGGCGTCCTGGCCGAGCACTTCGTCTCCAAGACCCAGCAGGACTCGCTGATCGGCAACGTCTACCTGGGCCGCGTGCAGAACGTGCTGCCCTCCATGGAGGCGGCCTTCGTCGACATCGGACGCGGCCGCAACGCCGTGCTGTACGCCGGCGAGGTCAACTGGGACGCCGTCAACCTCGAGGGCAAGCAGCGCCGGATCGAGAACGCGCTCAAGTCCGGCGACTCCGTCCTGGTCCAGGTGACCAAGGACCCGGTGGGCCACAAGGGCGCCCGCCTCACCAGCCAGATCTCGCTACCCGGCCGGTACCTCGTGTACGTGCCCGGCGGTTCCATGACGGGCATCTCCCGCAAGCTGCCCGACGTCGAACGCAACCGGCTCAAGCGCATCCTCAAGGACCGCTTGCCGGAAGACGCCGGCGTGATCGTCCGCACCGCGGCCGAGGGAGCCTCGGAAGAGGAGCTGACGCATGACATCAACCGGCTCCGCGCCCAGTGGGAGGGCATCGAAAGCCAGGCCACGTCCACCAAGATCCTCGCCCCGGAGCTCCTCTACGGCGAACCGGACCTGACCATCAAGGTGGTCCGCGACGTGTTCAACGAGGACTTCTCCAAGCTGATCGTCTCCGGTGAGGAGGCCTGGGACACCATCGAGGCCTACGTCACCTACGTGGCGCCGGACCTGGTGGGCAGGCTCGAGAAGTGGACCAAGGACACGGACATCTTCTCCGCCTGGCGCATCGACGAGCAGATCCACAAGGCTCTGGAACGCAAGGTCTTCCTGCCGTCCGGCGGCTCCCTCGTGATCGACCGCACCGAGGCCATGACCGTGGTGGACGTCAACACCGGCAAGTTCACCGGCTCCGGCGGCAACCTCGAGGAAACCGTCACCAAGAACAACCTCGAAGCGGCCGAGGAAGTCGTCCGCCAGCTGCGCCTGCGCGACATCGGCGGCATCATCGTCATCGACTTCATCGACATGGTGCTCGAATCCAACCGCGACCTCGTTCTGCGCCGCATGGTGGAGTGCCTGGGCCGGGACCGGACCAAGCACCAGGTGGCCGAGGTTACCTCGCTCGGCCTGGTGCAGATGACCCGCAAGCGGATGGGCACCGGCCTGCTGGAAGTCTTCGGCGAGCAGTGCGAGGCCTGCGCCGGCCGGGGCGTCGTCACGCACGACGAACCGGTCGAGCACCGCCGCGCCAACACCGTCGCCGCGGAACACCACGTTCCGCGCACCGAGCAGCAGCCCGCCGCCCGCAACGAGCGCAAGCGCCGCCGCGGCAAGGGCGGCCAGGGCACCGAGGGCCAGCAGCAGCAGGTGCCGGCGGCCGGGCACCACGAGCCCACCGAGGCCGAGCGGCACGCCAAGGCCGAGGCCACCCGTGCAGCGCTGGCGAATATCGCGGCGGCGGCCCACGCGGCGCACCTGCACGACGGCGACGCCACGGCAGCGCCCGACGCCGAGACCCGGCAGGCGGCGCTGGACGCCGCCGTCGAGCTGGCCTCCACCGAGGAAGCAGCCGGTCGTCCCGCCGCCGTGCTGACGTTCGGCGGCGAGCAGGTGGCCCTGCCCTTCGTCGAGCACGCCGAGCAGGCGCCGCAGCCGGCCCTGACCCTGGACCTGCTGACCGAGGCGTTCGCCAACCTGGGCGACTCGGACTCGCGGGACCGCCAGTCCGGGACCACGGAGTCCGCGGTCCGCGAGGCCGTCCCGTCCGTGGAAGCGCCGTCCGTGGAAGCACGGTCCGTGCAAGCCCCCGCCCCGGAGGCTGAAGCACCCGCCGAGGCTCCGGCCGCCGGACGGTCCGCCGACCAGTCCCGGGCCACCCGTGGCCGGGGACGTGCCCGCACGGCCCGGATCCAGCCGCCGAACGCCCGCAACCGCGCGGCCGAACCGGAAAACCGCAGGGAACCCGCCCCGCAGGAGGCTCCGAAGCAGGACACCCGGCAGCAGGAGGCTCCGAAGCAGGACACCCGGCAGCAGGAGGCTCCGAAGCAGGACACCCGTCGGCAGGAGGCTCCCAAGACGGCCGCGCCGGCGGCGGCCCCCGTCGCCACCCGCACTCCGGCGGCAGCGGAACCGGCCACCGGCCAGCGCCGTCCGCGGCGGCACCGTAGTGCCAGCCGTGCCCAAGGGGCAGCCAACGAGACCGCCATCGAGCAGCGCCGGCAGGCCTCCGCCCCGTCCGGCCAGGGCTCGGTCCACGAGGCCAAGGCACCGGAAACGGTCAAGCCTGTGGTGAAGGACAACGGCGGCCCGATCATCCTCGGCGTCGGCGTACCGGCCTCGGAGCTGTAACCGCTCCGCCGCCGCACCACCCGGTACCGCTCAGTACCACCCGCGGGTATCGCCCGGATTCGACCTTTCGAAGCGTCGACTCCGGGCGGTACCCGCGAGCCGGTTAAGGGGAGTCCGGCCGGAGGTGGGACCGGGCAGAACGGGCCGCCGGGCAGCGAAACCGGGGAGGGGCGCTACGCTGGAACGCGACACGGGGTGCCGCGCATCGGGCCGGCTGAGATCCACACCCGTTGAACCTGTCCGGTTAGCACCGGCGAAGGGATGTCTCTTGTCTTCGACCCAACCCGCGGTAGCACCCGCGGCTCTCTCAACCACTCCCGCGGCCGGCGCCAGTTTCCTGCAGACGGTGTTCCCGGCATCCAGGGCCGACGCCGCCGGACCCGAGGCGTCGGCCGGCACGGCCCACGCGGCCACCGGGCGGGCCCGGGTCCCCAGGGTCCTGGCCATCGCCGGTTCCGACCCCTCCGGCGGCGCCGGAATCCAGGCGGACCTGAAGAGCATCGCGGCCATGGGCGGCTACGGCATGGCCGCCATCACCGCCCTGACCGCGCAGAACACCCGCGGCGTCCGGTCCGTGCACGTGCCCCCCGCCGCCTTCCTGACCGAGCAGCTGGACGCCATCGCCGAGGACATCACCATCGACGCCGTCAAGATCGGCATGCTCGGCGACGCCGGCGTCATCGACGCGGTGCGGGCGTGGCTGGAACGTACCCGGCCCGCCGTCGTCGTCCTGGACCCCGTCATGGTTGCCACCAGCGGTGACCGGCTGCTGCAGGAATCGGCCGTCGCGGCCCTGCACACCCTGCTGCCGCTCGCCGACCTGGTCACCCCGAACCTGGCCGAACTCGCCCTCCTGCTGGATGAACCGGTCGCCGCCGGCTGGGCGGAGGCGCTGGAGCAGGGCAAGCGCCTCTCCGCGCTGGCCGGAACCACGGTCCTGGTCAAGGGCGGCCATCTCGAGGAGGACGCCGACGGCGGGTGCCCGGACGCGCTGGTCAACAGCGCGGGACTGCCCGGCAGCGAGACCGTGGTGGTGCCGGGGGAGCGGGTCGACACCCGCAACAGCCACGGCACCGGGTGCTCGCTGTCCTCGGCCCTTGCCACGGCCTACGCCGCCGGCGGGGACTGGGAAGCGGCGCTGCGCCGCGTCAAGCCCTGGCTGCTGGGGGCGCTGCGCGAGGCCGGACGGCTCGACGTCGGCACCGGCAACGGACCCATCCACCACTTCCACCACCTCGCCCAGCCGGCGGAACCGGGGCCCGGGGCCGGCACGGAACACTTCACGGAACGCCTTAGGGAACCCGGCGACTTTGCCACCGGCCTCGAGCCCCTCGCCGCGGAGGGCCTGTCGGAGATCTACGCCCTGGACTTCATCCGGGGCTTGGCGGACGGAACCCTGCCGGAACACGAGTTCGCCTACTACCTCGGCCAGGACGCGCTCTACCTCAACGGCTACTCCCGGGTGCTGTCCCGCGCCGCGGCGCTAGCCCCGACGGAGGCGGAGCAACTGTTCTGGTCACGGTCGGCCGCCCAGTGCCTTGAGGTTGAGTCGGAACTGCACCGCAGCTGGCTGGCCGGGCGTGCCGGCGCCCCGCGGCGTCAGGGTCCGGTCACCAAGTCCTACGTGGACCACCTGCACGCCGCGTCCCTGGCCGGCAGCTACGGGGTCCTCGTGGCCGCGGCGCTGCCCTGCTTCTGGCTCTACGCCGAGGTGGGCGCCGCGCTGCACGCTCAGTTCCTGGCAGCGGGCGCGGACGAAAGCCACCCCTACGCGGCCTGGCTGCGGACCTACGCGGACGAGGCCTTCGCCGAGTCGACCCGGCAGGCGATCCGCTACACGGACGCCGCCGCGCGCCGCGGTTCCGCCGCCGAACGGGGCGCCATGACCGAGGCGTTCGTCCACTCGGTGCGCTTCGAGGTGGACTTCTTCGACGCGCCGAGGCTGCACGCCTGACCCGGAACGGGAGCCGCGGCCGGTAAGGTGGTGGGGCGCGGTTCCCGAAAGCGGCTGCGGCGCCCGGTCCGGTTCCTTGGAAAACGGCACTGTGGCACCGGTCACGCCCGACTCTCCGGGGCCTGCCTCGTTTGCGGCCGAAGGCGAAATTAGCGTAGTCTTGATCTTCGGTGCTTACGCCAACACTTGGGTTATGACCCTGAGGAACTGTCCACCCCACGCGGGACGGATGATCCACGGGATAGCTCATGGGTTCCCCCGGGGAACCTGCCGGCGTTGAGGCACAGCGTGAGCCGCTCCGGTATTTCGGGGCCAGGTTCCGCACGCAAATCTAGTAATAAACGTCGAGAGAAGTGAGTTCCCCAGTGGTGTACGCGATTGTCCGCGCAGGCGGCCGCCAAGAGAAGGTTTCTGTTGGAGACTTCGTTACCCTGAACCGCGTCCCCGGTGGAGCCGGCAGCACCTTTGAGCTGCCCGCACTGCTCCTGGTGGATGGTGACAAGGTCACGTCTGCCGCAGCGGACCTGGCTAAGGTAACGGTTACGGCTGAGATCCTGGAAGACCTCCGTGGTCCCAAGATCGTCATCCAGAAGTACAAGAACAAGACCGGTTACAAGAAGCGCCAGGGTCACCGTCAGGAACTGACCAAGGTCAAGATCACCGGTATCAAGTAACTTTCCGTTACTGATCAGGTTCCCGCAGTTTCCCAGAATTTTTTGAAGGCAGGCATTCCAAATGGCACATAAAAAAGGCGCGAGCTCCACTCGCAACGGTCGTGACTCCAACGCCCAGTACCTCGGCGTGAAGCGCTTCGGCGGCCAGGTCGTTTCCGCCGGCGAGATCATCGTCCGCCAGCGTGGCACCCACTTCCACCCGGGCGCCGGCGTTGGCCGCGGCGGCGACGACACCCTGTTCGCACTGACCCCCGGCGCTGTCGAGTTCGGCACCCGCCGCGGCCGTCGCGTCGTGAACATCGTGGCTGCTGCAGCCGCAGAGTAACACCTACGTTTCACAATCGGTGGGGCGGGCCAATGGGTCCGCTCCACCGGTGTTTTAACCGCATTACAATCATTCCGGGACCTTGCGGACCGGGAACAGCACTGAGGAGATCCACGTGGCCAGCTTTGTAGACCGGGTAGTACTGCACGTATCCGGCGGTACCGGCGGTCACGGGTGTGTCTCCGTCCACCGTGAAAAGTTCAAGCCCCTCGGCGGACCCGACGGCGGCAACGGCGGCAACGGCGGCGACGTCATCCTCCGCGTCGACCCCCAGACCACCACCCTCCTGGACTACCACCACGCCCCCCACCGGCACGCCACCAACGGCGGCCCCGGTATGGGTGACTGGCGCGGCGGCAAGAACGGCGAGACCCTGGTCCTGCCCGTCCCCGAAGGCACCGTCGTCAAGAGCAAGGACGGTACCGTCCTGGCCGACATGGTGGGGGAGGGCACCGAATACATCGCCGCCGCCGGCGGCCTCGGGGGCCTCGGCAACGCGGCCCTGTCCTCGCAGAAGCGCCGCGCCCCCGGCTTCGCGCTCCTCGGCATCGAGGGCGAATCCAGCGACATTGTCCTGGAACTGAAGTCCATCGCGGACATCGCCCTGGTCGGCTTCCCGTCCGCCGGCAAGTCCAGCCTGATCGCCGCCATGTCCGCCGCGCGGCCCAAGATCGCGGACTACCCCTTTACCACCCTGATCCCCAACCTCGGCGTCGTCCAGGCCGGCGACGTCCGTTTCACCATCGCCGACGTGCCCGGCCTGATCGAGGGCGCCAGCGAGGGCAAGGGCCTCGGCCACCACTTCCTGCGCCACGTCGAACGCTGCGCCGCCCTGGTCCACGTCCTCGACTGCGGCACGCTCGAATCGGACCGCGACCCGCTCTCCGACCTGGCCGTGATCGAGGCCGAGCTGGAGAAGTACGCCGTCGACATGAGCTACGCCGGCACCGACGGCGAGGTCGTCCCGCTGAACCACCGCCCGCGACTGGTCGCCCTGAACAAGGTGGACCTGCCCGACGGCAAGGACATGGCCGAGTTCGTCCGCCCCGAGCTCGAGAAGCGCGGCTACCGCGTCTTCGAAATTTCCGCCACCAGCCACGAGGGCCTGCGCCAGCTCGGCTTCGCCATGGCAGAGATCGTCAAGGCCGCCCGCGACGCCGTCGCCGCCACCCCGCCGAAGGTCGCCGCCCCGGTGCTGCGCCCCCGCGCCGTCAACGAATCCGGCTTCACCATCCGGCGCGAGGAACGCGGCATGGAACCGCTGTTCCGTGTCCTGGGCGAAAAGCCGGTGCGCTGGGTCAAGCAGACAGACTTCACCAACGAGGAAGCCATCGGCTACCTCGCGGACCGGCTGGCCAAGCTGGGCGTCGAAACCGAGCTGTTCAAGCAGGGCGCCAAGCCCGGCGACGCCGTCGTGATCGGCGAGGACGACGGCGTCGTCTTCGACTGGGAGCCCACCATGATGGCCGGCGCGGAACTGCTGGCCTCCCCGCGCGGCACCGACATCCGCTTCGCGGACATCGGCGACCGCCCCACCCGCGGCCAGAAGCGCGAGGAACAGCAGGAACGCCGCGACGCCAAGGCCGCCGCCCGCGCCGAGCTGGAAGCCGAGCGCAAGGCCGGCATCTGGACCGAATCGGTCAGCGGCCGCCGCGCCCAGCAGCCGCTCAAGGAGAGTGGACTCGGCGACGCCGATGACCAGTAACGCCACCCGGGCCGGCGACGTGACGTCGGCAGTATTTCCCGGCCGGGCACTCCTGGCCGACGCGCGCCGGATCGTCGTCAAGGTCGGCTCCTCCTCGCTGACGTCCATCAAGGGCGGCATCGACGAGGAGGCCCTCACCGGCCTGGCCGACGCCCTGGCGCACAAGCGCAACGCCGGCACCGAGATCATCCTGGTCTCCTCCGGCGCGATCGCCGCCGGCCTGGCACCTCTGGGCCTGGAGAAGCGCCCCCGCGACCTCGCCACCCAGCAGGCCGCGGCGAGCGTGGGGCAGGGCCTGCTCATGGCCCGCTACACCCACGCCTTCGGCGCCCACGGGGTCACTGTCAGCCAGGTCCTGCTGACCGCGGACGACTTCATGCGCCGCAGCCAGCACACCAACGCGTTCCGCGCCCTGGACCGGCTGCTGAACCTCGGCGTCGTGCCCGTGGTCAACGAGAACGACACCGTCGCCACCCACGAGATCCGCTTCGGCGACAACGACCGGCTGGCCGCCTTGGTGGCCCACCTGGTCCGCGCCGACGCGCTGGTGCTGCTCTCCGACGTCGACTCCCTCTACGACGGGCCGCCCGCACGCGGCGCCCGGAGGATCCCGCACGTCGCGGGCCCCCGTGACCTCGAGGGCGTCTCGATTGGCAGCACCGGCAAGGCCGGCGTGGGGACCGGCGGAATGGTCACCAAGGTGGAGGCAGCCTCGATCGCCGCCGGCTCCGGCATCCACGCCCTGGTCACCTCCACCCCGAACGCCGCCGCCGCACTGGCGGGGGAGGACGTGGGCACCTGGTTCTCCGTTAACGGCGCCCGCAAGCCCATCCGGCTGCTCTGGCTGGCGCACCTCGCGTCCGTCCAGGGCCGGCTGGTGCTCGACGACGGCGCCGTCCGCGCCGTCCGGGAACGCCACACCTCCCTGCTGCCAGCCGGCATCACCGCCGTGCATGGGGACTTCGAGAGCGGCGACCCGGTGGAGATGGTCGGCGCCGACGGCACCGTGATCGCCCGCGGGCTGGTCAACTACGGCGCCGGGGAGCTGCCGCAGATGCTCGGACGCTCCACCATGGACCTGGGCCGCAGCCTGGGCCCTGGCTACGAGCGCGAAGTTGTTCATGTTGACGACCTGGTGCTGGTCTGACCCACCCACTCGCCTAAACTTGGAGCATGACTGAGGCCCTGACTTCGCACCCCGACCTGCCCCTGAACGACACGTCTGCCGCAGGCCTGCCGCCGGCGGCCCCGGGTGTCGAAGCCGCGGTCCACGCGATCGCCGACCGGTCCCGCGCCGCCTCGCGCGAGATGGCCCGCGCCAACCGGGCCTGGAAGGACCGCGGCCTGCGCGCCATCGGCGCCGCCCTCCTGGAGCACCGGGGCACCATCCTCGCCGCCAACGCCAAGGACGTCGCCGCCGGCCGCGCCAACGGCACCTCCGCCGCGCTGCTGGACCGGCTGACGCTGAACGACGCCCGGATCGAAGCCCTCGCCGCGGCGCTGGATAACCTCGCCGGCCTGCCCGACCCCGTGGGCAACGTGGTGCGCGGCCAGACCCTGCCGAACGGGCTCCGGCTCCGGCAGGTCAACGTGCCCATGGGCGTCGTCGCCGCCATCTACGAGGCCCGCCCCAACGTCACCGTGGACATCGCCGGACTGGCGCTCAAGAGCGGCAACGCCGTGATCCTGCGCGGCGGCAGCGCCGCAGCCGAAACCAACATCGCCCTGATCAACGTCCTCCGCGACGCCCTGGTCTCCGTTGGGCTGCCCGCGGACGCCGTCCAGAGCGTCGACGAATACGGCCGCGACGGCGCCAACGTGCTGATGCGGGCCCGCGGCCGTGTGGACGTCCTGATTCCACGCGGCGGCCGGGACCTGATCCAGACCGTCGTGACCAACTCCGCCGTCCCCGTCATCGAGACCGGCGAGGGCAACGTGCACATCTTCCTCGACGCCTCCGCGGACGAGAAGATGGCCGTGGAGATCCTCCTCAACGCCAAGACCCAGCGGCCCAGCGTCTGCAACACGGTCGAAACCCTCTTGGTGCACTCGGGGTCCACCGTGCTGCCCGCCGTCGCCGACGCCCTCCGGGCCGCCGGGGTCACCCTGCACACCGACGCCCGCGTCACCGCCGCGCTGCCCTCGGTGGAGACCGTGCCCGCCACGGACGTGGACTGGGCCACCGAGTATATGGACCTGGACCTCGCCGTAGCCATGGTCGACAGCATGGACGAGGCTCTGGCCCACATCCGCAGCTGGTCCACCGGCCACACCGAGGCGATCGTCACCAACGACCTCGCCAACGCCGAGCGCTTCATCGCGGAGATTGATTCCGCCGCGGTGATCGTCAACGCCTCCACCCGGTTCACCGACGGCGGCGAGCTGGGGCTGGGCGCCGAGGTGGGGATCTCCACGCAGAAGCTGCACGCCCGCGGTCCGATGGGCTTGACCGAACTCACCACCACCAAGTGGATCGTGCAGGGCGAGGGCCAGATCCGGGCCTAGTCACGCGGTACCATGGACTAAAGCCAGGAACGGTGGGATCCTCCGCCGTCGTCCATTTGTAGAACTCACTAGGGGAGAACATGCTGTTTCAGCAGATCGCCACGTCCGTTGCCGCAGCAGTGGCGCACGAAGAACCCGCTCCGCTCATCGCGCCGCCTTACGTGATCGGCGGCACGATGTTCGTGCTCCTCCTGGTCCTGATGTTCATCACTCTCTCCTACGGCAACCTGGGCAAGCGCCACAGCGCCGTCGAAGAGCACGCTGACCCGCACCGCCAGCACCCGAACAAGCACGACCACGGCCAAGGCCACTAATATTTCCGCCATCATGAAGCCGCACGGCGCAACACGCCGCCTGCGCCTGGGTGTGATGGGCGGCACGTTCGATCCGATCCACCACGGGCACCTGGTGGCCGCCAGCGAGGTCGCGGCCAAGTTCGGCCTCGACGAGGTGGTGTTCGTACCCACTGGGCAGCCGTGGCAGAAGAGCAGCAAAAAGGTCACCCAGGCCGAGCACCGGTACCTGATGACCGTCATTGCCACAGCGTCCAATCCGCGCTTCACGGTCAGCCGCGTGGACATCGACCGGCCCGGTCCGACGTACACCATCGACACCCTGCGGGACCTGCACACGCAGCGTCCCGACGCGGACTTGTTCTTCATCACCGGAGCGGACGCCCTGGCGCAGATCCTCTCCTGGAAGGACATCAACGAGCTCTGGTCGCTGGCGCACTTCGTCGGGGTGACGCGTCCCGGCCACGTCCTGGACGGCATGGGCCGCGACGACGTCACGCTCCTGGAGATTCCGGCGATGGCGATCTCGTCCACGGACTGCCGCGCCCGCGTGGCCGCCGGCAACCCCGTCTGGTACCTGGTGCCCGACGGCGTGGTGCAGTACATCGCCAAGTACGGGCTCTACGACGGCCAGCCGGAAACGGAACTGGACGTCCACCAGGTCCGCCCCGTCCTCCAACCACACCTAACCGCCAGTACCGAGTGAGCCTCCCATGAGTCAGGAACAGCCTCCCATCCGCAGCCGACGCGAACTGCGCCGTGCCAGGGATGAACGGCAGGCAGCGGAACCGGATAACTCCGGGAGCGCCGATACCCCCGGGAACCCGGGGAGTGCCGGCGCCGGTTCCGGCTCCCCGGAGAACGCCGCCGCTGCACGGCAGTCCCGGCCCGTGGAACCCACCGAGGCCGAGACCACCGGCCGCCGCCGGATCCCCGGCCCGGTAGACACCGTGCGCCGCGAGTCGCCCGCCGAGCGGTCCTCCCAGGTCCGTGCCCGTGACCGGGCCGCCCTGCGCACCATCAAGGAACTCGCCGAGAAGGAGGGCCAGCTCTCCCCGGGCGGCCCGCCCACCCGCCGGCAGCTGCGCCTCCAGCAGCTGGCCGAGGAAACGGCTCCGGCCACGTCGGCCAACCCGATCGTGCCGATGCCCTCGCCGCGGACGCAGCGGCACCCGGTGGTGGCTCCGAAGCGGGACGCCCCACCCGAAGCGGCTCCGCAGCAGGCTCCCGAAACGGCGGACGCTCCGGAAGCACCGGCCGCCCCGGAGGGCATGAGCGTCGAGCAGGCCCTTGCCGCCCGGGAACTCCTCGCAGCCCAGGCCCGCAACCAGGTGGCGAAGATGGAGCACATTGCCGCCACCGACCCCGACGCCGTCGACCCCGAGGTCCTGGCGCAGCAGATCGCCCTGGCCGAGCGGGCCGCCGTCCTGAACCGGCGCGCCGCGGCCAAGCAGAAGCTTGCCGAGCAGAACAGCCAGCAGGCGCCCCGGACCACCGCCGGCGTCCCGGAGGCGGGGGCCGAGGGATCCGCACCCAAACCCGGCGCCCCGGACAACGGGCCCTCCACGGCCAGCAACCTGGCCATGGTCACCCCGCTGGAATTCGTCGAGGTGCCCGGCATGGAACGCCCGGTGATGAAGCGGCCGGCGACCTCCTACGTGCCGCTCGTGACCAACCAGGGTCCGAAAGTTCAGCCCCGCACCGGCCGCCGTCCGGCCAAGCAGCAGCGCGACGCCGGCCGCACCGGCGTCCTGGCCCGGGCCGAAGCCGCGGCCAAGGCCGGTCGGCGTCCCGCAGCAGGGGACCAGGTGCAGGACGCGCAGGCGCAGGAGGACCTGGCCGCCCGTCCGCCGGTCGCCGCCAACGCCGCCTACGGACTGGACCCGTTGGACGCGGCCACCGCCGGGCTCGGCCGGGCGCGGCGGCTGCACCTGCTGCAGCTCAGCGTCCTGGCCCTCGGCGTCCTGGCCCTCGTGGCCGGCGTCATCCTGATCATCACCGGCATGGGCCACTGACGCGGCCCGTGCCGCGGCCCGCCATCTATCACCAGCTTTCACCGTCCGGCCCCGGGCCGGCACCCCATTCACCGAGTTTCACCACAGTTTCATCACCAACAAGGAGTCCCGTGACTGCAACCGATTCAGCCATCACAACCGCCCGCCACGCCGCCCACGCGGCCGCGGACAAGCTGGCCGAAGACATCGTGGCGCTCGACGTCAGCGAACGCCTCGCCCTGGCCGACGTCTTCCTCATCGCGTCGGCCCCGTCCGAGCGCCAGGTCAACGCAATCGTCGACGGCATCGAGGACGAACTGTCCAAGCACGATCTCAAGCCCGTCCGCCGCGAGGGGCGCTCCGGCGGCCGCTGGGTGCTGCTGGACTACGCCGACGTCGTCATCCACGTCCAGCACGAAGAGGACCGGGTCTTCTACGCCCTCGAGCGCCTCTGGAAGGACTGCCCCGTGGTCGACCTGCAGCTCGGCGACGACGCGTCCGCCAAGGCCGCGGCCGGCACCGACGCGGAGTAGCCGGCAGCCCTCCGGGGCGGGCCCCCTCTGAATATTCCCGATTTGGAATTTTCGGAAGTGGTGTTCTAAGATATTTGAGTTGCTTCGGCGGGAACGAGGTCGAAGCGGCGAGAATACGGGGCTGTGGCGCAGCTGGTAGCGCACCTGCATGGCATGCAGGGGGTCAGGGGTTCGAGTCCCCTCAGCTCCACCGTAATCCGCCGGAACCAACAGGTTCCGGCGGATTTTTTTATTGCCCGGATGCGCTCCGGAATCCCGCGAAGCCCCCCGGAAACCAGCCGGGACACGCCCGCCGGGCGCCGATTAGCATCCCGGACGAAAGTGCATTACTCTAATCAGGTTGCTTGATCGGAACGGCATAAAAAACCGGATCGGCAGGAAACGGTTCGGGGCTGTGGCGCAGCTGGTAGCGCACCTGCATGGCATGCAGGGGGTCAGGGGTTCGAGTCCCCTCAGCTCCACCGAACGAGGCCCCGCTCATTGAGCGGGGCCTCACCGCTTTAACCCTTCGGCCACCCCACCCACCATGACGAAACGGCGGAAACCGGACGTGTCGGACCATCCCCTCGACCAGCTCTTCGCCGGACTGCGGCGCTTCCCTGACGTGGAGGCCCCCAACCTCCAGGCCTGGGACGCCACCGACCGCCTGCTGCTGGACACCGCTGCCGGCTTCCACGACGGCGGACCGGTGGCGGTCATCGGCGACAACTACGGCGCTCTGACCCTCGGCCTCCTCGCGCTGGGGACCGCCGACGGCGGCACTGACCCGGCGACACCGGCGGTCCGGGTCCATCAGGACCTCATCACGGGCGAACGCGCCCTGCGGCGCAACGCCGACGCTGCGGGCCTCACCGGCGGTTTCATCCAGACCACCCTGTCCGACGCCGTCGACGGCGCCTCCCTGGTGCTGCTCCAGCTGCCCCGCTCCCTCGCCGAACTGGAGGAGATCGCCGACGCCGTCGCGCGCCACGCCGCCCCCGGCGCTGTTCTGCTGGCCGGCGGCCGGGTCAAGCACATGAGCCTGGGCATGAACGCGGTCCTGGCCCGCTCCTTCGCGGAGGTCCAGCCCCAGCTCGCGCGGCAAAAGTCCCGCGTGCTGGTGGCCCGCGGCCCGAAGCCGGCCGTGGGGGAGCCGCCGTACCCGGTGTCAGAGCACCACCCGGGCCTGGACCTCACGGTCTGCGCCCGCGGTGCGGTCTTCGCCGGCACCGGGCTGGACATCGGCACCCGCTTCCTCCTGGACTTCCTGCCGCAGATGCCGGCCGCCCGGCACGCCGTCGACCTCGGTTGCGGCACCGGCATCCTCGCCGCCCTCTATGCCCGGAGCCACCCGGAGTCCCGCGTCACCGCCACGGACCGCTCCGCCGCCGCCGTCGACTCCGCCCTGGCCACCGCGCGCGCCAACGGAATCACGAGCGTGACGGGTTTGCGGGACGACGCCCTGAGCACCCTGCCCGACGCCTCGGTGGACCTGGTGCTGCTCAACCCGCCCTTCCACCTGGGCTCGGCCGTGCACGCCGGCGCCGGCCTCAAGCTGATCGAGGCCGCCGCCCGGGTGCTGGCGCCCGGGGGAGAACTCTGGACCGTCTACAACAGTCACCTGCAGTACCGGCCCGCCCTGGAGCGCCTGGTGGGTCCCACCCGCGAGGCGGGCCGGAACCCGAAGTTCACCGTCACCGCCAGCACCCGCCGGCCCGCGTAATCCGCGCGAACGTGACGGCTGCCTGTGTGGCAGCAACAGGCCGGTGACGTAGCATTTCCCTCATCAGCAGTACTTGCCCGATGACGTTGAGAGGTACCAGTGACTGAGAGCCGCACACCCTCGCCGCGGCGGGGAACGAACCTCCCACGGATGGGCGACTTCAACCTCACCGTCATCCTGGACGCGATCCGCCGTTCCCCGGCGGGACTGAGCCGGGTGGAGCTGGCCCAGATCGTCGGGCTCTCCCCGCAGACCATCTCCAACATCTCCCGCCGCCTCCTGGACCAGAGCCTGATCGTCGAGGCCGGCAAGGAGGGCACCGGCCCCGGTAAGCCCCGCACCATGCTGCGGCTGAACCCGGCCGGCATGTACGCCGTCGGCGTGCACGTGGACCCCGCCGTCCTCACGTTCGTCCTGCTGGACCTGGTGGGCGACGTCGTCCGGCACACCCGGATCCCGACGCCCGACGGGAGCGAACCCGGCGCCATCATCGACACCATCGCCGCCGAGATCAAACAGCTGATCGACGACTCGGGCGTGGACCGGGCCAAGATCGCCGGCCTGGGCGTCGCCTCGCCCGGACCCATCGACCTGGTGGCCGGCGCGGTCGTCGACCCGCCGCTGCTGCCGGGATGGGACCGCGTGAACCTCCGCGACGCCCTGGCCGAGGCCACCGGCCTCTCCACCATCCTGGACAAGGACGTCACCAGCGCCGCCGTCGCCGAGACCTGGGCCGGGGGCCCCAGCGGTGCCGGCAGCTTTCTCTTCATGTACATGGGCACCGGCATCGGCTGCGGCCTGGTCCTCAACGGCGAAGTGGTCCGCGGCGTCTCCGGCAACGCGGGCGAGATCGGCCACGTGATCGTGGACCCGGACGGTCCCGAGTGCGACTGCGGCCAGCGCGGCTGCGTGAAGTCCTCCGCCATCCCGCAGGTGCTGGTGGCCAAGGCCGTCGCCACCGGCGTGCTGGACGGCCCCGAGGAGGGCCACAGCGCCCCCGCCGTTCAGGAGCGTTTCGCCGAGTTGTGCGCCATGGCCTACGGCGGCCACGAGGGCGCCGTCGGCATCCTCCGCGACTCGGCCGTGCTGGTCAGCCGCGCCGTGGCCGCGGTGATCAACGCCCTGGACGTGGACCGCGTCGTCTTCGGCGGCCCGTTCTGGACCTGCCTCGCCCCGGCCTACCTGGAGCTGGTCCCCGGGCTCGTGGCAGGCAACAGCGACACCGGCAAGATCCACGGCGTGGAGGTGGTCAGCACGGGCGTGGGCGACGACGTCGGCGCTGTCGGGGCCGCCTGCCTGGTGCTGGAGCACATGCTCGCCCCGCGCTCCCAGCGGCTGCTGCTGGAGGGCTGACGCCCGCTGAGGACCGGGCGCCGGTCAACGGCGTCAGTCGATGTCCTCCAGGACCGTGCCGAACGGCAGGGTTTCGTCGATGTGGGCCTGATGGTCGTGCGGGTGCACCACCACCCGCACCCCGTGGGACCTGTCCGCCGCGGACTGCATGAGGACCGGCCGGACGGTGTTCACAATGCCCTCGCTCTTGCCCGCGAGGTACTCCTGGTAACTGGCTGGAAGCTGGATCATGCCAGCAGGATAGACCCCGCCGCGGCCGCGGGGGAGGGACTTCCGGCCGGGGGCCTGCTCAGGACTCCCAGAGGATCTCGTCGTCGACGACCCCGTCCTCGTCCGTGGAGGCGACGAGCACCTCGTCGGTGAAGTGCGCGCCCAGGGTGAAGTCGAGGACGAAGTAGCGTTCGGGCTGGCCGGGATAGATGCCCACGTGGCCTAGCTTGAGGGCCTTGAGGAAGACCTGGTTGGTCAGCTGGGACTTGTCCTCGACGCCGAAGACCTGCCGCAGGTGTTCGGGTTTGAGGGCGTTGCAGTGGAAGCGCAGGTACTCCTGCGGGCTGCTGCCCTCCTGGTCCAGCTCCTCGGCGATCATTTCCCGCACCTGGTCCACCACCTCGGGCAGGAAGCGCAAGCGGTAGTCCACCTTGTGCAGGGCCGCCTCGTCAAAGTGGTCATGGGCGTTGACGTTCAGGTCCAGTTCCAGCGGGTGGCCGGCAAGTTCATGGGTGGCGGCGAAGTTATGGTCGCGCCCGTGGTTGAGCTCGATTTCTCCAAAATGCCGGCTGGATACCTTGCTCATGTCTTCAACATAGCCCTGAACCGGTGGCTGTTCCAGCATCACCGGGATTTAGCGGAATTTACCTGAAACCGCAGTCCGGGACGGGTGCGGTGACGGTACATTGATCGGATGCAGACCGTAGCCGCCGCCGTCGCCCGCGCCCGTGAAGAGTTCGACAGCGGGGTGACCCGGCCGTTGCAGTGGCGGCTCCAGCAGCTCGCCGCCCTGCGCCGCATGCTGGTGGAACGCCGGGCCGAGTTCGCGCAGGCCCTCTCCGCGGACCTGGGCAAGCACGAGACCGAATCGCAGATGACGGAGATCGGCTTCGTCACCGCCGAGGCCGCTCACCTGGAAAAACACCTCGCGGCCTGGCTGCGCCCGCGGCCGGTGCCCGTCCCGCTCTCCGTGCAGCCGGCCAGGGCCTGGACCGAGCTGACCCCGCTGGGGGTGGTGCTGG
This sequence comes from Arthrobacter sp. BPSS-3, assembly GCF_044628475.1. Lineage (NCBI taxonomy): Bacteria > Bacillati > Actinomycetota > Actinomycetes > Micrococcales > Micrococcaceae > Arthrobacter > Arthrobacter sp. BPSS-3. Next base: position 334,838 of record NZ_JBIMMV010000002.1, read on the forward strand.
TGATCGGGCCGTGGAACTACCCGCTGCAGCTGCTGCTCGCCCCACTGGCCGGCGCCCTCGCCGCGGGCAACACGGTGATCCTCAAGCCCAGCGAGCACGCCCCCGCCACCTCCGCGGCCCTGGCCCGGTGGGTCCCAGAGTACTTGGCCGGCGCCGTGCAGGTGGTGGAGGGCGGCATCCCGGAAACCACGGAACTGCTGGCCGTCCCCTTCGACCACATCTTCTTCACCGGCGGGGAGGTGGCGGCCAAGGCGGTGCTGCGTGCCGCGGCGGAGCACCTGACCCCGGTCACGCTGGAACTCGGCGGGAAATCCCCGGCGTACGTGGACGCCACCACGGACCTGGCCAAGGCGGCCCGGCGGCTTGCCTGGGGCCGGTTCATGAACGCCGGCCAGACCTGCGTGGCCCCTGACTACGTGCTGGCCACCGCCGAGGTGATCGAGCCGCTGCAACGGGAACTTGCCACGGCGGTCACGGCCCTGTTCGGCAAGGATGCGGCCGCGAGCGACTCCTACGGCCGGATCATCAACGACAGGCACTTCGACCGGCTCGCCGCGCTCGCGGACGGCAGCACCGTGGTGCACGGCGGCGCCCGGGACGCGGCCACCCGCTACTTCGAGCCGACGCTGCTCCGGCCGGCGCCCGGCGACGCGGTGATGGGGGAGGAGATCTTCGGCCCGCTGCTGCCGCTGCTGGAGGTCAGCGGCCCCGGTGAGGCGATCAGCGCCATCAACGCCCGGCCCAAACCCCTGGCGCTCTACGTCTTCAGCGACGACGCCGGCACCCGCCGGGCATTCTCCGAGCAGACCTCCTCCGGGGCGCTCTGCTTCGACGTCCCCGTGGCGCACCTGACCGTGCCCGGCCTGCCGTTCGGCGGCGTGGGCGGCAGCGGGATGGGCGCCTACCACGGCGAGCACTCGCTAAAGACCTTCTCGCACGAGCGGGCCAGCTTGTCCAAGCCGCTGTGGCCGGAAACCCTCGGACTGATCTTCCCGCCCTACACCCGCCTCAAGCACCGGCTGATCAGCAGCTTCGTGTCCCCGGCGGGAAGGAACCCGGGAAAGAACCCCGGCAGGAACCACGGCGGGTAGCCCCGGGGCGGGGGCCGTGAGGACGGACTAGTCGCGGCGCGTGGTGCCCAGTTTCTGCAGGGTGTCGGCCAGCAGCTCGACGAACAGCTGCACCTGGGCGGTCTGCTTCTCCTTCGGCAGCAACGCGAAGACGTTGCGCGCCAGCCTGATCTCGGGGACGTCCAGGACCACGACGCCGTCGGGCCGGTGCAGCAGGGCCAGTTCCGGGACCAGCGCCGCGCCCAGGCCGGCGGCGGCCATCTCCAGGCTGGCGTGGAAGTCGTCGCTGTAGGCCACGACCCGGGGGTGCAGGTTGCAGCTGGCGAACAGCCGCTCGATCACGGTGGCGTCCGAGGTGCCCGGGTGGTGCATGATCCACGGCATGTCCGAGAGGTGGTCCGCGGCGACCTTTGATCCCGGGCCGATGCCCCAGCCGGCGGGCAGCACTACTCGGAAGTCGTCGTCGCCGATCCACTGCCGGTTGACCGTGTGCGGCCAGGCCAGGCCGGACTGGCCCACCTGGTAGACCAGGGCGACGTCGAGCTCGCCACCGGTGCGCAGGCCCTGGATGGTCTGTCCGGGTTCGGCGACGGAAACCCGCAGCTCGATGCCCAGCTTCTTCCACGCCGGGTTCTGCAGGATCCGGGGCAGCACGTAGGTGGCCAGGGAGGGGAAGATGCCCAGCCGCAGCTCCTGGCGGGGGCTCTCGTTCGTGCGGGCCGCGGCCGCCATGAGCGCGTCGATGTCGGTCAGCACCTTCGCCGCGTGCCGGGTCATGGTGACGGCGGCGTCGGTGGGCTGGATGCTCCGGGCCGACCGCTGGAACAGCTCCACCCCGGTGTCCCGTTCCAGGGCGGACATCTGCTGGGAGACCGCCGAGGAGGTGTAGCCCAGCCGGGTGGCGGCCGCCGCAAAGGACCCCAACCGAACCACTTCGACGAGCGTCCTGAGGTGAACGGGGTTGATCACGGAATTGCCCTTCGGTGTTTGCGGTGGGGCGGGAGCGAAATCCCGCTTCATTCTGGCACATTGGTCCTAGGCGTCCGCCGGAAAAGTAAGACTCATCCGGCTGCCTCGCGGTGACGAATTGCCCTTAGCAAGTTCCACCAGGACGATTCAGGCGAAGCAACAGGAGCAACCAGTGCAGCAAGCAGCAAGCATCCCGGACGGACGCCGGGTTGCCGTGATCGGCAGTGGCGTGGCCGGCCTGACGGCGGCCTACGTGCTGAACCGGCGCGACCAGGTCACGCTCTTCGAGGCCGATACCCGGCTCGGCGGGCACGCCCACACCCATGACGTGCGCCAGGCGGACGGCTCTGTGCTGGGCATCGACACCGGCTTCATCGTCCACAACGAGCGGACGTACCCCACCCTGTTGCGGCTCTTCCGGGAACTCGGCGTCCAGACCCAGGACTCCGAAATGAGCATGTCCATCCGCTGCGACGGCTGCGGGCTGGAGTACGCGGGGGCCCGGGGCGGTGCCCGCGGCATCATTCCCCGGCCCTCCACCCTGCTGCGCGGGCGCTACCTGCGGATGCTGCTGGAAGTCACCCGCTTCTACCGCCGCGCCCGGGCCCTGCTGGCGGAGGCGGACAAGACCGGCACCGCCGGCCCCGAACTGACCCTCGGCGAGTTCCTGGCCCAGGAGAAGTTCAGCGACTACTTCATCGCCCACTTCATGACGCCCGTGGTCAGCGCCGTCTGGTCCTGCGACCCGTCGACCGCCCTGGCCTACCCGGCGCGCTACCTCTTCACCTTCCTCGGCCACCACGGCCTGCTCGGCATCAAGGGCTCCCCGCAGTGGCGCACGGTCACCGGCGGCTCCCGCAGCTACGTGGACAAGGTCGCCGCCGCCCTGCCGGACGTCCGCACCGGCAGCCCGGTCCTGCGGGTCCGGCGCCACCCCGGCGGCCTGGAAGTCACCACCCGCGACGCCGCCGGCGCCGAGACGGCGGAGAACTTCGACGCCGTCGTCATCGCCACGCACCCGGCGCAGGCCCTGGGCATGCTGGCCGACGCCACGGACGAAGAACGCGACGCCCTGCGCGGCATGCCCTACTCGGTCAACCAGACCGTCTTCCACCGCGACGACGCCGTGCTCCCCGCCAGCGAAAACGCCAAGGCCTCCTGGAACTACCGGCTGCCCGCCTGCGACGCCCGGCCGGACCGCGTGCTGGTCAGCTATGACATGACCCGTCTGCAGCGGCTGGAGCCGGTGGACGGCAAGCGCTACATTGTCAGCCTGGGCGAATCCGAACTGATCGGGGACGGCACGGTGCTGGAGCAGATGGTCTACGAACACCCGCAGTACACGCCGGACTCGCTCCGGGCGCAGGAACGCATCCTGGGCCTGGGTGATGACCGGCTGGCGTTCGCGGGCGCCTACCACGGCTGGGGTTTCCACGAGGACGGCGCGCTTTCCGGCGTCCGGGCCGCCGCCCGGCTGGGCCGCGACTGGGAAGTCGACGGTCAGGGCACCCGCGACGCCGAACTGTCCCCGGCCGCGGAGGGCCTGTGAGCCGGGGTCCTGTGAGCAGCGGCGCCGCCATCTACCGGACGTCCATCTCGCACGTCCGGCGCACCCCGCTGCACAACGCCTTCACCTACCGCAGCTACAGCTGGTACGTCGACGTCGACGCGCTCCCGGTGCTGCCCCGGCCGCTCCGGCCGCTGGCGGGCTTCACCGCCGCGGACCACCTGGGTGACCCCGACGGGACGCTGCGCGGCAACGTCGAACGCTACCTCGCCACCCAGGGCATCGACCTGGGCGGCGGCCGGATCACCATGCTGGCCAGTGCCCGCGTCTTCGGCCACGTGTTCAACCCGCTGAGCCTGTTCTGGTGCCACGACGCCGCCGGGGAGCTGCGCTGTGTTGTCGCCGAGGTGCACAACACCTACGGGGAGCGGCACTGCTACTTGCTGGAGACCGACGGCGCCGGCCGGGCCACCGTGCCGAAGGCGTTTTACGTCTCACCGTTCAACGACGTCGACGGCCGGTACCGGATGAAGGTCCCCGAACCCGGCGACCGGCTGGCGGTCTCAATCGTCCTGGAACGCGAGGGGCAGAAGCCCTTCATCGCCACAATGGACGGCACCCGCAGCCCGGCCACCACCGCCAACATCCTCGCCGCGGCGATCGCCGTCCCGGTGGCCCCGCTGCGGGTCGCGGCCCAGATCCGCTGGCAGGGCATCAAACTTTGGGCACGACGCCTGCCCATCATCAAAAGACCACACCACCCCTCACAGGAGGCAGTCCAGTGACCATGACCGAAGCGACCGGATCCCCGCAGGGATCCCAGGAACGCGACTTCGCTCCGGCTCCCGCCGGATCCCCGGTGCCGTACACCGTGCCCCCGGCACCCGCCGTCGTCGACGCCGCCATCTGGCCGAGCATCGCCACCGTCCCCGCCGGGATCAAGGCCAAGGTGGCCGGCCGCGTGGCCGACGCCATCTTCCGCACCGCCGTGCAGCGCCTGCCCCTGGAGGTCCGCTACCCGGACGGCTCCGTCCTGGGCGAGGCTGGCCAGGGTCACCCGGTCATGACCATGCACCGTCCCGACGACTTCGCGGCCCGCCTGGGCGACGGCGGACTGATCGGCCTGGGCGAGTCCTACATGGCCGGCGACTGGGACGCGGACGACCTCACCGCCGTGATGGAGGTCTTCGCCGCCCGGGTGGGGAAGCTGGTGCCCGAACCGCTGCAGAAGCTCCGCGGGCTCTACCTGCCCCGCACTCCCCGGACCGAGAAGAACACAGAGCAGAACACCCGCTCGAACATCTCCCGGCACTATGACCTCTCGAACGACCTGTTCGCGACCTTCCTCGACAGCACCATGACCTACTCCAGCGCGCTGTTCCCCGAAAGCGGCGACGCGCTGCGCGCAGTGGTCTGGGACGATCTCGCCGCGGCACAGCAGGCCAAGATCGACCGGCTGCTGGACAAGGCCGGCGTCACCGCGGGCACCCGGGTCCTCGAAATCGGCACCGGCTGGGGCGAGCTTGCCCTGCGCGCGGCCGCCCGGGGGGCCACCGTCTACTCCGTCACGCTCTCCAGCGAACAGCAGGAGCTGGCCCGGAAGCGGGTGGCCGAGGCCGGGTACGCCGACGCCGTCACCATCGACCTCAAGGACTACCGCGCCGTGCAGGGACAGTACGACGCCGTGGTCTCGGTCGAGATGATCGAGGCCGTGGGCTACGAGTACTGGGCAACCTACTTCAAGACCATCGAGCGGGTCCTGGCGCCCGGCGGCAAGGTGGCCATCCAGGCCATCACCATCGGTCACGACCGGCTGATCGCGACCCGCACCAGCTATACCTGGGTGCACAAGTACATCTTCCCGGGCGGCGTGATCCCGTCGGTCCGCGCCATCGAAGAGATCACCGAGAAGCAGACCGGCCTTCGCGTCCGCGAACGCCTCGCCATGGGTGAGCACTACGCGCAGACCCTGCGCCTCTGGGAGGAGCGGTTCATGGCCCGCGGCGGGGACGTCCGCGCCCTGGGCTTCGACGAGATCTTCCAGCGGATGTGGCTGTTCTACCTCTGCTACTCGCGGGCCGGGTTCGAAACCGGATACCTGAACGTGCAGCAGATCGTGCTGGACAAGGTCTCCACCCGGGCCTCCGCCGCCAAGGCCGCTGCCACCCAGGCCTCGGCTCACGAGCGGGGCACCAAGTGAGCGGGGGACTGGCCGGCACCATTGCCGAGGTCCTGCGCCCGGTGGTCCGCGGCGAACTGCCCGTCCGGCTGGTCGTCTGGGACGGCAGCGAGGCCGGTCCGGCCGGCGCCCCCACGGTGCGGCTGAACTCGCCCGCCGCGATCCGGCGTCTGCTCTGGGCGCCCGGTGAGCTGGGCGCCGCGCAGGCCTACGTCACCGGCGAACTCGATCTCGATGGCGACCTCAACTCGGCCCTGGCCCACATCTGGAAGGTGGTCCGGGACCGCAACCTTGCCGGTATCCGCCCCACCCCGGCGCTGCTGGCCGGCGTGGCCAGGATCGCCAAGGAGGCCGGTGCCCTGGGCGCCCCGCCCGAGCCGCCGGCCAGCCAGGCCAAGGTCAAGGGCCGGCTGCACAGCCTGCTCCGGGATCGTGCCGCGATCAGCCACCATTACGACCTCAGCAACGACTACTACGAGCTGATCCTCGACCCGCAGATGGCCTACTCCAGCGGGTATTGGACCAACCACCTCGAAGACAGCCACGCCGCCGAGGGCTACGGGCTCGAGGACGCGCAACGGGACAAGCTGGACCTGGTCTGCCGCAAGATCGGGCTCAAGCCCGGCATGCGGATGCTCGACATCGGCTGCGGCTGGGGCTCGCTGAGCCTGCACGCGGCCCAGCACTACGGCGTCGACGTCGTGGGCGTCACCCTCTCCGTGGAGCAGAAGGCGTTCATCGACCGCCGGGTCAAGGAACGCGGGCTCGAGGGTTGCGTCGACATCCGCGTCCAGGACTACCGGGAAATCCCGGACGGCCCGTTCGACGCCGTCGCCTCCCTGGAGATGGGCGAGCACGTGGGCCAGAAGAACTACCCGGTCTACGCGGCCGCGCTGTTCAACAACGTCAAGCCCGGCGGCAAGGTCCTGATCCAGCAGATGTCCCGCCACGGCAAGCACCCCGGCGGAGGCCCCTTCATCGAATCCTTCATCGCGCCGGACATGCACATGCGTCCGGTGGGGGAGACGCTGGGCTTCCTGGAGGACGCGGGGCTGGAGATTGAGGGCGTCCAGGGCATGCGCCGGCACTACGTCTACACCCTGGAGGCCTGGTACGAGCGGTTCGAGGAGAACCACGACGCCGCCGTCGCCATGATGGGCGAGGAGATCGTCCGCGTCTGGCGGCTCTACCTGGTGGGCGCGCTGCGCAGCTTCGCCGAGGGCCGGATGGGCGTGGACCAGATCCTCAGCAGCCGCCCCGAGTAGGAGCGCTCCACACTAAATACAGAAGGCGGCCACCGGAGGGTGGCCGCCTTCTGTCGTGCCGGCCACCCTCCTTTTCGTCCACCCGGGGGCGTGCCGTCACCCACTCCGGGACGTGCCCTCACCCACGCGAGCCCGTGGCCTCACGCACAGGAACGCGTGCCGTCACCCACAGGCGCCCGTGCCGCCGAGCACTACATGTAGTGCCGCCGCCCACTCAGGGCCACCAGGGAAGCGCCCCGCGACACGCCGTAGATGTGCGACACGCGGGATGGTTAATTGTGGCTAACTAGTCCACAGGGTGTGGACGGGGACGCAGAAAAAGCCGCGAATCCGGACATTTTGAGGGCCTCTGCTTGTGGATTAACGGTGGGTTAAATGACATACTTGTAATACATCATCTTGGGGTCCGCGCCGGGCTCTTGCACTACATGTAGTATCGACATACAGTTCGAGCGGAGCGGTTACAGGCCGCAAGGCGAGGCGGGTTCCGGGACGCGAAAGCAATACCGGGCAGGCCCCACCGGACCCGAACCACAGACTTCAACTAAGGGGACCAGGACATGACCGTAACGGTTTACACGAAGCCGGCCTGCGTGCAGTGCAACGCAACCTACCGCGCGCTCGACAAGAAGGGCATCGCCTACCAGAGCGTCGACATCTCCCAGGATGCCGAGGCCCTCGAGCGCCTCAAGTCCCTGGGCTACATGCAGGCCCCGGTCGTCGTGACCGACCAGGACCACTGGTCCGGCTTCCGCCCGGACAAGATCGAGGAACTGGCCCAGGCCACCGCCGTCGCGGTCGCCTGAAAGCCTTCCCACAGCAGCACCACACCGGATGAGGTGACGACCATGGCCGCACCGGCAACCGCCGGGCCGCCGCTGGCAGCGACGACCGTGGACTCAGCCACGGATTCACAGCCAGTGCAGACCACCGGCAGCCACCTCATCTACTTCTCCTCTACGTCGGAAAACACCCGTCGCTTCGTCCGGAAGCTCGGCGTCGACGCCGCCCGCATTCCCCTCCTGGCGAGGGAACCGGCGCTCGTGGCCACCGAGCCGTATGTCCTGGTGGTTCCCACCTACGGCGGGACCGGGGGAGAGGGATCCGTTCCGAAGCAGGTCATCCGCTTTCTGAACGACCCGAGGAACCGGCAACAGCTCCGTGGAGTGATCGGGGCGGGCAACACGAATTTCGGGGACAACTACTGCATGGCCGGCGACATCATCGCCGCCAAATGCAACGTCCCGCACCTATATCGATTCGAACTCATGGGGACGCCGGAAGACGTCGGCCGAGTACAACAAGGATTGGAAGAATTTTGGACACGACTGTCGCAGACGAAGTGACCGGGGCTCACGCCGTGGAAAAGCACACCGTGGCGGGCGAGAAGCCGGCCCTGCCGGCCGCCTACCAGGGCCTGGGCTACCACGAGCTCAACGCCATGCTGAACCTCTACGGTCCGAACGGCGAGATCCAGTTCGAAGCCGACCGCGAGGCCGCTCACCAGTACTTCCTGCAGCACGTGAACAACAACACCGTGTTCTTCCATGACCTCGAGGAAAAGCTCGACTACCTGGTGAAGAACGAGTACTACGAGCGGGAAACCCTCGACCAGTACACGATGAACTTCATCCGCGAGCTCTTCAACCGCGCCTACAAGAAGAAGTTCCGCTTCGAGACCTTCCTCGGCGCGTTCAAGTTTTACACCTCCTACACGCTGAAGACGTTCGACGGAAAGCGCTTCCTGGAGCGCTACGAGGACCGCGTCTGCATGGTGGCCCTGCACCTGGCCCGCGGAGACGAGCAGCTGGCCACCCAGATGGTCGACGAGATCATCGAGGGCCGCTTCCAGCCGGCCACCCCGACGTTCCTGAACGCCGGCAAGAAGCAGCGCGGCGAGCTGGTCTCCTGCTTCCTGCTCCGCATCGAGGACAACATGGAGTCGATCGGCCGCTCCATCAACTCCGCACTGCAGCTGTCCAAGCGCGGCGGCGGGGTGGCCTTCGCGCTGACCAACATCCGCGAGGTGGGCGCCCCGATCAAGCAGATCGAGAACCAGTCCTCCGGCGTCATCCCCGTGATGAAGCTCCTCGAAGACAGCTTCTCCTACGCCAACCAGCTCGGTGCCCGCCAGGGTGCCGGTGCGGTGTACCTGCACGCGCACCACCCGGACATCTACCGCTTCCTCGACACCAAACGCGAGAACGCGGACGAGAAGATCCGCATCAAGACCCTCTCCCTCGGCGTCGTGATCCCGGACATCACCTTCGAGCTCGCCAAGCGGGACGAGGACATGTACCTGTTCTCCCCGTACGACGTCGAAAAGGTCTACGGCATGCCGTTCTCCGACGTCTCGGTCACCGAGAAGTACTACGAGATGGTGGACGACTCCCGGATCAAGAAGACCAAGATCAAGGCGCGCGAGTTCTTCCAGACCCTCGCCGAGATCCAGTTCGAATCCGGCTACCCGTACATCATGTTCGAGGACACCGTGAACCGGGAAAACCCGATCGACGGCAAGATCATCATGTCCAACCTGTGCTCCGAGATCCTCCAGGTCTCCCAGCCCACGACGTACCACGATGACCTGTCCTACGACGCCACCGGCAAGGACATCTCCTGCAACCTGGGCTCGCTGAACATCGCGAAGACCATGGACTCGCCGGACTTCGGCCTGACCATCGAGACGGCCATCCGGTCCCTCTCCGCGGTCTCCGACATGTCCAACATCACCTCGGTGCCCTCGATCGCCCGCGGCAACGACCAGAGCCACGCGATCGGCCTCGGCCAGATGAACCTGCACGGCTACCTGGCCCGCGAGCGGGTCCACTACGGCTCCGAAGAGGGCCTGGACTTCACGAACATCTACTTCTACACGGTGCTGTTCCACGCGGTCCGCGCCTCCAACAAGCTGTCCATCCAGACCGGCCAGACCTTCGGCGGCTTCGAGAAGTCCAAGTACGCCTCCGGCGAGTTCTTCGAGAAGTACATCAACCGCGAGTGGGTCCCGGAGACGGCGAAGGTTGCCGAGCTGTTCCAGAACATCCACATCCCCACCCAGGATGACTGGCGCGAGCTGAAGGCTTCCGTCATGGAGCACGGCATCTACAACCAGAACCTGCAGGCCGTCCCGCCGACCGGCTCGATCTCCTACATCAACAACTCCACCTCCTCGATCCACCCGGTGGCGTCCAAGATCGAGATCCGCAAGGAAGGCAAGCTGGGCCGCGTGTACTACCCGGCGCCGTACCTGACGAACGACAACCTGGAGTACTACGAGGACGCGTACGAGATCGGCTACGAGAAGGTCATCGACACCTACGCCGCCGCCACGCAGCACGTGGACCAGGGCCTGTCCCTGACGCTGTTCTTCAAGGACACCGCCACCACGCGTGACATCAATAAGGCCCAGATTTACGCCTGGAAGAAGGGCATCAAGACCATCTACTACATCCGTCTCCGCCAGCTCGCGCTGGAAGGGACCGAGGTAGAGGGCTGCGTCTCCTGCATGCTCTAGCCTCCGACTGAGGCATGCGAGTACGACGGCGGGCGCCCGCCCGCCGTCGTACGCTTTAACTTAGAGAACCAACCCAACATTGAGGGGATGACATGACCGAGAAGGTCAAGCTGCTGAGCCACGTCGAGGCGATCAACTGGAACCGCATCCAGGACGACAAGGACGTGGACGTCTGGAACCGCCTGGTCAACAACTTCTGGCTGCCGGAGAAGGTGCCGCTGTCCAACGACGTCCAGTCGTGGAACACCCTGACGCCGGCCGAGCAGCAGCTCACCATGCGGGTGTTCACCGGCCTGACCCTGCTGGACACCATCCAGGGCACCGTCGGCGCCGTCTCGCTGATCCCGGACGCGGTCACCCCGCACGAGGAAGCCGTCTACACGAACATCGCGTTCATGGAGTCCGTGCACGCCAAGAGCTACTCCTCGATCTTCTCCACGCTGGCCTCCACCAAGGAGATCGACGAGGCGTTCCGCTGGTCCACCGAGAACGAGAACCTTCAGAAGAAGGCCCAGATCGTCATGGACTACTACCAGGGCGACGACCCGCTGAAGCGCAAGGTGGCCTCCACCCTGCTGGAGAGCTTCCTGTTCTACTCCGGCTTCTACCTGCCGATGTACTGGTCCTCGCGGGCCAAGCTGACGAACACGGCCGACCTGATCCGCCTGATCATCCGCGATGAGGCCGTCCACGGTTACTACATCGGCTACAAGTTCCAGAAGGGCCTGGAGAAGGTCTCCGAGGAGAAGCGCCAGGAGATCAAGGACTACACCTTCGAGCTGCTCTTCGAGCTGTACGAGAACGAGGTCCAGTACACCCACGATCTCTACGACGGCGTCGGCCTGGCCGAGGATGTCAAGAAGTTCCTGCACTACAACGCCAACAAGGCCCTGATGAACCTCGGCTACGAGGCCATGTTCCCCGCCTCCGTCACCGACGTGAACCCGGCGATCCTCTCGGCCCTGTCGCCGAACGCCGACGAGAACCACGACTTCTTCTCCGGGTCGGGCTCGTCGTACGTCATTGGCAAGGCCGTCAATACCGAGGATGAGGACTGGGATTTCTAGTCTCCTCAGTCAGCATCGCATTTGAGGACGGCCCCGCACCTCCTGTGCGGGGCCGTTCTGTGTTGGCGGCGGGGTACCGGGGGATATCCGCGTCGCTTCAGCACTCGTCGATGATCTTTCCGACCACGCTGCCGACGGCGGCACCCAGGGCCGCGCCACCGGCGCCACCGAAGTAGCCGCCGATCACTCCGCCCGCGCCGGACAGCGTGCCCTGCCAGTTGCTTCCCGACTTCTTGTAGACCACCGTGGTTCCTCCGCCGCCGCCGTCGTCGGAGACGTAGGATCCGACGGCGCCGGAGGCGTAGGCCAGGGCGACCGGGCTGGCGTTGCCCTTCATCATGAGTTCCTCGTACGCCTTTTTGACCTCGTGGTAGGCCTTGGCGGCGTCGTGCTTGCCTCCGGTGGCCTTGTGGCCGAGCTCGCAGATGTGGGTCAGTACCGGCAGCTCTGCCTCGGTGATGAAGTTCAGCTCGTGCAGTTTGCTGAGCACGATCTTGTCGGCCTTCAGGCGGTCGCCTTTGGCCTCGGCCATGATGCGCTGCACCTCCCTGGCCGCCGCGCTTTGCATCTCGTAGACGCCAATTCCGCTGAAGGATTCGATGCTGGACATTGGAATGCCCTCCTAAGTGCTGGTTGAGGCGCAGGTCTGCGCAGTGGAATCTTGCTCCCGTCGCGGACGGAAGGGAATACCGAAACTATTCAGAAGCCGGCAGCGTCTTCGAGGCTCGGTTCACCGGAGTATCCGGGCAGGGCTGAGAGGGAATCCGGCCAAAGCGGCGGTTCCCAATCCTGCTGTTCGCTGCGGTAGCGGCGTCCGGTGGGGGAGACCCATTCCGGCGGCTCCTGAGGCGTAGCCGGCGTCGGCTGCCAAGCCGTGGTGTGTCTGAGTCGGTGGTGCTTCCGGCAGGGCTGGCCGAGGTTGCTAATCCCGGTGGTCCCGCCCTTCGCCCAGGCCAGCAGGTGATCTGCATCCGTATCGAGGGATGAGTTGTTACAACCTGGGAAGGAGCACTTGGCGTCCCGCAGCCGAAGCCATTGCCGCATTGCCTTGGGGATCCGGTAGCTGGTGCGGCCGATCTCCAGTGGCGCACCATCCCGGGGATCCACCAGCACCCGGTAGAACGAGTCCGCCCCGTCCGCCACCAGCCTCCTGGCCGTCGACGGCGGGATCGGTCCGAAGCCATCCAGCGTTGCAGGCTCATCGGTCAGCCCCAGTAGTGATAGCACCGGGACGGTGACCAGCACCTGCGCCCGCGGGACCGGCGCCCGGCTAATGGTGGACGCGGAGGCGGTCCCTTCAAGACCAGGGCCGGCGTCGCCGTCGACGTAGCCATCGGAACGGTCGGCCAGCAACAGGGTAACGGCCACGTCCGCACGGAGCTGGGCCAGTGTCCGCGGCTCGTCCGGTCCCTGCAAAGCACGGGAGGCGGAGGTGAGCCGATCGAAGATTCCGGCCGCCTCCACCGCCGGCAAGTAGGCGTTGAGCCAGGCCATGCCGTCGCGGTCGGGATGAAACTCCACCCGCCGGTCGGCCGTGCCGCGGGTGTGCCGGGCCTCGATGCAGTCCGGATGGTGCCGCTCGCGCCACGTTCTGGCCTTCGCCCTGAACCGTGCGGGGATGAGTTCACCCGCGTAACAGGCGCGAGCCGGTGAGGAGGCGTCCGGGTCGAGAAAATGCTGCTCCAGAGCCGCAGCACCGGCGGGGGAGAGACTCGAAGCTTCGTCCACCATGATCCGGGCGTGCTGCCAGGAAACCTCGCCGGCACGCAGCGCGCCCAGCGTCAGGGGAAGCGACGACGTCAGGGCCAAAGCTTCGGAAATTAGCGCCGCGGCAGACCGTTCACTGATCGTGAGGACACCGGCAATTTCCGCGACGGTGCCCATCTCCCGTGCGGTGCATTCCTGAGGCGTTGTGGCAGGTCCGGCAAGCACATCCTCGAGCCGAACGTACTCGCCGGCCAGGTGCACCTTCAGCGCCGCCGTACGGGATTCCAGACGCGCAACTTCCGCCAGTCCATCCAGGCAGGCGTCGGCGAGCAGCCGGGCGGGATCGGCCTCGGGCCCGAGCGCAGGGCCAGCCACGGGGCAGGAGAGCAGCCGCTCAAGCGCGGCGGCGGACTTCTTCAGGGCCGCTACCGCCGCCCTGATGCCTGCATTGACGCCATAATCGAAAGCCTCTCCGCTCTCCATGACTCAACACTAGGGCGAAGCACCGACATTTAAACCCGGACGCAGGCCCATCCGTGTCCGGGACCGGCGAGAGATAGCACGCCGGCGCGTAAGATCAGGGACTGCCAACCAGCTCCAAGCCTCCCTCAGAACGCGTAGCGGATACGACAATAGGGCGCGATGTCTGCAATGAGCTGGGTCAGTTGCCGCACGTAGCGTGCCTTGGCTCCCGACCGGTAGCGGACGTTCGTGAAGCCGTTCGACGAGACCTTTGACTCCTGCAGGTCCGGGCGCCAAAGTGCCTGCTCAGCCTGCGGATGCCAGCCTAGATTGACCTCATGGAGTCCCTCGTTGTGCGTCAGGAAGATCACTTCCGCCGCAAGTTGGGCCTTCGCGGCGTCAGTCAGGGTGGCGTCGAGCTGACGGAGCAGTTCCTCCCAATCGTCGAGCCAGGTGTCCGTGATGACGACGGGGGAGAAGTTCACGTGCACCTCATAGCCGGCTTCAACGAAGTCGTTGATGGCGGCCATTCGTTCAGCCACCGGGGACGTTCGGACGTCAATCGACTTCGCCAGAGCCGCCGGCATCAAAGAGAACCGGATCCTGGTGTGGCCGCCATGGTCCCACGCGAGCATCGCCGGGTTCACGTATTTTGTGGCAAAAGACAGCTTCGCGTTTGGCAGGTCCCGGAAAAGCGTGACCAACTCTTCCACGTTGTCGCTGATCAGGGCGTCGACGGAGCAGTCGCTGTTCTCGCCGATGTCGTACACCCAGAGTTCCGGGTCGCACTGGTTGGGCTCCAGCTTGATGCCCTGGCGCGTGGCATGCCGCTCCAGCGTCCGGGCGATGTCGTGGATGTTCGCAAACACGGTGACCGGGTTGCTGTACCCCTTGTGCCGGGGGACGTAGCAGTAGGCGCACGCCATGGCGCAGCCGTTCGCCGTCGAGGGCGCAATGAAATCCGCCGAGCGGCCGTTGGGCTTAACGGTCAGCGATTTCTTGACGCCGAGGACCAGCGATTCCGTCTTGATCCTGGACCAGCGGGGCACGTTCGTTTCATCCCCGTGGACTTCCGGGATGTTCCAGTGGCTATCGATAAGGACGACGTCGGCGTCCGGCCATCGTGCGACGATCTCCCTGCCCCGGGGAAGCTCAAGCGCCGCAGGCTGGGCATAGATCCGCCGGATTTGTAGCAGGCGGTTGAACTCCACGATTCCGTTCCCCTGCGGGCCCGAAGGGACTACTCGTCGGCGGCGGCGAGCTGGCCGCAGGCGCCGTCGATCTCCTTGCCGCGGGTGTCACGGAGGGTGCAGGGGACCCCGGCGGCGCGCAGCCGGGCGATGAACTCCTGGGCCACCGGCTTCTCCGAGGCGGTCCAGATGGAACCCGGCGTCGGGTTCAGTGGGATCGGGTTGACGTGCACCCAGCCGCGGCCGCGCTGGTTCAGCTTCTTGGCCAGCAGGTCGGCGCGCCACGGGTGGTCGTTCATGTCCTTGATCAGCGCGTATTCGATGCTGACGCGCCGGCCGGTCTTCCGGTAGTACTCGTACGCGGCGTCGATGGCCTCGTCGACCTTCCAGCGGTTGTTCACCGGGATCAGCTCGTCGCGGAGCTCGTCGTCGGGCGCGTGCAGTGACAGTGCGAAGGTGACCGGAATTTCCTCGTCGGCCAGCTTGCGGATGGCCGGGACCAGGCCCACGGTGGAGACGGTGATGTTGCGGGCCGACATCCCCAGTCCCTCGGGGGACGGGTCCACGAAGCGGTGCAGCGCCGCCATGACGCGCTTGTAGTTGGCCAGCGGTTCACCCATGCCCATGAAGACAATGTTGGTGACGCGCTCGTCGTCGTGCTCCTTGGGGCCCAGCTCGCCCGCTGCGATGGCACGGTTCGCGGCGACCACTTGGTCCACGATCTCCGCGGTGGACATGTTGCGGGTCAGCCCCGCCTGGCCGGTGGCGCAGAACGGGCAGTTCATGCCGCAGCCGGCCTGCGAGGACACGCAGAGCGTGATCCGGCCGGGGTAGCGCATCAGCACGGACTCGACCAGGGCGCCGTCGAACAACCGCCAGAGGAACTTGATGGTGTCCCCGTTGTCCGTGCGGAGGCGGCGGACCTCGGTCAGCAGCGGCGGGAACATCTCGGCCACGAGCTCCTCGCGGCCGGCCTTGGGCAGGTCGCTCATCGCCGCCGGATCCGTGGTCCAGTGCTGGAAGTAGTGCGTGGAGAGCTGCTTCGCGCGGAACGCGGGAGCACCCATCTCCTTGAGCTTCGCGGCGCGCTCCTCCAGCGTGAGGTCAGCGAGGTGCGCCGGCGGCTGCTTCACCCGCGGCGAGGCGAACTGGAGGACTGGCCGGCCCTCCGAGGTGCGCGCCTGCTCCCAGCCTTCCGCCGTCGGGCGGACCTGCGGGCGTGCGCTGCCGACGGCGTCGCCGCCCTTCGCGCGGGTACGGTCGGGGGCGTCGGAGGGGGAAGTTGAGGAAGTCATCCTTTCTATTGTCCCACGCCGTCCTACCACACGCTAAGCGCGGGGCAGCCCGGCGGCCGGGCGCGGCACCGGCGGGCCGCACCCAGGGGCCGCGCCCGCTGCTGCATCCGGCGTCCGGCCGCTGGCGTCCGGCGGCCAGTGCACCGGGTACGGTCCCTAGTAGCCCGCGACCTCGTGCGGGACGTACGGGCTCTCCAGCTCCGCCATCTCCTCCGGCGTCAGCGTCAGCTCCAGCGAGGCGAGGGCGTCCTCCAGGTGCTGGGCCTTGCTGGCGCCTACGATCGGTGCGCTGACCACGCTGTTGGCGCGTACCCACGCAAGGGCAACCTGGGCGCGGGGCACGCCGCGGCGCTCGGCGATGGTGCGCACGGCGTCGGCAACGGCCCGGTCGCTGCTCTCGGCGCTGTAGAGGGTCTTGCCGAACTCATCCTTTTCCGAGCGGTTGGTCTTCTCGTCCCAGTCCCGGGTGAGCTTGCCGCGGGCCAGCGGGCTCCAGGGCAGCACCCCGATCTTCTGGTCGGCGCAGAGCGGGAACATCTCGCGTTCCTCCTCGCGGTAGACCAGGTTGTAGTGGTCCTGCATGGTGACGAACCGGGTCCAGCCGTTGAGCTGCTGCAGGTAGAGCGCCTTGCTGAACTGCCAGGCCGCCATCGAGGACGCGCCGATGTAGCGCACCTTGCCGGCCTTGACGACGTCGTGCAGCGCCTCGAGCGTCTCCTCGATCGGCGTCGAAGGGTCCCAGCGGTGGATCTGGTAAAGGTCGATGTAGTCGGTGCCCAGCCGGGTGAGGCTGGCGTCCAGTTCCGCGAAGATGGCCTTGCGAGAGAGTCCGCGCCCGTTGGGGCCGGGGCGCATGACGCCGTGGACCTTCGTGGCGATGACGGTGTCCTCGCGGCGGGTGAACTCGGCAAGGGCGCGGCCCACGATCTCCTCGCTGGAGCCGTTGGAGTAGACGTTCGCCGTGTCGAAGAAGTTGATTCCCGCGTCCACGGCCTGCCGGATCAGTGGACGGCTCTCCTCCTCGGGCAGGGTCCACGGGTGCGGTCCCCGCTCGGGGTCCCCGTACGTCATGCAGCCCAGGGCCAGCGGTGAGATGTCCATGCCGGTGTTGCCGAGTTTGATGTAATCCACGTCTGCCTTCCGTCGCAAATCCCACGGCCGCCGGTGCGGCCTTCGCCCCACGTTAGGCGACGAGTCTGACAAATTGCGAGGAACGCACAGTCAGTGGGAGGAGAGGATTGCGACGACGGCGTCCGCGACGGCGCCGGGCTGGCTAAGGAACGGGGAGTGGCCCGAATCCAGGGCCTCGTACGTGGTGCACCGGCGGGCCATCCGCAACTGGAGCGTGGGGTCGAGGGCCTTGTCCTGCCGGCAGACGATGTACGTGCTCGGCGTCGTCAGCCAGGCGGTCCGTGCCGGGACACCGCGGCCGTGCCCCGAACGCTGGGGAACGAGCAGGGACGTGGCCCTGGCTCGGTCTTCGGGACTGCAGTCGGCATAAAGGAGGTCTCCGGCTAACTCCGGCCGCAGGCGTGAGGTCCCGTCGTCGTGGTGCTCGACGATGCTGTTGATGAGGGCCGCCCGTCCGCCGAGGGAGGCGCCGCTCTCTCCAGTCGCCGGGACGAAGGCCGCGACGTAGAGGAGGTGGCTGATCCGCTCAAGCCCGGTGATGACGGACCCGCCATAGGAGTGCCCCAGGACCAGCGGCGAGGATGCGCAGGAATCGACGACGGATTGGACGGCGTCCGTGTCGGCGGCGAGCGAGCCGCGATGAAGGTGGGGCGCATGGACCGTCAGGCCCCGCGAACGCAGTTCCTCGACGAGCTTGGCGAAGTGCCGGGGTTGGTGCCACAGGCCGTGAACCAGGACCACCTCGGCACGTGCCGGCACCGGCCCTACACTCCCTTGAGCAGGGCGAAGTAGCCGGGAACCTGCTGGGGGAGCCCCTCCGGCTTCATCGGAACGACTTCGATGTTGATCGGCCCCTCGGAACGCAGCTCCCACTCAGAGGCCGGGAAGGCCCGCTGCCGTTCCTTCCCGCCGAACCGTCCCGGCCGGGGGAGGTGCTGCAGGGCCCGCTCCAATTGCCGGGGGACGTGGTGGTGGCTGGCGCCGAGCGCGGTGAGGTAGTCCAGGCTCGATCCGGGGAAGTTAGTTTCGGCGAGGAACACCTGGCCCTGGCCGGCCACCAGCGTGCGAAGGTTCGCGGCCAGTGCGGCCTGGTGCGCGGGATCCAACACGTGGAAGACGCCCCGGACAAACACGTTCGCCGGACCGAGCCGGTCCAGGAGCTGCGCTCCGGCGCCTTCGCCGGTGGCGTCGACGGCCAGGAAGTCGGCGTTGGGGATGTTTCGGGCCTCGTGGGCCGCGCGGGCGACGGCCCCGGGGGAGACGTCGATGCCGAGGACCTGCGGGAAGAGCCCGGCCAGCCAGCGGGTGTGCGTGCCGTTGCCGCAGCCGACGTCGATGACGGGCAGGGCCGGATCGAAGGCGTCCAGCAGGACACGGGCGTACTGGGCGTGTTCCGCAGCGGAATCCGAATCCCAGAGGACATCGCCGTCGCTGCCGGTCGCGCGGACGCCGGTCCAATACCGGTCCCACGCCGTGTGCGGGTCCCGCGGGGCCTTGGAGGTCAGGCGCACCACCGTCGGGACAAGGAGCAGCTGCTGCCAGAGCTTGGACATCCGCTTACTCTACCGGGGCTGGACCGCGGCGCGGAGCCGTTCGAGCACCTGCGCGGCGTCGACCGGGCGCCCGTACAGGTAGCCCTGGCCGTACTGGCAGCCCATGGCCTGCAGCCGGGACGCCTGGCCCTCGGTTTCGATGCCTTCGACGATGGCGTTCAGCTCGGCGGCCGAGATCAGCTGCAGCACGGCGGCGACGAACTTGTGCTGCCGGGGGTCCGATTCGAGGTTGCGGATCAGGGACTGGTCCACCTTAACGGTGTCCGCCGGGAGGGAGCGCAGGTAGCTGATCGAGGAGTACCCGGTTCCGAAATCATCGATCTGAAGCCCGACGCCGAGGTCCCGCAGCCGGTGCAGGATTTGCTCCTCACCGGCGCCGCGGGACATGAGGACGGTCTCGGTGATCTCGAGGACCAGGCGGCGGGGCTCCACGCCGTGGCGTGCCAAGGTTTCCCGGACGTCGTCGACCAGGTCGTTGCGCAGGAGTTCCGCGGCGGAGAGGTTCATATGGAGTCCGAAGTTGGCCAGATCCGGGGCCTCGGCCTTCCAGCGGCCCAGCTGGGCGATGCCTTCCTGGAGCACCCATCGGCCCAGTTCCAGGATCAGCCCGGTCTCCTCGGCGATGCCAATGAACAGGTCCGGCATGATGGTGCCGTGGACGGGGTGGTGCCACCGGACCAGGGCCTCGACGCCGGCGATCCTCCCCGTGGCGAGCTCCACCACCGGCTGGTACAGCAGGGCGAGTTCCCCGCCGGCGGCGGCGCTGCGCAGCTCGGAGGTGATCCGCGACCGTTCCAGGACGGCGTCGAGCATGTCCGGATGGAAACGGCGGACCTTATTCCGGCCCTCGGACTTGGCCTGGTACATGGCGATGTCCGCGTCGCGGATAAGGTCCTCGGGCGAGTAGCCGGCGCGTTGGATGCAGACGCCGATGCTGGCCGTGGTCCAGACGGTCTCGGAGCCGATCTTCACGCTTTCCTGCAGCGCGTCGCGGGCGCGCTGGGCGATGGCGAGGGTCTCTTCCTCCGTGGCGCCGTCGATGAGGACGGCGAACTCGTCGCCGCCGAGGCGCGCTACGGTGTCCTCGGCCCGGACCACCGAGAGCAGGCGTCGGGAGACCTCCACCAGCACCGCGTCGCCGGCACTGTGGCCGAGGGTGTCATTGATGGCTTTGAAGGAGTCGAGGTCCAGCACCAGCACGGCGGGGACCCTGGCGGCGTCGGAGGTGGCCGCGATGGCGTCGCGGATCCGTTCGCTGAGCAGGTGCCGGTTGGCCAGGCCGGTCAGGGCATCCGTCTTGGCCATAAGTTCCAGTTCCACCTGGGTCCGGCGCAGCATGGCCGTCCGGGCGGCCACGCGCTCCTCAAGTTCTGCGTGGATGTGGCCGAGTTCCTCCGCCAGCAGGTTGATGCCGGTGATCACCGCATCGATCTCGTCACCGTTCTCGGAGGCAACGAGCCGTGCCTCGAGGTCGCCGGCGGCCAGGCGGACAATTCCTTCGACGAGTTCCTGCAGCCGTGGATCGGCGGTCTCCCCGTCAGGGCTCACGCCGTGGGACCAGCTTGTCCGGTAGTGAGCCACGCCAGGGCGTCGTCACGGGAGGTAAAGAACCGGGTGGGACACGGCGGGATGTGCACGCCGAGGAAGAAGTTCGCCAGGACACGGTCCACGGGCGACCGGCCCAGCAGCGCGATGCGCGAGGCGCTGCAGGGGATGGACCAGATGGCCCGAGCCTCCCGGCTCACCGACGCGACCGAGGCCATGTCCACGAGCATGGGATGGGGCTGGTCCTGGCAGACGTCGTTCACGGTGGCCATCGCGGCACGGGCGTCCTCGACCTGGATGTCCACCTTGGGCAGCCAGCGCAGGTGCACGTAACCGCCGTCGTCGAGCTCAACGCTGCCCTTGCCGCCGTCGACAATAACCGGTGCCATGTCCCCTTACCTTCCAACAGCGATGCCGAAATGTTCGGCAACTCCCTAAAGGTACCCCGGGGCGGGCCGCCGCCCGGCAAAACACGCAAATATTCGCCTCCGGCAGCGCTAGGCGGGAGCGCCCAAGGCCCGCCGTGCGGCAGCAATCGTCCGCACCGCCCGCGCCCGGGCTTCGGGCCAGGCTTCCGCGGGGAGGACGAGGACGGCCATGTCCCGCCAGCCGGAGTCCGTGGCGGGCGACGGGATCCTGCGGAAGCCCTCGACGGCGAACCCCAGGGTGGTCAGCGACTTCAGCGAGCGGACGTTGCGAGGGTCCACATCGCACTCGATCCCGTCGGCTCCGGCCGCGAACAGCCAATCGAAGACGGCGACCTTCGCCTCGTGGTTGGCGCCCGTGCCCCACAGCGCCGGGTCGATCACGGTGCGGCCCACCCTGACCCTGCCGTCCGAGACGCCGGTGATGCCGGTGGTGCCGGCGAACAGCGGCGATCCGGGCATCCTGTGGTGGTGGATGGCGAAGACCGCCAGTCCGTCGTAGCGCCGGTGGATGAATTCGATGAGTTGGCCGTAGGTGGCAGGCCGGGGGCCGCCGTCGCCGTAGCCCTGCGACCACACCGCGTCGTGCGTCAGCAGGCGGGCCAGGGGGTCGACGTCGGCGGGGGCGAAGGGCGAGAGGGTAAACCGGCCGCTGTGAGTCACCAGAACGGGCAGCCGGGGAAGACGCACCATGGTGACCTTTCCTCAACAACGGCCCCGGGGATGCGGGGTTGGAGGAAACTGTGCGGCAGGAAGGTGAATGCCGGGTGAAGCCGCCCGGAACGGCAGTGGATTGATTGACGGCGAATATCCGCTGGCTCACAATGACAGCATGAGCGACGCTGAGCAGGAATCGACCATCAGCCAGGTTACCGAGCGCCTCGCGGCACGCTTTCCCGAGGCTCCCCGGCACCGCATCGAGAGCATCGTGGGGGAGGAATACCACTCCCTGGACACGGGCCGGATCAGGATCTACGTCCCTACCCTGGTGGAAAACAGCGCCCGTTCCCGGCTGCACCGCGAGGCGGGCCGGCCGGACGACGGGGAGTAGCCGCCCCGATCCTTGGTTCCGCTGTCGGCGCCCGAAAGCCGCCGCTTAGTGAGTCCGGACGTGGGGAAACGGAAAAAGCCGTGTCGGCGCCCCCCAAAATCTTGTGCGCCGACACAGCTACCGCAAAAGTGCGGTTCCTAATGGATATGTCACAACCTTAGGGCACGTCAGTCCCATAAACAAGACGGGCGTCCGGTTTTTGTCTAATCCGTTGCCGGGGCGGGTTCCAGGACAGCCTGGGGAATGAGCGCGGACAGCTTCTTGGCCTGTTCCAGCAGGTCTTCGTGCAGGATTCCGGGCAGCATGATGTCCCACATCCGCTCGATGCGCTGCATGACATCCTGGCGTTCGGTCAAGACGCAGGAGACCATCTGCACGCCGGTGAAAGAGGCCACCAGGTAATGAGCGAAAGCTTCCGCGTCGACGGAGGCCCGCAGCTGATGCGCGGCCCGGGCCTGGGCGGCCAGCTCTTCAATGGTGGCGATCCAGTCCACGTAGGGCTCCCGGACCGGTGGCCCGAATGAGGTGGCCTCGAACGTAAGGCGCGTCCCGGCGCGGACCACGGGTTCCTCAAGCAACTGGCGCCCAAAGGTGGCGCAGATGAGAATCATCGACTCGAGGGGTGGCAGGCCTTTGGCCAGGACCCGCTGGCCCTCTGCCTCCGCCAAGCGGTGCTGTTCGGCAATGACCGCCCGGGCGAGGGCTTCCTTGGAGGGATAGTGGAAGTACATGGCGCCCTTGGTCACCTGGGCCCGCTCCGCCACCTGGGTCAGGCTGGTGCTGCCGTAGCCCTGTTCCTCGAAAACCGCTGCGGCACCGGCGATGACCGCCGCTCGGGTAGCTTTTGCGCGATCCTGAAGGACCATCTATCAACCTCAGACTGGTGGACGTGCACTGCGCGCCGGACGCCGCAGGGCGCGCCGCCGGTCCCCGCGGTTTCCGCGGACCCCTCGATCGTAACAAGGCGGGGCGAACGAGGGCGCACGGCGCACCACCAGCCGCCATGCGCCGGGAGCCCATTCTTCGTTTAGGGGACGCCCAGCGGGGGATCGGTTTTCTGCTGGGGCGGCGCGTCAGACTGCTTCGAGGACGAAGAAGATGAACGACAGGAACGCGGAGCGTTCGCCGGCGGCGATGCGGGGTGGGAGGAGCTCCGTGGGTGTGGTCGGCGAGGGGGCAGGTTCGGCGACCCGGACCACTCGGTAGCTGGCCACGGAGAACGCGTCGAACATGGCGTGCAGCGGCCGGTGCCAGAAGGTGAGTACTGCGGGCTCGCCGTCGAACTCGTAATCCTCGGAGTACTCCCGGATGGCGAAGTAGTCCTCGCCGGGATAGTTGACGACACTGACCGTCGGATGGTTCACCGACAGCATCAGCCGGCCGCCCGGGACCAGGACGCGGCGAAGCTCGGCCAGGGGTGCCGACCAGTCCTCAAGGTAGTGGAGTGCCAGCGAGCAGACGACGTCGTTGAAGGTGTTGTCCGGGAACGGCAGTACTTCGGCGAGGTCAGCGACGTGGAGGTCCGCGTCCGGTCCCAGACGCCGCCGCGCGAGGTCGATCATGGCCGGGCTGACATCGATCCCAGTCACCGAAGCGCCCCTGGCCAGCAGCGCCTCCGCCAGCGGGCCGGCCCCGCAGCCGGCATCCAGGATCCGCTTGCCCCGGACGTCGCCGGCCAGGTCCAGCATGGCGGGCCGCTCGTAGTGCGCGTTGAGGAGACTGGACTCGTTCTCCGCGGCGTACCTCGCGGCAAAGCCGTCGTAGAGTGCTGCCTTCATGGATCCTCGCCTTCGTGGATGTCACTGCTGCTTCGGACGGTCCGGCCGATCCTAGCAAAGGGCCCGGGTTAGAGTGCAGCCATGATTGTGTGGATCAACGGAACCCACGGGGCGGGCAAGTCGACGACGAGTGCTCTGGTGCAGGAGCTCTTGCCGAATTCCCGGGTCTTCGACGCGGAGAAAGTGGGCGAGGTTCTCATGGACATCGCGCCCGCCCTGCCCGACCTAGGGAACTTTCAGCATTGGGATCCCTGGCGGCCGCTGGTGGTGGAGACCGCCCGCCGGCTCCTCGAGTACACCGGCGGCACGCTGGTCATTCCGATGACGGTGCTCGTAGAGAGCTACTGGCGGGAAATCAGCGCCGGACTGGACGGCTATGGCATCCCGGTTCAGCACTTCGTCCTGCATGCGGACGAACAGACGCTCCGGGACCGAATCCAGAAGGATAAGGTCCTTGGCCCGTCGTCGTTCCGCATGGCTTATGTTGAACCGTATGCTGACGCCGCCGAGGCTTGGCTGCACGCTGAGGCAGAGGTTATCGACACAACCCGGATTTCACCGGAACTGGCAGCCCGCCGGATCGCAGAGCGGGTGCTCCGCCGGCACGCCGACGTAAAGGGTGGGTCCTGACCCATGGCCGCCTCCCTGATTCTGGTCAACGGGCTGCCGGGGTCCGGTAAGACCACCCTCAGCCGCCAGCTCGGCGGCATGCTGCAACTCCCCGTCATCGCCAAGGACGTACTCAAGGAGACGCTCGCGGACACCACCGGCGGCTGCGTTTCCGGCGGCCGGCTGGGGCAGATCGCGTCCGACACCATGTGGCAACTGGCGGCGGCGGTGCCGGGCGCCGCCGTCGTCGAATCCTGGTGGTACCGGCCCCGCGACCTGGAGCACGCGCAACGAGGGGCCGCCCTGTCCGGCGCCCCCGCCATTATGGAGATTTGGTGCGACGTCGGCGCGGAGACCGCCCGGGCGCGCTATGAACGGCGGGTGCGCCACGCCATCCACACCATGGACCCGGCGACGGTCGACGCGACTTGGGCGGAGTGGTCGGAGCACGGCGCCCCGCTGGAGCTGGGGACGACCCTCCGGGTGGATACGGAAACCGCCGTGGATCTGGCCGGCCTTGAAGACCGGATCCGGGCCGCCGTGGAGCGGCCCGGACCGGTCGGTGCGGGCTAACCCGCGGGTGCCACGACGACGGCGGGCGAACCCTGGTTGACCGGGTTGGCGGACGACGACGGCGCCACCACCCCGAAGTCGTAGCCCTCGGCGCGCAGGGCGTCGATGGTGGACGACAGGTAGGTCCACTGCGACGCCGGGCAGTTCAGGACGTCTTCGGCGTCGTGGAGCAGGATGATCGCTCCGGGGGCGGCCTCTGCCATGACGTAGTTCTGTACGCCCGTGGCGCCGGGGCACTCGAAGTCGCCGGGATTACCGACGTCCCAGTGCCAGAGGACCCCGCCGCTCATGCCGAGCGTCTTGAGGTAGCCGGCCGCATAGGTGGTGCTGTTGCCGAACGGGAAGCGCAGCAGTTTCGGGGTGGATCCGGTAACGGCCGAGATGGCGGCGTTGGTGCTGTCGATCTGGTCCTTCTGCTGGGCGTTGCTCAGCTCCGGGAAATTGGGGTGGTTCCAGGAGTGATTGCCGATCACGTGCCCCTCGGCCTTGATCCGTCGGACCAGGTCCGGGTACTGCTGGGCGTTCACGCCCTGCAGGAAGAAGGTCGCCTTCACGCCTTTCTGTTTCAGGACGTCGAGGACGAAGGCCGTTCGCTGCGGTGAGGGCCCGTCGTCGAAGGTCAGGCCGATCAGGGGTTTGTCCTCCGCCCGGGCGACCGCCGCGGGGCCGCCCAGGAGTGCCGCCACCACCAGACCCGCGGTGACCAGCGCCTTGATGAGAATGCTCTTTCTTGTGGTGTTTCGGGTGGTTTGCATGGTGCATCGATCCCTTCCCAAGGTTGTCTAAACCCTTGTTAACCGAGCACCCTACGGCCGCCTCCGTGGGCTGTAAACACGTAATTTCCAAGCAGCGCCGGGGAAGAAACAGGTACTGCGCCGTTCGTCCTCACCAGCCTCCGCGGGTAGGTGTGTGCCCCTGCCGCGCATCGTCGGGCATGGTCATCTCGGCCCGCAGCCCGAGCAGCCGGATGGGCCGCCCGGGGTCGATTTCCGCGGCGATGGCCAGGGTGCGGGCCAGGATGTCCGCGCCGTCCGAGGTCTGCGGAATTTTGCGGGCCAGGGTTTTGGTGGTGAACGGCGCGTAGCGGACCTTGAGGGCAAGTCCGACGACGGGCCGGCCCTCGGCGGCGACGTCGCCCAGGACCTGGGCCACCAGCTCCCGGAGGGCGGATTCGACCTGGCCGGGGCTGGTGAGGTCCTGTTGGAAGGTGGTCTCGCGGCTGTGCCCGCGCGCAACCCAGGGGGTGCTGTCCACGGTGGCGGAACCGTCGCCGCGGCCAAGTTCCGCGTACCAGGGGCCCATCTTTGGCCCGAACTCCGGGACCAGGGCGGCCGGGTCCGCCGCGGCCAGTTCGGACACGGTGGTGATGCCCAGCGCGGCCAGCCGGGCGGAGACCTTGGCGCCGATGCCCCACAGCTCCCGGGTGGGCCTGGTGCCCATGACCTCCAGCCAGTTCTCCGCGGTGAGCCGGAAGATGCCCGCCGGTTTGCCGAAGCCGGTGGCCACCTTGGCCCGGACCAGCGTGTCGCCGATGCCCACGCTGCAGTGCAGCCGGGTCTCTTCCAGCACCGCGGCCTGGATGGCCCGGGCGTAGGCTTCCGGGTCCGCCGTCGTAATGCCGACGAATGCCTCGTCCCAGCCGAGTACCTGCACGGTGGCGCCGGGCTGGTCCCGCAGCACCGCCATCACCGTCTCCGAGGCGGCCAGGTAGGCGTCCCGGTCGACGGGGAGGATGACGGCGTCGGGCACCTTGCGGGCGGCGACCCGCAGCGGCATCCCGGAGCCGACGCCGTAGGCCCGGGCCTCGTAGGACGCCGTGGAGACCACCGCACGCTCGGCGGGATCGCCGCGGCCGCCGACGATCACCGGCCTGCCGGCAAGCTCGGGCCGCCGCAGGACCTCGACGGCGGCGATGAACTGGTCCAGGTCGACGTGCAGCACCCAGGGGTTTCCGGTCACGCGACCAGTCTGCCGCAAAGCATTTCAAACAACACTTGAAACTTCAACTAAAACCTCATAAACTCGAGGCATGACATCCACAGCTGACCGCGCACCCGTCCTCTTCCTCAGCCACGGCGCTCCGCCGCTCGCGGATGACGCCACCTGGACCCGGGAACTCAGCGACTGGTCCGGCACCTTCGCGAAGCCCAAGGATGTGCTGATGATTTCCGCTCATTGGGAGAACGCTCCGGTCACGCTCAGCGCCACCACCCGCAACCCGGGCCTGGTCTACGACTTCGGCGGCTTCGCCCAGAAGTACTACGAGGTCACCTACGATGCGCCGCAGGCCCCGGAGCTGGCCGCCGAGGTGGCTAGGCTGGTGGCGGACCACGGCCACCACGTGGAGCGGGACGAGAGCCGCGGCCTGGACCACGGCGCGTATGTGCCGCTGAAGGAGATGTTCCCCGAGGCTGACGTCCCGGTAGTGCAGATGTCCATGCCCACCCTGGACCCGGAAGGCCTGTTCACTCTGGGCCGGTCCCTGGCCCCGCTGCGCGACCGTGGCACCCTGATTGTCGGATCCGGGTTCACCACCCACAACCTGCGCTGGTTCAACCCCGCGGGCGGCCCCGACAGCAGGCCGCCCTCGGTCTCGCGCGAGTTCGACCACTGGGCCGAGGAAGCCATGGCCCGCGGCGACGTCGACTCCATCCTGGACTTCCTGCACAAGGCCCCGGCGGCCCGGGAGGCGCACCCGCGCAGCGAGCACTGGGCACCGCTGTACGTGGCGCTCGGTGCCGCCTACGAATCCGGTGACCTCAACGCGAAGACGGCGATCGACGGCTTCTGGTTCGGACTGTCGAAGCGGTCCTGGACCCTGACCTAGGCCGGGTCCGGCTGCAGTTCGGCCCCTGCCTGCGTGGCGGGGGACTGGGTTGCGGGGCTGGTGCGCCGGTCGAGGAAGTCCTCAACCACGGCGGCGAACTCGTCCGGGCGCTCGATCTGGGGCATGTGGCCGGTGTTGGCGAAGACGTGCGACTCCGCCCCCGGGAGGGCCGCGAGCGCCGCCTCGAGGTGGTTGAAGGGCAGGATGTGGTCGTGGTCGCCCCAGACCACCAGCGCCGGAACGTTCCGGTGCGCCAGGGCGGCGAGCAGCACGCTCCGCCACTCCGCGCGGACGCCGGCGATGGTCCCGAGGTCGCGGGCGACATCCAGCAGAGTCTTCCGGTGCGAGGCGCGCCGGGACAGGGCCAGGGCGTGCGCCACCCGGTCCCGCGTCACCAGCGACTTGTCGTAAAACAGCGACTGCACCGTCCGCAGCGAGGCCGCTTCCGCCGGGCGCATCAGCAGCGCGGCCACGGGCCGCACCGCCAGCAGCCGCAGCACCAGGGTGACCTCCTTGCCGAAGCCGGCACTGTTGGCCAGCACCAAGGCAGAGACTCGCTCCGGCTGGTCCGCCGCCAGCTTCATGGCGACGGCGCCCCCAAGGGAGTTGCCCATCACCGGCAGTGGCTCCCGCACGCCAGCGGCGTCAAGGAAGCCGGGCAGGATGCCGGCGAGCCGGGCCAGCGTCGCGGTGCCGGGCAGCCGCTCCGAGTAGGCGAAGCCCGGCAGGTCGACGCTGTACACGGTGTGCCGTCCGGCCAGCAGTTCGTGCTGTTCGTTCCAGTCCTCCAGGCTCTGTCCGATCCCGTGGAGCAGCAGCACCGGGCTGCCGCTGCCGGTCTTCCGGTAGCGCAGCCGCGTGCCGCCTACCTGGATGTAGCCGGTGCCCGGCAGTTCCAGCGGGTCCTTCGGGGCCGGGGCCGCCGGCGCCCCTGCGCGGACGCGCTGGCCGCGGCGCCCGAAGCGGACCCGGTCGGTCAGCCGGCCGGCGCGCAGCAGGGCGAAGTCGCGGAAATAATTCTGGTGCAGCCGCCACGGCGAGCCGGCCCCCTGGCGCGGCAACAGGTCCGAACCGCGGAAGATGTATCCGGCCTTCAGGTCGATCAGCGACGTCAGCTCACCCTGGGAAACTTCGGCCGGTGCGGCCGGAGCCACCCACTGCCGGTCCCGCCGGTCCATGTGCTTCAGGAGCCGGACCACGTAGCCGGCCACCAGGTCCGCCTTCAGGGTCCAGGAGGCGTTGGTGTAGCCGATGGTCAGCGCAAAGTTGGGGACGCCGTCGAGCATCATGCCCTTGTAGGTCAGCGTCCGGCCCACGTCCACCGGCTCCCCGTCGACGGTGAGCGACATGCCGCCGATCACCAGCAGGTTCAGCCCGGTGGCCGTGACGATCAGATCGGCCGGCAGGAAGCCGCCCGAGGCCAGTTCGATGCCTTCGGGGGTGATCCGCGCGATCCGGTCCGTGACGATGTCCGCGGTGCCGGCGCTGATAGCGCGGTACAGGTCGCCGTTCGGTATGGCGCAGACCCGCTGGTCCCACGGCTGGTAGGTGGGCGCCAGGTGGGTGTCCACCGCGAAGCCGGACGGCAACTTTGCCACCGCCGACTTCCGCAGGATGGCCTTCATGGTCTCCGGGCGCCGCCGGCTCAGCTGGTAAGTGAACATCGAGAACAGGATGTTCTTCACGCGCACGACGTCGTAGGCCAGCTGGGCGGGCAGCTTGCCGCGCAGCCGGTCGGCCAGGTGGTCGCGGGCGGGGACCGGGGCAATGTAGGTGGGGGAGCGCTGCAGCATGGTGACCCGGGCGGCCGTCTTGGCCATCGAGGGCACCAGGGTCACGGCCGTGGCACCGCTGCCCACCACCACCACCTGCTTGCCGGTGTAGTCCAGGTCCGCGGGCCAGTGCTGCGGGTGCACGATGGTGCCGGCGAAGTCTTCCGCACCCTCGATGGCCGGGCTGAAGCCCTCGTCGTAGCGGTAGTAGCCGGAGCAGACCGAGAGGAACGAGCACGTCAGTGTCTGCCGCCCACCGTCCTGAGCCTCGTCGGGCCGGTATTCGCCGTCGCCGGTCCGGACCACGGTGACGGTCCACTGCGCGGTTTTGCTGGACCAGTCGGCCGAGACTGCCCGGGTGTTGAGCCGGATGGCGGGCTC
Source organism: Arthrobacter sp. BPSS-3 (assembly GCF_044628475.1). Lineage (NCBI taxonomy): Bacteria > Bacillati > Actinomycetota > Actinomycetes > Micrococcales > Micrococcaceae > Arthrobacter > Arthrobacter sp. BPSS-3. Next base: position 364,711 of record NZ_JBIMMV010000002.1, read on the forward strand.
AAGCCCCTCGTCGGCCACCGTGGACCGGATGTAGTCGCGGATGGAATCGCCGTCCGCGATCGCCTTGGCGCCCTCCCAGGGCCGGAACGAATACCCGAGGGTGTACATGTCGCTGTCCGAGCGGATGCCCGGGTACCGGAAGAGGTCCCAGGTCCCGCCGACCGCCCCGCGGGACTCCAGCACCGCAAAACTCTTCCCCGGCAGCTCGCGCTTCAACCGGCTGGCAAATCCGATGCCGCTCAGGCCCGCTCCGACAATCAACACATCCACGTGTTCGCTCATACGGCCAAGTTATCGACTCGGTGTCGAAAGAGTCAACAGTCTGTTGAGACGAGGCGCTACGATGGGCGCATGGCTGAACGAGGCAGGCGAAGCGCCCGGATTTCGGGCGACGAACGCCAGGACGCAATCCTCATCACCGCCGAGGCGCTGCTCGCCGAGCGGTCCTTCGACGACGTCTCGATCGAGGACCTGGCCCGCGGTGCCGGCATCTCCCGGCCCACCTTCTACTTCTACTTCCCCTCCAAGGACGCGGTGCTGCTGGCGCTCCTGGACCGGGTCATCACCGAAGTGGAGCACCGGGTGGGGGCCCTGTCGCGGGACTTCGGCCGGGACGCGGTGGCCGCCTGGACCCGCTCGATCGGCGTCTTCGTCGACGTGTTCACCGACCACCGCGGCGTTGCCACCGCCGCCATCGCCGCCCGCGCCCGGAACGAGGAGGTCCGCGCGCTCTGGTCCCGGTCCATGCAGTCCTGGGTGGACTTCTCCAGCGACGTCATCGCGGCCGAACAGGACCGCGGCGCGGCGCCGGGCGGAGCCGATCCCCACGACCTGGCCGTCAGCCTCAACCTGATGAACGAGCGGGTCATCACCGCCGTACTCAACCGGGAAACCCCGGCGCTGGAGGAGTCCCGCGCCCTGGATGTCCTGTCCACCATCTGGATCCGCAGTATCTACGGCACCACCAACCCCGGCGCGTAGCCGGACGGAAAGGAAGTACCCGCATGGCCCCGATCCACAACCTGACGGTCCTAGGCACCGGCGTGCTCGGCTCGCAGATCGCCTACCAGGCCGCCTTCCACGGGTTCGCCGTCACCGCCTACGACGTCGACGACGACGCCCTCAGCGCGGCACGGGTTCGCTTCGACCGGCTCGCCGCGATCTACCGCAGCCAGGTGCCCGGCGCCGCCGACGGCAAGGCTGAAGAGGCACTCACCCGGCTGCGGCTCACCTCGGACCTGGGCGACGCTGTGGCCGACGCAGACCTGGTGATCGAGGCGGTGCCCGAGGTGCTGGAGCTCAAACGGGAGGTGTACCGCTCCCTCGCGGCCCTGGCCCCGGAGCGGACCATCTTCGCCACCAACTCCTCCACCCTGCTGCCCAGCGACCTCAAGGAATCCACCGGCCGGCCGGACCGCTTCCTGGCACTGCACTACGCCAACAACATCTGGGCGCAGAACATCGCCGAGGTGATGGGCACCGCGGAGACCAGCCCCGAGTCGTTCGACGCCGTCGTCGCCTTCGCGCGGGAGAGCGGCCTGGAGCCGGTGGAAATCCGGAAGGAGAAGGCCGGGTACGTGCTGAACTCGCTGCTGGTGCCGCTGCTGAACGCCGCCGCGGGCCTGCTGCTGCAGGGCGTCGCGGATCCACAGACCATCGACAAGACGTGGCGGATCGCCACCGGCGCCCCCAGCGGGCCCTTCCAGATCTTCGACGTGGTCGGCCTCACGACGGCGTACAACATCTCCTCGAACGCGCCCGACGCCGGGTCGCAGGCCTTCGCGCGCTACCTGAAGGAGAACTACATCGATCACGGCAAGCTGGGCGTGGCATCGGGCGAGGGCTTCTACCGGTACTGAGCTGTAGCCGGCGGTGCCCGGTTGCGGACGCGGCTAGGCCTGCATCTGCTGCCGGGCCTGCTCGTCGTCCCGCGTGACGTCGTGCACCGTGCGGGAGAGCAGGCAGAATTCGTTGCCCTCCGGGTCGGCAAGGACCACCCAGCTGACGTCCGGGCCCTGGCCGACGTCGGCACGGGTGGCGCCGAGATCGAGAAGGCGCTGCAGTTCCGCGGCGGTGGAGTTGCCGTCGGCGCGCAGGTCCAGGTGCAGCCGGTTCTTGCCCGCCTTGGCCTCCGGGACGGCGATGATGTCCATGCACGGCCCGGAGCGGTCCCGCGCGGCGATGCTTACCAATTCGTCGCCGTCACCGTCCTCGGGCACCACCTCCCAGTCCAGGACGGCGCACCAGAAGGCGGCCAGGAGTCCGGGGTTGGCGGCGTCGAGCGCTATTCCTGCGATACGGCTGGGCATGGGATCACCCTAGGCGCCGGGTTCGCGGATCACCAGTACCGGGCAGTGGGCGTGGTGGACCGTCTGCGAGGACACGGAGCCCAGCAGCATTCCCGTGAATCCGCCGTGCCCGCGGGATCCGACGGCCACGAGGTCGGCGTCCCGGGAGGCTTCGATGAGGGCCGACGCCGGGTTGCCCTGCACCGCCCGGCCGGTCAACGCCACGTCCCGGTTCCCGGCCCGGGCCAGTTCCGATTCCAGGATGGTCTCGGCGTCGCGCTGGAAGACCTCGTAATCCCAGGCCTGGCCGAGCGCGTCGCTGACGTAGGGATAGTGCCAGGCGGCGATCGCCAGCACCTCTCCCGAACGCAGGCCGGCCTCCTCGACGGCCCAGTCCAGCGCCGCCTGCGACTGCGGGGAGCCGTCCACCCCACCACGATCCTGAACTTCCCGTCTCCTGCCATGGTTCCTCCGCTCCTCGTTGGAAAGGTCTGCTGGATGGGCCCGTTGGATAGACCGCCGAATGCGCGGTTCCTGTGCCGCGGGCTCCGATGCCGCTCCCATGCTGACAGAACACGGCGCGTGAGGGGAGGGGCACCCGGCCCCGCGAACCGCACCGGGGTCTGGCGGAGGCGGGCCGGGGGTCACTAGGCTCTTGCGTATCCGGCACCACCCACAACCACACAGCCAAGGGGACCGCCATGAGACTGAGCCATCTTCCACTGCGCCTGACCACCGGAGCCTTCATCCTCAACTCGGGCTGGGGTAAACGGAACCTCGACGCCGAGAGCGCCGCCGGAGTCCAGGCCATGGCCGCGCGGGCGCTTCCCCCCGTCGCCAGCATGGACCCGGTGACCTTCGGGAAGATGCTGAGCTACGCCGAGATGTCCCTCGGCGCGGCGCTGCTGGCCCCGTTCATCCCGAGCCGGCTGGTGGGCCTGGGCCTGGCCGCCTTCTCCGGTTCCCTCGTTACCATGTACCTGAAGACCCCGGGGATGACCGAGGCGGACGGGATCCGCCCCACCCAGCAGGGCACCGGCCTGGCCAAGGACATCTGGATGCTGGGGATCGCGGCGTCGCTGATTCTCGACCGGAAGCGGGTCCGTGCCGCCAAGCAGTGATTTTCGTTCCCGTCAAAAATAATTCCGGAAATTTACCCCAAGGTATCTGCTGGTGTATTTCCGGAGAGTAGCTTGGTAAACATGTTGACCGGATTCAAGAATTTCATTCTCAAAGGCAACGTCGTGGACCTTGCCGTCGCCGTCGTGATTGGCGCAGCTTTTGGCGCCGTGGTCACTGCCCTCGTCCAGAGCGTCCTGATGCCGTTTATCGCGGCGCTCGTTGGTTCGCCGAATTTCGATAGTTTCGCCGTCGTCACCCTCAACGGCAACGACATCAAATTCGGCGTCCTGCTCACCGCCATCGTGAATTTCGTCCTGGTGGCGGCCGCAATCTACTTCATCATCGTCGTCCCCATGAACAAGATGATCGAACGCCGCAACCGGCGACTCGGCATTCACCCCGACGTCAAGGACGAGGCGGCCGAAGATCCGCAAATCGCCCTGCTCACCGAAATCCGCGACGCGTTGCAGGCCGACCGCAGGCCCTGAACGCCGCAGTTCCCCTCAATTTTTCCACCCCACCGATGAAAGGAAATGACCATGGCAGTTTCCATCGAATTGGGCAAGGCCCTCGATAAGGCATATGAGAATGCCACGCTGGATGAGGTTTTGGCGGCACCCCCGTCGGCCCTCGCCGGCCTGACGGAGAAGCACGACGAACTGCTGGCCGGCATGGGTATCAAGACCCTCAAGGACCTGGGGAGCAACAAATACTTCGCCACGGCGGGCGTCCTGGTGGCGCTCTCCGGCAAGGTTGGCTGAGCCTCCTCCGAGAGCTACCTCGAATCCTCACAGCGTGGCCCGGCGGTCTCATCCGCCGGGCCGCTCTGCGTTCGGGGCCCACGTGCGGAAAAAGTTTGGTGCGGGTGCATCCGGGCGGCTCCCTCGGCCGGTAGTAAGGGTGTCAGCGCATCACCCGCCCGCACGGGCCTCAATGAGGAGCTCCACATGTACAAGAAATCACTCTCCGCAGCCGTCGGTGCCATGGCACTGCTCGGCAGCCTCGCGTTCGCCGCCCCCGCCCAGGCGGGCGGCTACTGCCCGGACCCCGGCACGGCGAAACTCTCGGTCCTCCACGGCGTCCCGGGCCTGACCGTGGACGTCTGGGTGGACGGCAAGCTCACCCTGGACAATTTCACCCCCGGCACGCTGGCCGGTCCGCTGGACGTCAGGGCCGGCGACCACAAGATCGCCATCACGGGAGCGGACGCCACCAGCGCCGACAACCCCGTCATCGGTCCGGTCAAGGTCGACCTCAAGGCCGGCCGCGACTACACCGCCGTGGCACACCTGAACGCCGACGGCGAACCCACCGCCACGCTGTTCCGGAACGACACGAAGCCCGCGCCGGAGGGCAAGGGCAAACTGACGGTCCGACACGTGGCCGCCGCACCCGCCGTCGACGTCCTCGCCGGGGGAACCGCCGTGATCGAGGGCCTGGAGAACCCCGACCAGAAGAAGCTCACGCTCGACGCCGGAACAGTTGAAGCGTCCGTGGCCGCCGCCGGCAGCACCGAGGCGCTGATCGGACCGGCCCCCGTGACAGTCACCGCCGGAGAGAACACCATCGTCTACGCCTGGGGCAGCCTCGCGGACAACAACCTGGCCCTGGCGGTCCAGGTGGTCAAGTCCCAGAACCACGACGACTAGGACCGGCCAGACAGGCGCCGGGCGGGCCGCATGCAGCGGCCCGCCCGGACCTTAAGACCGTTGCCGCGCCTCCGCCGAGTCGGAATAATGACGTTCCACGGTCTCACTGTCGCTCGAAGGGGCACACGGTGGAGACTGCCGTTCGCGAATGGGACGCCGGCATCGACCATGCCTTCGCGCAGGGGGAGGAGTGGGCCCTCGCCGAGGCCTACCGCCTGCTGGCACCCCTGATCCACACGCTCGCGCTCCGGGCACTGTGCGAACACGGGGCCGCCGATGACGTCACCCAGGAGGTTTTCATCCGCGCGTGGAAGTCCAGGACCAGCTACCGCCCCGAGGCCGCCCGGTTACCGGCGTGGCTGATCGGGATCACGCGGAACAAGATCTCCGACGCGCTCTCGGCCCGGGCCCACCGCCGCGACCTCGAACAGTCTGCCCGGCAGCTGGCGTCGGTGCCGGACGAAGTCGCCGGTAGGCCCACTCCCGAGGCGCTAGCGGACCGGCTCACTCTAGAGGATGAGCTGGACCGCCTGGGAGACCCGCAAGCCCGGATCATGCGGCTGGCCTTCTACGAGGACCTGACCCACGACCAGATCTCGTCCCGGCTGAATCTCCCGCTCGGCACGGTCAAGAGCCACATACGCCGCAGCCTGGCGCGGCTTCGTTCCCGGCTGGAGGTGGAACATGGCGCATTGTGACGAGGACCTCCTGGCCCTGCTGGCTCTCGGCGAGCGGGACGTCACCGCGGAGGAAACCCTCCACCTGGACGGCTGCGGGGTATGCCGGGACCTCCTGGACGGGTTCCGGCGGGCTGTCGTAGCGGCAAGGGTGGACCCCGCCGGGGCGGAGCTGGTCGCGCCGGGCGGGCACAACTGGGCCGCGATCCACGGGACGCTGGGCCTGGCGCCGGCACTCGCCGCCGATCCGCTCGCCGCCGACCCCCCGGCGGCCGCTCCCCCGGCGGCCGCTCCGTTGGCGGTCGACCCGTTGGCCGCACCGGCTCCGGCATCTCCGGCGCCGATGCGAAAGTCAGCCAGCCGGCGGCGGCCCGAGGCGCCGGCCCCGGGGGATCCGCCCCGGACTGGTACAGCGGGCCGGCTGCCCCGCCGGGCCCCCTGGCTCCTCGGCGCGGCGGCCGGAATCCTGCTCGGCGCCGCCGGCGCCTGGACGGCCTCGAGCGTCCTCGGCCAGTCCACCCCGCCGGCCGCCGGTCCCGCTCCCACCACCGCTCCGGCCCCGGGCGCCGGCCCCACCGCGGCCGTGATCGGTGAGGCCGTCCTGACGCCGCTGGGCGGACACTCCGCGCTCGGCAGTGCCTTGGTGGAGCAACTGCCCGACGGTACGCGGCAGGTTGTGGTCACCCTCCCGGAGCGGCAGCTCGCGGGCTACCGCGAGGTGTGGCTGGGCTCCGCGGACCTGACCAGGATGGTCAGCCTGGGCGTCCTCGGGCAGGGGAGCCAGGCCTTCGTGGTGCCCGGCGGGTTGGACCTGACGGCGTATCCGGTGCTGGACGTCTCCGACGAACCCTACGACGGCGATCCGGCCCACTCCGCGGACAGCCTGGCCCGGGGGAAGCTGTCCCTCCGGGGCTGACCGCCGGCTTCCGGTGGTTCCGGCAGCCGGCCCCGAGGCGGTGCCTGTCCGGGGGTCGGCCGGTCCTACTCGCCGTCGGCGGCGTAGCGGAGGCCGATCCGCTCCCGCACCGTGTCCAGGGCCGCCATGATGCCCACGGTTTCCTCCGGCGGGAGGATGTCGTTTCCGGTGGCTCCTGCGGCGATCAGGCGCTCCATCTCCCACGCCTGGTACTGCATGCCGCGCCCCGTGACCGGTTCCTCGAAACGCTCCACCAGGGCGCCGGCGTCGTCGTAGCGGCTAAAGCCCGTGGGGGTGTACCAGACCGGGTCGATCTCGATCCGGCCGCCGGTGCCCAGGACCGCGGCGCGGTTGGGGCCCGCGGTGTCCAGGGCGCAGTGCAGGACGGCCTGCTGACCCCGGGCGTAGTCAAAGATCATGGCGGTCTGCCGGTCCACCGCGGTGGCTGTCATGCTGGCCGAGGCCTGGATCCGCTCCGGCACCCCCAGCACGTCGAAGGCAAAGGACACCGGGTAGATCCCCAGGTCCAGCAGGGCGCCGCCGCCGAGGGCGGGGTCGTTGAGCCGGTGGGCCGGGTCCTTGGGCAGGTTCTGGGTGTGGTCCGCCAGCAGGGTCCGGACCTCTCCGAGCGCGCCGGAGCCGATCAGCTCCCGGATCCGGACCATGTGCGGCAGGTAGCGGGTCCACATCGCCTCCAGCACCACGAGCCCCTTGGACGCCGCCGCCTCGGTGACGTGCCGGGCCTGCCGGGCGTTCATGGCGAACGGCTTCTCCACCAGGACGTGCTTGCCGGCATCGAGGGCCATCATCGCGTGCTCATAGTGGAACGGGTGCGGCGAGGAAACATAGACGACGTCGACCTCGGGGTCGGCGGCCAGCGCCTCGTAGCTCGAGTGCGCCGTGGCCACGCCGAAGCGGTCCGCGAACTCGCGGGCCGTGTCCGCGGCGCGGGAGCCGACCGCCTGGACGCTGAAGCCGTGGTCGACCAGGTCCGAGGTCTGCAGGCCGGCGATGAGGCCGGTCCCGAGGATGCCCCAGCGGACGGGCCGGGCGCTGCCGGCGGGGCCGGAGGGCTGCGGAGGGGTGGTGGCGTCTGGCATCGGAGCTCCCTTGCGTGCGGCCGCGGGGTGCGGCTGACCTGGGAACGACGCTACCGCACCGCCGGGGTAGCGGTGCGGTCCGCGCGGGCCCTCAGTCCGGTCCAGGCCAGCACGATCGCTACCAGCACCATCGCCAGGAAGCCCAGGCCGGAGTAGCCCGCCGCGGTCAGCACGGGCCCGGCCAGCGCACCGCCCAGGGCGCCGGCGGCGTTCATGCTCAGGTCCGAGATCCCCTGCAGGGCGGGCCGGTCCTGGCCTGCCACGGACTCGGCCACCATCGCGGAGCCGGCCACCACGGAGGCGGACCAGCCCAGGCCCAGCAGGATCAGGCTGACCGTGACGCCGGCCTGCGAGTCGGAGTAGAGGCCGGCGATCAGCAGCGAGGCCAGCAGCGTCGCCTGTCCCGCCAGGACCACGGGCAGGCGGCCGACGCGGTCCGCGAACCAGCCAAAGACGGGGGAGAGCGCATACATGCCGGCGATGTGCAGGCTGATGGTGAAGCCCACAATGGTCAGGCTCGCGCCGTGCTCGCGCAGGTGGATGGGCGTCATGGACATCAGCGCCACCATGGTGGCATGGCTGAGGGCGACGACGGCGACGGCGTACCGCGCCCGGTTGTTCTGCCGGAGAATCTGCCGGCCGGTCTGCGGCGGCTCCGGAGCGTCGGTGCGGGCGCCGGCGCGGAGGGACTGCAGCAGCGGGTCGGGCCGGAGCCCGGTGAGGTAGACCGCCGCGGCGGCCAGCTGGCCGGCGACGGAGAAGGCGAAGGCTCCGGTCATGGGCGGCAAGCCGAGGGCGGCACCCACGGCCTCGCCGGGGCCGAAGAGGTTGGGGCCGAGGACTGCGCCGACGGTGGTGGACCAGACGACGACGGACAGGTCGCGGGCGCGGGCGCCCGTGGTGGCGAGGTCGGTGGCCGCGAACCGGGCCTGAAGGTTGACGGCCGAGCCCGAGCCCAGCAGCATCAGGCCCAGCAACAGCAACGGGAAGATGCCGAGCGCCGCGGAGCTGATAGCCGTGGCGGCGCCCAGGCAGGCGATCAGGGCGCCGGTGGAGAGGGACACCCGGCGGCCGCGCGCCAGGGCCAGGCGCGAGAGCGGGATGGCGGCCACGGCGGCACCGAGGGTGCTCATAGTCGCCGCGGTGCCGGCCCAGGCCGGGGACCCGGACAGCTGGGCCGCGAGCAGCGATCCCAGGGACAGGGTGGCGCCCATGCCGATGCCCCCGAGGACCTGGCCGCCCACCAGCACGGAGAGCACCTTTCGCTGCGACGCCTGCCGCGGAGGGTGCTCCCGTGCCGGCCGGGGGATCACTTGCAGGTGCAGCGCTGTTCAGCGGGAACGTTGGCCATCACGGAGTCAACGTGCTCGCCGCAGCCGGCCCAGGTGATCTTTCCGCAGGTGTTGCATCGAACGGGACTGCACATGGTGTTCTCCTCAAAAGTTGTGGTGCCGGGGCTCCGAATGGATGCCCGCCCTCCAATAATACCCCTAGGGGTATTATGCACAAGGTTACCCGGCGCTTACGGAGCCCGGTTTCCCGGCGTGGGTCCCTAGAGGGATTCGACGAGCCCGGCGGTTCCGGCGATCGCCCCCGGGACAAGAGAATAGTAGGCCCAAGTGCCCCGCTTCTCACGGTGCAGGAGGCCTGCGTCGACCAGGATTTTCAGGTGGTGGGAAACGGTGGGCTGGCTCAGGCCAAGGGGTTCTGTCAGGTCGCAGACACAGGCTTCGCCCCCGCCGGAGCCCTTGACGATCGAGAGCAGCCGCAGCCGGTTCGGATCGGCGAGCGCCTTGAAGACGGACGCCCTGCGCCGGGCCTCCTCCGGCGCAAGGGCCGGGGTGGCGGAGGGTGTGCAGCAGCTCCCGGCGGAGGCCTGATCAAGAATGTCCAGCGACGTCATGCCCTCATTATGCCCATAGATTGACATTCGTCGATATAGCCGCCGATACTTCATATCGACAAGTTTCGATCTCTATCGCGAATCCCTTTACCCGCCAGGAGCCCCGTGAGCACCCAGACTGACCCGTCGCCCACCCGTGAAGGTGAGGTCGCCGTCGTCGGCAGGCTTTCCACCCTGGACAGGTTCCTGCCGGTATGGATCATCGTCGCGATGGTTCTGGGCCTGGTGCTGGGAAGCGCCATCCCTGGCCTGAACGCCGCGCTCGACGCCGTGAAGATCGGCGAAGTCTCGCTGCCGATCGCCGTCGGCCTGCTGGTGATGATGTACCCGGTGCTGGCGAAGGTCCGCTACGACCGGGCGCACCGCGTCATCGGCGACCGGAAGCTCATGGTCACGTCCCTGGCGCTCAACTGGATCCTGGCGCCGGCGTTCATGTTCGCCCTGGCCTGGATCTTCATTCCGGACCTTCCCGAATACCGCACCGGGCTGACCATTGTGGGTCTGGCCCGCTGCATCGCCATGGTGATGATCTGGAACGACCTCGCCTGCGGCGACCGGGAGGCGGCGGCCGTGCTTGTGGCCATCAACTCCGTTTTCCAGGTCATCGCCTTCGGCGCCCTGGGCTGGTTCTACCTCCAGCTCCTGCCGTCCTGGCTGGGGCTGCCGACCACCAGCGCCGGCTTCTCCTTCTGGGCCATCACCGGCTCGGTGCTGGTGTTCCTCGGAATCCCGCTGCTGGCCGGATTCCTCACCCGCACCATCGGCGAAAAAGCCAAGGGCCGCGACTGGTACGAGGGGGCGGTCCTGCCGAAGCTGGGCCCCTGGGCGTTGTACGGCCTGCTCTTCACCATCACCCTGCTGTTCGCCCTTCAGGGCGGCACCATTACCTCCCGGCCGCTGGACGTTCTCCGGATTGCCCTGCCGCTCCTGGTCTACTTCCTGGTGGTCTTCGGCGCCGGCATGGCCATCGGCAAGGGCCTCGGTCTGGGATACGCCAAGACCACCACGCTCGCGTTCACGGCCGCCGGCAACAACTTCGAACTCGCCATCGCCGTGGCAATCGGGACCTTCGGCGTCACCTCCGGGCAAGCGCTCGCCGGCGTCGTCGGGCCGCTGATCGAAGTTCCCGTCCTGGTGGCACTTGTCTACGCCGCCCTCTGGGCCCGCCGGCGTTACTTCACCCCCCGCACCCTTCCCGCCTAACCCCGCACACTCAGGAGAATCGCATGAGCACCGAAACGGCCAAGAAGCCCTCCGTCCTGTTCGTCTGCGTCCACAACGCCGGACGCTCCCAGATGGCCGCCGCCTTCCTCACCACCCTGGGCAAGGGCGAGATCGAGGTCCGTTCCGCCGGATCAGCGCCCGCGGACAAGGTCAACCCCTCCGCCGTCGAGGCCATGGCCGAACTCGGCATCGACATGTCGGCCGAGATCCCCAAGGTCCTCACCACCGAGGCCGTCAAGGAATCCGACGTCGTCATCACCATGGGCTGCGGCGACACCTGCCCGATCTTCCCCGGCAAGCGCTACGAGGACTGGGAACTCGCCGACCCGGCCGGCAAGGGCGTGGAGTCGGTCCGGCCTATCCGCGACGAGATCAAGGCCCGTATCGAGGAACTCATCGCATCCCTGAAGGAGGACTGACCATGGCCGTCACCGGATCCCTTCCCGTCGCCATCATCGGCGCCGGTCCGGTAGGACTCGCCGCCGCGGCGCACCTGCTCGAGCGGGGCCTCGAACCCGTGATTTTCGAGGCCGGGGCGGCCCCGGCCGATGCCATCCGGCAGTGGCGACACATTCGGCTGTTCTCGCCGTGGCAGTACAACACCGACCCGGCGGCCGTGCGGTTGCTCGACGCCGCCGGCTGGGAAGCACCGAAGCCGTCGGGTCTGCCCACCGGCGGGGATCTCATCGACCGGTACCTGGAGCCGCTGGCCGCGCTGCCCGCCATCGCCGGGCGCCTGCACACCGGCGCCCGGGTCACCGCCGTCACCCGTGAGGGACTGGACAAGACGCACAGCCGGAACCGCGCCGGTACGCCGTTCCTGCTCCGGCTCGAGGAGGCCGGGGGCGGCACCCGCGAGGTGCGGGCCGCCGCCGTCATCGACGCCTCCGGCACCTGGTCCACCCGCAACCCGCTCGGCACCTCCGGCCTGCCGGCCCGCGGCGAGTCGGCCGCCACCGCCCGGATCACCCCGGCGCTGCCGGACGTGCGGGGCCGAGACCGTGAAACCTTCGCCGGCCGCACCGCCGTCGTGGTCGGTTCCGGGCACTCCGCCGCCAACACCCTGATCCACCTCGCCGACCTGGCGGCCCAGGAGCCCGGCACCCGGATCCTCTGGGCCATCCGCGGCGCCTCCGCCGCCAAGGTCTACGGCGGCGGAGACGCCGACGGCCTCGCCGCCAGGGGCCTGCTCGGCAGCCGGCTCCGCGGCCTCGTCCAGGACGGGACCGTGCAGCTGCACACGCGGTTCGGCATCGCCGCCGTCTCCCTGAACGGCACCCAGGTCACACTCACGGCCACCGACGGGCGCACGCTCAGCGCCGACGTCGTGGTCCCCGCGACCGGCTTCCGCCCGGACCTGGACGTGCTGCGGGAACTCCGGCTGGACCTTGACCCGGGCGTGGAGGCGCCGCGGCAGCTCGCGCCGCTGATCGACCCGGAGTTCCACTCCTGCGGCACCGTGGAACCGCACGGGGCGCGGATGCTGGCGCACCCGGAGGAAGACTTCTACATCGTGGGCATGAAGTCCTATGGCCGCGCCCCGACCTTCCTGCTCGCCACCGGCTACGAACAGGTCCGTTCCGTGGCCGCGGCGCTGGCCGGCGACCGGGAGGGGGCGGACACCGTGCACCTGGAGCTGCCGGAGACCGGGGTTTGCTCCACGGACATCGGCAGCAGCTGCGATGCGCCCGCCACGGCCGGGACGTCGGCGCCAGCCGGGGCAGGCGGCGGCTGCTGCACTGCACCGGAGCCCGTCCTCCTCGGTTTTCCCACGGGATTGCTGCACGGGCGCAGCGGTGAAGCGGACGCCGGATGAGCGCCGGGGCGGGCCTCCGGATCAGGGATCTCACCGCCGCGGACTGGCCCGCCGTCCGGGCGGTCTGGGCCGAAGGCATCGCCACCGGCCACGCGACCTTTGAGGCGGAGCCGCCGTCCTGGGAGAGCTTCGACGCCGGACGCCGTCCGGACGTCCGCCTGGTGCTGGAGGACGACGGCGCCGTGCTCGGCTGGGCAGCCGTCTCGCCGGTGTCCTCACGCCCCGTCTACCGCGGCGTGGTGGAACACTCGCTCTACCTCGCCGCCGCCGCGCGGGGCCGCGGCCACGGTGCCCGGCTCCTCGCGGAGCTCATCGGCCGCTGCCGGGAGGCCGGCATCTGGACCATCCAGTCGACTATCTTCCCGGAGAACACCGCCTCCCTGGCCCTGCACGAACGCCTGGGCTTCACCGTGGTGGGAACCCGGCGCCGGATTGGCCTGATGTCCTATGGGCCGCTCGCCGGGCAGTGGCGGGACACCGTCCTGATGGAGTACCGCAGCCCGGACCACTAGCCGGACACGGGGCCCACGGCCGGTGCGGAAGAATGGGACGGTGAGCGAGGCCGGTGACTTCATAGACGCGACACTGCAGCGTGAGAGTTCCTGGCAGCGCGCCGAGGCCGGGCAGGACCGCTTCGGGCCCGGGCTCTCGGTCTACGGCGCCTCCGTTGGCGCCGTCCGGGGCACCGTCCGCGACGCGCTCCGCCGGCACCGGCAACTGGACCGGGACGGTCTCACCGCGCTCAGTTCGGAACTGTGGGCCGTGCCCGTGTTCGAGCGCCGCCTGGCCGCCGTCGTGCTCCTACAGTCGGCCCTGCGGCACCTGGACAACTCGGACCTGACCCGGATCGAGGGCTTCCTCCGCGGCGCGCACCTGCCCGACCTCGCGGACCCGCTGGCGGTGGACGTGGTGGGGCCGCTCATCGCCGGGCTGGGCGGGCAGGCCCGGGCCCGCGCCGAGGCCGTCCTGGACCGGTGGCTGGGCGATCCCGACCCCTGGCTTCGCCGCGCGGCCCTGCTGGCTCCGCTGCGGGAACTCCGAAAGGGCGCCGGGGACTGGGCGCGGTTCCGGCGCCGGGCGGTTCTGGCCCTGGCCAACGGCACTGCGGACGGCACGGCGGACGGCGGCCGGGACGGCAGGGCGGCGGAGATCGTGAGGGCCGCCGTCGAGCGCGTCGAACGGGAAGCGGGCGGAGAAGCCTAGTGATATCCGGTGCGCGAAGCGGCGGGACTCAGGCGGGGCGGCGCTCGACGACGGCGTAGGCCTTGCCGTCCAGGAACTCCCAGTCCGTCACCACCATGAAGCCCAGCGCGTCCACCCTGTCGTTCAGCACGTGCAGGTCAAAGCCGCCGTCGCGCGGCTCGGCATCCCAAGTGGCGACGTGGATCTCCTTCCCCTCGAGAACCAGCAGCTCGGTGTTCACGTCGAAGTCTTCCTGCGGCTGATCGCTCAGCTGGCAGATCGCGACACAATGGGGATTCATCGGATCCTCCGCTCGGGACATGGTGGGATCATCGTAGCCCCGCCGGGACGCCTCCGCCGTTACCTTAATGTGACATTCGGGAGGTTAGCCGTTACCGTGGAGAGGTGCCCGTTGGTTTCCGAGACGGGCACCCCCGGACCGATTGCCTAACTCTGCCGCGGTCCAGGGCATCCTCGCAACCAGCTGGCAGAGACGGGGAAACCAATCGCGACCTGCCCACGGGCGGGTCTTGGGGTGAAGCCGCGCAGTGTCCGCCCAGACGGACCCGCGGCCGGGTGTCTCCCATCCGAATCCGACAGCTCACCTCGCAGGCTTTGGGAGAGGTACATCATGACTTCACGCTCTACTGACGCGCGCCCCGGCACCACCGCAACCACCGGTCGGGGTGCCGCCTTCGCCGCGGCGACCGGCACCGTGGGCCGGCAGGCCGCCGTCGTCCTCGCAGCCTCCGGCCTGGTCCTGACCAGCGGAATGGCGGCCAACGCCGCCGGCAACGTCCCCGCCGAACGGGAATCCGCACCCGTCTCGCACGCCGACGTCGCCGGCAAGGTTACCGCCCCGGTGACCGCCGACTCCGCCGTGCAGATCAGCTTCGACCGCCCGGCCGTGGCCACCACCCCGGCGCCCGTCGTCGAGGCCCCGGCTCCGGCACCTGCCGCCGCGCCCGCCGTTGCCAAGGCCCCCGTGGCCCAGGCCCCGGCCGCCCCGGTGGCGAAGGTGACCGTCCAGGCCGCCGCCCCGGCTCCGGCTCCGGCCGCCGCCCCCGCCGGTGGCGTCAACGCCGCCATGCTTTCCGCCGCGTACAGCCAGATCGGCATCACGCAGGATTGCACCGCCATGGTGGAGAAGGCGCTCGGCGCCGCAGGCATCCCGGTGGGCGACCTCGGCCCGCAGCAGTTCCTCAACTACGGCAAGGTCGTCTCCGACCCGCAGCCGGGCGACATGATCGTCCAGTCCGGCCACGTCGCCATCTACGCCGGCAACGGCCAGGCGATCAGCGGCGGCATGAACGGCTCCAACCAGACGATCGTCCACCCGCTGTCCTGGCTGACCGCCACCGGCGGCGTGACCTTCGTCCGCGCCGGGGCCTAGCCCGCGCGTTCAGCAGCAACGTTCAGCAGTACCGGGCCGGCGCCCGGCAGCCCCTCACGGCTGCCGGGCGCCGGTTTCGTTGTCTGAGGTTTTGTCGTCTGCGCTCTGGTCCGTCGCGTCGGGATTCGCCGCGTACCGCAGGAGGACCACGCCATTGCCGAACGTCCGGGTCTCCAGCAGCGTCAGGTCGGTTGGCGCGGCGGCGGCCTTGAACAGCGGCGTTCCCCGGCCCACCAGCACGGGGTGGACGTAGATCCAGTACTCGTCGATCAGCCCGAGCCGGCGGAAGGAATCGGCCAGCTCCGCCCCGCCCAGGGCCAGGTCGCCGCCGGGGGCGGCCTTGAGCGCCCGCACCTGCCCGGCGTCGACGTCGCGCACCACCGTGGTGTTCCAGCCGGCCTTCGGCAAGGTGCGGGAGTAGACGTACTTGGTCATCTCCCGCCAGATGGCGGCGAAGTCCGCGACGGCGGGCGGGCAGTCCGGGTCCTGGTCCGCCGTGGGCCAGAACCCGGCCATCAGCTCGTAGGTGATCCGGCCGTCGAGGAAGGCGCCCATGGTGCGCAACTGGTCGTTGAAGTGCTCGTGCAGTTCGGCATCAACCCGGTGCCAGCTGAGGTCCGCGTGCGGGCCCTCCATGAAGCCGTCGAGGGAGACCTGGAAGGACAGGATGATCTTCCGCAAGGATCCGCCCTATCCGCCGGGCTTCGCGTAGCCCGCGGCGCTGACGAATTCGATCCCCACGAACGGATCCCCGCCCTCGACCCACGCGTCGTGCCCCGGCGGGATGGTGTAGGAGTGGCCGCCGGCGATTTCCGCCCGGTTGCCGTCGGTGGTCTCGACGGTGAGTCTGCCGGAAACACAGAAGCCGACGTGGCTTAGCTGGCACATTTCGGTGTGGACCACCGGTTTGATGCAGTCGGACCAGCGCCAGCCCGGCTGGAACGTGAAACGGCCGATGGTGTAGTCGTCGAGGGTGACGATATCCACCTCGGTCTTGTCCGGGCGGCGTTTTTCGTCCGGCATGTCATGGGACTTCACCTGCAATTGGGAAACAGCGACAGCAGGCATCGCTCTGCCTCTTTCCTTAGGGAATGGTAACTACGGACAAGGCCTACGATCCTCGCTTGCGCAGGGGTTGTCGATAAGGATTTCCTAGAAGCCGGAGGAGCTTCCGGAGCCGGAAAAGCTGCCCCCGCTGACTCCGTACCCCGTGGTGCCGCCCCGGGCCGAATTGATGCTGGTCACCCCGGTGGTGAAACCGGAGGAGAACGCGGGAACGGAGAAGAAATAGGTGGACGGGTAGACCGTGCCAAGGATGCTGGGCTCGTAGCCGGGCCGCTTCCTGCCGCCCGTGCCGGACCGGGCCTCTTCCATCTCCCGGCGCATCAGCCGCGCCTCCCGTTCGGTGCGGGCGAAACCCTCGATCACGGTCTCCGCGTGCCGGTTCAGCAGTTCGGTCAGTTCCGTGCGGGCGTCCCGGAGCCGGTCCAGCGCATCCTCCGGGCCGAGGGTGCCGCCCGCGAGGTCCGCGGTCCAGGTCTCCATGTCGCCCTGGTTGCGGTCGCGGAAGGACCGCAGCGCGGCAGCGGTGGCCGAGTCGCCGGCGCCGTGGCTCTTGCGGAGGAGGTCCTCGATGCCGGCCAGATCCCGCCGAAAGGGAGCGAGCTGGCGGTCCCAGGCGGTGGGCCAGAGCGGGCTCCGGTTCAGCAGCGCGTTCGCGTCGGAGATGACGTCATCCAGGGCGTCCAGTTCCGCGGCCGCGTCCGCGAACTGCCGGGCCAGCGCCAAGGACGAGCGTTTCCCTTGCTGCCGTCGGGTGAGGGCATGGACCCGGTTGGAGAGCGCCGTCGCGGCGTCGTACCGGCCGAGGAAACTGCGGTGCTTTTCCAGCACCGTGCCGCCGTAGCGGGAGGCAGCGGGGATGGTGCCGGCATTGAGTTCGGTGACCGGCAGGTCCATGCTCACCCGGGCGTAGGCGGCATCTCCCTTTGCGGTCTCCCGGCGGCACCCCACCCGGGTGCGCCAGTGGACCAGGAGCCCGGCGGCGGCTGCGGCGGCGGCGAGTCCCGCGCCGATCCACAGGGAGATGAGGAACGCGGTGCTGCGGTACCAGGGCTGGTTGATCAGTTCCGCGCCGCGGCGGATGCCGGCGATGGTCCCGTCCGTCCACTGCGCGTCGCGGAGCAGGTCCTTGGACGCGTCCTGGATGTCCGTCCGTGCCCCGGGGGAGACCTTCCGGTCCTCACCCATGTAGGTGCCGACGTGGCGGCCCACCGGGTCGAGCGCGAAAATGAACAGCCCGTCCGCCCACTTCTGACCGTCGGGGCTGATCCAGTCCGGGTGCTCCGCCCGGGCGTAGCGCAACACCTCCTCATTCAGGTTGTCCGAGGCCGTGCCGTTGTAGGTGTAGACCGCGACCTTGGTGGGCTGGTAGAACTCGATCCGCCGGACCGCCGGCAGGAGCGTGGCGAGGTCCAGGACGCCCGCCCGGTCTACGACGACGACGTCGGTGGGCGTGGTGCCGGCGCGGACTAGGTCTGTGCGGACTTCTCCCGTGGGGCCGGCGGCGGTGGTGGTGCCCGTGACGATCGCCGCAGCCGGTGCCGCGACGACTGCTCCGGTCACGGCGGGTCCCTGAACGAGCGCCAAGGCGAGGGCCGCGGCGAGTGCCAGGAACGCGGCAAACCTGGCGGCGGTAAAGGTCCCCATCGGTCCCACCATCTGCAGAAGGCGTGTTGTCCCAGACTCGCGGCGGACCGGCCGGGCTGAAAGGGTCCAAAGACACCATGACCGGTGCGGGTGGTCCTCGCATACTGTCGGCATGAGCCAGCCGAAGCCGGACCGGGTCCTCGTGGGCATCGCCGCGGCCATCGTGCTGCTGATCGTCGCGGCCCTGGGGGCCGTGCTGCTGCGCGGACAGCCGCGTCCGCTGGACCCGGGCACTCCCTCCGGCGTGGTCCAGCAATACAGCAAGGCCGTGGTGGAGGGCGACCTGACGGCGGCGCAGGGCTACTTGACCGGGAACGCCAAGTCCCGGTGCACGGGCTACTTCGGGACGGTTCAGGCGGCCCGGGTGGTGCTGGTGGGCTCCACGGAACGGGGGCCTACCGCCACCGTGCGGGTCTCCATCGTCCACCCCGCCGGGGAAGGCCCCTTCGGTCCCTCCGAATTCACCGAGGACGGGGTATTCGTGCTGGTGCGCTCCGGCACTGGCTGGTTCATCGACGACCTTCCTTACAGCCTGCAGGCCTGCACCGGCGGGACACCGGTCAAATGACCACAACGCCGGTCCGGCTTCCCGCCGGAAGTACCGCCCAGGCCAAGGTCCGCCGGCTGGTGGTGTACGTCCTGCTGGCGGCCCTGGTGGTGATCGCCGCCAACGGGGCCGCCGGCCTGCTGGAACGCGCACTGACCGCCGGGCAGCTCCTGGCCGGTGAAGGGATCGCCGGGCTGGCGCTGTCCCTGGCGTTCGCACTCGTGGGCGGGCCGCTGGCTGCGTTGCTCTGGTGGCTGGTGTGGCGCCGCCTGGGTGCGGAGACCGAACGTGCGGCGCCGTCGTGGGGTCTCTATGTCAGCGCCCTCTATACGCTGTCGCTGCTGATCTCCACCACCTCCCTCCTGGCCGCGGCGTCGTCGCTGGTCACGGAGCCCCAGCCGCAGTGGCGTCCGCCGCTCGCGGTGGGGGTCACCTGGTTCCTGGTGTGGGTGTGGCACCGGTGGATGTGGCGGCACCCGGCCAAGGGGCCCCTGGCGCTCGCGCAGGTACCGGGGGTCATCGGAACGACGGCGGGGCTGGCGATCGGGGCGGGCGCGGCGGTGGCGGCCCTCTCCGGGCTGTTCGACGTCGCCCTGCGCGGCTCGATGGAACTGACCGGCGCCGCGGACCCGTGGTGGCGGGCCGTCCTGGGGAACACGGTGTGGGCCGCCGGGGGAGCGCTGGTGTGGTGGTGGCACTGGTTCCGCGGCGGGGCCCGAAGGCTCAGGGGCGGCTTCGCCGACGTGGCCCTGCTGCTGGCGGGCGTCCTCGCCGCCGGACTGCTGGCGCTCGGGGGTGCCGGGACGGTGCTGTTGGTGCTGCTGCGGCTCGCGTTCGACCGGACCGAGACGCTGACCGGCCTGCTGTCTTCCCTCGGCGCAGCGCTCGCCGCCACCGCCGTCGGCGCCCTTGTCTGGCGGTACCACCGGGCGGCGGCGCGCGGCCGTTCGCCCCGGGTCCGGCGGGCCGGGACCCTGATCACCTCAGGGGTGGCGCTGGCCGCCGCCGCATCCGGGATCGGCGTGGTGCTCAACGCCGCGCTCTCCCTGGCGGTGTCCCCGTTGGCGGAGACGCCACCGGGCGCGGGACCCGGCGGCGGGAGTGCGCTGACCCTGCTGTTGGGCGGGATCAGTTCGCTCGCCGTGGGCGGCCTGGTCTGGTGGCGCACGTGGCGGCCCCGTGAGCAACACGGAACGCAGGGCGTGACGCCCGGCCGGCGGGTCTACTTGGTGACCGTCTTCGGGCTCAGTGCGGCGGTGGCGCTGGTGGCCCTGCTGGTCATTGGCTACCGGCTCTTCGAACTGGCGCTCGCGGACATCACCGGCGGCAGTTTGGTGGACAGGATCCGCGCCCCGCTGGGCTGGCTGGTGGCAGCGGGGCTGGCCTCCGGCTACCACTTCTCCGTCTGGCGGCAGGACAGGACCCTCAAGGACTCCGAGGCACCAGCGGCCCGTCCCCGCATCGGGAGGATCATCCTGGTCACCGCCGCGGACCCCGAACCGCTCCGCCGGATTCTCGAGGAACAGACCGGGGCGCCGGTCACCGTGTGGCGCCGGGCCGGCGTCTTCCCGTCCGGCGCCGCCCCTGATGCTGCCCCGCCCGGTGCGGTGCTGCCCGCCGTCGCCGACGTTGCAGCCCCGCCGACGCTCGCCGGCGCGCTCGCCGGGATCAGCGCGCCGCGGGTGCTGGTCATCGCCGACACCCCGGACTCCGCCCAGGTCATCGCCCTCCGCGACTGACGGCGTCGGACGCCTACCGGGTATCGGCCCCGGGCGGCGGGCCAAACGTCCCCGCGGCCCGGGACCCGGCCAGCGCACTTGCCCCGATCGTGACCAACGCCCCCAGCAGCAGGGCCGCATCTTCGCCCGGAAGCAGGACATTCAGCTGGGTGCCGATGCTGGCCGCCGCCACCGGGATGCCCAGCTGCGCCGCGGACATGACCCCCAGCGGCAGCGGCAGGCCCACCGCCCTGAGCCCTGCGTGCAGTGCGACGGTCCCCAGCCCCAACGCCAGTCCGAGAGCCACCATCTCCGGCCGGCCGGCCAGGTCGCGCAGGTTCAGGGTGGCACCCAGCCAGACGAAGAACACCGGCCCCAGGAAGCCGTCGCTGACGGCGAACAACTGGCGGGCCAGGCGCCGCGGTTCCCCGACGGCCGCGACCACCAGACCGAAGGAGAAGCCCGCCAGCATCACCGACACCCGGCCCAGGTTCGCGATGCCGGCCAGGGCGAAGAGCAGCGCCAGCTGGATCCGCAGTTCCAGGGCGAACTTCCGCTGCTCGGAGAGCCGGTGTACGCGCTGGCGGGTGCCCCTGCGCTCCAGGGCGCGCAGGCCGAAGAAGAGGACGACGGCGGCCGCTGCCACGGCGAGGGCGCCCAGGGCGCCGCGGGCCGCGTTCGGCGGGTCCAAGGCCAGAGGCAGGGCGACGATGCAGGCGATGTCGGCGATGGCCACCTGCGCCATCATCGCCACCACCTGCGGTCCGCCGAGCCGCAGCGAGTCCACGATCGGCAGCACCAGGGCGGCGGAGGAGGACGCCAGGAGCACCACATAGAGCGGGGCGTGTCCCGTGCCGAAGAGCAGGCCCAGGCCGGTGCCTGCTGCCGCTGCGGCCGCGGCGGCCAGCACCGCCCGTCCCGCCCCGCGCCCCAGGGCCGGCCGGATCACCGGGTCCCGGACCGGGACGTGGGTACCGGCGACGAACATCATCAGGGCGAACCCGATGTTGGCGAGCAGGCTGAAGGTGGGGTCACCCGGGTCCACCAGGGCCAGCCCGGTGCGGCCGATCAGGACGCCTGCAAGCAGTTCCCCGAGCACAACCGGCAGATGCCAGCGGACCGGCAGGGCCAGCAGCGGCCCGGCCAGTGCGACGACGGCGATCAGCGCCAGGGTCAGGAAGCTCACGCGGCCCGGTCCTCCCCGGATCCCGCAGCGCCGGGATATCTCAGCATGGACTGAGAGTAGTCCCGCCGGGCCGTTCCGGTCCCGCTTCCCACTCCGCTTTCCGGGCTGGGAAATTGCCAGCAATCTCCCAGCCTGCGTGGATAAGGTCCCGGAGGCGGTCCGCTCCGCCGAGTTGTCACCAAGGAGGATGCGTGGGCCCGATCAAGAGTCTCTGGGCGATGGTCCAGGGCGACCCTGTCTTCATGCGGCGCGTGAACGGCTGGCTGGCGATCATCTGGATCCTGATGATCCCGATCTCGCTGATGATGGGCTGGCTGGACTCGGTGGTCTACGTCTCGGCCCTCTCGCTGTGGGCGCTGGTATCAGGACACTGGTCCGCGTGGCAGGCCGCCCGGGTGGAGGTGGCGCAGATGGAGGACGCCAAGCGCCGCGACAAGGAAGACGTGGTGGCGGAAGTGGTGGAGGCCCTCCTGGCCCGGACCAACGTGGAACCCGCCGGCGCCCCGGCGTGCGGCTGTGCGGAGAACAAGGTGGCGAACCAGGCGGCGAACCGGGCGGAGAGCCGCGTGGAGACCAGCGCCGCGCTGTAAGCGGCTGCATCCACGTTAGGCGGGCCGGTCAGGCCCCTTGAGCCCTGCTGTGGCTGCCTACTCCGTCGCGGCCGGCAGCTCGATCCGCAGCACCGTGCCTTCCGGACCGGTTCCCGCCACCGAAACCGTGCCGCCGGCGGCCATGGCGATCTCGCGCACCAGCGACAGCCCGATCCCGAAACCGCGTCCGCCGTCGGACCCGGCGGGCCGGGCGGCGTGGACGAACCGGTCAAAGATACGGTCCTGGTCCACCCCGGTGATGCCCGGGCCGGTGTCGGAGACGGTGATGACGGCGGACCCGTCCTCCTCCGCGGCCCTAATCAGGACCCGGCCGCCGGACGGGGTGTGCGCCAGCGCGTTGTCCGCCAGGGCCAGCACCGCCCGCCGCAGGGCGTTGGCCTCGATCCGCGCCCGGGGGCGGCCATCGGCCTCGAAGCCGAGCATGATGCCCTTGCCGTCGGCCAACTGCCGCAGGCTTTCTGTGACGGACTCGGCGACGCCGGCCAGCTCCACCGGGGGAGCGCCGGGGTCCGGGGCCGCCGCCGTCGCAGCCAGCAACAGCTCGTTCACGATCCCGGTCAGTGTGGCCGTGTCCGCGCGGATCCGGGCCAGGTTGCGCAGGGCCGTCGGATCTCCCTCCGCGTCACGCTGGGCCAGTTGGATGCGGGTGTCCAGGATCGCCAGCGGGGTGCGCAGTTCGTGGCTGGCGTCCTGGACGAAGCGGCGCTGCAGCGCCAGGGCCTCGCCGAGGGGACGGATGGCGCTGCGGGCGCTGAGCCACCCCGCCAGTCCGGCCAGGGCGATTCCTGCCACGCCGGCGATGATCATGGCCTCGAGGATGTCGCGCGAGTCCACATAGGCGTACGTTGTTCCGGCGCCGGTGGCCGGCAGTTGGGTGGGCTGGGACAGCTTGTGCACCAGATACGCGGTGGCCACCGCCAGGAGCGCCAGCACCAGCACGGCACTGACGGCGCTGATCCGTACGGCCACCTTCAGCGCCGCCCGGCGCAGCGTGGTCTCGTCCGGGCTCGGCCCGGCCGCCGTTGCCTTACTCATGGACACCCGCCCGCGGAAACCTGCTCATCAGCCTGCTCATTCGGGGTCGCCGATCTGGTAGCCGAGCCCGTGGACGGTGCGGACCACGGACTTGGAGATCTTCCGGCGGAGGTGGTGGACATAGGTGTCGATCACGCCCGGCTGGTCTGTCGGGGAAAAGTACCGGGACAGCAGCTCGTCCCGGGTGAACACGCGGCCCGGTTCGGTGGCGAGGGCGCCCAGCAGTTCGGCCTCCTTGGCGGTGAGGGTGACGGTCTGGCCGTAAAGCGAGCGGACCAGGCGCGCCCCGGGATCCAGCTCCCAGCCGCCGATGGCGACGGTGGCCGGCGGCGGGGCGAACGTGCGGGTGAGGGCCCGGAGCCGGGCGGCGAGTTCGCGGGCATCGAAGGGTTTGGTGACGTAGTCGTTGGCTCCGGCGTCCAGGCCACGGACCTTCTCGTCCGGATCCCCGAGCGCCGTCAGGATCAGGATCGGCGTCGCGATGCCCTTGGCGCGCAGCGCACCTATCAGGCCGATGCCGTCCAGGCCCGGGAGGCCGCGATCGATCACCATCACGTCCCAGGCCCCGGTCAACCCGCGGTGCAGGCCCTCCTGTCCGCTGGCGGCAAGGACCACCCGGTAGTCGGGTTCCAGGAGTTCGGCGATCAGCGGGCCGAGGACGGGATCGTCCTCGACCAGCAGCAGGGCGGGCATCGGCATGGGGCTAGTCTTCCACCGCCGCGGTGCGCACCCCGTCCCCGGACACGCGATCCCGGGATCCGCCGTCGTCCGCGCCGTCACTCGTCGCGCCGTCGTCCGCGGGAGTGCCGGACGCGTCTGTGCCCGACGAACCACGGGAGCCGCCGCGGCGCCGGCGGAGCAACTGGACCAGCCAGGGCAGCACCGAGACCAAGACCATGGCGATGGCGATGATGTCAATGTTGTTCGCAATGATCGCGTAGTGGCCCAGCCAGGTGCCCAGCAGCGTCACCGAGGTGGCCCAGGCGAGGGCCCCGACGATGTTCCAGAGGGTGAAGGAGCGGTAGCCGTAGCGGCCGATCCCGGCGGTCAGCGGCGCGAAGGTGCGGACCATCGGGACGAAGCGGGCCAGGACGACGGCGGCGCCCCCGTGCCGGCGGAAGAAGTCCTCGGTGGCGGTGAGGCGGGCGGTCTTCAGGATCCGCGCGTCGTCCTTGAACCACCGGCGGCCGAAGGTCCGGCCGAGGAAATAGCCCACCTGGTCGCCGGCGATCGCTGCGGCCGTGATCACCCCGATCAGCACCGGCAGGCCCAGCTCCAGTTCACGGTGCAGGAGCCCCGCGGTGAACAGAAGCGAATCGCCCGGCAGGAACGGAAACAGCACCCCCGATTCGATGAACACCATGGCGGCGATGACGCCGAGGGCCGCCGGTCCCAGCCCGGAGAGCATGGTCGCGGGGTCCAGGAGGGAGGGGGCGCCGGCGACGAGGCCGGGGGCCAGGGTGGCGGCGTGGACGATGCTGTGCACGTGCGGGGGTCCTTAGCGTCGGGGAGAGCGGAGGGCGGCGGGGATCCGTTCCGCCAGGGCCGGGCCGAACCGGTTCCAGAGGCCGGTGACCACCAGGACGGCGGCGCTGGCGGCCAGGAACGAGGCGGTGACGTCGGTGGGGTAGTGCACGCCGACGTAGAGCCGGGACCAGGCCACGATCACGGCCACCACGGCGCCGAGGACGGCGACCGGCCGGGCCCAGCGGGTGCCGCGGACCAGGAAGAACAGGGCGAACGTCAGCGCCACGGCAAAGGACACGTGCCCGCTGGGGAAGCTGTTGGAGCCGGTCTCGGGGGAGAGCGGGTCCACCAGCAGGCCCTGGTCCGGGCGCTGCCGGGCGATCAGGAGCTTGAACGCCTCGCTCGCCGCCCAGCCGGAGCAGGCGACGAGCCCGAAGGCCACCGCCTTGACCAGGTCGCCCCGGACCAGCCAGATGACCAGCGCGATGACGGCGACGACGGCGAGCCCCACCACGGGGCCGAAGACCAGGTTGATGGCCATGGCGACGGCGGTCAGCACGGCGATGTGGTGCTGGCTGAGGTTCTGGTCGATGCCCAGCTCGGCCGCGGTGTCGCCGGGCAGCAGCTTCACCGTGACGCCGAGGGCGATCACGACGGCGGAGAGCAGTACCGCCAGCAGCAGCCAGTGGCGCTGCCGGGGCAGCGGCCAGAACCGGCCGGCGGCCGTGCCGGATGAACCGGTGCCGGCCGAACCTGTGCCGGAAGAACCGTGGCGCTCGGCTGATCGATCGAGTGGGGCGGGTCCTGTCATGGAATCCTCCGTGTCGGGGGCGCTGGCGCGCGGTGGCGCACCTCTTCCAGTGTCCCCGGCACCGGTTAAGAATCGCTTAAGAATCCTCAGTGGTGGAAGGCCGAGCTCTGCCCCTGGGACGGCATCGGCGCGTCGAGGGAGTCCAGATACTCGACTTCCTTCTTCAGGTCGGCCAGGAAACTCGCCGCGAGGTCCTTCGTGAAGCCGTTCCGCACCACCACCCGCTGCACCGTGATGTCGCCGAGGCCGTCCGGGAGGGGGTAGGCGGGAACAATCCAGCCGCTCATCCGCAGCCGCTCCGACAGGTGGTGGAGGTTCCAGTTCCGGGTGTGGCCGTCGGCCAGCTGCCATGCGAAGACCGGGATGTCCGAGCCGTCGCTCCAGAGCGTGAACGCCTCCATGGCGCCGATCTCGGCGGAGAGGTAGGTGGCCACGTCCCGGCAGGCGGACTGGACGGAGGCGTAGCCCTCGAAGCCGAGGCGGAGGAAGAGGTAGTACTGCAGCAGCACCTGGGCGCCGGGCCGGGAAAAGTTCAGCGCGAACGTGGGCATGTCCCCGCCGAGGTAGCTGACGTGGAATACCAGCTCCTCCGGCAGGGCGTCCTTGTCCCGCCAGATCACCCAGCCGAGGCCGGGGTAGACCAGGCCGTACTTGTGGCCGGACGTGTTGATCGAGGCGACCCGGGGGAGCCGGAAGTCCCACACCGTGTCCGGCTGCAGGAACGGGGCGATCATGGCCCCGGAGGCGCCGTCGACGTGGATGGGGACGTCGTGGCCATACTTGTCCTCGATGGCGTCCAGCGCGGCGGAGATCCCGGCGATGTCCTCGTAGCGGCCGGTGTAGGTGACGCCCATGATGGCCACGACGCCGATGGTGTTCTCATCCACGTACTGCGCCAGGTCTGAGCCGTCCAGGACCGGGTGTTCGGCGGAGACGGGGACGTAGCGGGCCTCGACCTCCCAGTAGTTGCAGAACTTCTCCCAGCAGACCTGGACGGCGGAGCTGAGGACCAGATTGGGCTTGTCCGTGGGTTTGCCCGCGGCCCGGCGGGCGTTCTGCCAGCGCCGCTTCAGGGCCAGGCCGCCCAGCATGCAGGCCTCGGAGGAGCCGATGGTGGAGGTCCCGACGGCGGACTCCGGTTCCGGGGCGTTCCAGAGGTCGGCGAGCATCCGCCAGCAGCGGGTCTCGATCAGGGCGGTCTGCGGGTACTCGTCCTTGTCGATCATGTTCTTGTCGAACGTCTCGGCGTAGAGTTTCGCGGCCTCGGTCTCCATCCAGGTGCCCACGAAGGTGGCCAGGTTCAGGCGGGCATTGCCGTCCAGCATCGCCTCGTCATGGACCACCTGGTACGCCGTGGCGGGGAGGGACTCGCCGTCGGGAAGCCGGAACTTGGGAAAGGTGGTGGCCTCGCCCGGCCTGCTGAAGAGCGGGTTGAGCTCCACGTCGGTGTCCGGCTCGTGCTTGGGGGATCGGTGGGACCTGGGCATGGCACTCCTTCGGCAGGGGGAAGCCGCGGCGGGGCCGGGGCCTGCCCCGCCCACGCTACCCGCCGGGCCGGGGCCTTGGAAGGAAACGGCGCCGACACGCCCCGCCGTGCGCCGCCGTCGGCGGCTCAACTGGGAAGATCGGCGCATGAACGCAGAGGTAGCGAACGGCCACGGCGGGCACAATTTCAACAGCCGCGCCCACCACTCCCGGCTCCGGGTACTCGTGATGGTCCTGGTCGGCGCGGCCACCGCTGTCGCCGTCGGGTCCCTGATGTCCTGGGCCTACGCGCCCGCGCTGGGCTGGGCGGCGGCGTCCCTGACCTACCTGATCTGGGTGTGGTCGGTGATCGGCGGCCTGCAGCCGCAGGCGACGGCGGCGCACGCCCGCCGCGAGGACCCCAGCCGCGGCCTGGCCGACGGTCTGGTGCTGGTGGCCACCGTGGCGAGCTTCGGCGGCGTCGCCCTGATCCTGCTCGATGCCTCCAACGCCCAGGGCGGCACCAAGGCGGCCATCATTGCCATGGCCGTGGGCAGCGTGGCGCTGTCCTGGTTCCTGGTGCACACCCTGTACACCCTCCGGTACGCCTCCATCTACTACCGGGACAAGACCGGCGTCGACTTCAACGAGGACAAGCTGCCCCGCTACCTGGACTTCGCGTACCTGGCCTTCACCGTCGGCATGACCTTCCAGGTCTCGGACACGGACCTCAAGACCGACGCCATCCGCACCACCGTCCTGCGACAGGCCCTCCTGTCCTACCTGCTGGGCACGATCGTGCTCGCCACCACCATTAACCTGGTGGCCGGCCTCATCCACTGACCGGCCACCGCGGGTTTCAGCCCCCGGCCTTAGACGCCGTGCCTCAGACACCGCCCTTAGACGCCGGCGTTGTAGACGTCGAGGCCGAACCGGTTCAGGCCCGGGGTCCCGGCGTAGCCGAGGTAGGGCAAGCCGAAGGTGTCCTCGATGCTGGCCAGCAGGCTGTAGTGGTTGTACGGGGTGGTGGACCAGGTGCCGCCCTTGCTGAACGGGGAGAGCACCAGGGCGCCCACCCGGCCGCCGCCCATGCCCGTGATGCCGGGCAGGGCCGCGTTCGGCCCGGGGCCCTCGCCGCAGCAGGCGCTGGCGTCGGACTGGGGTCCGTCGGATTCGTCGAAGGTGATGACCAGGACACCGTCCTGCTTGAAGGCCGGCGAACCGGTGATGACCGGGACCCACTGCTTGAGCCAGGCGTCGGCACTGGCCAGGCCGCCGGGTTGTCCGTCGACACACGGGGAGTCGTGGCCGTCGTGGCAGAGGTTGGGGGTGATCATCGACAAGTTCGGCGTCGTGGCGGTGGAAGCGAGGTCGGTGCTCAGGTTGGAGAGGTCGACGTCGTTCGCGGCGCAGTCGGGTGAACCGGTGATCCCGGCAAAGTAGACGAACGGGTTGTGGCGGGCCGCGTACTGGTCGCCGACCCTAGCCTTCTGGGTGTCGTCGACGGCGCCGAGGGCTGGGTGCCGGCAGGGGGTGCCCATGTCCTCCATGTAGCCCTTCCAGGTCTTCCCGGCGTCCTTGAGCTGACCGGCGACGGTGGGGACGCTGGCGGGGAAGACGCAGCCGTCGCCGACGGCCTGGCCCGGGCTGGCGGTACCGGTGCCCACGAACGGGGAGTAGGTCTGGCAGTCGTACTGCATCTGGGCGTTCGGCCCTTGGCCGGAGATCTGCGCGACGTAGTTGGGCTGGGAGTTGTGGGCGGTGCCGAAGTACTGGTTCAGCAGCACGCCCTGGCTGCGGAGCGTCTGGGACAGGTACGGGGCGGCCGACGCCGGGCCCCAGGTCTCGTCGTAGCCCTTGTTCTCGAGGTTGATCACGAAGAGGTGCTTGGCCCCGGGCAGGTAGCCGCCGGTCTGGGTCGCGGCGGGGACGGCGGTGCCGGCCTGCTGCGGTGCGGCGGCGGCGGCGCCCGCGGTGGCTGACGCCGAGCCGTAGCCGATGCCCGCGGCGGCGAGCACGAGCGCGGAGGCGGCGGCGAACCGCTTCAGGATCCGTCGCCCGCGGCGGGGTGCGGAGTGCGTGCTGGTGCTGGCGTTGCTGGTGGTGTTGTTCACGGCAGTTTCCATCCGTCGGCGAGGGCTTTCTGTTTCAGTCCGGACCATTCCTCTTCCGGGGGCGGTCCCACCGGGGTGCAGGCGGGGCCGGCCACGAAGGGCGGGACGAGGTACTTAGGGGCGGCGAGGTTGGCGGGGGTGCCGAAGTCCAGTACCTCGGCGATGTTCCGGGCGGCCTGGTCGCGGGGTGTCAGCGCCGGGAGGTTCCAACGCCACTCGATGGCCTTGAGGACCGAGGTGTGGTCGTAGACATCGTGGGCGACGTAGCGGCGGCGGGCGCGCGGGGAGACCACCAGGGAGGGGACCCGGAAGCCGCGAAGGGCCGTCGTGTCCGCGGTGTCGGGCGCCGTGGCCGGGGCGACGTGGTCGTAGAAGCCACCCCATTCGTCGTAGTTGACCACCAGCAGGGTGTTGGCCCAGCCCGGGCCGGAGGTGACCGCGTTGTAGACCTCGGCCAGGAAGGTCTCACCGGAGCGGATGTCCGCGTGTGGGTGGTCGTCCCCGGAGGTCCCGGACCCCTCGTCGGTGAAGCGCGGGTCCACGAAGGACACGGCCGGCAGGGTCCCGGCCGAGCAGTCCGTGAGGAAGTCCGCGTAGGGGTGGGAGATGGGCTGGTACTTGGTGCCCCAGAGCGCCGTGAAGGGGATGTCGCCGTAGTAGTACTTCCCGGCCACGCCCGCGGCTGCCAGCCGGTCCCAGATGGTGGGAAGCGTGGCGGTCACGGTGGAGTTGTGGATCCGGTCCGTGGCGGCCGCGTGCTGGTAGAAGCGGTTGGGGTACGTCTCGGCCATGGTCGCGGCGAAGTAGCGGTCGCAGACGGTCCAATCGGGTCCGGCCTGGCGCCAGAAGTCCAGGTCCGGGGCGTCGTAGTAGCCGACGGCGAATTCGTCGTTCTCGCCGGCCCGGAGCCAGCCGTCGTTCTTGCCGTTGTTGAACTGGATCCGGCCGCCCTCGTAGGAGTGGTCCGGGTCCGGGTGGCCGCAGCCTTGGAAATCGGTCAGGTGGTAGGTCGAGTGCGGGATGCCGTAACGGTCCCTGAAGCTCAGCCCGGACTGTGTGCCGTCGGCGCCCGGCAGCCAGCCGAGGAAGTGGTCGAAGGAGCGGTTCTCCATCATCACCACGATGATGTGCTCGATGCCTGACGCGTCGGGCGCGGGCAGGCTCGGGGCGGCGGCGGTCGCGGCACGGACCGTGCCGGTGGTGGCGAGGGCGGTAGCCGCCGTCGCTCCCGCCACTCCGAGAAAACTCCGTCTGGAAAAAGTCACGTGATCATTTCCTTCGTTATCGGGCCGGACATTCTGGCTGCTGTCGTCAGCCGGTCCTGCGCAGGGGTAATCGCTGGAAGCGACGGAAAAGTTACGGTCCCGGGGTCCCCGCCCCGGAGGCAGCCGGATTCCTGACGGTCCCGTCGTAGGCTCCGGCCTGCCACATCCCGCCGGCCCCGGACAGTACCCGGACCGCAGGATGACGCCCAAAAGTAGATCACGGGAAGGTTACGGAACTGCCTGTTTTTCACGTCCGTCCGTGCTTTGTTCACGCGATGTTTGCCTGAAACACCGGAACTTCCCCGGCCGGGCAGCGCCGCCCGGGGGCCTGCACTAGCATCGGAGCAACGGCATCCCGCCGCCGGCACACGCCGCCGATCCCTCCGCCGCAGCGCGGGCGGGACACGGCCGAAAACCCCGCAGGAGCACGCATGGACATCACCGACGTCATCCTCAACGACCACCACGACCAGCGCCGCATGTTCGCGATCCTGGAGGAGATGCGCGGTGCAGCCCCCGCTGACCTGGCCGCCGTCTGGGACCGCCTGCAGATCCTGCTGGAAGTGCACGCCAAGGCCGAGGAGGAGCTGTTCTATCCGGAGCTGCTGGCGCTGGGCACGGGCGAGGGCGGCAAGGACTCACCGGAGGACGAGACCACCGACGCCATCCACGACCACAATGAGATCCGTGACGCGATCGCCGACGTGGGGCGGCACGACGCCGGCTCCGACGAGTGGTGGGCCGCCATCGCGAAGGTGAATGAGGCCAACAGCGAGCACATGGGCGAGGAGGAACGCGAGGGCCTCACCGACTTCCGGCTGCACGCGGACCTGGACCTGCGGCACAAGCTGGCCGTGTCCTTCTACGCCTTCGAGGCAGCCCACGCCGGCGGCATCAAGGCCCGGGACGTCGACCCTGACGAGTACGTGGAGCAGAACGAGCCGGGCTCGAAGTAGCGGGTTTAAAAGCGGAACGGCCGGGCCTGGATGGCCCGGCCGTTCCGCTATCGACTGCTACTCGGGGTTTTGGCCGTATTCGGCCGAGATCAGGATGGGAAGGTGGTCGGACGCGCCGCGGGGCAGCGTCTCCACCTTCTCGATCACCAGCCCCTGCGAGGTGGCGAAGTCGAAGTGGCCCTTGAAGACCTTGTAGCGGGTGTAGGTGCGCCGGTCGCTGAGCGAGAGCTCGTAGCCGGCGTCCTTCATCTGCTCCGTCAGGTACTTCGTGAAGAACGGGTAGTTGAAGTCGCCCACCATGAGCGTCATCAGCCCGCCGCCCATGCTGAGCAACTCGCCGTGGGCGGCGTGGATCTGGTTGCGGCGCAGCGAGTTCGACGCCGTCAACGGGGCGGCGTGGAACGAGGCGATGACCAGGGCGTGGTTCGTCTGGTTGTCCACCATCCGCGTGCCGATCAGCCGCTCATGCGCCGGTGCCAGCACCCGGTCGTGCACGGACTTCTTCAGCGAGAAGGTCTTGGTATCGCCGGCGGTGAACCGGTCCGTGCTGTAGTAGATCGCCAGGCCCAGCCGGTTGCCACGCGTGGCGTCGGCCAGTTGCAGGTTTCCAATGCTTTCGGGAAGGTCTTCGGTGTCGCACTCCTGCAGGCACAAGGCGTCCACCTTGTAGTCGCGGGCCAGCGCCTCAAGTTCGCCGCTGGCCTTGTGTTTGCGGAGGTTGTAGCTGATAACTCGGATCAGGGGGAGCACCTCTTCGCAGCATAGTCGGGGTAAACCTGCACCCGAGTCTACCCAGTCCGGCACCGCGGCGAGGCGATAGGGTGGTGGAATTCTCCGATTACGTTGCTGCGAAAGGGTCACCGTTGACTGCTGAAATGCCCGAGCTGGCCGAGGGTGACTTCTACTATGAGGTCCTCGGCGGAGGCCGCTACCGCTCGACCATCCACGCCCAGGGCGCCTGGAATGTCCACGAGCAGCACATGGCTCCGGCCTCCGGCATCATGGCCGACGCGCTCTCCCGGCACGACCCGCGGCCGGACATGCGGATGGCCCGGATCAGCTACGAAATCCTGGGACTGATCCCGGGCGGCGAATTTGAGGTCACCACCACCACGCTGCGCCCGGGCCGGACCATCGAACTGCTCCAGGCGGAACTGACCGCCGGCGGCCGCGTCGCCATCCGGGCCACGGCCTGGCGGATCATCACCTCCGACACCACCGCAATCGCCGCCTTCGAGGACCCGCGGATCCCGGCACCGGAGGATTGCGAACCCTACGACGCCGCGCAGGTCTGGCCCGGCGGGTACATCGCGTCGCTGAGCATGCGCATCGCCGAGGGACACCGGGCCGGGTCCGGCACCGTCTGGCTGCACACCGACCACCCGCTCACCGACCGGAACGACAGCGGGGACCTCGCCCGGCTGATCGGCCTGGTGGACACCGCCAACGGCATCGCGGCCCGGGTCCCGCCGGGCAAGGGCAGCTACGTGTTCCCCAACCTGGACCTGCAGATCCACATGTACCGGCTGCCGGAGGGGCAGTGGCTGGGCCTGGACAACGAGGTGTCCTTCGGAACGGACGGCATCGGGCTGACCTCCACGGTGCTGCACGACCTGCAGGGTCCGTTCGGCCGGGCCGAGCAGATCCTGACGCTGCGCAAGAGCTAGTGGAAGACCAGCCAGCCCACCGTCGTGGCCAGGCCGGTGAGGACCACGCCCCAGGCGATGTCCACCACCACGATCACCAGCGGCCACTTCTTCAGGGTCGCGGCGTTCGTCAGGTCGTAGGTGGCGTAGGCAAAGCCGCCCAGCGCCGCGCCGTAGCCGAACGCGGCCGCCCAGCCGCCGCCGTCGAGCGCGGGGCGCAGGGCGAAGAAGACGATTCCGGCGATGTACAGCACGTAGAACACGACGGCGTAGCCTAGATGGGGCTTGTCGGCCATCAGGTGGCCCAGGTGGCGGCGGTAGAACCTGCTCGTCGACTTCAGCCAGACGGCGTCGATGACGGCAAACGCGGCGGCCACCACCAGGAATTGCAGAAAGACCATAAGGGAGCATAACCACATGCAGCAGGCCGGACCCCGGAGCCTCACCGTGTTCCGTCAGCCCTCCTCCCTCGGCGCTGCGGAAGACCTCGATTTCGCCCTCGAACTGCTGCGGCGGGTCAAGACCGGGGCGGCGGGGCCGCTGCTGCGGCTCTACCGGCCCGTC
The DNA here is from genome assembly GCF_044628475.1 of Arthrobacter sp. BPSS-3. Classification (NCBI taxonomy): domain Bacteria; kingdom Bacillati; phylum Actinomycetota; class Actinomycetes; order Micrococcales; family Micrococcaceae; genus Arthrobacter; species Arthrobacter sp. BPSS-3. Next base: position 398,074 of record NZ_JBIMMV010000002.1, read on the forward strand.
CCCACCCTGGCGTTCGGCCAGCGGGACGCCAACCTGCCCGGCTTCGAGGCCGCTGCCCGGGCCTGCCGGGACCTCGGCTTCGAACCCCTGGTGCGGAAGGCCGGGGGACGCGCCGCCGCGTACCACCCGGGCAGCCTGGTGATTGACCACCTGGAGCCCGACGCCGACGCGATCGCCGGCGCCAAGGCCCGGTTCGCCCTTTTCGGCGGCCTGCTGGCGGAGGCGCTCCGGAACGCCGGCGTGGACGCAGCCGTCGGCGAGATCCCGGGGGAGTACTGCCCGGGCGAATTCAGCGTCCACGGCACCGACCGCCGGGCCCCGTCGCACCGGATCAAGCTGGTGGGCACGGCCCAGCGCGTGGTCTCCGGCGGCTGGCTGTTCAGCTCGGCGGTGATCGTCTCGGACTCAGCGCCCATCCGGGCCGTGCTGGAGGCCAGCTACGCGGCGCTCGGACTCGACTGGGATCCGGCGACGGCGGGCGCCGCGGATGACCTGGTGCCGGGCCTCGACGTCAACGCCGTCGAGGCGGCGGTCCTGGGCGCCTACGGGCGGTACGCGGCGCTGGAGGACGGCGACTTCCGGACCCTGACCGCCCCGTAGCAATTACCTTGGCGGTCCCTGTAGCCCATCACTGGGCCCGGGCGGCCAGGATTTGTTCGCGCAGGATGTCCGCGTGCCCGCAATGCTGGGCCAGTTCGCGCAGCATGTGCAGGTACACCCACCGCATCGGCAGCGGCCCGCGCCGGTTGCCGCGGACCAGGTCGTCGGGCCCCAGGGCCGCGGTACGGGCCCGGGAGCCGGCGCAGGCCTCGCGGTAGGCGGCCCGCACCGAGGCGATGGTGTCCTCAGGGTCCAGCACAAACGACTCGTCCGGAGTGGCCGGGATGCCGATCTCGACGCGGCTGCGGCAGGTGATGGCCTCGTCGAACCAGACCTTCTCGACAAAGGCCGCGTGCTTCAACAGCCCCAGCAGCGTGGTGCGCGATGGCACCAGGGCCGCCCGTGCCTCCTCCTCGCTCAGTCCGTCGAGGCTGGCCTCCAGATCGGCCCGGTGATCGTCGAGGAACGCCTCGAACTGGGTCCGAAGATCCGCGGCGAAGAGGTCCGGTTCCATGCTGGGATTGGTGCTCATGAGCCCACAGCCTAATGGGCCCCGCCCGGAAATCCGGACGGGGCCCAAGAGGTGTGGCTGGTGGGTGGTGTTCCTCCCGTGGCGTCAGTGGCCCCGGTCGATCCACTCCTGCAGGTGCGGGGCCTCGGCGCCGATGGTGGTCTGGTCCCCGTGCCCGGTGCGAACCACCGTCTCCGCCGGCAGGGTCAGCAGCCGGGAGGAGATGGACTCGATGATGGTCGGGAAGTCGCTGAAGGACCGGCCGGTGGCCCCGGGTCCGCCCTGGAACAGGGTGTCGCCGGTGAAGACGGTGCCCTCGCTTTCGAGCCGGAAGCTGACCGATCCGGGCGAGTGGCCGGGCGTGTGGAGGGCCACCAGGCGGGCGCCAGCGACGTCGAACGAGTCACCGTCGGCAATCGCGTGGTCCGGTTCGGTGCCCGGGAACACCCGGTCCCAGAGCGTCCAGTCGTCCCGGTGCAGGTACACGGGGGCACCGGTCAGTTTCCGGAACTCGCCCACGGCGGCGATGTGGTCGTCATGGCCGTGCGTGAGCAGGATGGCGGTGACCTTCCGGTGGCCGACGGCGGCGGCGATCGCGGCGGCGTCGTGCGCCGGGTCGATCACGACGCACTCGGCGTCGTCGCCCACGATCCAGACGTTGTTCTCCACGTCCCAGGTGCCGCCGTCGAGCGAGAACGTTCCCGAGGTGACCAGTCGGTCGATCCGCAGGCCGTCCACGTCGTTGCTCACAGCTCCACCACGGAACGCAGGACGGCGCCGGAGTGCATCTTCTCGAAGGCTTCCTCGATCTGGTCGATGCCGATGCGCTCGGTGACGAAGGCGTCCAGGTCCAGCCGTCCCTGCCGGTACAGGTCGATCAGCATCGGGAAGTCCCGGGAGGGCAGGCAGTCGCCGTACCAGGAGGACTTCAGTGAACCGCCGCGGCCAAACACATCCAGCAGCGGCAGCTCCAGGGTCATCTCCGGGCTGGGGACGCCCACCAGCACCACGGTGCCGGCCAGGTCGCGGGCGTAGAAGGCCTGCTTGTACGTCTCGGGACGGCCCACGGCGTCGATCACGACGTCGGCGCCGAAACCGCCGGTCAGCTCACGGATGGCCTCCACCGGGTCCACGGCGGAGGAATCCACGGTGTGGGTGGCGCCCAGGTCCTTGGCGCGTTCGAGCTTGTTGGGGTCGATGTCGACGGCGATCACCGTGGTGGCGCCGGCGAGTGCCGCGCCGGCGATGGCCGCCACGCCCACCCCGCCGCAGCCGATCACGGCCACCGAGTCGCCGCGGCCGACGTTGCCGGTGTTGATCGCGGCGCCGAGGCCCGCCATGACACCGCAGCCCAGCAGGCCGACGGCGGCAGGGTCGGCCTCGGGGTCCACCTTGGTGCACTGGCCGGCGGCGACGAGCGTCTTCTCGGCGAAGGCGCCGATGCCCAGGGCGGCGGTGAGCTCGGTGCCGTCTTCCAGGGTCATCTTCTGGGCGGCGTTGTGGGTGTTGAAGCAGTACTGCGGTTCGCCGCGGCGGCAGGCCCGGCATTCGCCGCAGACGGCGCGCCAGTTCAGCACCACGCGGTCCCCGGGGGCCACCGAGGTGACGTCGGGGCCGACGGCGCTGACCACGCCGGTGGCCTCGTGGCCCAGCAGGAACGGGAAGTCGTCGTTGATGGCGCCCTGCTTGTAGTGCAGGTCGGTGTGGCAGACGCCGCAGGTGAGGACGTCCACCAGTGCCTCGCCGGGGCCGGGATCGGGCACCAGGATGGTTTCCAGGGTGACGGGGGCGTTCTTGGACCGGACGATTGCGCCCTTGACCTTGTGGACCATGGGAGAGCTCCTTTCGATGCCGCCGCCCGGCCTGGGGGTGCCGGATACGGCGCGACGCGGGCCCCGGGTAATCCGGAGTCCGCGTCGTGTCTGGTGTGGGTGTTCTCTGGTGCTGGCGGGTTAGGCCGCGAGGCGGCTCTTGACCTCTGCCGCGGAGGGGTTGGTGGCGGCGGTGCCGTCCGGGAACAGCACGGTGGGGACGGTACGGTTGCCGCCGTTGAGCTGCTCGACCAGTTCGGCCGTGCCTTCGACTTCCTCGATGTTGATCTCGGTGTACCCGATGCCCTGCGCGTCCAGCTGCTTCTTCAGCCGGTTGCAGTAGCCGCACCACGTGGTCGAGAACATGGTGATGGTGCCGGATTCGGGGGTGAAGTCCACGAAATTCTCCTCAGGTGGGTTGCCGGTGCGTGCCGGGACGGTCAATCGGACGTCTCTGGAATAACCGTATCCTGCGGGACGGTATTCCCGCAGGGAGGTGCCGGCAGGGGCAAGCCCCGATGCGGCACCCTGTGCAGGCCGGGCCGGCCGGTGGCATGCTGGGGGCATGTGTGGACGCTATGTGATGGCCCGGGCCGTCGGGGACCTGCTGGCAGAGTTCGACGCCGGGCTCGAGGAGGAGATCGCCGTGCCGCCGTCGTGGAACGTCGCGCCGACGGCGGACGTGCCGATCATCCTGGAGCGGCTGGTCGAGGGGGCTGAGCACCCGGCGCGGCAGCTCCACATCGCCCGCTGGGGACTGGTCCCGTCCTGGGCCAAGGACCCCGGCATCGGGTCGAAGATGATCAACGCCCGCAGCGAGAGTGTGCTGGAGAAGCCGGCGTTCCGGAAGGCCACGCGGTCCCGGCGCTGCGCCGTCCCGGCCGACGGCTACTACGAGTGGAAGGGCCAGGGCAAGGGGAAGCAGCCCTACTACGTGCATCCGAAGGACGGCTCACCGGTGGCGTTCGCGGGACTGTACGAGTGGTGGAAGGACCCGTCCAAGGAAGAGGGGGACCCCGGCCGGTGGCTGCTCTCGACGACGATCCTGACCACCGATTCGCCGCCCGAGGGTTACGCCGACGGGATGCTGGCGGAACTGACGGCCCTGCATGACCGGGTGCCGCTGCCGATGGACCGCGCCACCATGGAGGCCTGGCTTGACCCCCGAGCCGAGGACGCCGCGGAACTGGTCGGCATCGTCCGCGCCAACGCCCACGACGTCGCCGAGGGCTGGCAGATCGACGCTGTCGGCACCGCCGTCGGGAACGTCCGCAACGATTCCCCGGAACTGATCGAACCGGTCGGCAGCCTGTTCCAGGCCTGATGCGGGGTTAGACCGTGACCCGGCCGGCCGCGTCCACGGTCCAGGTCGGGTTGAACGCGACCTCCCAGCGGAAGCCGTCCGGGTCCGCGAAGTAGCCGGTGTAGCCGCCCCACGGCTGTGTTTTGGGCGGCGCGACGATGGTGGCCCCGGCGGCCGCAGCCTCGCCCAGGACCCTGTCCACCGCATCGGCGCTGTGGACGTTGTGGCTCAGGGTGATGGGAGGGATTCCGGCGGGGGAGTCCGTCCCGGCTTCGGCCCGCATCTGGCCCGCGTCCCAGAGCGAGAGGATGAGCCCGTGGTTGATCTGCAGGAAGAGCACTTCCCCGGGGACTTCGCGGTGGACGGGCCAACCCAGGCCCGTCACATAGAACCGGCGGGAGGCTTCCACGCTGCGGACGCCAAGGGAGATGAAGTCGACTCGTGGTTGCATCGTTCGATACTGTCATGCAGATGTCGACAAATCACGCAGAGGACAAAGCAGCCCAGGCCGATAAGGACCAGCTCGCAGCCGTGCGGGTGGCCGTGGACGAGGTTGACGAGCAGATCGTCGCGCTGATCGGACGCCGGGAGCGGTTGATCCGGATCGCCGGGACGCTCAAGGCCGACAGCGCCGAGGTCCGCGCCCCGGGACGGGTGGAGCGCGTCCTGGAACACGTGAAGGCAACGGCCGAACGCAACGACATCGACACCGACATCGTCGGAGCGACCTACAAGGCCATGATCGATGCCTTCATTCGCCTGGAGCTTGAGGTCTACAAGGCCGGCAGCTAGCTAGAGGGATTCCTCCACGGGGACGTTGGCCTGGTACTCCCGCCCGTCGCAGTCGCTGTAGGCCGTCATCAGGTGCCCCTTGGGCAGGCCCAGTACCGTGCTCAGCGGGAAGTTGCCCGTGATGGTGTTCCCGGAATGCTGGACGCCCTTGATATCGAAGTTCTCCTCCGTGCCGTCATGGCTGAAGCAGAAGAAGGACACGGCCTCGCCATTGAGGAATTCGATTTCCAGCCGCCGTTGATGCGAATGGTCCGGCGTCGCCGCGACCAGCCCCACCACATAGGCGCCCGAGGCCGGGATATTGCCGTCTATATCGAAGGTCGCCACCAACGTTGAATCCTTGGCGGCGATGCTGACGTGCTTCAGGAGTGCGTTGTGCGAGCTCATAGGCCAATCCTGCCCCCGGACGTTGGCCCCGTCCACCCCTGATCTAGGTTTTGTCCCGGCCCCGTCGTAGACTTGTTCTATTCGAAGATATGTTCGAATAATTCAAGAGGGAACCCGTCTGGCCTCCCGCCTGTGGCACCTGCACCTTCCGGCGCAACTGCCCGGCGGCCGTCCAGCCCGTTCGTCTAAAACACTGCGCCCGGGAGGCATCATGGGGATGTTCAGCGAATCCGTGGAGGTGGCCTGCACCCCGGAGGGCCGGCCCGAGTCCCTGGTCTGGGCGGGACGGAGCTACGAGCTGTGCGCCGAGCCGGTGCGGTGGTTCGAACGGCGTGAGTGGTGGGCTGAAGTGCAGCGCGCACCGCTGGGCAGCGGCCCAGGCCTGGTGGACTCGGAGATCTGGCGGCTCGAGGTCCGGGACGCCTCGGCCCCGGACCAAAGCCTCACCCTCGACCTCAGCCGCCACCTGCGCAGCGGGCGCTGGCGGCTGTTGCGGCTCCACGACGCCCTGGCGGGGCAGCGGAGGCCAGCGTCGGCATGAGCTTCACCCACCTGCACGTCTCCACCGCCTTCAGCGCCCACTATGGCGTGTCCTGGCCGGAGGAACTGGCCGCGGCGGCCGCAGCCGACGGGGCGACGGCGCTCGCCTGCACCGACCGTGACGGCCTCTACGGCACCATCAAACACCTCAAGGCCTGCATGGCCGAGGGGCTGGATCCCATCGTGGGGGTGGACCTGGCGGTCTTTGACGACGACGGCGACCTCCGCACCCAGGTGGGCGGCCGCGTCGTCGTCCTGGCCCACGGGGGAAACGCCGGGGCTGGATACCGCGCCCTGTGCCGGCTGATCTCCGATGCCCACGCCCGCACCACGGGCAAGGCCGGCGGTACGGTCCCCGCTGCGGTCACACGGGCCGAACTGGCATCCCGGGCGCTGGACCCGCAGACACTCGAACCGGTGCTGACGGTACTGATCGGACCGGACTCGGACGTCGGCCGCTCCATGGGCGGGCGGCGCTACCTGCGGCCGCGCACCCTGTTCAAGCAATGGCTCGACGCCATGCCGGCGGGAACCGTCACCGCCGAGGTGGTCTCCCAGCTGAGCGCCCCGGGGGAGCACCTCAGCACGGCGCACGCCGTGCGGATGCTCAAGCTGGCCGCCGAACACGGCGTTCCCGCCGTGCTCAGCAACGCCGTGCGCTATGTCGCCGAGGACGGGGCGGCCACGGCGGACGTGCTGGACTCCGCCCGTACCCTGAAGTCGCTACCCGAACTGGCCGGCGAGCCGCTGCTGCAACCCAACGGACAGGCCTGGCTCAAAAGCTCCGCGCAGATGCTGGAGCTGGGCAAGGAAATCATTCACGCCGCGGGATTCGGCGCGGCCGACCTCAAGAGCCTGCTGGCGCATACCGAGGCGCTCGCGGACCGCTGCCGGATAGACCCGGCCGCGGACATGGGCTGGAAGCAGCCGGTGGTCCCGGAAGCGGCCGTGATCGGGATCGAGGGGGACCCGCTGGCCGAACTGGCGGCCCGCTGCGAGGCCGGCATCACCCGCCGCTTTCCCGGCATCAGCGGCAGCAGTGCCGTGAAGCTGCGGGCCAGGCTGGAGCATGAGCTGCGGATCATCGACAGCCTCGGGTTCGCCTCCTACTTCCTGACCGTGGCCGAGGTGTCCCGGATGATCACGGACATGGGGGTGCGCGCCGCGGCCCGGGGCTCCGGGGCCTCCAGCCTGGTCAACTACCTGATCGGCGTCAGCCAGGTGAACCCGCTGCAGCACGACCTGATCTTCGAACGCTTCCTCTCACGGGACCGGGCCACCCTGCCGGACATCGACATCGACGTCGAGAGCGCCGAACGGCACAACGTCTACCGGAAGATCTTCGACCGGTTCGGTGCCGAACGGGTGACCCTGATGAGCATGCAGAACGGGTACCGCGCCCGGGGTGCCGTGCGCGACGCCGGACTGGCCCTCGGCATGGAGGGCGGCGACATCGACGAGATCGCAAAACAGCTGTGGCGGTTCTCCGCACGGAACTTCCGCGAGGCGCTGGTGGAGAAGCCGGAGCTGAAGGAGTTCGCCGGGCGGGTGGAGCAGCGGGACTTCACCGGCAACCAACAGCTGGACCTGCTGGTGGACCTGACCGAACGGCTGGACCGGCTGCCCCGGCACATCTCCATGCACCCGTGCGGGGTCATCCTGGGCGATGCCACGCTGCTGGACCGCACCCCGGTCCAGCCCAGCGGCCTGGGCCTGCCGATGAGCCAGTTCGACAAGCACGACATGGACCCCATGGGCATGCTCAAACTCGACGTCCTGGGCGTCCGGATGCAGTCCGCCATGGCCTTCGCCGTCCGGGAGGTTATCCGGCTGCACCCCTCGAAGGCGGACGTGGTGGCCGCCGGAAACCATCAGCCCGGGCCGGACGGCAGCGGGCCGGACTACATTGCCGATGACGGCACCATCGACCTGAACGCCGTCCCGCTGGACGACGAGCCCACCTTCGACCTGATCCGCAGCACCCACACCCTGGGCTGCTTCCAGATCGAATCCCCGGGCCAGCGCGAACTGATCGGAAAGCTGGCCCCCCGGGAGTTCAACGACCTCATCATCGACATCTCCCTCTTTCGGCCCGGGCCGATGAAGTCGGACATGGTACGGCCCTTCCTGGAACACCGGCACGGCTTCGCCCCGGAGGTTTTCCCGCACCCGGACCTCAAACCGGTGCTGCAGGAAACCCACGGCGTCACCGTCTTCCACGAACAGATCCTGAAGACCTTCGACGTGATGACCGGCTGCGGCCTGGCCCGCGCCGATGAGTTCCGGCGCGCCCTCGGCAACGAGGTGCTGGAGAACCAGGTGGAGGAATTCTTCCGCCGGGAGGCCAAACGGCGGGATTATTCCCCGGCGGTCGTTGACAAAGTCTGGGGAACCCTGAAGGCCTTCGGCAGCTTCGGGTTCTGCAAGGCCCACGGCGCCGCCTTCGCCGTGCCCACCTATCAGTCGGCGTGGCTGAAAACCCACCACCCGGAGGCATTCCTGGCCGGGATCTGGGAACACGACCCCGGCATGTACCCCAAGCGGCTCCTAGTGGCCGAGGCCCGCCGCATGGGCATCCCCATCCTGCCCCTGGACATCAACCGCAGCAAGGCCGAATACCGGGTGGAACCGGTCGTGGACGGCCCGGACCGGGGGAAGCTGGGCATCCGACTGAGCCTGAAGGGGATCTTCGGTCTCTCCGGCGCCGAACTCAAACGCATCGTCGCCGGCCAGCCCTACGACTCCTTCGCGGACCTGCGCGCCCGGACCCGGATCAGCAAACCCAGCATCCAGCGCCTCGCACAGCTGGGCGCCTTCGACTCCCTGCACCGGGCCGTCGGCGGCAACACCAACCGGGCGGACCTGGTCCACCACCTGCAGCAGCTGCAGACCAGGACGCAGCGCAAGGGCGCCGAGGTGATCGAGGGCCAGCTGGCCCTGCCGCTGGGCGACGTGGAACTGACCAACCTCAAGGGCGGCCGGCCCGCCCCCACGCTGGTGGACACCGTCCGGGCTGAGCTGGACCTGATGGCCGTGGACGTCAGCGCCCACCTGGTGGACAGCCACCGGCCGCTGCTGGACCGGCTGGGCGTCACCACGGCAGACCAGCTCCTGAAGCTGCGCAACGGCACCGAGGTGCTGGTGGCCGGGGTGCGGGTGGCCACCCAGACCCCGCCGATGCGCGGCGGCCGGCGGGTGGTCTTCATTAGCATCGACGACGGGACCGGTTGCGTGGACTCAGTGTTCTTCCACGAGGCCCAGGAGCAGGCCGGGCCGCTGCTCTTCAGCACCCGGCTGCTGCTGATCCGCGGCACCACCCGCCGCACCGGGCCCCGCGGCATCAGCATCAGCGCCTCCATGGCCTGGGACCTCAGCCGCACCGACACCCTGCCCTTCCCGGCCGCCGGCACCGGCATGGGTACCGGCGCGGGCAGGGGCGGAGGCGCCAGTACCGGCGGCGACGCGCCCGAGGGCCCGCCGCTGGACATGGCGCCGGGCGCGCTGGACGGCATCCGGCGGACCCTCGCGATCACGGGGTTCAGCGGTTGAGTGCGGGTCCGGAAGCGGCGATGGGCGGGGTGGCAGGCGTTGGTTGGGCGTCCGGAAATACCGATAGCATGGACGAGGCTGGCTGTGGTCCCCGTACGCCACAAGCTACGAAGCCTTAAAACCGTGAATAGGAGACACCCGTGTCAGATGCCCAGCAGATCACCCTTCTCGTCGATGGCGAAGAGACCCAGGTGACTACCGGGACCACCGGCGCGGAACTCTTCTTCGAGCGCCGCGACGTCGTCGTGGCCCGTGTCAACGGCGAACTGAAGGACCTGGACCAGCCCCTGCCGGCCGGCGCCGACGTCGAAGGCGTCACCATCGAATCCCCGGACGGCCTGAACGTGCTGCGCCACTCCACCGCCCACGTCATGGCCCAGGCCGTGCAGCAGCTGCGCCCCGACGCCAAGCTGGGCATCGGACCGTACATCACCGACGGCTTCTACTTCGATTTCGACGTCGAGGAACCCTTCACCCCGGAGGACCTGCGCCAGCTCGAGAAGATGATGCTGAAGATCGTCAACCAGAACCAGAAGTTCGTCCGCCGCGTGGTGACCGAGGACGAGGCACGCGAGGCGATGAAGGACGAGCCGTACAAGCTCGAACTGATCGGCCTTAAGGGCGCCGGCAGCGACGAGGACGGCTCCAGCGTCGAGGTCGGCGGCGGCGAACTGAGCATTTACGACAACGTCGAGCGCAAGGAAGGCACCACTGTCTGGTGCGACCTGTGCCGCGGCCCGCACCTGCCCAACACCAAGCTGATCTCCAACGCCTTCGCCCTGACCCGCTCCTCCGCGGCCTACTGGCGCGGCAGCGAGAAGAACAAGCAGCTCCAGCGCATCTACGGCACCGCCTGGCCCACCAAGGAAGCCCTCAAGGCCTACCAGGAGCGCATCGCCGAGGCCGAACGCCGCGACCACCGGAAGCTCGGCGCCGAACTGGACCTGTTCTCCTTCCCGGACGAGCTGGGCTCCGGCCTGCCTGTGTTCCACCCCAAGGGCGGCATCATCCGCAAGGCCATGGAGGACTACTCCCGGCAGCGGCACGTCGACGCCGGCTACGAGTTCGTCTACACCCCGCACATCACCAAGGGCCACCTCTACGAGGTCTCCGGGCACCTGGACTGGTACCGGGACGGAATGTTCCCCCCGATGCACATCGACGCGGAACTGAACGAGGACGGCACCGTCCGCAAGCCCGGCCAGGACTACTACCTGAAGCCGATGAACTGCCCCATGCACAACCTGATCTTCCGCTCGCGCGGCCGCTCCTACCGTGAACTGCCGCTGCGGCTCTTCGAATTCGGCTCGGTCTACCGCTACGAGAAGTCCGGCGTGGTGCACGGCCTGACCCGAGTCCGGGGCATGACCCAGGACGACGCCCACATCTACTGCACCCGTGAGCAGATGAAGGACGAACTGACCAAGACCCTGAACTTCGTGCTGGGCCTGCTCAAGGACTACGGCCTGCAGGACTTCTACCTGGAGCTCTCCACCAAGGACCCGGAGAAGTTCGTCGGCGCCGACGAGGTCTGGGAGGAAGCCACCCGCACCCTCGAGGAAGTGGCGACCGAATCCGGCCTCGAACTGGTCCCGGATCCGGGCGGAGCGGCGTTCTACGGCCCGAAGATCTCCGTCCAGGCCCGTGACGCCATCGGCCGGACCTGGCAGATGTCCACCATCCAGCTGGACTTCAACCTGCCGGAGCGCTTCGAACTGGAATTCCAGGCCTCCGACGGCACCCGCCAGCGCCCGGTCATGATCCACCGCGCACTGTTCGGCTCGATCGAACGGTTCATGGGCGTCCTCACCGAGCACTACGCCGGCGCGTTCCCGGCCTGGCTCGCCCCCGTCCAGGTGGTCGGCATCCCGGTGGCGGAGGCGTTCAACGACTACATGTTCGACGTCGTCGACCAGCTCAAGGCCGCGGGCATCCGCGCCGAGGTGGACATCTCCTCGGACCGGTTCCCGAAGAAGATCCGCACCGCCAGCAAGGACAAGATCCCGTTCGTGCTGATCGCCGGCGGCGACGACGCCGAGGCCGGGGCCGTGTCCTTCCGGTTCCGGGACGGCAGCCAGGACAACGGCGTGCCGGTGGCCGAGGCCGTCCGTCGGATCGTGGACGCCGTCCGCGAGCGGACCAGCTAGCGGGGGAGCAGCAAGTGCAGGAATCCACAGGCGCCGGCCAGGGCTACCCGGGCGACGACGGCGTGACCGATGACTTTGGCCTGGCCGGCGTGCCGGACTCGTTCCAGCGCCTGTGGACTCCGCACCGCATGGCGTACATCAAGGGCGGCCAGCACCAGTTCAAGAACCAGGACGACTGCCCGTTCTGCGTGGCACCGGAACGCCAGGACGAGGAATCGCTGATCGTCTACCGCGGCCGGACCTGCTACGTGGTGCTGAACCTGTACCCATACAACCCCGGGCACCTGCTGGTGTGCCCGTACCGGCACATCCCGGACTACACGGATCTGACGGTCGAGGAGACCGCCGAGTTTGCCGACCTGACGCAGACCGCCATGCGCGTGCTGCGGAAAGTCTCCAACCCCACCGGCTTCAACCTGGGCATGAACCAGGGCGTCACCGGCGGCGCCGGCGTCGCGGGCCACCTTCACCAGCATGTGGTGCCGCGCTGGGGCGGGGACGGGAACTTCTTTCCGATCATCGCCCAGACCAAGGCGATGACCCAGACCCTCGGCGAGGTCCGCCGGCAGGTTTCGGAAGCGTGGCCCGCGTCCGCGGCCACGGAACCGGCGGCGGGAACACCGGATGCTGAATAAGCACGCCCGCGGGTTCTTCACCGCGCTGTTCACCCCGCTGGCCCGCTGGCTGCTCCGGATGGGCGTCTCCCCGGACGCCGTGACGATCGTCGGCACCGCCGGCGTCGTCGTCGGCGCCCTCGTCTTCTACCCGCTGGGCCAGCTCTGGTGGGGAACCATCTTCATCACCGCATTCATCTTCTCCGACGTCATCGACGGGATCATGGCACGGCTGCAGGAACGCGGCGGCCGCTGGGGCAACTTCCTGGACTCCACGCTGGACCGGGTGGCCGACGGCGCCCTGTTCGCCGGCGTCGCCGTCTGGTTCTTCACCGGCGGGGCCAACCCGGCCATCGCCGTTGCCGCCCTGCTCTGCCTGGTCCTCGGCATGGTGGTCTCCTACGCCCGGGCCAAGGCCGAGGCGCTGGGATTCCACGCCAACGTCGGCATCGCAGAGCGTGCCGAACGGCTCGTCTCCGTGCTGGTGGTCACCGGCCTCACCGGCATCGGCCTGCCGCCGGTGGTCCTGCTCGTCACCCTCTGCCTGCTCGCGCTGGCCAGTTTCGTGACGATCATCCAGCGGGTCGGCGCCGTCCGCCGGCAGTCGCTGGAGGAAGCCCGCGGCACCACCAGCGACCACGCCGCCTGAGCCGGGCTGCACCCACCGGCCACAGCCCGGCGTACCCTGTCCCCGACGCTGTCCCCGCCCGGTTCCGGGGCGTAACCCGAGTTCAACCGGCCCGCAGCGGGGGACTAGTATTACCCTTACCGGCCAATGGTTTCCGGTAATCCGGGGTGAACGCACACGGTACCCGTGTGCCGTCCGCGCCGGGCGAGGTCATCTATCTACCCATAGGGGTTTTTGTGTCTACACCTGATGTAAGCAGCGAAGCCGGCGCGTCCGCCCAGAACGTCACGGGCAGCAGCCGCGTCAAGCGCGGCATGGCGGAGATGCTCAAGGGCGGCGTCATCATGGACGTCGTCAACGTCGAGCAGGCCCGCATTGCCGAAGACGCCGGTGCCGTGGCCGTGATGGCGCTGGAACGCGTTCCCGCTGACATCCGCGCCCAGGGCGGCGTGTCCCGCATGTCCGACCCGGACATGATCGACCAGATCATCGACGCGGTCTCCATCCCCGTCATGGCGAAGGCCCGCATCGGCCACTTCGTCGAGGCCCAGGTCCTGCAGTCCCTCGGCGTCGACTACATCGACGAGTCCGAGGTCCTCACCCCGGCCGACTATGTCAACCACATCGACAAGTGGAACTTCAAGGTTCCCTTCGTCTGTGGCGCCACCAACCTCGGTGAGGCCCTGCGCCGCATCAACGAGGGCGCGGCCATGATCCGCTCCAAGGGCGAAGCCGGCACCGGCGACGTCTCCAACGCCACCGGGCACATGCGCAAGATCCGCTCCGAGATCGCCAAGCTCGCCGCCCTGCCCGAGGACGAGCTGTACGTCGCGGCCAAGGAACTGCAGGCCCCGTACGAACTGGTCAAGGAAGTTGCCGCTGCCGGCAAGCTCCCCGTGGTCCTCTTCACCGCCGGCGGCATTGCCACCCCGGCCGACGCCGCCATGATGATGCAGCTCGGCGCCGACGGCGTCTTCGTCGGCTCCGGAATCTTCAAGTCCGGCAACCCGGCCCAGCGCGCCGCCGCCGTCGTGAAGGCCACCACCTTCTTCGACGACCCGGACGTCATCGCCAAGGCCTCCCGCGGCCTGGGCGAGGCCATGGTTGGCATCAACGTCGACGAGATCCCGCAGCCGCACCGCCTCGCCGAGCGCGGCTGGTAACAACAGCTCCGCCGGCGCCGGACGGCGCTGATCCTCTGAGTGCTATTCCCCGCGCTTCGTTGGCAGCTTAGCTGCTGGTCGGGGCGCGGGGCCCCTTTTACGCACTCTGCCGGTCACACCGCCCGTCGCCTTGCGCTTTTGATTGAACGAGTCCGGCCCGCCACCTCTCCAAGGTGGCGGGCCGGCGTCGTATGGGTTCTAAGGGAACTAATCCAGGCCGCGGCGCTTGAGCAGCGGTTCCAGCCGGGCTTCCCGGCCGCGGAAGGCCCGGAAGGACTCCAGCGGGTCGCGGCTGTTGCCGCGGGAGAGCAGTTCGGTGCGGAAGAAGTCGCCGTTGGCCCGGGACAGGCCGCCGTTCTCCTTGAACCACTCGACGGTCTCGGCGTCGAGCACCTCGCTCCAGATGTAGGAGTAGTAGCCCGCGGCGTACCAGCCGCCGGCGAAGATGTGCTGGAAGTACCCGGTCCGGTAGCGGGGCGGGATCAGGCTGTGCGCGACGCCGGCGGCGGCCAAGGCCTTCGCCTCGAATTCCAGGACGTCATCGGGGACCTCGGACTCCTCCAGGACGTGCCAGGCGAGGTCCAGCAGCGCGGCGCCAAGGTACTCGGTGGTGCCGAAGCCCTCGCCCCAGAGGGCGGCTTCATTAAGCTTGTCCACGGTTTCCTGCGGCAGCGGCTCGCCCGAGACGTGGTGCCGGGCGTAGTTGGCCAGCACCTCCGGCCACATGATCCACATCTCGTTGACCTGGGACGGGTACTCGACGAAGTCGCGCGGCACCGAGGTTCCGGAGAACCGCGGGTAGGTCACGGCGGAGAAGAGCCCGTGCAGGGCGTGGCCGAACTCGTGGAAGGTGGTCCGCAGTTCGTCCAGGGTCAGGAGCGTGGGTTCCCCGGCCGGCGGCTTGGAGATGTTCAGGTTGTTGATCACCACGGGACGGGTCCCCAGCAGGTCCGACTGCTCCACCAGGGAGTTCATCCAGGCGCCGCCGCGCTTCGATTCGCGGGTGTAGTAGTCGCCGAGGAAGAGGCCCAGGCCCGTGCCGTCGGCGTCCTTGACCTCCCAGACCCGGACATCGGGGTGGTAGCCGGCCAGGTCGGTCCGCTCGTGGAACGTGATGCCGTAGAGGGCGTTGGCCGCGAAGAAGACCCCGTCCTTCAGGACCCGGTCCAGCTCAAAGTAGGGGCGCAGGGCCTGCTCGTCCACGGAGTAGCGTTCGCGCTTGACCCGGGCGGAGTAGTACGCCCAGTCCCACGCCTCCAGCGGATGGCCGGCGACCTCGGCGAGGGCCTCGGCCTCGGCGTCGGCGTTCCGCACGGCAGCCGGGGCCAACCGGCCCAGCATCGCCTGCACCGCGGCGAAGTCGGGGGCGGTCTGCTGGTCCACGCTGAGCTCGGCGAAGTTGGCGAAGCCCAGCAGGGTGGCTTTCTCTGCGCGCAGCCGGACCATGTCCTTGACCAGGTCCCGCACGTCCAGGGTCCCGCCGTTGCTGCCGCGGCCGATCGAGGCCTCGTAGAGCCGGCGGCGGACCTCGCGGTTCTCCAGCGCGGCCATGGCCGGCTGGTTGCTGGGCTGGATCAGGGTCAGCAGGTACTTGCCTTCGGCCCCGGCGGTGCGGGCGGCCTCGGCGGCGCTGGCGACGTCGTCGGCCGGCAGCCCGGCCAGGTCCGTGGCGTCGTCCAGCAGCAGCGACGCGGACTTCATGCCTTCCTTGACCCGCTGGCCGAATTCGGTGCCCAGGGTGGAGAGCTCGGCGTTGATGGCCCGGAGCCGGTCCTGGCCGGCGGCGTCGAGCTGGATCCCGGACTGGCGGAACGCCTTCAGATACTCCTCGACCAGACGGGCGGATTCGGCGTCGAGCCCGTCCGTGGGAATTGCGGCGAACCTTTCGTAGAGGCCGCGGTTGAGGTAGATGGCGTCCTCGTGGGCGGAGAAGGCGGGGGAGAGGCGGGTCTCCAGCTCCCGGATCTCGTCCGTGGCGTCCGCGGACACCAGCGTGAAGAAGGACGCCGCCGCACGCTGCAACAGAGCGCCGGAGCGCTCCATCGCGACGGCGGTGTTCTCAAAGCTGGCGGGCTCCGGTGTGTCGACGATCGCCTGAATCTCCGCGAGGTGTTCGGCCAGGCCGGCCTCGACGGCGTCGGCGTAGTGGCCGGCATCGATTTCCGCGAAAGGTGGCAGTCCGTACGGCAGGGTACTGGGGCTCAGGAGGGGGTTAGTCATGAAACGACACTTTCATGTTTCGTGGCGGTTCTCAATGGTCTGCGGCGCGTGTTGGGACGGTCCGGCCCGTACGATGTGGCCATGGGGACTCCACATCTTTCGCGCCCGGCCCGCGTTGCGGCCGGCCTGCTCTCGATTGCCATCGCTGCTACGCTGAGCTCCTGCGGGGTGCTGGCCCGCCCGGACGGGGACGCCGCAGGGACCGCGAATGCCGGCGCCACGGCGACGGGGCAGGCATCGGGGCAGTCGCAGGGCACGCCGTCGTCGTCGCCCAGCCCGACGCCGACTCCCACCCCGACACCCGGGAAGGGCCCCGACTGCGCCGCCGTCCGCTGCACATCCGTGCTGGTCACCGGCGACATGCTGGTCCACGCCCAGCTCTGGGACCAGGCCCGCGCCGACGCCCTGGCCGCCGGGGCCAAGGGCCTGGACTTCGGCCCGCTGCTGGAGGGCCAGCGCCGCTACATCGCGAAGGCGGACCTGGCCATCTGCCACCAGGAAACCCCGGTGGCCGGCCCCACCGGCCCCTTCTCCGCCTACCCGTCCTTCAACGTCCCGCCGCAGATCATCACCGCCGCCCAGCAGGTCGGCTACCAGGCCTGCACCACGGCCAGCAACCACACCATCGACCGGGGCACCGCCGGCCTGGTCCGCACCCTGGACGCCCTCGACGCGGCCGGCCTCCAGCACACCGGGTCCTACCGCACCGAGGCGGACTCGCAGGGCGTGCTCATCCTGCAGACCGCCGCCGCCAAGATCGCCGTCATCGAGGGGGCCTACGGCCTCAACGGACAGACTCCCGACTTCGCCTGGCAGGTGGACATGCTCGATCCGGCCGCCATGATCGCCAAGGCGAAGAAGGCCCGCGCCCAGGGTGCCGACATCGTGCTGGGCGTGATGCACGCCGGCGAGGAGTACGCCAGCGTCCCGAACGCAGAACAGCGCGAGGCCGCGCATGCGCTGGTGGATAGCGGCCAGTTCACCATGATCTACGGCCACCACACCCATTCGGTGCTGCCCATCGAACAGTACAAGGGCAGCTGGATCGTCTACGGGCTCGGCAACGGCATCACGGAACTCTCGCCAACGTACGTCGTGAACAATGAGGGCCTGCTGGTGCGGGCGCAGTTCAGCCAGGACGCGGCCGGTAAGTGGACGGCTTCGGATCTGGGCTGGGCGCCGTCGGTGATCGTCCGAGGCCCGTACCGCTGGTGCTCGGTGGCCGCCGACACACCGCAGGGCCCCTGCGCCGGTCCCGCCGCGGACGCTGCCACCCGTCAGCGCACCAAGACCGTGGTCGAATCGATGGGAGCGGCGACGGCCGGCGCCCACGAACTGCTGATCACCAAGGAGAAGTAGCCATGACCGACGAAGGGGCCGGATTCGCTCCGGCAGAGCGGGGAACGCCGCAGGGAGGACGGCGGGAGGTCCGGCAGGGCGCCGCGCGACTGGCTGTCTTTGAGTACGGCCGGGAGCCGGGGCCGGGCGTGCCGAGCCTGTTGCTGATCCACGGCTATCCCGATGACCACCAGGTGTTCCTGCCCGTGATCGCCGAGCTTGCCGGGACGCACCACATGATCGCCTACGACACCCGCAACGCGGGGGAGTCCCGCGTCGCGGCGGACGGCGGGACGGCCGACTACTCGCTGGCCGCGCTGGTGGACGACGCCTTCGCGGTCCTCTCCGCCGTCGGCGTCGGGAACGTCCACCTGGTGGGCCACGACTGGGGCTCCATCCAGGGCTGGGCAGTGGTCAGGGATCCGCGCGCCACCGGGGCGATTAGCCGCTACACCAGCATCTCCGGGCCCGACATGGGCCACTTCTCCCGCTGGATCAACGCCCGGATCCGGCGTCCGCGTGAGTGGGGAAAGCTCGGCGGGCAGCTGCTCCGCAGCTGGTATTTGCTGGCGTTCCAGCTGCCCGTCCTGCCCGAGGCGGCATGGCGGCTGGTGCTCACCCGCCGCTTCGAGCAGGCCGCGAACCGGCCACTGGGGGACAACCCAGTCCGCGGGCTGGCCCTCTACCGGAGCAACCTCTTTGGCCGCGGCGCCCGCACGGGCCGGCCGCAGGGGGCATCCCGGCGGGTGCACATCCCCGTGCAGGTGGTGGTGCCCCTGCGCGACGCCTACCTCTCGCCCCACCTGGCCGAGGACCTCGACGGCTGGGTCGATGACCTCACGGTCGTCCGGGTAGACGGCGGCCACTGGTGGCCCGCCAGCCGCCCGGTCGAATTCGCACGGCTACTCCGCGGCGAAGGAGCGTGACCTCCATCCCGCCGACGGTGCACCTGCTCTGCGGCCTCAACGGCGCCGGTAAGACAACCCTGGCCCGAGAGCTTGAAGCATCCCTGCCGGCCGTGCGGTTCAGCCTGGACGAATGGATGCTGCGCCTCTATCCAGGCCTGCATTACGCCTCGGAGGACTATGGCAGCCGGGCCGAGACGTGCAAGGGCCTGATCTGGGAGACGGCACTGCAGGTGTTGCGTGCGGGGACCGATGTGGTTCTTGACTGGAACCAGTGGAGCCGGGCCAGGCGGGCACTCTGGAGGGGCAAAGCAGTGTCGGCCGGTTTCGGCGTCGAGCTGCACCACGTCGCAACGCCGCTGGACACCGCCATCGAGCAAACCCGGCGTCGGACGCTGGCAGCAGAACCGGGCTCGCATGCCTTGACGGACGACGGCGTCCGGCACCTCGCCGGGATTTTCGAGGAGCCCTCGGAAACCGAGGGGATGCGGATTCACCGGGTCCCGGGAAGGTAAGGCCCCGCCTAGCCCTCCGACAGCTCCAGGGTCATGAACACGCTGTTCGGGTCGGCGGTGTAGTCGGCGAACGGCGGGCAGACCGCGAAGCCGTGCCGCAGGTAGAGTCTGCGTGCCGCCGCGAAGTAGTCCTGGGAACCGGTTTCCAGGCTGACCCGGTTGAAGCCACGCTCCCGCGCCTCGGCGAGGAGCCGCCCCAGCAGGCCGCCGGCGACGCCGCGCCCGCGGGCGTCCCGGGCGGTCCGCATCGACTTGATCTCCGCACCGCCCGCGCCGAGGTCCTTGAGGGCGCCGCAGCCAAGGAGGATGCCGTCTTCGCGGGCGGTCCAGAAGCTGATCGCGGGTCCGGCGAGGGCGCTGACGTCGAGCGCGTGGACGCTCTCGGCCGGCGAGGTCGCGAACATGTCCGCCAGGTGTTCCTCGAGCAGGATCCGCACGTCCGCGCGGTCCGGCGCGTCAGGGGCGTAGCTGATCATGGCCGGTTCCGGGGCGATCCCTAGCGCGGCCGGCGGGCGGCGTGCTCGCGGGCCAGGACGGCGTACCGGTCATCCGGGGTGCCCGGCGTGAAGCTGCCGTACTTACGTTCCACCGCGGTCTTGATCAGGAAGTCGGCCAGCGCCGGGTTCTTCGGCAGCAACGATCCGTGGAGGTAGCTCGCCACGATGTTCCGGTACCGGGCGCCCTCATGGCCGTCGCCGCTGTTGTTGCCGGTGCCCTTGGCGGTGGTGCCCAGGGGTTCGACGCCGGGACCCAGGGTGGTCTGGCCGCTGTGGTTCTCGTAGCCCAGGACGGTCCCGAACTCGGGGGTGGAGACGCTGACGTTGCCGATCAACCGCTCGTCCGTGCCGTTCGTCTCGACATCCAGGATGCCGATCCCGGGGATGACCGAGCCGGTCCGGGTCCGGAAGAACTTCCCGAACAACTGGTAGAGGCCGCAGATGACCAGCATGGGCGTGCCGTCCTCGGCGAGTTCGCGCAACACCGTTTCCCGGGACAGCAGGTCGTCCTGGATCACCAGCTGGCCGCTGTCCTGGCCGCCGCCACCGACGATCAGGTCCACGTTCGCGGGGAAGTCGTCGCCCACGTTGTATTCGAGCAGTTCGGGCGTGTAGCCGTGCCAGCGCAGCCGCTGCGCCAGGACCAGGGCGTTGCCCCAGTCGCCGTAAATGTTCATGTCCCGCGGGTAGA
The DNA here is from genome assembly GCF_044628475.1 of Arthrobacter sp. BPSS-3. NCBI lineage: Bacteria > Bacillati > Actinomycetota > Actinomycetes > Micrococcales > Micrococcaceae > Arthrobacter > Arthrobacter sp. BPSS-3. The sequence continues at coordinate 418,285 of NZ_JBIMMV010000002.1, forward strand.
GCTGCAGCACCCGGATGGTGCCCTTGCTGGGAGCGGCGGGTTCCTCCGGGGGAAGCTCGTGGCCGTGGGAGAGTTCGTGCTGCGGACCGGTTTCCGGGGTCACGAGACCACCTCCACTGTGGTGATTTTGGACAGCTCGCGGCGGATGGCCAGCATGGCTGTATAGGTGCAGAAGATCCGCTTCGGCCGGTCCTTGGCGCCGCGGATGAACGCGGCCAGGGCCGGAGCGATCTCCGTGTCGACCGCGCCGATGGCGACGTCGTCGTATTGCAGGCGCAGGGCCATGTCGTACGCACGGGAACCGGTCAGCTGGTCCACGCCGCCCTCGCGGAGGGTATCGAACTCGACGTCCCAGAGCCAGGACATGTCCCGGCCGTCGGCGTAGTTGTCGTTGATCGCGATCATGGTTGCGTAGCCCGCGGCCGGGAAGGACTTGAGCCCCAGCCGGAAACCGCTCGGGTTCTTGACCAACACCAGGTCCAGCGGCAGGCCGTCCACCACCAGGCTCTCGCCGCGGCCGAACGCCGGCGCGACGTTGCCCAGGGCCGCGAGCAGGCCGGCATGGTCCGTGGCGGTACCGCGGACGGCGGAGATGGCGCGGGCCAGGGTCAGGGCCGCGGCGGCATTGAAGATGTTGTAGACGCCGCGCAGCTTCATCGGCGTCGAAACGGTGGCGCCGTCGTAGTCGAAATCGGCGTCGGCCGGGCCCACGCGGCGGAGGACGACGTCGGCATTCGGCTTCGCGGGGGCGTCCGGAACCGGGCTGCCCGGGGCGGAGCGCATGTCGTCGTCATTGGGGAAGGTGCTCAGCAGCGAGTCGTCCAGCCCGAAGTAGCGGACCTCCGGACCGCCCACGGCCGGGGTGGCGAGGGTGGCGGCGATCCGGGCCACCCGCGGATCCTCGCGGTTCAACACGACGGTCCCGGTGGTCTTCGAGGCAATGTGCTGCAACAGGTCCGCGGTCTTGTCGATCTCGCCGAACCGGTCCAGCTGGTCCCGGAGGACGTTCAGCAGCAGGCAGTAGCGCGGCGGGACCTTGTTGACGAAGTGCACCGCGTGGGCTTCGTCGAGCTCCAGCACCGCGATGTCGGCGTCGAGCCTGCCGCGCCAGTCCACCTCACCAAGCAGCGCGGCGGCAACGCCGCGGGTGAAGTTGCTGCCCGTGCGGTTGGTGAAGACCTTCAGGCCCTGGCTCTCGAGGAGTTCCACGACCATCTTGGTGGTGGTGGTCTTGCCGTTAGTTCCGCTGACGACGGCGACGCCGAGCGGCAGCGTGGCCAGCGTCCTCTGCATGAAGCCGGGGTCGATTTTCTCGACCACCAGGCCGGGAAGGGCGGAGCCTCCACCCCTGAGCCGGGAGACCCGGCGGACGAACTTGCCGAGCGGGACGCTGAAGTAGAGCATGCCTTGTAATATATCCCAGCCGGGGCATAGAACCCGGCCCGGAGGCCCCGCCCGGTGCGGCCCGCGGCGGACGGCCGCACTATGCTGGCAGGATGACCTCCCCACTCTTCCCGCCCGGCTCCAGCGTGGGCTCGGGCCTGCGCATCGGCGTCCTGGCGCTCCAGGGCGACTTCCGCGAGCACCTGCGTGCGGTGGAAGCCGCCGGAGCCACCGGCGTCGGCGTCCGCCGGCCCGGCGAACTCGACGGCCTGGACGGACTCATCATTCCCGGCGGCGAATCGACCACCATCGACAAGCTCTCCCGGGCCTTCGAACTCCGCGAACCCCTCGTCGGACGGATCCGCGACGGCCTGCCGGTCTACGGCTCCTGCGCCGGCATGATCCTGCTGGCCGACGACCTCACCGACCCGGCCACCGACCTCGCCGGGAACCCGCAGCAGACCTTCGGCGGCCTGGACATGACCGTCCGGCGGAACGCCTTCGGCCGGCAGCGGGAATCCTTTGAAACGGACCTGGAGTTCAAGGGACTGGAGTTCAGTGCCGGAGACACCGGCGTCGCACCCGTGCACGCCGTGTTCATCCGCGGCCCGTGGGTGGAACGGGTGGGACCCGGCGTCGAGGTCCTCGCCCGGGTGGAACCCACCGGCGCCGGAGCCTCTGGCGTGCTGGACGGGGCCGCTAGAATTGTTGCAGTGCGTTCCGGCAAGCTGCTGGCCACCTCCTTCCACCCGGAAGTGACAGGGGAAAAGCGCGTGCATGAACTGTTTATTCGAATGATCAGAGGAGAAGCGTAAAGCATGTCAGGCCACTCCAAATGGGCGACGACCAAGCACAAAAAGGCCATCATCGATAGCCGACGGGCCAAGTCGTTCGCCAAGCTGATCAAGAACATCGAAGTTGCCGCCCGGATGGGCGGACCGGACCTCGCCGGCAACCCCGGCCTGGAACTGGCCGTCACCAAGGCCAAGAAGACCTCGGTCCCCAACGACAACATCGATCGCGCCATCAAGCGCGGCGCCGGCCTCACCGGCGAGGTCGTGGACTACACCGAGATCATGTACGAATGCCGCGGCCCGCAGGGTTCGGCCCTGCTGATCGAGTGCCTCACGGACAACAAGAACCGTGCCGCCTCCGAGGTCCGCCTGGCCATCTCCCGCAACGGCGGCACCATCGCGGACCCCGGGTCCGTCAGCTACCTCTTCACCCGCAAGGGCGTCGTGTCTTTGCCCAAGAACGGCCTGACCGAGGACGACGTGCTGATGGCCGTCCTCGACGCCGGCGCCGAGGAGGTCAAGGACAACGGCGAGAGCTTCGAGATCCACTCCGAGCCGACCGACCTGCAGGCCATCCGCGACGCGCTCAAGGAAGCCGGGATCGAATACGACACCGACGAGGCCGAGTTCGTGCCCTCCATGCAGGTCCCGCTGGACCTCGAGGCGGCCAAGAAGTTCATGAAGCTCGTCGACGCCCTCGAGGACCTCGACGACGTCCAGAACGTGTACAGCAACGCCGACCTCAGCGACGAAGTACAGGCCGCCCTGGAAGCCGAGTGACCCTTCGCGTCCTCGGCGTCGACCCCGGCCTCACCCGCTGCGGGATCGGCGTCGTGGACGTCGAACGTAACCGCCGCGCCACCATGGTGGACTTCGGCGTCGTCGGCACCTCGCCGGAGGAAAGCCTGGACCAGCGGCTGCTGGTGATCGCCACCGCCATCGACGAGTGGCTGGATAAATACGAGCCGCAGGTCCTGGCCGTGGAGCGGGTTTTCTCGCAGCTCAACGTCAGCACCGTGATGGGCGTGGCCCAGGCCTCCGGCGTCGTCATCGCCGCCGCGGCCCGGCGAGGCATCCCCGTCGCCCTGCACACCCCCTCGGAGGTCAAGGCGGCCGTGACCGGCAGCGGGACCTCCAACAAGGACGCCGTGACCAAGCTGGTCACCAAGATCCTGCGCCTGGACGCCCCGCCGCGACCGGCCGACGCCGCCGACGCCCTGGCCCTGGCCATCACGCACGCCTGGCGCTCCGGCGGGGGAGTCGCCGCGGCCGGCGCCGCCAGTGCACGGATCCCGACGGCGGCCGCCGCGTCCCGCTCGGCGCTCACCCCGGCGCAGCGCGCCTGGGCGGACGCGGAGCTCAAAGCGCGCCGTGCCGCCAAGTAACGGGCCAAACCCCCGCCCGCTTGGTACGGTATTCGTAGATATGTTCGGATAACTCAGGAGCCAGGCCTTGATCAGTTTTCTCCGCGGAACCGTTGCGCACGTCGGCCTCTCCTCGGCGGTGATCGACCTCAACGGTGCCGGCATGAGCGTCTACGCCACTCCGCAGACCCTCAGCAAGCTCCACGTCGGCGAAGAGGGCAAGGTCTTCACCTCGCTCATCGTCCGCGAAGACTCGCTCACCCTCTTCGGCTTCGCCAGCGACGACGAGCGCGAGGTCTTCGACATCCTGCTCAGCGTCAGCGGCGTCGGGCCCCGGCTGGCGCTGGCGGTCCTCGCCGTCCACGACCCCGAGGCCATCCGTGTCGCCGCCCACTCCGGCGACGGCAAGGCGTTCACCAAGGTCCCCGGCATCGGCCCCAAGGTCGCCGGCCGCATCGTGCTCGAACTCGCCGGCAAGCTGGTCCCGCACGGCACTACCGACGCCGCCGCCCCGGTCCGCTCGGTCGAGGCCGTGTGGAAGCCGCAGGTGGTCGCGGCCATGACCAGCCTCGGCTGGTCCGAGAAGGACGCCACCAGCAGCATCGACAAATCCCTGGCCGACTCCCCGGAACTGGCCGAGCGCGGCAACGTCGCTGAGATCCTCCGCGCCACCTTGCGCTGGCTCGGCCAGGATGGCGCCCGTGCCGGGAACCGGGTAGGCACTCGTGGCTGAGCCGTCCCTCGTCGCCGGGGGAGAGGAACCCGAGGAGCGCGCCATCGAGGCGGCGCTCCGGCCCAAGAACCTGCACGACTTCGTCGGCCAGCACCGGGTCCGCAAGCAGCTGTCCCTGGTCCTTGAGGCCTCCCGGATCCGCGGCCGCAGCGCCGACCATGTGCTGCTCTCCGGCCCTCCCGGCCTGGGCAAGACCACCCTGTCCATGATCATCGCCGCGGAAATGAACGCCCCGCTCCGGATCAGCAGCGGCCCCGCTATCCAGCACGCCGGCGACCTCGCGGCCATCCTGTCCTCGCTCTCCGAGGGCGAGGTGCTGTTCCTGGATGAGATCCACCGCATGTCCCGGCCCGCCGAGGAGATGCTGTACATGGCCATGGAGGACTTCCGCGTCGACATCGTCGTCGGCAAGGGAGCCGGGGCCACCGCCATTCCGCTGGAACTGCCGCCGTTTACCCTGGTCGGTGCCACCACCCGCGCCGGCCTGCTGCCCGGTCCGCTGCGTGACCGCTTCGGCTTCACCGGCCACCTCGAGTTCTACGCCGTCGAGGAACTGGAACTGGTGCTCCGCCGCTCCGCCGGGCTGCTGGACCTGAAGGTCAACTCGGCCGGATTCAGCGAGATCGCCGGACGCTCCCGCGGCACGCCCCGCATCGCCAACCGGCTGCTGCGCCGGGTCCGCGACTGGGCGCTGGTGCACGGCGTGGAGCAGATCGATGCCCGCAGCGCCTCGGCCGCCCTGGACATGTACGAGGTGGACAAGCGGGGCCTTGACCGGCTGGACCGCGCCGTCCTGGAAGCGCTGATCACCAAGTTCGGCGGCGGCCCCGTGGGCCTGTCCACGCTGGCGATTGCCGTCGGCGAGGAAACCGAGACCGTCGAAACCGTCGCCGAGCCCTATCTGGTCCGGGAGGGCCTGCTGGGCCGCACCCCGCGCGGACGCATAGCCCTCGCCCCCGCCTGGACCCATCTGGGCTTCGCGGTTCCCGCCGGGGTCTTCGGACAGGAACCCCTGGACCTCTTCGAGGAAGACGGCGCCGGCGGGGAACCGGCCGCAACCCATCCGTAACCGGCAATAGCACTCGCCCGGGCCGTTTTCCCTTTAGACTGGTATGACGCTCGGCACGTTCGGGCCTTCGTTTCCGCAGGGCGGCTCCCGCCAGCCGCCGCTGGCCGGCATGGGTTTGCTGCCGGGCCGTGCGCCGCGTGGCCAGGGACGAAGCTGACGGTGCTGTGAAACCAGCTTGCAAGTACAGAACGGAACTTTCCCCTTGGATCCAATGACAATTCTCCTGTTCGTCATGCTCGGCGTGTTCGTCTTCATGATGTTCCGCCGCAACAAGAAGACGCAGCAGCAGCAGGCAGAGCTCCAGTCGAAGTTCGGACCCGGCGTTGACGTGATGACCAGCTTCGGCCTGTTCGGCCGCATCGTCTCCATCGACGACGCCGAGAACAAGGTTGTCCTGGAACTCTCCCCGGGCAACACCGCCACGGTTCACCGCCAGGCCGTGACCAAGATCGTCGAGCCGGTCGCCGCCGCCGAGGAGCCTACCGTGGTCCCCGACGACGCCTCCTCGCTCACCCTCGGCAACGCCGACACCCACGACGCCGGCGTCACCGGTGCAGCCCCCGCCGCTGAGGCCCCGCGCGCCGAAACGCCGGAGGAAACCCTGCGCCGCCTGAACGATGAGAACAGGAAAGACAGCTAGTCTGCCTCCTGAGCTACCCGCGGAACCACGGTGCGCGGGCATCCGCCGGTGCGGGCCTGAGAGGTCTGCGCCGGCGGTTCTTCCGTAAACAATAGAAAGATCGACAATGGCACGAACTGGCCCTAAAAACTCAGCCCGCAGGGTGCTGGTCTGGCTTGGCGTTATCCTCGTCGCCCTGACCGCAGTCCTGGCCGGCGGCACCATGGCCGGACAGGCCAGCTGGGCTCCCAAGCTCGCCCTGGACCTCGAAGGCGGAACCCAGATGATCCTGGCGCCCAAGGTCGAGGGCAACACGGGCATCAACGAAGACCAGCTCAACCAGGCCGTGGCGATCATCCGCCAGCGCGTGGACGGCTCCGGCGTCGCCGAGGCCGAAATCTCCACCCAGTCCGGACGCAACGTCGTCGTCAGCCTCCCGGGTACCCCCTCCAAGGAGACCCGCGCCCTGATCCAGGCCTCCGCGGACATGAACTTCCGCCCGGTCATCCAGGCCGGCGCCGGCGCGGCCGTGCCCGAAGCCCAGCGCACTCCCGAGGACAAGCTGCCCAAGCCCACCGCCGCTCCCGCGAACAGCAGCGACGAGAACTGGGTCACCGCCGACGTCTACAAGAAGTTCGAGGCGCTCGACTGCGACAACCCGTCCCAGGACAAGCAGGAACGCTCCGACCCGGCCAAGCCGCTGGTCACCTGCGAGCCCGCCGCGGACGGCAAGCCCGCGGTCAAGTACATCCTCGGCCCGGTGGAGGTGAAGGGCTCGGACATCAAGACCTCCTCCTTCCAGCTCCAGCGCGGCGCCCAGGGCGCCGTCACCAACGAGTGGGCCGTCGACATCCAGTTCAACGACCAAGGCACCGCCAAGTTCAAGACCGTCACCGAGCGGCTGAACCAGTTCTACGTCGCCGCCGGCGGCGCCACCGGTTCGGACCCGAAGTCCCAGTTCGCGATCGTCCTGGACGACCAGGTCATCTCCGCCCCGCGGTCGCAGGCCGTCATCACCGACGGTCGTCCGCAGATCACCGGCGGTTTCACCGAACAGTCCGCCAAGGCCCTGTCCGACCAGCTCCGCTTCGGCGCCCTGCCGATCAGCTTCGACATCCAGAGCGAGCAACAGATCTCCGCCACCCTCGGCGGGGAGCAGCTGCGCATGGGCATGCTCGCCGGCCTCATCGGGTTGCTGCTGGTGGTCGTGTACTCGCTGTTCCAGTACCGGGCCCTCGGCTTTGTCACCGTTGCCTCGCTCGTCGTCGCCGGTGCCCTGACGTACCTCGCTATCGCGATCCTGGGCTGGACGGAGAACTACCGCCTGTCCCTGGCCGGCGTGGCCGGCATCATCGTGGCCATTGGCCAGACCGCCGACTCCTTCATCGTCTACTTCGAACGCATCCGCGACGAACTGCGCGAGGGCCGCGGCCTGGTCTCGGCCGTGGAGAACGGCTGGAAGCGCGCCAAGCGGACCGTCCTGGCCTCCAAGGCCGTGAACCTGCTGGCCGCCCTGGTGCTGTACTTCGTCGCCGTCGGCAACGTCCGCGGCTTCGCCTTCACCCTGGGCCTGACCGCGATCGCCGACCTGATCGTCGTCTTCATGTTCACCCACCCGACGCTGCAGCTGCTGGCCCGGACCAAGTTCTTCGGCGAGGGCCACACCTTCTCAGGCCTGGACCCCAAGCGCCTCGGCGCGGTGCCGCTGTACCGCGGCGCCGGCCGGATCCGGACCCCCGAGGACAAGCCGGTCGCCGTCGTGCGCGCCAAGAACACCAAGGCCGCGGCCGAAGCCGAACGGCGCATGACGATCGCAGAACGGCGTCTCGCGGAACGGCAGGAGCAGGCCGGCCAAAGCCAGCTCGCCGGTTCCGGCAAGAACTCGTCCAAGGAGGGCAAGTAAATGGCCAGCTTCGCTACATTCGGTAACGAGCTCTACACCGGCAAGCGGTCCTACGACTTCGTCGGGTCCAAGAAGATCTGGTTCCTGATCGCGGCGGCCGCCGTCGCGCTCTCGATCCTCCTCCCGGTGGTCAAGGGCGGCTTCAACCTCGGCATCGAGTTCCGCGGCGGTTCCGAGTTCACCGTTTCCAACGTCAAGGACCGCGACCCGGGCCTCGGAGAGAAGGCGGTCCAGGACGTCGTCTCCGGCAGCCTGCCGCGGGTGGCCAACGTCGCCGGCAACACCATGCGGATCCAGACCGACAAGCTCACCGACGACGAGACGCTGAAGATCAAGGACGGCCTGACCAAGGCCTACGGCGTGACGGACAACGAGGTGACCTCGACCTTCGTCGGCCCCACCTGGGGTGCGGACGTGACCCAGCAGGCCCTGCTCGGCCTGGCCGTCTTCGTCGGCCTCGCCGCGGTGCTGATGGCGCTGTACTTCCGGACCTGGAAGATGTCCCTCTCGGCCCTGGCCGGCATGACGGCCACGATGTTCATCACCGCCGGCGTGTACTCGCTCAGCGACTTCGAGGTCACCCCGTCCGCGATCATCGGCTTCCTCACGGTCCTCAGCTACTCGCTGTACGACACCGTGGTGGTCTTCGACAAGATCCGAGAGAACACCGCGGACCTGCAGGCCTCCACCCGGCGGACCTTCGCCGAAGAGGTCAACCTGGCCGTCAACCAGACCCTGGTCCGCTCCATCAACACCATGATGGTGGCGATCCTGCCGGTCGGCGCGATCCTCTTCATCGGTGCCGGGCTCCTCGGCGCCGGCACCCTGCGCGACCTGTCGCTCGCCCTCTTCGTGGGCATCCTGATCGGCACCGCCGCCACCATCTTCGTCGCCGCCCCGCTGTACGCGTGGCTGCGCCAGGGTGAGCCGGAGCTGGTCAAGCAGGCCAAGCGGGTGCAGCAGCGCCGGGCGGACAACGCCGCCAAGACCGCCGCCGCGACCGCCTGACAGGCCACCACAGCAGCACCGCCCGACGGGCCGGAGAACGTCCAGGACGCTCTCCGGCCCGTCGGCCGTTCGCGCCGGTTATCGAACTGTCTTGCCGCGGGAATACACTTGAGTAATTAACGGGTTGGAAGAGGTTGCTTTCTTGGAAGAACGTTCGACGTCGGCGCCTGCAGTACCGGCGGAAGAGGCCCACGGCCAGGGTTCACAGACTGGCGTGGCCGCTCCCGGACGCCCCGACGCGGCCGTGCCCGTCGACAACACCGGCACCCGCCCCACTTTCCCCGGCCGGCGCGAACGCACCCGCTCACGCCTGGCCCGCCTCACCGGCCGCGGCACCCCCGCCTACTCGCCGATCCTGGAGCCGTTGCTGCGCACCGTCCGCGCCAACAACCCCAAGGACGACTTCGAACTGATCCAGCGCGCCTTCGTGGTGGCCGAACGCTGCCACCGCGGCCAGAAGCGCAAGAGCGGGGACCCGTACATCACCCACCCCGTGGCGGTGGCGACCATCCTGGCCGAACTCGGCATGAACGGCACCACCCTCGCCGCTGCCCTGCTGCATGACACGGTGGAGGACACCTCCTACACGCTGGATGACCTCAAGGGGGAGTTCGGGCCCGAGGTGGCCATGCTGGTGGACGGCGTCACCAAGCTGGACAAGGTCAGCTTCGGCGAGGCCGCACAGTCCGAGACCGTCCGCAAGATGGTCGTGGCCATGGCCAAGGACATCCGCGTCCTCATGATCAAGCTCGCGGACCGGCTGCACAACGCCCGCACCTGGCGGTTCGTCTCCGCCGAATCCTCGGCCAAGAAAGCCCGCGAGACGCTGGAAATCTTCGCGCCGCTGGCCCACCGCCTCGGCATGAACACCATCAAGTGGGAACTCGAGGACCTCTCCTTCGCCGCGCTCTACCCGAAGGTGTACGAAGAGATCGTCCGCATGGTGGGGGAGCGCACCCCCGAACGCGAGAAGAACCTGGCGGTCATCCGCAACCAGATCACCGAGGACCTGCGCGCGGCCAAGATCAAGGCCACCATCACCGGCCGGCCCAAGCACTACTACTCGATCTACCAGAAGATGATCGTCCGCGACAAGGACTTCGACGACATCAACGACCTCATGGGCGTCCGCGTCCTGGTCGACTCGGTCCGCGACTGCTACGCCGCCCTCGGCGCGATGCACTCCCGCTGGAACCCGCTGCCCGGCCGGTTCAAGGACTACATCGCGATGCCGAAGTTCAACATGTACCAGTCACTGCACACCACGGTGATCGGTCCCGGCGGCAAGCCGGTGGAAATTCAGATCCGCACCCACGAGATGCACCGCCGCGCCGAGTACGGCGTCGCCGCCCACTGGAAGTACAAGGACCAGCCCAACCGCACCGCCGCCGGCCCCGGAAGCCCGCGCGACGGCGACATGGGCTGGCTGCGTTCCCTGGTGGACTGGCAGCAGGAAACCTCTGACCCGGGCGAGTTCCTGGACTCCTTGCGCTTCGAGATCAACGCCCGCGAGGTCTTCGTCTTCACCCCCAAGGGCGAGGTCATGGCCCTGCCGGCCGGATCCACCCCGGTGGACTTCGCCTACGCCGTGCACACCGAGGTGGGCCACCGGACCATCGGCGCCCGCGTCAACGGCAAACTCGTCCCGCTCAACAGCGAACTCAACCACGGCGATTGGGTGGAAATCTTCACTTCCAAGGCGGAGGGCGCCGGCCCCAGCCAGGACTGGCAGCACTTCGTCAAGAGCGCCCGGGCCCGGAACAAGATCCGCCAGTGGTTCAGCAAGGAACGCCGCGAAGAGGCAATCGACCGCGGCAAGGACCTGCTCACCAAGGCGATGCGCAAGCAGAACCTGCCGCTGCAGCGCCTGATGACCCACGACGCCCTCGCCGCAATCGCCGAGGACTTCAAATACACGGACATCTCCGGCCTCTACGCCGGGGTGGGCGACGGTCACACCTCCGCCCAGTCCGTGATGGAGCGTCTGGTCGAGAGCCTGGGCGGCAACGACACCCCCGAGGACGACCTCACCGAGGTTTCCATCCCGGCCCAGGTCTCCAAGACCCGGTACTCCGACTCCGGCGTCGTGGTCCGCGGCGTGGACGACGTCTGGGTCAAGCTGGCCCGCTGCTGCACCCCTGTGCCGCCGGACCCGATCCTGGGCTTCGTCACCCGCGGCTCCGGCGTCTCGGTCCACCGCACCGACTGCACCAACGTCTCCGGGCTGATGGACCAGCCGGACCGGATCGTCGAGGTCGAGTGGGCACCCACCCAGTCGAGCGTGTTCCTCGTGGAGATCCAGGTCGAGGCACTGGACCGCAAGTCGCTGCTCTCCGACGTCACCCGGGTGCTCTCCGAGAACCATGTGAACATCCTCGCCGCCAGCGTCCACACCTCCACCGACCGGGTGGCGATCTCCAAGTTCGCCTTCGAGATGGGCGATCCGAAGTACCTGAGCCACGTGCTCAGCGCTGTTCGCAGGATCGACGGGGTCTTCGACGTCTACCGGACCACCGGCAACCGCCGCCGCAGCTAGCCTCGGAAGTTAGCCCCGGCAGCTATCCACCGCCGCACTCCCGCACCCTCTCCAGCACCGCGAGGGCCGAGTTCTTGTACGGCAGCCGGGGTACGGCCTCGACCGCCCGCACCAGCAGGTTCAGGCGTACGGGCAGTTCCGGCGCGGCCAGCAGCGCGGTGAGCGCCGGCACTGCGTGCTCGGGCCGGACGTGCAGGGCGATGTCGACGGCGGTGCGCAGCGGGCTGGAGACCATCAGCCCGCCCAGGCTCACCACGTCCATGGTCCCGAGCCGCGTCTCGTGGAAGCTGCAGCCCCGGGCGCCTCGGAGGCTGGAGATCCGCCGGTTCGCGTCCACCAGCAACGCCAGCCGGTCCGGCTCCCGGGCGCAGCCATAGATCCAGGCCGCCGTCATCCGGCCGGCCACCACCCGCTGCCGGATGGCGGCCGGAATCAGCGCCGCCGCGGCCCGTGCGCGCAGCTGCGGCGTGGCCGGGGCCCCGGGCTGCAGGAAGCCGCGCTGGGAGATCCGCGCCAGCACGCCGTCGGCTGCCATGGCCTGCAGTTCCGCCCACGAGAAGAGCGGCCCCGGCGAGTACAGCACGGGCGGGTCGAGCCCCGAGGGGAGGGAGGGGACCGGCGGGAGGGTCATTGAGCCATCGTGCCGCGGTCCCCGGGCATGGAACAGGCCCCGGTCCCGTCATGTGGATAACGGGGCCGGGGCCCGGACAACACCTGTTCGGGCCGTGGGGCCCGGGGTGTTAGGAGAGTTCGCTCGCGGAGCGCTCCAGCTGTTCCAGCCACGCCTGGCGGGCCTCGAGGGCCTCCCGGGCGTCCTTGATCTTCCGCTCGTCCCCGGCCTTTTCGGCCTTGGCGAGGTCCTCTTTCAGACCGGCGATGGCCGATTCCAGCTGCGAGAGCGCGCTGTTGGTGCGGGCCTTCGTCTCCGGGTTGGAGCGCTTCCAGTTCTCGTCCTCGGCGTGCCGGACGGCGTCCTCGACCTTGCGGAGACCGGCCTCGATGCGGCCCATGTCGGCGCGGGGAACCTTGCCGGCTTCCTCCCAGCGGTCACGGATGGACTGCAGCGCCTTCTTCGCGGCGGCGAGGTCAGTGATCGGCAGCAGCTCGTTTGCCTCGGCCAGGAGCGCCTCCTTCACCACGAGGTTCGCGCCGTATTCCTGGTCGATTTCCTCGTTGGCGGCCTGGCGGTTCGTGAAGAACACATCCTGGGCGGCGCGGAAGCGGGCCCAGAGCGCGTCGTCGTCCTTGCGGCTGGCGCGCGGGGCGGCCTTCCACTGGTCCATCAGGCGGCGGTATTCGCCGGCGGCGTAGCCCCAGTCGGTGGAGGAGGAGAGCGCCTCGGCCTCGACGATCAGCTTCTCCTTCGCGGCCTTGGCGGCGGAGTTGTTGCTGTCCAGCTGGGAGAAGTAGGCGCGGCGGTGCCGGTCGAAAACCGTGCGCGCGGCGCGGAACCGCTTCCACAGGGCGTCCTCGTTGCTGCGGCCGAGCCGGACGCCGCTCTTCTGGGCGGTCTTCCAGTTCTCGAACAGCTCGTTCATCCGGGCGCTGGAGGTCTTCCACTGCACCTGGGACGGATCCTGCGCGGAGATCTGCTCGGCCTCGGCGACGATCGCCTCACGGGCAGCGAGCTCGGCGGCGCGGACGGCGTCGTGTTCGGCCTTTTCGGACTTCTCCAGTTCGGTGATCTGGCCGGAGAGGGTGTCCAGGCGGCCCTCGGCGGCGCGCAGGTCGCCCACCATGTTCCGCTCGGCCAGCTGCTCGCGCAGGTGGGTAACGGTCTTCTGCATGTCCGCGGCGGGGGCCTTGGACGCGACGCGCTGTTCCAGCAGGACGATCTGGGCCACGACGTCGTCGTACTTGCGGGCGAAGTACGCCAGCGCCTCGTCGTCGCTCACGCCGGGGTACTGGCCCACCGGGTGCTCGGCGCCATCGATGGTGAGGAAGACGTGGCCGTCACCCTCCACCCGGCCCCATCGGGCGGCCTCGGCGGCCGAGGTACTCGGGGCAGCTGCTGCGACGGCGGGAGCGGCCGGCGACGGCGCTGCCTTGGGCCGTGCCGCGAAGGCGGCGGGGGAGGGAGCAGGGCGCGGGGCCGGCCGGGGGGCGGCCGCCGGAGCCGGAGCCGAGGCGGCCTCCGCCGCGGGGGCCTGTTCCGTCACCGGCGCGCCGGATTCGGTCTCGCTGGCAGCTGCTGCCACTGTTTCGTCGGATTTCTGACTGTCTGTCACCGCTAGAAGTCTTTCGCTTGGAGGGAAATACCGGGACCGATGCTCCGGGGGCACGGCTGGTTACTTCAGAGAGAACGAGTCTATCGTGACTGATTCCACCGGCGCGCCGTCCGTGGCGCTGGTGCCCGGCTTGATGCCGGCCGCCGCGATCCCGGAGACCACATCCAGGCCCGAGGTCACCTTGCCCACCACGGTGTAGCCGCCGGCCGAGTCGGCCGGAATCACGGTGTCCTTGTAGACGATGAAGAACTGTGTCCCGTTGCCGTAGGCGTTGTTACTGGTGCGGGCCACCGCGATGGTTCCGGCCGGGTACTTGTTGTCCGCGGGGGTGTTCTCCAGGGGGCCCCACGTGTAGGCGGGATCGCTGGCGCCGTCGCCGGTCTTGGACCCGCACTGCAGCACGCCGAAGGAATCGGCCGTGGTCAGGCGGTGGCAGCTGACGCCGGCGTAGAAGTTCTGGTCCGCCAGGGACTTGAACACGGCGGCGGCCTGCGGGGCCTTGGTCCCGTCCAGTTCCACGCCCAGGGTGCCGCGGTTCAGCTTGAGCTCACCGGTGAAGGTCTTCCCGGCGGCGGTCTCCGGCTTGGGGATGTTCTCGCCGTTGCTGGCGGCCGGGGTCGGCGTCGCCGACGGGGTGCTCAGGCCGGCCTCGGCGGCCTTGAACTCGTCCTCGGTGGGGTTGCTGGCGAAGACGGTCAGCTGCAGGACCAGGGCCAGCACCAGCGCGGCGCCACCGGCGGCGCCGGCGATGATGTTGTCACGCTTCCGGCGCTTGTCCTGGTGCTGGCGCAGCTCGCGCTTGGCCTCCATCTGATGGACGCGCCGCTTTGCCTCGCGGGCACTGCGTGAACTCGCCGCCAAAAGTCCTCCTGGGGTCGGGCCGCAAGTACGGATACGTGCGGGAAAAAGCATAAACTGACTGCCGCACACAGTTTATGCACGACTGGCCGGTCCGCGGGCGACGCCGCGGCAGCCGGATCCGCCGTCGTCACCAGAGGAGAAAATTCCACCATGGCACGCACCGCCTCCCTGTCCGGATTCCCCGAGTGGCTTCCCGAGGAGCGGTTGGTGGAACTCCATGTCCTGGACACACTCCGGAAGACCTTCGAGCTGCACGGCTTCTCCTCGATCGAGACGCGCGCCGTGGAAACCGTGGGACAACTCCTGCGCAAGGGTGAGATCGACAAGGAGGTCTACGGGCTCAGCCGGCTGCAGGACGACGACGCCGATCCGGCCTCCGCGGCGACGGCGAAGACCGATCCCAACGCGCTGGCCCTGCACTTCGACCTGACCGTCCCCTTTGCCCGCTACGTGGTGGAGAACGCCGGTTACCTCGCCTTCCCGTTCCGCCGCTACCAGATCCAGAAGGTCTGGCGGGGTGAGCGTCCGCAGGAAGGCCGGGCCCGCGAGTTCACCCAGGCGGACATCGACATCGTCGGTGACGGAACCCTGCCGTTCCGCTACGACGTCGAAATCGCGCTGGTCATCGCCGAAGCCCTCAGTGCGCTGCCGATCCCCGACTTCCTGCTCCGGATTAACAACCGCAAGCTGGCCGAGGGCTTCTACACCGGCATTGGCCTGACGGACACCGCCGGCGTGCTGCGCAGCATCGACAAGCTGGAGAAGATCGGACCGGACAAGGTCGCCGAACTGCTGAAGACGGAACTCGGCGCCACCGACGAGCAGGCCCGCGCCGCCCTTGCCCTGGCCTCGATCCGCACCCCGGACACCGGGTTCGTCGAGCAGGTCCGCGCCCTCGGCGTCAGCAATGACCTCCTCGAGGAGGGCCTGAGCGAACTCGAACAGGTCATCTCCGCCGCGGTACAGCGCGCGCCCGGCAAGGTGGTGGCGGACCTCAGCATCGCCCGCGGCCTGGACTACTACACCGGCACGGTCGTCGAGACCGTCCTGGTGGGCCACGAACAGCTCGGATCCATCTGCTCCGGCGGCCGCTACGACGCCCTCGCCAGCAAGGGCAACCGGACCTTCCCCGGCGTCGGCCTCTCCATCGGCGTCACCCGCCTGGTCTCGCGGATCCTCAGCCAGGACCTCGCGAAGGCCTCCCGCTCCGTGCCCACCGCCGTGCTGGTGGCCCTGAACACGGACGAGAGCTGGGGCGCCGCGCAGGACGTCGCCGCCCAGCTGCGCACCCGCGGTATCGCCACGGAGGTCGCCGCGAAGGCCGAGAAATTCGGTAAGCAGATCAAGTTCGCGGACCGCCGTGGCATCCCGTTCGTCTGGTTCACCGACGAGGACGGCAAGCACCAGGTCAAAGACATCCGCAGCGGCGAGCAGGTCGACGCCGACCCCGCCACGTGGACCCCCGCGGACGAGGACCTGCACGTGACGGTCAGCCGCGCCTAGGTCCTTACGCTGAGGGCCGCCGGGGCCTAGGCCCCGGCGCCGCGTCGCCGCCGGGGCAGCACCAGCAGCCGGACCACGACGCCGGCGGCCAGCAGGGCCGCCATGACGGACACGGACGCCACCGGAAGGGTGGCCGCCAGCACCAGGCACCCGGCGAAGCCCAGCACGTTCAGCCAGCGCGGCGCGTGCCACGCCCGCTCGGGAAGCGTGAAGGCGGCCGCGTTGGTCACCGCGTAGTAGACCAGCACGCCGAAGCTGGAGAACCCGACGACGGTCAGCACGTTCGAGGTCAGCAGCAGCACGATCACCACCGCCGCGACCGTGAGTTCGGCGACGAACGGCACCGCGTGGCCGCCGCCCACGCGCGCCAGCACCGGCGGCAGGTCCCGCTCGCGCGCCATCGCCAGGGTGGTCCGGCCGACGCCGGTGATCAGGGCAAGCAGCGCGCCCAGGCACGCCGCGGCGGAGCCGAACTGCACCACCGGCGCGAAGCCGTGCAGCGGCGAGACGGCGACGGCGTCCAGCAGCGGCGCCGTCGAGCGGGCCAGCTGCCCGGCCGGAAGCTGCCACTGCAGCAGCGCGGCGAGGCCGAGGTAGATCACGAACGCCCCGCCCAGAGCGCCGAGGATGGCGCGCGGAATGGTCGTGGCGGGATCCTTGACCTCCTCGCCCAGGGTCGCGATCCGGGCGTACCCGGCGAACGCGAAGAAGATCAGCCCCGCCGCGGGCAGCACGCCCCAGGCCGAGGCGTCCCCGAAGTCCCGGCCGGCGTCGATGCCCGCGAAGCCGCCGGCGTGCGGCCCCGCGGCCGCCGCGACGGCAACCAGCGCCAGGGTGGCCAGCACCACGGCCAGCAGGATCTTGGTCACCAGGGCGGTGCGGGTGATGCCCAGCAGGTTCACGCCGGTCAGGACGACGACGGCGGCCACCGCCAGCGGCGTCGCGAGTCCCGGCGCCACGTAGTGGCCGAAGGTCATGGCCATCGCCGCGCAGGACGCCGTCTTCCCGGTCACGAACCCCCAGCCGGCCAAGAAGCCCGGCCATTCACCCAGCCGCTGCCGGCCGTACACATAGGTGCCGCCGCTGGACGGGTACCGGGCCGCCAGCTGGGCAGAGGCCACCGCGTTGCAGTAGGCCACCACACCGGCCACCGCCACCGCCACGAGCAGCCAGGGACCGGCCAGGGCCGCGGCCGGGGAGAAGACGACGAAGACGCCGGCGCCGAGCATCGACCCCAGCCCGATCGCCGTCGAATCGACCACGCCCAGCCGGCGCTGCAGCGGGGCGGGTCCGGGGATTGCTTGCGCCATGGCGGGGGTGGCCTCTCCAACGGGTAAACTCGGACGGGACCGTTCCCGTAGCGGTCCCATTTAATACCACCCTGTTTTCCTTCTGAAAGGCGAGCTGTGCTGCGCACACACGACCTCGGATCCCTTCGCTCCGAGCACATTGGACAAACCGTAACCCTCGCCGGCTGGGTCGGCCGGCGTCGTGACCACGGTGGTGTCGCATTCGTGGACCTGCGCGACGCGTCCGGCGTCGCCCAGGTCGTCGTCCGTGAGGAAGAGGTCTTCCACGGCTTGCGCAACGAGTACGTCCTGCAGGTCACGGGCACCGTTTCGAAGCGTCCCGAGGGCAACGAGAACCCGGCGCTGGCCACCGGCGAGATCGAGGTCATCGCCGAGACGGTCACCGTCCTGAACACCTCCGAGCCGCTGCCGTTCCAGATCGACGAGCACGTCGAGGTCGGCGAGGAAGCCCGCCTGAAGCACCGCTACCTGGACCTCCGCCGCCCTGGCCCCGCCCGGAACCTGCGCCTGCGCTCCGAGGCGAACCGGGTGGCCCGCGAACTGCTGCACGGTGAAGGCTTCGTCGAGATCGAAACTCCGACGCTGACCCGTTCGACGCCGGAAGGCGCCCGCGACTTCGTCGTCCCCGCCCGCCTGGCGCCCGGCTCCTGGTACGCGCTGCCGCAGTCGCCGCAGCTGTTCAAGCAGCTGCTGCAGGTCGGTGGCTTCGAGAAGTACTACCAGATCGCCCGCTGCTACCGTGACGAGGACTTCCGCGCGGACCGCCAGCCGGAGTTCACCCAGCTGGACATCGAGGCCAGCTTCGTCGAGCAGGAAGACATCATCAGCCTCGGCGAGGGCATCGTAAAGGCGCTCTGGAAGCTGATCGACGTCGAGATCCCGACGCCCATCCAGCGCATTACTTACAACGACGCGATGGCCCGCTACGGCTCGGACAAGCCGGACCTGCGCTTCGGCCAGGAGCTCACCGAACTGACCGAGTTCTTCAAGGACACCAGCTTCGGCGTCTTCAAGGCCCCCTACGTCGGCGCCGTCGTCATGCCCGGCGGGGCCTCCCAGCCGCGCCGCACCCTGGACGGCTGGCAGGAATGGGCCAAGCAGCGCGGCGCTAAGGGACTGGCCTACGTCCTCTTCAAGGAAGACGGCGAGCTGGCCGGCCCCGTGGCCAAGAACCTCAACGAGACCGAGCGCGCCGGCCTGGCCGACGCCGTCGGCGCCAAGCCGGGCGACTGCATCTTCTTCGCCGCCGGCGAGAAGACCCCGTCCCGGGCCCTGCTCGGCGCGGCCCGCGTGGAGATCGGCCACCGCACCGGCCTGATCAACTCGGCCGACTGGGCCTTCTGCTGGGTGGTCGACGCCCCCATGTTCGAGCCGGCCGCGGCCGCCGTCGCCTCCGGTGACGTCGCCGTCGGCGGCGGCCAGTGGACCGCCGTGCACCACGCGTTCACCTCGCCCAAGCCCGAATTCATGGACACCTTCGACACCGACCCGGAGACGGCGCTGGCCTACGCCTACGACATTGTCTGCAACGGCAACGAAATCGGCGGCGGCTCCATCCGTATCCACCAGGGCGACGTGCAGGAGCGCGTCTTCAAGGTCATGGGCCTCTCGCACGAGGACGCGCAGGAGAAGTTCGGCTTCCTGCTCGAGGGCTTCAAGTTCGGCGCGCCCCCGCACGGCGGCATCGCGTTCGGCTGGGACCGTGTGGTGGCTCTGCTCTCCGGCGTGGAGTCCATCCGCGACGTTATCGCCTTCCCGAAGACCGGCAACGGCTACGACCCGCTGACCGCCGCGCCGGCGCCGATCACGGCGCAGCAGCGCAAGGAGGCCGGGGTCGACTTCAAGCCCGAGGCCAAGAAGGCCGAGGCCCCGAAGAGCGACGGCGCCAAGTAGCTTTTAGGTGCTTGCAGCAGCGGTTTCCCGGGACACCGGGGAGCCGCTGCTGCTTTTTCAGTGGACTGAGGGCTGGCAGCGATGCCGCCGGGAGGAGACCGTGAATGCCGGAGCTTGTGCCGCAGCTGGAGCGGCTGATGGACGCCGCGTGGCCGGCCACCGAACGGGACGAGGCCGGCGGCTGGGTGTTGCGCGCCGCCTCCGGCGTGACCCAGCGGGCCAATTCCGTCTGGCCCCGTGAGCCGGGGGAGGACCCGGAGGCGCTGCGCCGGAGCCTGGCCGAGGCGCGGCGCTGGTACCGTGAGCGCCGCCTGCCGTTGATCTTCCAGGTGTTTGAGGGACCAGGGTATGCGCCGCTGAACGCCGTCCTGGACGCCGAGGGCTTCACCCGGCAGTCCGAGACGCTGATCCTGACCCGCGAGCATAGTGTCAGTGCGGCCGACGGAGTCGCGGAGGCTGCTTCGGCGTCTGAGGTGGAGGTGCTGGACCACGCCTCGGAGGAATGGCTGCGGCTCTGGTGGAGCGTCGACGGCCGGGGTGGGGTGGAGAGCCTGCCGGTGGCCCGGGCGATCCTGGAGGGCTGCCCGTCGCTGTACGCGCTGGTGCGGGACGAGCACGGGGAGCCCGCGGCCGTCGGACGACTGGCGCTGCCTGCCGACGACGGCGATTTCGGCGCGGCCACTGCGGCCGGGATCTACGGGATGGCCACCAGGCCGGATGCCCGGCGCAGCGGCTATGCCGGGCGGGTGCTGCGGACCCTCCTGCGCGAGGCGGAGGCCCGGGGCCGACGGGAGTGCTGGCTGCTGGTGACGGCGGCCAACACTGCCGCTCGGGAACTCTACGCCCGGGCAGGCTTCTCCCTGGCCGGCAGCTACCTTTACCGGCAGGACCGCCCCCGCCGCGCCCCGACCGGCTGCTGAGACTAACCGCTGACCACGGTCAGTCTGCAGGGGGTTATTTGGCCCTGACTCCGTGCCCTCGCATTCATCTCCAGTCGCCGGTCTTTCGCACCCAACGAACAGTCGTCCCGGTCCGCCGTTAAATGTCAGTGCCTCGACCTATTGTGAGGTTATGGAAGGCGCAGCAGCGTTTGTGGAGGAAACCCGGGAGGCCCTGACGGCCCTCACCGGGTCCGCCGACGCGCTGGCGGCGGGTTTGGATGGCGGCGTCGATTCCGCAGACCCGCTGCGGAAATTGGCCGACGACTGTCTGCACGCCCTGGCCGAATCCGCCCGATGGGAAGCCCGGATGGCGGCGCTGAAGGCGCGGCTGATCGCGGACTACACTCGGGCGGCCGAGGCTCTGGCGCCGCCGGCGCGGTCACCTCAGGAATGCACGGCCCAAGAGATGTCTACTGTTGCCGAGATCGCCTGCGTCCTGACCGTCAGCGAGCGAGCCGCCGGTGCCCTGATCTCTGAGGCCCGGGCCCTGACAGCGGCGCTGCCACTGACCCTGGGGGCCTTAGAGGCCGGGTCTATTTCCTGGCAGCACGCCCGAATCATGGTCGACGAAACCGCGAACCTTAGCCAGGCCGGTGCGGCGGAGCTGGAAGCCCACTTCCTGGACCCGAATGCACCCAATCCCGCGCGCGGTTGTCCAGCCGGAGAACTCGTCCCGGGACGGTTCCGGGCCAAGGCACGCAGCTGGCGCGAACGCCACCACCCGGTCAGCATCGAAACCCGCCATGCCAAAGGCGTCGAGAACCGGCGGGTTGAATATTGCCCGGACCGGGACGGCATGGCCTGGCTGTCGGCTTACCTTCCCGCCGACACCGCTTCGGGCATCTGGGAGCGGACCACCGCTGCCGCCCGCACCCTCCAGGCGCCGGACGAGCAACGGACGTTGGGGCAGCTCCGGGCTGACATCGCAGCGACCTGGCTGCTCAGCAGCGGTACCGGCCCCGGAACTGCCGAGGATGGAGCAATCGGCGCCGCGGCGGCTGGGGAGGTTCCGGTGCCGCTGGCGCAGGTCCTGGTCACCGTCCCGGTGATGGCCCTCCTCGGTGTCACCGAGGAACCGGCTGTTCTCGATGGACACGGGCCGATCCCGCCGTCGATGGCCCGCCGGCTGATAGTCGACGGTGCCGACTCGTTTCGCCGGGTCTTGACCGATCCGCGCGACGGTGCCCCGTTGGAGATCGGGCGGACCAGCTACCGCGTTCCGAAGGCAATGCGTCAGTGGCTCAGACTCCGCGACGGGAAGTGTCCATTTCCGGGCTGCAGCAACGCTTCCCTGGACAACGACGCCGACCACCTCCTGGCCTGGGCCGACGGCGGCGGCACCGGCGTCAGAAACCTGGGTCAGCCCTGTCGCAAACACCATCGCTTGAAGCACACCACCGCCTGGGCACCGACTGCCGCCGGGACGAACCACCCGCCGGGGTGGACATCGCCCGCCGGCCGGACGTACGCCAGCGAACACCAGGACTGGGAACCACCCCAGTGGCCACCGGCCCCCGTGGCTGTGGAGTGGCTCAACTCCCAGGCGGCAGGTTGGGAGGCCGGGGCGAGCGTTCCGCCGGAACCCTGGCCACAACACGGTGTAATTCTGCTGCCCGGGTTGCCGGAAGATCCTTTTCCGGAATGGGACAAGTGGCCGCCTGGTGAACCGGACGATGCCCCTTGGTTGGATTCCCTGAGCGTCTTCTGCGGAACGACATAGCCCCCGCTCCGACTGCCCGCCTACGACGGCGGGTCGGTGACCTGGATCCGCACGGCACACGCGTCGGCGGCGGCCTTCTTCAGCACGGCCGCCCGCGGATCCGGGACGTCCAGCAAGGCCAGCCGGGCCAGCGGCGCGTAGCGCTTCAAAACCGGCTCGGCGAGGACCAGGTCCGCCAGGGTCCGGTCGCCGCCGGGAACCAGGTACTCGATGCGGTGCTCGGCGAAGATCCGGGCCGCGTGCGCCGCGACCGCCTCCACCAGGGCGTCGGCCTGGTTGGACCGGCGCCGGGCGAAGCGCTGCTGCGACCAGCCGCCGGCGGCCGTGCGCGACTGCACGTGCCGGGTGCCGGTCTTCGAGGCCAGAACTCTTCCCTCCGCAACGACGGCCACCGAATAACCGCCGCGGCGCACCAGCACCAGGCCCAGCTGCCGGGGCTGCGTTGTCAGACTCGCCAGCCGGGTCAGCGCGTCGTCGCCGCGGCCCGGGCGCCCGTCCGCCGGCCAAGGTGCCTGCAGGAGCGCCTCGGCACCGTCGGCGGCGCGCAGCAGCAATCCGTCGTCGGTGTCGGATTCCTGGACGCTTCCGTGACTGGCCGCGAAGCGCTCCACCCAGCCGGCCAGCCGTTCCCCGGGGACACGGGCCACGCGGGACTCGGGGCTGGGCATGGCGGATCTCCCTTGGAAACGGGCGGGCGGGGTGCGTAAGGCCGGCCGGCGGCCGTGCGGGGACCGTCCGGAACTAGAAGTAGCCTATCTATGTGGATGATCTCTTTGGTGCAGGGCAGGACAAGGCGTCCGCGAACAACGACCCCGACGCCGACGACTTCGGCGATGAGTCCGGCGACGGCGGCTCCGCGCGCGGCCACTCGTCCCACGGCTCCGGCCGAGCCGCCCCGCGCAGTCCGCTGGCCGTCCGCATGCGTCCCCGGACCCTGGACGACGTCGTCGGCCAGCAGCACCTCCTGGGCCACGGCTCCCCGCTGCGGCAGCTCGCGGCCGGCAGCAACGCCACCGGACCGGCCGGCCCCAGCTCGCTGATCCTCTGGGGCCCTCCCGGCACGGGCAAGACCACCCTGGCCCACGTGATCGCCAAGGGCCCGGGGCGCAAATTCGTTGAGCTCTCCGCCATCACCGCGGGGGTCAAGGACGTCCGCCGCGTGATGGACGAGGCGCTGACCGCCCGGGACCTCTACAAGACCACCACGGTGCTGTTCCTGGACGAGATCCACCGCTTCAACAAAGCACAGCAGGACGCGCTGCTGCCCGGCGTCGAGAACCGCTGGGTGGTCCTGGTGGCTGCTACCACGGAGAACCCGTCCTTCTCGGTGGTTTCGCCGTTGCTCTCGCGCTCCCTGCTGCTGACCCTCAAGCCCCTCACCGACGCGGACATCGAGGGCCTGCTGCTGCGCGCCGTCGAGGACCCCCGCGGCCTGGGCGGCTCGGCGTCCCTGGAGGGGGAGGCCCTGGCGCACCTCGTCCGGCTCTCCGGCGGCGACGCACGCCGTGCCCTGACCGCGCTGGAGGCGGCCGCCGGCGTCGCGTTCGGCGACGCGGACGACGTCGACGGTGCCCCGGCCGACGGCACGCCCGTCAGTATCGAGCTCAAGCACACCGAACGCGCCCTGGACGTCGCCTCGGTCCGCTACGACCGCGCCGGGGACCAGCACTACGACGTAGCCAGCGCCTTCATCAAATCCATCCGTGGCTCCGACGTGGACGCATCCCTGCACTACCTGGCCCGGATGCTGGAGGCCGGCGAGGACCCCCGTTTCGTGGCCCGCCGCATCGTGATCTCCGCCGCGGAGGACGTTGGCATGGCCGACCCCACCGCCCTGCAGACCGCCGTCGCCGCCGCCCAGGCGGTGCAGCTGATCGGCATGCCGGAAGGGCGGATCATCCTGGCCGAGGCCGTGGTGCACCTGGCCACCGCGCCCAAGTCCAACGCCGCCTACCTCGGCATCAACCAGGCGATCGCCGATGTGCGGGCCGGGATGGGCAACGGCATCCCCGCGCACCTGCGCGACGCGCACTACCCGGGCTCCAAGCAGCTGGGCCACGGCAAGGGGTACAAGTACGCCCACGACGCCCCGCACGCTGTCGCCACCCAGCAGTACCCGCCGGATGACCTGGTGGGCCGCAACTACTACCAGCCCACCGCCAACGGCGCCGAACGGGACATCTCCACGCGGCTGGAACGGCTGAGGAAAATCATCCGCGGCGGCTAAGCCGTGATAGTCTTGAACGTTGTCTGGCAAGGCACGGACGCATAATCCTCTGAACTCGCGGCAGTTTCGGCTGTCACGATGCTCCGCGGGTTGGCTCTGCGCCCAGTAGCAAAAGGCAGCGGTTGGCCGATGCTCTCCATCGTGGAGGCCAGTAACACTGACACACCGCAGATATTGGAAGGACACAAGTGGCTAACAACACTCGTGCTCGCCGTACCGCACGCCTCTCGCGCGCACTCGGCATTGCTCTGACCCCCAAGGCCGCCAAGTACATGGAGCGCCGCCCGTACGGCCCCGGTGAGCATGGCCGTGCCCGCAAGAAGCAGGACTCCGACTACGCCGTTCGTCTGCGTGAAAAGCAGCGTCTGCGCGCCCAGTACGGCATCCGTGAAGCCCAGATGACCCGTGCCTTCGAAGAAGCACGCCGCACCAAGGGCCTGACCGGTGAAAACCTGATCGAACTGCTCGAAATGCGTCTCGACGCCCTCGTGCTGCGTGCCGGCTTCGCCCGCACGATCGCCCAGGCCCGCCAGATGGTTGTGCACCGCCACATCATGGTTGACGGCGTCCGCGTTGACCGCCCGTCGTTCCGCGTCGGCGAGGGCCAGCTGGTCCACGTCCACAGCCGCAGCGAAACCATGCCTCCGTTCCAGGTGGCAGCAGCAGGCGCGCACCGCGATGTCCTGCCGATGGTTCCCGCCTACCTGGACGTCAAGCTCGAGTCCCTGCAGGCACGCCTGGTTCGCCGCCCGAAGCGCTCCGAAATCCCCGTGACCTGCGAAGAGCAGCTCGTCGTGGAATTCTACGCACGCTAGATCCAACGCGAGACCTACAAAGAAGCCCGTGGCAAGCGCCGCGGGCTTCTTTGTAGGTAAGGTACTTGAGGGAGTCCGCGGCCACACATTATGGCGGAGCGGCCCCGCAGTAATCCACGGAGTTTCAAGGAGATGAACGTCTATGACTGGTGGCGATATTGCCGGCCTGATCGCGGCCGGGGTGTTTGCACTCCTGGTCCTGCTGCTCGCCGTGCCGATCCTGAAGCTCGGGGGAGTATTCGACGAGGTGCGCAGCACCATCCGCTCGCTCAGCGACGGCGCCACCCCGCTCATGGATGAAGTCACCGCCACCGTCTCCACCACCAACCAGCAGCTGAAGAAGGTGGACGGGATCGCAGCCAACGTCTCCGACGCCTCCGCGAACCTCTCCGCCCTGTCCTCCCTGGTCGCGGCCACCGTGGGTTCGCCGCTGATCAAGGTCGCCGCCTTCAGCTACGGCGTGCGTTCGGCGTTCTCCGCGCGCAAGAAGCCCTCCTCCGGCCGCCGCAGCCGCTGACCCGGCCCGCTCCCGCTGAAAGAAGCTGACATGAACAGGATTCTCTGGATGGGCATCGGCGTCGCCGTCGGCGTCATCGCCTTCCGTAAAATCACCCAGGCGCAGACCGCGCTGGGCCCCGAAGGCATGAACCGCGCCGTGGGCCGCCTGGCCGACAGCGTCTACGACTTCGCCGACGCCGTCCGCACCGGCATGCGCGACCGCGAGAGCGAACTGCGTTCAGCGCTGGGAGTAGACGACGTCGCCGCCCCCGCCCGGGACGCGCTGCGCCGCTAGGCCGCCCGCCACCCCCGAACCACCCGATGCCACCGGTGCGTCGCCACCTACGTTGTAAAGAATTATTGAAGGGTTAGTAACCAGGTTATGAAGTCGCAGGAGATCACCAAGCGCTGGATCGATTTTTTTGTCAGCAAGGGACACACCGCCGTGCCCTCCGCCTCCCTGGTCTCCAGCGACCCCTCCCTGCTGTTCACGGTGGCCGGCATGGTCCCGTTCATCCCGTACCTCACCGCCCGTGAGGAGCCGCCCTACTCGCGTGCCACCAGCATCCAGAAGTGCATCCGCACCGGCGACATCGAAGAGGTGGGCAAGACCGCCCGCCACGGCACCTTCTTCCAGATGTGCGGCAACTTCTCCTTCGGCGACTACTTCAAGGAAGACGCCATCAAGTTCGCCTGGGAGCTGCTGACCACCGGCGTCGACGACGGCGGCTACGGCCTGCCGCCGGAGCGCCTTTGGGTCACCGTCTACGAAGAGGACGACGAGGCCAAGGAACTCTGGCTGAAGAACACCGGCGTCCCGGCCGAGCGAATCCAGCGGATGGGCAAGTCGGACAACTACTGGTCCACCGGCCAGCCCGGCCCCGCCGGCCCCTGCTCCGAGATCTACTACGACCGCGGCCCCGCCTACGGCATCGAGGGCGGCCCGCTGGCCGACGAGACCCGGTACATCGAGATCTGGAACCTCGTCTTCATGCAGTACCAGATCGACAACGTCCGCTCCAAGGTGGACTTCGACATCACCGGCGAACTGCCCAAGAAGAACATCGACACCGGCCTCGGCATGGAGCGCCTCGCGATGATCCTGCAGGGCGTCGAGAACATGTACGAGACGGACCAGGTCCGTCCCGTCATCGACAAGGCCGCAGAGCTCTCCGGCAAGGCCTACACCTCCGCCGAGACCCCCGAGGACCCGCACCACACCGACGACGTCCGCATGCGCGTCGTCGCCGACCACATCCGCTCGGCACTGATGCTGATCGCCGACGGCGTCACCCCCTCCAACGAGGGCCGCGGTTACGTGCTGCGCCGCCTGATCCGCCGCGCCGTCCGCTCCATGCGCCTGCTGGGCGTCGAGAAGGCCTGCCTGCCGGAGCTGCTCCCGGCCTCCCGCGACGCCATGAAGGGCGTCTACCCGATCGTGGAGACCGACTTCGACCGGATCAGCCGGATCGCCTACGCCGAGGAGAAGGCGTTCCTGCGCACCATCGCCTCCGGCACCGCCCGGCTGGAGGACGCGGTCAAGGAATCCAAGTCCGCCGGCCGCCCGCTCTCCGGCGCCGACGCCTTCACCCTGCACGACACCTACGGCTTCCCGATCGACCTGACCCTGGAAATGGCCGAGGAGGCCGGCCTCAAGGTCGACGAGCCCGAGTTCCGCAAGCTCATGCTGGAACAGCGCCAGCGCGCCCAGGCCGACGCCAAGGGCAAGAAGGGCGCCCACGCGGACATGAGCGCCTTCCAGGAGCTCCTGACCGCGGGTGAGACCGTCTTCACCGGCTACACCGAGCTCGCCGGCGAGTCCACGGTCCGCGGCATCCTCGCCAACGGCCGCAAGGTGGGCCACGCCGCCACCGGCGAGGAGATCGAACTCGTCCTGGCCGAGACCCCGTTCTACGCCGAGGCCGGCGGCCAGGCCGCCGACACCGGCCTGATCACCGGCGACGGCTTCGTCGTCGAGGTCCTGGACGTGCAACGCCCCATCAAGGGCCTCAGCGTCCACAAGGCGATCGTCCGCGAGGGTGAAATCGGCGCCGACGCCCGCGTCCTCGCCGCCGTCGACCGCGAACGCCGGCACGCAGCCGAGCAGGCACACACGGGCACGCACATCGTGCACGCCGCCCTGCACCAGATCCTCGGGCCGGAGGCGCTGCAGCGCGGCTCCTTCAACAAGGCCGGTTACCTCCGCTTCGACTTCTCCTGGGGCGAGGGCCTGAGCACGGCCACCCGCTCGGAGATCGAGGAGGTCGCGAACATCGCGATCCGCAACAACTACCAGGTCGAGACCAAGATCATGGGCCTGGCCGAGGCGAAGGCCCTCGGCGCCATGGCGCTCTTCGGCGAGAACTACGGCAACGAGGTCCGGGTCGTAGAGATCGACGGCGCCTGGTCCCGCGAGCTCTGCGGCGGCACGCACGTGTCCAACACCTCACTCATCGGCAGCCTGTCGCTGCTGGGTGAGCAGTCCGTCGGCTCGGGCAACCGCCGCGTCGAGGCCTTCGTTGGCATGGACGCCTTCCGGCACTTGGCCGCCGAACGCGCCCTGGTCACCGAGCTCACCGACATGCTCAAGGTGCCCTCAGGCCTGCTCACCGAGCGCATCGCCGGCACCCTCGCCAAGCTCAAGGCCACCGAGAAGGAACTCGAGCGTCTCCGCAAGGAACAGCTCACCGCCGCCGCCGCGCAGCTGGTGGGTACCGCCAAGGATGCCTCGGGCGTCAAGGTCATCGCCCACGACGCCGGCCAGATCGGCGGCGCGGACGACCTGCGCGGCCTGGCACTGGACTTGCGCACCCGGCTCGGCTCCGACGCCGCGGCCGTCGCGGTGGCCGGGGTCAGCAACGACCGCCCCGTGATTCTGGTGGCCACCAACGAGGCCGCCCGCGAGGCCGGCGTCAAAGCCGGTGCCCTGGTCCGCGTGGCCGCCGGCATCCTCGGCGGAGGCGGCGGTGGCAAGGACGACGTCGCCCAGGGCGGCGGTACCGACGCCAGCAAGGTCGGCGCTGCGCTGACCGCCGTCGTCGACGCCATTACCAAGCGCTAAAGGCCGCGGATGGTTGACGCTATGGTGCCCGGCGGCTACCTCCGGGGCGTGAAGCTCGGGGTAGACGTCGGCACCGTGCGCGTGGGGGTGGCAGTGTGCGACCCTGACGGCATCCTCGCCACCCCGCTCCGGACGCTCAAGCGCGACTCCAAGAAGGCCTCGGATGTCAAGATCCTGGTCCGGGAGGCGCTGGAGCGGGAGGTCGTCGAAATTTTTGTCGGCCTGCCGCGCACCATGAAGGGGGAAGAGCACGCCTCCGCGACAATGGCTTCCGACTATGCAAAGCTACTGGTCAGTACCCTGCGGGCGGCCGACGCCGACATTCCCGTCTGGCTGGTTGACGAGCGACTGAGCACCGTTTCAGCGCACCGGGACCTGCACCAAGCTGGCATGAGCAGCCGCGACCATCGTAAAGTGGTTGATCAGGTTGCGGCCGCAGGGATACTGCAACACGCAATCGATATGCAAAAGGCCAGGGGGACGGAAGTGGGTCGCCGCGTCAGCGCGGACCCGCAGCCGGGGCCGACCGGTGGCGGCGCTCAGGCCGCCCCGGACTTAAACGCGCATTCTGCACAACGCATTCTGCCCGAAATGGAAGGCTACAGTGAGCCCGGTCAACAATGACGAGTCCTCTGGTTTTGCCACTGGCGGCGCAGACCGCCCGCTGACGCGCAAGGAAATCCGGGCCCAGGAGAAGTTCCTGGCCACCCAGAACCACGAAGTCGTCCCGCCGCAGGCCTATGTCACGGGCCAGGAGGAGCAGGGCGCCCCCGAAGCGCCGTCCCGCCAGGAGTCCGTGCACGAACCGGTCCAGGAACCCGTGCACCAGGAACCCGCGTACGCCGAGCCCGTGCAGGAGGAACCGGTCCACGCAGAGCCCGTGCAGGAGGAGTCGGTCCACGAAGCGCCGGTCCACGACGCGCACACCGACCAGGTGCCCGTGCACGAACCGGCCCAGCAGGCCGTCCATGTCGAGCCCGTGCCCGCCGAAGAGGCGCACCACGACGCCGGCTACGCGGCTCCCGCCTTCGCAGAGGCCGTCCATGTCGAGCCGGCCCACGAGCTGCACGAAGACGCGGCCCACGAGCCCGTCCACGAATACGCCGGCGGCCTCTCCCGCGAGGAAACCCTCCGCCGCGCCGACGCCCTGCAGTACGGCCACGCCGCCGAGAGCGGCGCCTACTACGACGATCACCACGAGGACGCGGCCTACGCCGAACACCCCCTCGAAGACCACCACGACGAAGAGGAGCACGGCCGCGACCTGATCGGCGCCGCGGGCATCCCCGTCGCCAAGGGCCCGTCCAAGAAGGTCCGGCGCCGCCGCCGCTTCCTGGCCCTGGTCCTGACCCTCGCCGTCTTCGTCGTCGCAATCGTCGTCGGCGCCCAGTTCATCAAGCCGCTGCTCGGCGGCAACACCGTGGCGGACTATCCGGGCCCCGGCACCGGCGAGGTCACCATCACCGTGCCCGCCGGCGCAGGCCCCAAGTCCGTGGCCGCGGACCTGCAGGCCAAGCAGGTCATCGCCAACCCGGACAACTTTGTCAAGGCCTTCGTGGCTGCCGGCGGGGCCCTCACCCCGGGCACCTTCAGCATGCGCAAGGAAATGAACAACACCGATGCCGTCAACATCCTGCTGAACAAGGGCAGCGGCAAGGTCATGTACTTTGCCCTCAGCGCCGGCATGCGCATCAACGAATCCCTGCAGGCCATCTCCGAAGGCACCGGCGTGCCGGTCCCCGAGCTCAAGGCGCTCAGCGACTCCCCGGCACAGTTCGGCGTTCCCGCGAAGGCCAAGAATCTTGAAGGCTTCCTGTTCCCCGGCGAATACCGCTTCCCGCTGGGCACCTCCGCCAAGGACGTCCTGACGAAACTGGTGGGCAGCACCCTGGACGAGCTGAAGGCCCAGGGCATCACCGACCCGGCCAAGCAGTACGACGTCCTGACCGTCGCCAGCATCGTCCAGGCCGAGGGCGGCCAGGCCGAGTACGGTGACGTCGCCGGCGCCATCTACAACCGCCTCAAGCCGAACAACACGGAGACCGGCGGCCTGATCCAGTCCGACGCCACCGTCACCTACGGCCTGGGCATCCGCAGCTTCCACATCGATGAGGCGCAGAAGGCGGACAAGTCCAACCCGTACAACACCTACGCCAACCAGGGCCTGCCCGCCGGTCCGATCGGCTCGCCGGGCAAGACCGCCATCGACGCCGCCGCCAAGCCGAAGACGAACGACTACCTCTACTGGGTGACGGTCAACCTGGACACCAAGGAGACCCTGTTCGCCAAGACGCTGGCGGAGCACAACGTCAATGTGGCCAAGTACAACGCCTGGTGCAGCGCCAACCCGAACCGTTGCGTGTGACCGGACGGGCGGCCGTCCTCGGCCACCCCATCGGGCATTCGAAGTCCCCGGGCCTGCACCGGGCCGCCTACGCGGCGCTCGGCGTGGACATCGGCTACGAGGCGATCGATGTCACCGTCGACGCCCTGCCCGGGTTCCTCTCGACGGTCCGCGCAGAGGACAGTTGGCGGGGGCTCTCGGTGACGATGCCGCTGAAGGCCGCCATGGCCGCGGCCGTGGACGAGGTCCGCGGCGTGGGGGAGGCCCTCGGTGTGGTCAACACCGTGGCGTTCGAGCCCGGGCCCGCAGGTCCCCGCCTCGTCGGGTACAACACGGACGTCGCCGGAATTGTCAACGCCCTCCGCTACGCCGGCGCCCCTGATGCGCCGTCCGCCGCCGTGCTGGGCGGGGGCGGGACCGCCGCGGCCGCCGTCGCCGCCCTCCGTGAC
This sequence comes from Arthrobacter sp. BPSS-3, assembly GCF_044628475.1. NCBI lineage: Bacteria > Bacillati > Actinomycetota > Actinomycetes > Micrococcales > Micrococcaceae > Arthrobacter > Arthrobacter sp. BPSS-3. The sequence continues at coordinate 449,544 of NZ_JBIMMV010000002.1, forward strand.
CTCGGCACCGCCTCCGCCACGGTTTTCGTCCGCGACGCGGTCCGGGCCGCCGACGTGCGCGCCGCCGCCGCCGGCGTCGGCATCGACCTGCAGTTCCGGCCCCTGACGGCGGCCGCCCGTGAACTCCCCGGCTACGACGTCGTCGTCTCCACCCTGCCGCCGCGCGCCGCGGACGGAACCGGAGCGGACCTCGCCGCCGCCGGCGCCGCGACGCCTGGCATCCTGCTCGATGCCGCGTACGACCCGTGGCCCAGCCGGATCGCCGTGGCGTGGACCGCGGGTGGCGGAACCGTGGTCCCCGGCCTGGAAATGCTGCTCTACCAGGCGATCGAACAGGTCCGGCTTTTCGCAGCCGTCGACGGGACGATGCCCGCCGAAGTCATAGATGTGATGTGTGACGCAGTAGGGGCACCTCGACGGGTGTTCTAAGTGCCGCACATGGCAGGATGGAAGCTATGTTGCGTTGGTTGACCGCCGGTGAATCCCATGGCCCGGCACTGGTCGGAATTATTGAAGGCGTCCCCGCCGGCGTCGAACTCAGCAGTCCCCGGATCGTCGAGGCCCTCGCCCGGCGCCGGCTCGGCTACGGCCGTGGCGCGCGGATGAAGTTCGAACAGGACGAGGTCAGCATCCTCGGCGGTGTCCGCCACGGCCTGACCCAGGGCGGCCCCATCGCCATCCAGGTGGGCAACACCGAATGGCCCAAGTGGGAACAGATCATGTCCGCGGACCCGGTGGACCCGGAGACCCTCGCGGACCAGGCCCGCAACGCCCCGCTGACCCGGCCCCGTCCCGGCCACGCCGACTTCACCGGCATGCAGAAGTACGGCTTCGACGAGGCCCGCCCCGTCCTGGAGCGCGCCAGCGCCCGCGAGACCGCCACCCGCGTGGCCCTCGGCTCGGTGGCCGCCGCCTACCTCTCCCAGCTCGGCATCGAACTGGTCTCCCACACCGTCTCCATCGCCACCGTCTCCGTCCCGGAGGGCAAGCCCCTTCCGGTGCCCTCGGACGTGCTGGCCCTCGACTCGGACCCGCTGCGCTGCTTCGACCGCGAAACCTCCGACGCCATGGTCGCCGAGGTCGACTCCGCCCACAAGGAGGGCGAAACCCTCGGCGGCGTCGTCGAGGTCCTTGCCTACGGCCTACCGCCGGGACTGGGCAGCTACGTCCACTGGGACCGCCGGCTGGACTCCCGCCTCGCCGCCGCACTGATGGGCATCCAGGCGATCAAGGGCGTCGAGGTCGGCGACGGCTTCCTCACGGCCTCCCGGCGCGGCTCGGCCGCCCACGACGAGATCGTCAAGGACTCCGATGGCCGGATCATCCGCACGTCCAACCGCGCCGGCGGGATCGAGGGCGGCATGAGCATCGGCGACGTGCTGCGCGTGCGCGCCGCCATGAAGCCGATCGCCACCGTGCCCCGGGCGCTCAAGACCGTCGACGTCGCCACGGGCGAGGCCGCCAAGGCCCACCACCAGCGCTCCGACGTCTGTGCGGTCCCGGCCGCCGGCGTCGTCGCCGAGGCCATGGTGGCACTGGTCCTGGCCGAGGCCGTGGCCGAAAAGTTCGGCGGTGACTCGGTTGCCGAGACCGCCCGCAACCTCAAGGGCTACCTGGACAACATCCCGGCGTCCCTGGACTCGATCGGCCACTAGTGCCTGCCAGTGAAACGCCGCGCCGGCAGGCCGGCAGCCGGGCCCCGATCGTCCTGATCGGGCCGATGGCCGTCGGCAAGTCCGCGATCGGCCAGCAGCTGGCCCAGCACCTTGGCGCCCGGTTCATCGACACCGACGCCGAGGTGGTCAGCCAGCACGGCGCCATCGCGGACATCTTCGCCAGCCGCGGCGAGTGCGCCTTCCGCGAGATGGAGGCCCGGGCCGTGTCCCGCGCCGTGGAAGACGCCGCCGAATTGCCGACCGTCATTTCCCTCGGCGGCGGCGCCGTGCTGGACTCGGGCACCCAGCAGCTGCTCGCCGGCTGCACCGTGGTCTATCTCGAATGCGACGCCGGCACCGTGGCGGACCGGATCGCCCGGAACTCCGGCCGGCCGCTGTTGGCAGGGGACGCCATGGATCGGTGGCGGGCCCTCTTCGCCACCCGCCAACCGGTCTATGAACGACTCGCCGACATCGTCCTCGACGTCCGTCACGGCAGCGTCGCGGACTTGGCACACCGACTTGAAGATGCGCTCCGGCGCCCCGCCGGCACCGCCGCGGCGGCCCCGGCGGCAACAAAGAAAGTGGAACTGTGAGCAACGAATCAACCACCATCCCCGTCACCGGCCAGTCGGCGTCGGAGAACTACGACGTCGTCGTCGGCCGCGGCCTGCTCGCCGGCCTCCCGGCGCTGCTGGGGGAGCGGGTCAAGCGCGTCCTGGTCATCCACCCGCGCGCCCTGCGGCTCACCGGCGACGCCGTCCGCGAGGAACTCGGCACCGCCGGCTTCACCGCCCTGACCGCGGAAATCCCCGACGCCGAAGAAGGCAAGCACATCGAGGTCGCCTCCTTCTGCTGGCAGGTGCTCGGCCAGAACGACTTCACCCGCTCGGACGCGATTGTCGCCGTCGGCGGGGGAGCGGTGACCGACCTCGCGGGCTTCGTCGCCGCCACGTGGCTGCGCGGCATCAAGGTGGTTCACATGCCCACCAGCCTGCTCGGCATGGTGGACGCCGCCGTCGGCGGCAAGACCGGGATCAACACCGCCGAGGGCAAGAACCTGGTGGGCGCGTTCCACCCGCCCGCCGGCGTCCTGGCCGACCTGGACACCCTGGACACGCTGCCGAAGAACGAGATCATCTCCGGTCTCGCCGAGGTGATCAAGTGCGGGTTCATCGCCGACCCGGCCATCCTCGACCTGATCGAGAAGGACCCCGAGGCCGCCACCGATCCGCGCTCGGAGGTCCTGCGGGAACTGATCGAACGCGCCATCACGGTCAAGGCCCGCGTGGTCTCCGAGGACCTCAAGGAAACCGGACAGCGCGAAATCCTGAACTACGGCCACACCCTGGGCCACGCGATCGAACTCGCCGAGCGCTACTCCTGGCGGCACGGCGCCGCCGTGTCCGTGGGCATGATGTTCGCCGCGGAACTGGCCCGCAGCGTGGGCCGGCTCAGCGACGCCGACTTCGACCGGCACCGGGCCATCCTGGAAAGCCTCGGCCTGCCCACCACCTACCGACGCGACCGCTGGCAGGCGCTGCTCGACGGGATGCGCCGGGACAAGAAGTCCCGCGGCGACCTGCTGCGCTTCGTGGTGCTCGACGGCGTCGGACGCCCGGGGATCCTCGATGTCCCGGACACCTCGCTGCTTTTCGCCGCCTACCAGGAGATTGCCTCCTGATGATCAGCGACAACGGCGGCACCAGCGAGTGGCCGGACGCCGGGTTCCCCGGCATCCGGATCAACCCGCGCACGCTCATGCCGGAACTGGTCAACGAGGAGGCCTGCGCCGACGCCCTCGCCGCGTCGCAGGACCCCACCGACCTGATCTTCGTCCGGCTCGTCGAGGGCCACCCCGGGGAGGCGGCCGAGCTGCTCGCCGAGGCCCGGTACAAGGACCCCGATTCCTTCCGGCTCCGGATGTTCGAGGCGGAGGTGCTGCGCGTCTCGCACCGCTCCGACCGCGCCGTCGAACTCTACCGGCAGCTGCTGGCCGAGGCGCAGGGCACCCCAGAGGAGGCCTCCGTCCGGCAGCACCTGGGCCGCTCCTACTTCGCCGCCGGCAACACCGCCGCCGCCGTCGAGTCCTTCGCCAAGGCCCTGGACCTCCGGGTGGCCGGCGCCGCCGACGCGGCCCTGATCTACTCCTCAACCGTGGCCCTGCAGCGCGCCCGGGACGTGCTGGACCTGGCCTCCTGAGGGACCCCGTCCGGCACTGCATCCGTAAAGCCGGTAGAATGGATCTTGGATTTTTGAAAAACACGCGCGGAGCCGCCCATTGGGCGCGCCCGCATGGCATACACGGCTGGCGGCTTAGACCGGCCATTGACGAAACCTGAGGATACTGTGGCAACGACCAACGACATCAAGAACGGAACCGTGCTGAAGCTGGAAGGCCAGCTCTGGAACATCATCGAATTCCAGCACGTCAAGCCCGGCAAGGGCGGCGCCTTCGTCCGCACCAAGATGCGTAACGTCATGTCCGGCAAGGTTGTCGACAAGACCTTCAACGCCGGCCTCAAGATCGAGACCGCCACCGTGGACCGCCGCGACTACCAGTACCTGTACCAGGACGGCGCCGACTTCGTCTTCATGGACACCTCGGACTTCGACCAGCTGACCGTGCCGGCCGCCACCGTCGGCGACGCCACCAACTTCATGCTTGAGAACCAGATGGTCAACATCGCCATCCACGAGGGCAACCCGCTCTACATCGAACTGCCGCCGAGCGTCGTGCTGGAAATCACCTACACCGAGCCGGGCCTGCAGGGCGACCGCTCCTCCGCCGGCACCAAGCCCGCCACCCTGGAAACCGGCTACGAGATCCAGGTGCCGCTGTTCGTCGAGAACAACACCAAAGTTAAGGTCGACACCCGCGACGGCAGCTACCTTGGCCGGGTCAGCGACTAGTGAGCGCCCGCGGTAAGGCCCGCAGCAGGGCCCTGGATGTTCTTTTCGAGGCGGAACAGCGTTCCGTCTCCGCATTCGATGTGCTGCGCTCCCGTCGTGAACAGACGGATCAGGTCATCAACCCCTACACCCTGGAGATCGTCGAGGGTGTGGTCTCACACCAGGCCGCCATCGACGAGTTCCTGGAAACCTACTCGCAGGGCTGGTCGCTGGAACGGATGCCGTCCGTGGACCGCATCATCCTGCGCGTGGGCACTTGGGAACTGCTCTACAACGACGACGTCCCCGACGGCGTCGCGGTGAGCGAGGCGGTGGCGCTGGCCAAGACGCTCTCGACGGACGAGTCCCCGTCCTTCATCAACGGCCTGCTGGGCCGGCTGCAGCAGCTGAAGCCGTCGCTGCTGGCCTGATCCGGCCGGCACCGAAGCGCCCCCATGACGGGGGACTCTGCGGCGAAAAACTCCGGGCCGGTGCCCGCCATCACGGCGGGCACCGGCCCTTTTGCGTCACTGCGGCTGTTCTCGCCCGTGTGATGCACACCGCGTCCCGGAGGCCCGAAGCGCCGTGGCCCGTGTGGTAATTTGAAAGAGCAAATGTTCCTTTTTTAATTCCGTCCCGTGAGGCGGGGAAAGGGGAGACGAGCGATGACTTCTGTTCCGGAATCACCGGTACCGGCGACGGTTCAGCTGAGCCGCGTCGTGCTCAGCCAGGCCGACATCGACCGGGCCCTCACTCGTATAGCCCACGAAATTCTCGAGTCCAACAAGGGCTCCCAGGACCTGGTCCTGCTGGGCATCCCGCGCCGCGGCTACCCGCTGGCCGTCCGGCTCGCCGCGAAAATCGCCGCCGCCGATCCCTCCGTGGATCCCGCCGCCATCGTCGGCCAACTCGACGTCACCATGTTCCGTGACGACCTCTCGCACCAGCCCACGCGGCCCCCGTACCCCACGCAACTCCCGCGCACCGGCATCGACAACAAGGTCGTGGTCCTCATCGACGACGTCCTCTACTCCGGCCGCACTATCCGCGCCGCCCTCGACGCCCTCGTGGACCTGGGTCGGCCCCGGATCGTCCGCCTGGCCGTCCTGATCGACCGGGGCCACCGCGAACTGCCGATCCGCGCCGACCACGTCGGCAAGAACCTGCCGACCTCCTCCGCCGAGAAGGTCCGGGTCCGGCTCGAGGAAACCGACAGCGCGGACGGCCGGCCCGTCAACGAGGTCGTCATCGAGGCAGCCGTCGAGGCCACCGCATGAGGCACCTGCTCTCCACCGGTGACCTCAGCCGCGCCGACGCAATCCGCATCCTCGACACCGCAGAGGAAATGTCCGCCGTCGGCGACCGCGAGGTCAAGAAACTTCCCGCCCTCCGCGGCCGCACCGTGGTCAACCTCTTCTTCGAGGACTCGACCCGCACCCGCATCTCCTTCGAGGCCGCCGCCAAGCGGCTCTCTGCGGACGTGATCAACTTCGCCGCCAAGGGCTCCTCCGTTTCCAAGGGCGAATCCCTCAAGGACACCGCCCAGACCCTCGCCGCGATGGGCGCGGACGCCGTCGTCATCCGGCACTGGGCCTCCGGCGCCCCGCACCGGCTCGCCGCCACGGACTGGATCGACGCCGGCGTCGTCAACGCCGGCGACGGCACCCACGAACACCCCACCCAGGCCCTGCTGGACGCCTTCACCATGCGCCGGCACTGGTCGAAGCTCGCCGGCGTCCCTTCCACCGGGGCGGACCTGACCGGGATGCGGGTCGCGATCGCCGGCGACGTCCTGCACTCCCGGGTGGCCCGCTCCAACGTCTGGCTGCTGCGCACCCTCGGCGCCGAGGTCACCCTCGTGGCGCCGCCCACGCTGCTGCCCATCGGCGTCGAACACTGGCCGTGCACCGTCAGCTACGACCTGGACCAGACCCTCGCCGGCGGCGTGGACGCGATGATGATGCTCCGCGTGCAGGGCGAACGGATGAACGCCTCGTTCTTCCCGACCACCCGCGAATACTCCCGCCGCTGGGGCTTCGACGACAACCGCCTCCGCGCCCTGGACACCCTGGGCCTGAAGGACACCATCATCATGCACCCCGGCCCGATGAACCGCGGCCTGGAGATCTCGTCCGCCGCCGCCGATTCGCCGCGGTCCACCGTCCTGGCCCAGGTCCGGAACGGCGTGTCCGTCCGGATGGCCGCCCTGTACCTGCTGCTCTCCGGCGACACCCGCGAGCCAGCCCCCACCCACGCCAAGGAGAACCACTGATGGCACCGCAGCACCAGACCGGCAGCTACCTCATCCGTGGCGCCTCGATCCTCGGCGGCCCGGCCGAAGACCTGCTGATCCGCGACGGCGTCATCGCCGCCCGCGGCACCGACCTCGCCAACGACGACGGCGTCACCGTGATTGATGCGCACGGCCTCGTCGCACTGCCGGGCATGGTGGACATCCACACCCACCTGCGCGAACCCGGCCGCGAGGACGCCGAAACGGTCGAAACCGGCACCCGCGCCGCCGCCCTGGGCGGCTACACCGCCGTCCACGCCATGGCCAACAGCAACCCCGTCGCGGACACCGCCGGCGTCGTCGAACAGGTCTTCAGCCTGGGCCGCACCGCCGGCTGGGCCGACGTCCGCCCGGTCGGTGCCGTCACCGTCGGCCTGGCCGGCGAGCAGCTCGCCGAACTCGGCGCCATGGCCGACTCCCGCGCCCGGGTCAGGGTCTTCTCCGACGACGGCATCTGCGTCAGCGACCCGGTCCTGATGCGCCGCGCCCTCGAATACGTCAAGGCCTTCGACGGCGTCGTCGCCCAGCACGCGCAGGAACCCCGGCTCACCGCCGGGGCCCAGATGAACGAGGGCGCCGTCTCCGCCGTCCTCGGCCTCGCCGGCTGGCCCGCCGTGGCTGAGGAAAGCATCATCGCCCGCGACGTCCTGTTGGCCCAGCACGTCGGCTCCCGCCTGCACGTCTGCCACGTCTCCACCGCCGGCTCGGTCGAGATCATCCGCTGGGCCAAGTCCCGCGGCATCAACGTCACCGCCGAGGTCACCCCGCACCACCTCTGGCTCACCGACGAACTGGTCCGCAGTTACGACCCCGTCTACAAGGTCAACCCGCCGCTGCGCACCGACGAGGACGTCCAGGCCCTGCGCGCCGCCCTCGCCGACGGCACCATCGACGTGGTCGGCACCGACCACGCCCCGCACCCCAGCGAGCATAAGGAGTGCGAGTGGGCGCAGGCGGCCATGGGCATGACCGGGCTGGAGACCGCCCTCTCCGTCGTCCAGCACACCATGATCGAAACCGGCCTGATGGACTGGGCCGATTTCGCCCGCGTGACCTCCACCACCCCCGCCGCGATCGGCCGGGTGGAAGACCAAGGCCGGCCGCTGGAAGCCGGGGAACCCGCGAACGTCATCCTGGTGGACGCGGCTGCGCGCTGGAGCGTTGACCCTTCTAAGATGGCAACCATGGGCCGCAACTCTCCATTCGCCGGCCGGGAACTCCCGGGCAAGGTGATGGCCACCTTCCTGCACGGCCACCCGACCGTCCTCGACGGCGCGCTGAACACCCCGTACCGCTGGGACGCCGCGGAAACGGCGGGGCGCCCCTGATGGTCAAGGAACTCTCCCTGCTCCTGGTGCTGGTCCTCGTGGCCGTGGCACTGGTGCTGATCGGGCTGGGCTGGCGCAACCGGCTCCGACGCCAGGCGGACATCCCGGCGCTGCCCGAGGCCCCCGACGCGCTTGGCCCGGCCCTGGCCGAGGCCGAGGGCCAGTACGTGGCCACCACCACCGCGGGGGACTGGCTGGACCGGATCGCCGTCCACGGGCTGGGCCTGCGCACCAACGCCGGCCTCTCCGTGCACCGCGACGGCGTCCTGTTTGACCGCACCGGCGCGGGTCCGCTCTTCATCCCCGTGGAACGCCTCACCGGCGTCCGCCAGGAAAGCGGCATGGCCGGCAAGTTCGTGGAACAGGACGGGCTCCTGGTCCTGAGCTGGATGCTCGGGACCCGCGAGCTGGACACCGGATTCCGCAGCCGCCGCGCCGAGGACAAGACCGCCCTCCTGACCGTTCTCAATGATTTGATCTCCGCTGCCCCCCAGGCAGAAGCCGAAAGTGGAAAGTAACGACGTGACGCAACCAGTGATCGCAACAGAGCAAGAGAAGTCCGAGTCCGGGACCGCCGCCGGCGTCCCCGCCGCGCCGGAGCCCGCCGTGCTGGTCCTCGAGGACGGCCGCATCTTCCGCGGCCGCAGCTACGGCGCCACCGGCACCGCCCTCGGCGAGGCCGTCTTCGCCACCGGCATGACCGGCTACCAGGAGACCATCACGGATCCCTCCTACGCCCGCCAGCTCGTGGTGCAGACCGCGCCGCACATCGGCAACACCGGCGTCAACAAGGACGACGCCGAGTCCCGCCGCATCTGGGTGGCCGGTTATGTCGTCCGCGACGCCGCCCGCCGCCCGTCCAACTGGCGCTCCGAGCGGAGCCTGGACGAGGAGCTCACCGAGCAGGGCGTCGTCGGCATCCAGGGGGTGGACACCCGCGCCATCACCCGCCACCTGCGCGAACACAAGACCATGCGCGCCGGCATCTTCTCCGGCGACGCCGCCCGCGCCACGGACAAGGAACTGGTCGACGCCGTCCTCGCCAGCGCCCCCATGGAAGGCTCCCGCCTGGCCGAAGAGGTCAGCGTCGACGAGGCTTACACGGTCGAGCCCGCCGACTGGGGCTGGGAAGGCGAGCCGCGGTTCACCATCGCCGCAATCGACCTTGGCATCAAGCGCATGACCCCCATCCGGTTCGCCGAGCGCGGCGTCCGCGTCCACGTCCTGCCGGCCACCGCCACCCTGGAGGACGTCAAGGCCGTCAACCCCGACGGCGTGTTCATGTCCAACGGTCCCGGCGACCCCGCCACAGCCGACACCCAGGTGGGCCTGCTCCGCTCCGTGCTGGACGCCAAGCTGCCCTACTTCGGCATCTGCTTCGGCAACCAGATCCTCGGCCGTGCGCTGGGCTTCGGCACGTACAAGCTGCGCTACGGCCACCGCGGGATCAACCAGCCGGTCATGGACCGCGCCACCGGCAAGGTCGAGATCACCTCGCAGAACCACGGCTTCGCCGTCGACGCCCCGCTGGCGGGCGACACGGTGGCCCCCGAGGAGCGCTTCGGCCGCGTCCAGGTCAGCCACGTCAGCCTCAACGACGACGTCGTCGAGGGCCTGAACTGCCTGGACATCCCCGCCTTCTCGGTCCAGTACCACCCCGAGGCGGCCTCCGGCCCGCACGACGCCGCCTACCTCTTCGACCGCTTCATCGACCTGATGGAGAGCACGAAGACCGCGGCCGCGAACGCCGGCACCACGACCTCCACCGACTCCAAGACTGAGGACAAGAAGTAATGCCCAAGAGAACTGACCTGAAGAGCGTCCTGGTCATCGGTTCCGGCCCGATCGTGATCGGCCAGGCGGCCGAATTCGACTACTCCGGCACCCAGGCACTGCGCGTCCTCAAGGACGAAGGCCTGCGCGTCATCCTCGTCAACTCCAACCCGGCCACCATCATGACCGACCCGGAGTTCGCCGACGCCACCTACATCGAACCGATCACCCCCGAGGTGGTCGAGAAGATCATCGCCAAGGAACGCCCCGACGCCGTCCTGCCCACCCTGGGCGGCCAGACCGCGCTGAACACCGCGATCGCCCTGGACAAGAACGGCGTCCTGGAGAAGTACAACGTCGAACTGATCGGCGCCAACATTGCCGCGATCGAACTCGGCGAAGACCGGGAAAAGTTCAAGGGCGTCGTGGAGCGCTGCGGCGCCGAATCGGCCCGCAGCCACATCATCCACACCATCGATGAGGCCCTCACGGCCGCCGAAGACCTGGGCTACCCGATGGTGGTCCGGCCCTCCTTCACCATGGGCGGCCTCGGCTCCGGCCTCGCCTACGACGAGGGCGACCTGCGCCGCATCGTCGGCCAGGGCCTGCAGTACAGCCCCACCACCGAGGTGCTGCTCGAAGAGAGCATCCTCGGCTGGAAGGAGTACGAGCTCGAGATGATGCGCGACAAGAACGACAACGTCGTGGTGGTCTGCTCGATCGAGAACTTCGACCCGGTGGGCGTCCACACCGGCGACTCCATCACCGTCGCCCCGGCCCTGACCCTGACCGACCGCGAGTACCAGCGGCTGCGCGACATCGCGATCGCCGTCATCCGCGAGGTCGGCGTCGACACCGGCGGCTGCAACATCCAGTTCGCCGTCGAACCCGACACCGGCCGCGTCGTCGTCATCGAGATGAACCCGCGCGTCTCCCGCTCCTCGGCCCTGGCCTCCAAGGCCACCGGCTTCGCGATCGCCAAGATCGCCACCAAGCTCTCGCTCGGCTACACCCTGGACGAGATCCCGAACGACATCACGCAGAAGACCCCGGCGTCCTTCGAGCCGACCCTGGACTACGTCGTCGTCAAGGTCCCGCGCTTCGCGTTCGAGAAGTTCCCGGCCGCGGACCCCACCCTGACCACCACCATGAAGTCCGTGGGCGAGGCCATGGCGATGGGCCGCAACTTCACCGAGGCCCTGCAGAAGGCCCTCCGCTCCCTGGAGCAGAAGGGTTCGCAGCTGGACTTCACCCCGGTCCCGGAGTGGGAGGTTGCGGAACTGGTCGAGAAGGCCAAGCGCCCCACCACCGACCGCCTGCACCAGGTCCAGCGCGCCCTGCTGGGCGGCGCCACGGTGGAGCAGCTCTTCGAGGCCACCAAGATCGACCCGTGGTACCTGGACCAGCTGCAGCTGCTCAACGAGATCTCCCTCGAGATCCGCCAGTCCACCGCCCTGACCAAGGAGATGCTGCAGCGCGCCAAGCGGCACGGCTTCTCCGACGCCCAGATCGGCGCCCTGACGCACAACCCGGAGGCCGTGGTCCGCGGCGTCCGGCAGGCCCTGGACATCCGCCCGGTGTACAAGACCGTGGACACCTGCGCCGCCGAGTTCGCCGCGTACACCCCGTACCACTACTCCTCCTACGACGAGGAAGACGAGGTTGCGCTGCACGCCAAGCCCTCCATCATCATCCTCGGCTCCGGTCCGAACCGGATCGGCCAGGGCATCGAGTTCGACTACTCCTGCGTCCACGCCTCGATGGCGCTGCGCAAGGCCGGCTACGAGACCGTGATGGTCAACTGCAACCCGGAGACCGTGTCCACCGACTACGACATCTCCACCCGGCTCTACTTCGAACCGCTGACCCTCGAGGACGTCCTCGAGGTCATCGCGGCCGAGGAACGCACCGGCGGCGTCATGGGCGTCTTCGTCCAGCTCGGCGGCCAGACCCCGCTCAAGCTCGCCCAGCAGCTTGCCGACGCCGGCGTGCCGATCCTCGGCACCTCCCCGGAGGCGATCGACCTGGCCGAGCACCGCGGCGCCTTCTCCCGCGTCCTCGACGAGGCCGGCCTGATCGCCCCGAAGAACGGCACCGCCGTGTCCTTCGAGGACGCCAAGAAGATCGCCGACGAAATCGGCTACCCGGTCCTGGTCCGCCCGTCCTACGTCCTGGGCGGCCGCGGCATGGAGATCGTCTACGACGAGGCCAACCTCTCCCGCTACATCGCCAACGCCACCGAGATCACCCCGGACCACCCGGTGCTGATCGACCGGTTCCTTGAGGACGCCGTCGAGATCGACGTCGACGCCCTCTTCGACGGCAAGGACCTGTACCTCGGCGGCATCATGGAGCACATCGAAGAGGCCGGCATCCACTCCGGCGACTCCGCCTGTGTGCTGCCCCCGATCACCCTGGGCAACAACGTGATCGACCGGGTCCGGACCGCCACCCGGGCCATCGCCGAGGGCGTGGGCGTCCGCGGCCTGATCAACATCCAGTTCGCCCTCGCCTCCGACGTGCTCTACGTGCTCGAGGCGAACCCGCGCGCGTCCCGCACCGTGCCGTTCGTCTCCAAGGCCACCGGTGTGCAGATGGCCAAGGCCGCGGCGCTGATCGGCGCCGGAGTCACCATCAACCAGCTCCGCAGCGCCTATAAGATGCTGCCGGAGTCCGGTGACGGCTCCACCCTGCCGCTGGACGCCCCCGTCGCCGTCAAGGAAGCCGTGCTGCCGTTCAGCCGGTTCCGGACCCCAGAGGGCAAGGTGGTCGACTCTCTGCTCGGCCCGGAAATGCGCTCCACCGGCGAGGTCATGGGCATCGACAAGCACTTCGACACCGCCTTCGCCAAGAGCCAGGCCGGGGCCAACAACGCCCTTCCCACCGAGGGCAAGGTGTTCGTCTCCGTCGCCAACCGGGACAAGCGCGCCGTCATCATGGCGGTCAAGCGCCTCTCCGACCTCGGCTTCGAGATCGTCTCCACCGGCGGCACGGCCGACGTGCTGCGCCGCAACGGCCTGCAGGCCACCCCGGTCCGCAAGGTCGCCGAGGGCAGCAGCGCCGAGGGTGAAGGGACCATCGCAGACTTGATCGTCGCCGGCGAGATCGACATGGTCTTCAACACCCCATCCGGTGGCGAGGCCCGCAGCGACGGCTACGAGATCCGCGCCGCCGCGACGTCCATCGGCATCCCCTGCATCACGACCGTGGCCGAGTTCAACGCCGCGGTGCAGGCGATCGAGGCGATGCGGACCTACGAATGGTCCGTCACCAGCCTGCAGGAGCACGCCGCTGCCCTCGCCGAATCGCAGGAAGCCGCCCGGACCGCGGCGCAGCATGCCTGAGCAGGGCACGGACACCACGGCCGGCCGGGAGTCCTTCGGCTCCCGGCTGGGCCGGGCCATGGCCGTGCGCGGCCCGCTCTGCGTCGGTATTGACCCGCACCCGGCGCTGCTGAGCGCCTGGGGCCTGAACGACGACGCCGCCGGTGTCGAACGCTTCTCGCTCACCGTGCTCGAGGCCGTGGGTCCGCTCGCCGCCGCGGTGAAGCCGCAGGTGGCGCTCTACGAACGGCACGGCTCCGCCGGCATGGCCGTGTTGGAACGCACCCTCACCGAATGCACCGCCGGGGGAGTGCTCAGCATCGCCGACGCCAAGCGCGGCGACATCGGCTCCACCATGGCCGCCTACGCCGACGCGTGGCTGCGGGACGGCTCGGCCCTGGCCGCCGACTCCGTCACCCTCAGCCCCTACCTGGGCTTCGAATCCCTGCGCCCGGCCCTGGACCTCGCGGCCCAGGCCGGCCGCGGCGTCTTCGTCCTGGCCCTGACCTCCAACCCGGAAGGCGCCTCCGTGCAGCACGTGGGCGGGGCGGACTCCGTGGCCCGGCGGATCGTCACCGCCGCGGCCGGGGAAAACCGGCGCTACGACGGCGCCATGGGCTCCGTGGGCCTCGTCGTCGGCGCCACCGTCGGCTCGGCCCTGACCGACCTCGGCCTGGACCTGGAGGCCGTCCGCGGCCCCATCCTGGCCCCCGGCCTGGGCGCCCAGGGAGCCACTCCCGCCGACCTCAAGCGGACCTTCGGGGCCGCCTACGGGCAGGTCCTCGGCACCTCCAGCCGGGACATCCTGGCCGCCGGTCCGGACACCGCCGGCCTGCGTGCCGCGGCCCAGCGTACCCTCGACGGGCTGCGGACCGCCTGACACCGGGCTGAACCGCTCCCGTGCGGGTTAAGGGGGCTGTGAGGCCGGGGTCCTCCATTGCGTTCCGACGCTGCCAAAGGGTAGGTTCGGGAACAGCTACGCAGGGAGGACCCCAGTGAGTTTGCGACCCCTCACGCCGCAGGAGCGTGCCGATGCCCTGCGCAAGGCTGCCGCCGCCCGGGTCACCCGGGCCGAGGCCAAGGAGCGGCTGAAGTCGGGCCGGCTGTCCATCACCGAACTGCTCGGCGCCGCGGAGACGGACGAGGCGGTGGCCCGCATGCGGGTGGTGGAACTGCTCGAGGCCCTGCCCGGCATCGGCCAGGTCCGTGCCGCGGCGATCATGGAGCGGCTCGGCATCGCGGCCTCCCGCCGGGTGCGGGGGCTGGGAATCCACCAACGCGCCGCGCTGGTAGATTTTATAGACGAGAAGCAGCCCCGTTCGAAATAAAGCACCGCTAAAGGAATATGTGAGCAAGAAACCCGGACTGACAGTCCTCGCCGGACCGACCGCCGTCGGCAAAGGCACCGTGTCCACCTACATCCGGGACAACTACCCCGGCGTCTGGCTCTCGGTCTCCGCCACCACCCGCGAACCGCGTCCGGGCGAACAGGACGGCGTGCACTACTTCTTCAAGACCGCCGACGAGTTCGACGAGCTGGTGGAGAAGGGCGAACTGCTGGAATGGGCCGTGGTGCACGGCCGCAACCGCTACGGCACCCTCCGCTCCACCGTCGACGCCGCCATCGCCGAGGGACGCTCCGTCCTCCTCGAGATCGACCTGCAGGGCGCGCGCCAGGTCAAGCAGGCCGTCCCGGACGCACAGTTCGTCTTCCTGGCCCCGCCGAGCTGGGACGAAATGGTCCGCCGCCTGGTGGGCCGCGGCACGGAATCCGCGGAAGAACAGCAGCAAAGGCTGGAAACCGCTAAACTAGAACTTGCTGCTGAACCGGAGTTTGACCACACCGTGGTCAACGACGACGTTCGCCGTGCAGCTGACGAGCTTGTTTCACTCATGGGGCTGACCCCGAACCCGTAACCTCGGCCACGGGACGTATCGGCCCGTAAGAATTTGGAGAATTCGTGTCCACGAACCTTGAAGGCATCATCAACCCGCCGATCGACGAACTGCTGAAGGCAGCCGACTCGAAGTACGGCCTGGTGATCTTCGGTGCCAAGCGTGCCCGCCAGATCAACGCCTACTACGCTCAGCTGCACGAGGGCCTCTTCGAGTACGTCGGCCCGCTGGTCGACACCAAGCTGAACGAGAAGTCGCTGTCCATCGCCCTGCGCGAGATCAACGAAGGCAAGCTCGTTTCCACGCCGATCGAGGCCGCCGCAGAGTAAATGCTCTGCTGCCTGACGGAGGTCACGTGCGCATAGTCCTCGGAGTCGGGGGAGGGATCGCCGCCTACAAGGCGGCATCGCTCCTCCGGCTTTTTACTGAAGCCGGTCATGACGTCACCGTCATCCCCACCGACGCCTCCACCCGGTTCGTGGGGGTTGCTACCTGGGAGGCCCTCTCCGGGCACCCGGTGAGCAACAGCGTCTTCGACGACGTGCACACCGTCAACCACGTCCGGCTCGGCCACGAGGCGGAGCTGATCGTGGTGGCGCCGGCGACGGCGGACCTGCTGGCCCGCGCCGCCACCGGGCAGGCCAACGACCTGCTCACCAACACGCTGTTGATGGCCGGCGGGCCGGTCCTGATGGCCCCCGCCATGCACACCGAGATGTGGCGCCACCAGGCCACGCAGGCGAACGTCGAGACCCTGCGCTCCCGCGGCATCACCGTTCTCGAGCCCGACTCGGGTCGCCTCACCGGCGCCGACTCCGGCCCCGGCCGGCTGCCCGAACCCGCCGCGATCTTCGCCGCCGCCATGGCGCTGGCCGAATCCTCCGGCAGCCCCGACGCCCCGGAGCGTGCTGCGGCCCCCGGCCCTGCCGGCCCCACGGCTGCCGGCCCCGGGCCGCTGGCCGGCACCAGGGTCACCATCAGTGCCGGCGGTACCCGTGAACCACTGGACCCGGTCCGCTTCCTCGGCAACCGCTCCTCCGGCAAGCAGGGCGTGGCCCTCGCCGCCGCGGCCCGCGACGCCGGCGCGAAGGTCCGGTTGGTCGCCGCGCACATGGACGTCCCCGCGCCCGAGGGGGTCGACGTCGTCCGCGTGGAAACCGCACTGGAACTCCGGCAGGCCGCCCTGCGCGCCTCCGCCGAGTCGGACGTCATCATCATGGCCGCCGCCGTCGCCGATTTCCGCCCGGCCGAAACCTCCGGGACCAAGATCAAGAAGCGCGACGACACCGCCGACCCGGTCATCACCCTGGTCCGCAACCCGGACATCCTCAAGGAACTGGTGGAGGTCCGCGACACCGCATCCCGCAACCAGCTGATTGTGGGCTTCGCCGCCGAGACCGGCGACGCCGACGGCGGGGTCCTCGAGTACGCCGAGGCCAAGTTGCGGCGCAAGGGCTGCGACCTCCTGGTGGTCAACCAGGTGGGCCGCGATGAGGTCTTCGGCCAGGACACCAATTCCGTAGTCATCCTTGCCCGCTCCGGCTCCGAACCCCAAGAGGCGTCGGGCAGCAAGTCCGATGTCGCTGCTGCCGTGATCGACCGCGTCAGCGCCGAGCTGAGCCGGGTGCAACCGCCCGCCTGACACCCGGCGTTAGCAAGGTCTCCCTCACCGGAGGTCACGCGCCGCTGTATGCCCGTTCCCAACCAGTAAGGTAGTTGAGTGACTTTACCGCTGCACATCCCAGACTTTCACGGGTCCACGCCCGCCTCGCTCCGGCTCTTCACCTCCGAGTCCGTGACGGAGGGACACCCGGACAAGATCTGTGACCAGATCAGCGATGCCATCCTCGACGCCCTGCTGGCCAAGGACCCTGAGTCCCGGGTCGCCGTCGAAACCCTCGCCACCACCGGCCTGGTCCACGTTGCCGGCGAGGTGACCACCGACGCGTACGTCGAGATCCCGCAGATCGTCCGCGAGACGATCCTGGGCATCGGCTACGACTCCTCCGCCAACGGCTTCGACGGCGCCCGCTGCGGCGTGTCCGTCTCCATTGGCCAGCAGTCCAACGACATCGCCGGCGGCGTCTTCAACTCCATCGAGGCCCGCGAAGGCCGCCAGGAGGACGACTATGACCTCCAGGGCGCCGGCGACCAGGGCCTCATGTTCGGCTACGCCAGCGACGAGACCCCCTCCTACATGCCGGTCCCGATCTGGCTGGCGCACCGGCTCTCCGAACGCCTCACCGAGGTCCGCAAGTCCGGCCAGCTGGACTACCTGCGCCCCGACGGCAAGACCCAGGTCACCGTGGGCTACGACGGCGACCGCCCGGTCTCGCTCGAGACCGTCGTGATCTCCAGCCAGCACGCCGAGGGCGCCAGCCTTGACCAGCTCCGGGCCGACCTCGCCGAGCAGGTGGTGAACCCGGTGATGGCCATGTCCAACCTGGACACCTCCCGCTCGCGCAACATCCTCAACCCCGCCGGCGCCTTCGTGATCGGCGGCCCGGTGGGCGACGCCGGCCTGACCGGCCGCAAGATCATCGTCGACACCTACGGCGGCATGGCCCGCCACGGTGGCGGCGCCTTCTCCGGCAAGGATCCGTCGAAGGTGGACCGCTCCGCGGCCTACGCCATGCGCTGGGTGGCGAAGAACGTGGTGGCCGCCGGCCTGGCCCGCCGTGCCGAGATCCAGATCGCCTACGCGATCGGCCAGGCCCGCCCCGTGGGCACCTACGTGGAAACCTTCGGCACCGAGACCGTGGACCCGGCGCGCATCAGCGAGGCGATCTCCGAGATCTTCGACCTGCGCCCGCGCGCCATCATCGACGCCCTCGACCTCAAGCGCCCGATCTACGCCAAGACCGCCGCGCACGGCCACTTCGGCCGCGACGAACCGGACTTCACCTGGGAGCGGCTGGACCGCGTGGACGCGCTGAAGGCCTTCTTCAACGCCTGATTCCACATCGTCAGAGCTCTGTGATGTGCTGTAGCCAGGCCGCCAACCGGCGGCCTGGCTACATGCTTTAACCGGCCCTGTCGGCCGGGCCCGCAGCCTTTGAATGCCGTTGTGTCGGCCGAAGCACCTGGGAAAGGAGAGAGACCCGTGAGCGAGCCACGCCGCGCCCCCGCGCCGGAAGAACCCTTCCAGCTCTCCCTCCTGCAGGGCTTCCCGGCCTCCGCCGCCGCGGCGGGTCCCGCCCTGGCCGCCGAACTTCCCGTGGCACGGGTGCAGTTGGAGAGCTTCCTGCCGCACCTGGACCGGCCCTTTGACTACAGCGTGCCCGCGGACCTGGACGCGGCGGCCCGGCCCGGCGTGCGGGTGAAGGTCAAGTTTGGCGGGCAGGAGCTTGGCGGCTTCCTGCTGGAACGCGTAGCCGCCTCCGATGCCGGGCATGCGCTGGTGCCGCTGCACAAGGTGGTTTCCCCGGTGCCCGTGCTGACTCCCGGGGTGGCAGCGCTGGCGGAGCGCGTTGCGGCCCGCTACGCCGGCACCGTCAGTGACGTCCTGCGCGTTGCCGTGCCGCCGCGGATGGCGAGGCTGGAGAAGGAATTTGCCCCCGGCGGCGACCTGGACCCGGCTCTGTTTACCGAACCCCTGCCCGAAGATGCCGGGACTGAGGCACTCCCGCCGGACACGGCGGCCCCGGCGGCAGTTCTGCCGCCCTCGGGCTGGTCCGCCTACCGCAACGGCGGTGCGTTCCTGCAGCACCTGGGCGCGGGGGAGTCGCCCCGTGCGGTGCTCTCGGCACTGCAAGGCTTCGGCCCCGCGGCGTGGCCCCGGCTGATCGCCGAAGCCGTCGCGGCCGTGCGCCGCTCGGGCCGGGGCGCCGTCGTCGTCGTTCCCGACTACCGGGACCTGGACCGGGTGGAGGAGGCGCTCCTGGAGCTGCTGCCCGCCGCGGACGTGGCGCGGCTGACCGCCGACGACGGGCCCACCCCGCGCTACCGGAACTTCCTGCGGGTGCTCAGCGGGGCGGCAGGCGTCGTGGTCGGGACGCGGTCGGCCGCCTACGCCCCGGTGCACCGCCTCGGACTGGTGGTCTGCTGGGACGACGGGGACGACCTGCACATCGAACAACGGGCGCCGTACGCCCATGCGCGCGAGGTGCTCCTGCTGCGGGCGGTGCACGAAGGGGCGGCCTGCCTACTCGCCGGGCACGCCCGTAGCACGGAGACCCAGCGGCTGGTGGAGTCCGGCTGGGCACTTCCCGTCGAAGCGGACCGCACCGTGGTGCGCCGGACCGTGCCGCGTGTGGTGAATACCGCGGACAGCTTCGAGCAGGAGCGCGACCCGCTGGCCCGGATCGCCCGTCTCCCCGGCGCGGCATGGCGTGCGGCGAAGGAGGGCCTGGAACGCGGACCGGTACTGGTGCAGGTGGCCCGCGCCGGGTATGCGCCGTCGCTGGCGTGTGAGCGCTGCCGCGAACCGGCCCGCTGCACCGCCTGCAACGGCCCGCTGGCCATCAACGGACCCGCCGGCAGCGGCGCCGTCCCGGTCTGCCGCTGGTGCTCCACCGCGGCGGGTCATTGGCGGTGTGCCACCTGCAACGGCACTCAGCTCCGCCGGGGCGCCACCGGGGCGCTCCGGACCGCGGAGGAACTGGGCCGCGCTTTCCCCGGCAAACCCGTGCTGAACTCGTCCGGTGACCGGGTCCTGGCCACCGTCCCGGACACCAAGGCCCTCGTGGTCGCCACCGTGGGAGCCGAGCCCGTGGCGGCGGGCGGATACGCCGCCGCGCTACTGCTGGACGGAGATTCCCTGCTGCGCCGCGAGAACCTCAGGGCGGGCGAGGACGCCGTGCGCCGCTGGTTCAATGCCGCCGCCCTGGTCCGGCCCGCCGCCGATGGCGGCCTGGTGGTGATCACCGCCGACGACGCCGCGGGCGTGGGTGCGCTGCTGCGTTGGGATCCCGCCGGTTATGCCGGCCGGGAACTCGGACTCCGGCAGGAACTGTCGCTGCCCCCGGCGGTGCGGGTCGCGTCCCTGACCGGACCAAGGACGGCGGTCGGGCATTTCACCTCCGCCGTCGAGGCCGGCCTCGCGTCGCGGGGCATCACGCTGCGGACCGCCGGACCGGCGCCGCTTCCCGGCTCCGGATTTCCGGCGCCGGGGGTGCCGGGTGCGGGGATTCCGGGTGCCGGTGGGCCGGGTGTCCAGGCCGGCGGCGCGTCCCGCGGCGAAGACGTCCGGACGCTGCTGTTCATTCCGTACGCCCAGGCAGCCGAAGTGACTAAGGCGCTGCGGGCCGTTAAGGCGGCCGCCGCGGCCAAGCGAAGCGACGACCCGGTGCAGGTCCGGCTCGACGGCGTGGACGTGCTGTAGATGGCGCCGATCCATGGCCCGGACGCCGTTGCCGCGGCGCTGCGTGACCTTGCCGCGGCCGAGAAGGTTGAGGACGGGACGGAGCGTTGGTTCCGAAGCGTGTGGAGGGCGGAGCAGCACCCCCTGGCGGCAGATGTGTGGGTTTTTTCGCCCGACTACTTGAGACTCCTCGTGGTGGATCATCCCTGGCGAGGGCTGGTACCGCCAGGCGGGAAGGTGAAACCGGGGGAGACCTCCCGTGAGGGCGCCGTACGGGAGTTGGCCGAGGAGACCGGGCTCGTCCTTGAGGTCGCCGCGGTCCCGGCCTTCGCTGCTGTCCGGTCCTACCGGGACGACTGGCCGCCGACGCTGAACCTCTCCTACTGGTCGATAACCAGCCCTGGGACGGCCCGCCTCGTTCCGGAGGCGGACCAACCCGCCCTGTGGGTTGACGTCGGCAGCGCTTGGAGGACTTACCACGCCAACGACGCGCAGGTGATCTCGGGATTTGCGGAACGGAAGCGTCGAGAACGGCGAGACCTTTAGGCAGACGCCTCGGCTGCTGTTCCCAGAGGAACGCTGAGGCGATGACCGCGCCCACGTTGGTGAGGAGCTTGCAGTTCCGACCTGGAGTGCTCCCGTGATCGTGGCGGCCCGCACAGTAGAGTGAAGCCATGTTGCACTCAACCCGGCAGGGCTCCGGTAAGCCGCTCCTCCTGGTCCATGGTCTCGGATCCAGTGCAGGAAACTGGAACCCGATAGTCCCGGCGCTGGCTGCTGAACGAGATGTCATCGCCGTCGATCTGCCCGGGTGCGGGGAATCCGCCCCCCTGACCGGCGAGACGACCATCGCGACGCTGACCGATGCCGTCGAAGCCTTCATCGGCGAAGCGGAACTGGGCGACATTGATCTGGTCGGCAGCTCCATGGGGGCACGCATGGCCTTGGAAATGGCGCGGCGGGGGCACGCCGGGACCACGGTCGCGCTCGACCCTGGAGGTTTTTGGAGTGACCGCCAGGCCGCGATCTTTGGTGCCAGCATCAAGGCGTCCGTCGCGCTGGTGCGCCGCATCCAGCCGGTGCTTCCTTTCCTCACGGGAAACCCCGTGGGCCGCACGGCCCTGTTGGCTCAGTTCTCCGCGCATCCCTGGAGGCTGCCGCAGGACCTGGTGCTGCATGAGCTTCGCGGTTTCAAGACGTCAACCAGCCTGGACCCGGCCCTCGACGCGCTGATTCACGGCCCCCGCCAGGAAGGCGCTCCGGCGGGTTCACTCAAGGGCAGAGTGGTCATTGGATGGGGGCGAAAGGACAAGGTGACTGTTCCGGGCGAGGCGGCCCGGGCTATGGACCTTTTCCCGGATGCAACTCTCCACTGGTTCGACGACTGCGGTCATTTCCCGCACTGGGACCAGCCCCGGGAGACGGTGCGACTGATCCTGGACAGCACTGGCTGAGCGGTCCGCCGCTAGATCAGCCCGCGCCCGGCAACGCCACCAACCAAGACCCTACCGCCGTCGTCGGCCCTGCTTCCGCAGTGCAACCGCCTCCTCGGCCGCGGCAAGGAGCCGGCGGGCCGATTCGTCCCAGCTGAACTCTGCGGCCCGGTGGACGGACCGCACGGAACGGTCTTTCCACAGCGCCGGATCCTCCAGGTCGCGGACGGCGGCCGCGAAGTCGGCCGGCGAGGATGGATCCACGTAGCTGACCACGTCGGAACCCACTTCGCGGAAAATTGGGATGTCGCTGGCGATCACCGGCGTCCCATGCGACATCGCCTCCACCAGCGGCAGCCCGTAGCCCTCTGCCTTGGACAGGCTTACCAGCGCGGTGGTCCGGGCCAGCAGGGTTTCGTACTCCTCGTCCGTGATCCCGTTGT
This sequence comes from Arthrobacter sp. BPSS-3, assembly GCF_044628475.1. Taxonomy (NCBI): domain Bacteria; kingdom Bacillati; phylum Actinomycetota; class Actinomycetes; order Micrococcales; family Micrococcaceae; genus Arthrobacter; species Arthrobacter sp. BPSS-3. Next base: position 471,882 of record NZ_JBIMMV010000002.1, read on the forward strand.
GGAACACCACGTTGGCGCCCGCGGGGACCAGTGCCTCCAGCTCGGCGCGGCGCTCGGGCGTAATCCGGCTCAGCAGGTGGAGGGTCATCTCCGGCAGCTCAGCCATGCCGCGGACCATTGGCTCAACGTTTTTGTAGGGCATGAACGAGCCCATGTACAGCAGCGTCTTCTCGGCCGCGGCGCCGGGATCACGAGGGGTCAGCCCCGGCTGGGGTGCGTTCCCGACGATCCGCACCGGGCGTCTGGTCAGCCGGTACTTGGCCATCAGTGCCTCGGTGGTGGCGCTGATGGTGGCCACGACGTCGGCCCGGTTGAGCAGCACCCGCTGCGGCCAGAATGCCTTGTGGTAGAGCCGCCACAGCACCCGGACGGGCGCCGGCAGGAAGCCGGGGGGAGCCGGGTGCTCGTAGTAGATCAGGTCGTGCAAAGTCAGGATCAGCGCGTACTTCCGCCCCCAGCTGCCCATGGTTTGCATCGGGCAGACGACGACGTCGGCCCCCAGCGTGTTGACCTTCCGCGCGACGAACAGCTCGGCGGGGGAGAGCGGGCTGTTGATCAGCGTGTAGGGCACGTCCGGCAGCAGTGCGAGCTGGCGGGTATCGCTGATCAGCATGGACACGTCGGCCACCTTCGCGGCGGCCGCGATCAGGCTGGAACCGTAGCGGCTGATGCCGTCATGATGGTCCAGCCGGGTGAAGCGGGCGTCGATGAGAATCTTCATGCGGCGTGGTCCTTCAGGAAGCGGCGGATGAAACCGGCGGCGGGTTCCGGGGTCTCGTAATGGATCAGGTGTCCGACGCCGGGGATCACGTCGAGGGTGCCGTCGGGAAGGCGGGGGAGCAGTTTGTGCTGGTCCGGCAGGGCGGCAATCTCATCCTTCTCTCCGGCGATCAGCAGGACCGGCAGCGTCAGACGCTCGGCGACCTCGGCCACGTTGTTTCCCACCGAGGCCTTGAAGGCCTCCAGCAGGCTGTCCCGGTCCGCGAAGGCGGAGAAGTAGGCGGTGTGCTGGGCATGGACGAACTGCCGCAGGCGCTTGTCCCTGGTCTTGGCCATGGTCTCGCTCATCACCCGCACGATCAGCTGGTTGCGCAGCAGGGCGTTGCCCAGCCGGCGGGGGAGCCGCGCCGCGGCCTCGTAGTAGAGCACCGCGACCTTGGTCATCAGTCCCTTCGGGCCCTCCAGGGCCGGCGCCGCGATCGGGTTGATGAGGATCAGTTCGGACACCGCGTCCGGGTGATGGGCGACGAAGTGGCTGGTGATGATCGAGCCGAACGAGTGGCCCAGCAGCACCGTTTCCGGTCCCAGCCCCAGGGCGGCCATGAAATCGGCCACGAACCGCCCGTAGCCCTCCACGCTGTGCGCACCGGCGGCAAGGGCACCGGAGACACCGAAACCCGGCAGGTCGGGCATGACCAGGCGCATCTCGGGGAGCTGGTCCGCCACCCGGAGCAGGCCGTGGTGGTCGCCGCGGAAGCCGTGGATCACCAGGATGGTGCGGGTGTCCGGGGTCTCCTGCTCGGGTTCATACGTCCAGTACGCCACCCGGGTGCCGTTGAGGTCCACGGTGGAGGCGGTGGCGCGGGTCTGCAGGGCGGCGCTGAGGAGCGGTTGCGGGGGAGGGGGCTGGGTCGCCACGTGTTCCATTCGTTGTGGTGGGGGGCCTGTGGTGGGGTGCGGGCGGCGGGGCGTCAGTTGACGTTGTCCGGGTTGGACCCGGTGCGGAAGCCGCGGTCCAGACCGGCCAGGGCGTCCAGGTCCGCCGTCGTCAGCTCGAACCCGAAGACGTCGTGGTTTTCGTGGATCCGGGCGTAGGAGCTGGCCTTCGGGATGACCACATTGCCCAGTTGCAGGTGCCACCGGATGATGACCTGCGCGGGGGAGCGGCGGTGGGCGGCGGCGATCTCCGTCACCACCGGGTCCTCGAGGACCTGGCCGCGGCCCAGCGGGCTCCAGGCTTCCGTCACGATCCCCAGGGAGGAGTGAAGTTCGCGCAGTTCGGCCTGCTGCAGCCACGGGTGCAGCTCGATCTGGTTCACGGCGGGGACCACCTCTGCGCCCTGCAGCAGCCGGTCAAGGTGCGCCGGCTGGAAGTTGGACACGCCGATCGCGCGGACCCGTCCCTCCCGGTAGAGGGTCTCCAGCGCCCGGTAGCTGTCCGCGAAGAGGCCGCGCCCGGGGCAGGGCCAGTGGATCAGGTAAAGGTCGAGGTACTCGAGGCCCAGCTTGGCCATCGAGGTGTCGAAAGCCCGCAGCGTTGCGTCATAGCCCTGATCGTCATTCCACAGCTTGGAGGTGACGAAGAGGTCCTCACGCGTCAGCCGGGGGTGCCGCTCCCCGGAGCCGCCGGTGGCGCCGTCGAACGCTGCCAGCGCACCAATCGCCTTGCCGACGCCGGTCTCGTTGCCGTACATCGCGGCAGTGTCGAAGTGCCGGTAGCCGGCCTCCAAGGCCATGGTCACCAGCCCGGCGGCGTCGGCCGGCGGCACCTTGTACAGCCCGTAGCCCAGGCGGTCCATCAGCACACCGTTGTTCAGCGTCACCCGCGGCGTCATTCTCATAGCAACGACTCTACCTAGTACCCCGGCCTCTCCGGCGTTCCCTCCGCCTCAGCCGAGCCCCTCGGTGCTGACCAGCCGCCGGGCACTGGCCTCGTCCAGGATCAGGTCCGTCGCCAGCCCCGCGGCCAGGGCGCCGCGCAGTCCATTGATCTTGGAGGCGCCGGAGACCACGCAGATCCGCCGCCGGACCTGCCGGAGCTGTGCCAGGTCCGGCCCGGTGGAGCGTTCGTTCAGGGTGATGCCGTCGGAGGAGCCGTCCGCGCGGAAGAACACGGTCGCTACGTCGCCCACGACATCGGACCCGGCCAGGACGCTGAGATCGTCCTCGTCGAGGTAGCCGCCCGCGTAGACGTGGCTGGGGTAGTCGGCGTCGACCGATCCGACACCGAAAATGGCGATGCTCATCCGCGCCTGCAGCTGAAGGATGCGCTGCACGCTGCGCTCATTCCACATGGCCTGCTTGGTGGCGGCGTGGTCGAAGAACGCGGGCACCGGGAACTGTTCCACCCGCGCGCCGTAGGCGCTGCCGAAGCGGCGCATGATGTCCGAGGCGTAGGTGATGCCCGTGGTCTGCATGTTTCCGGCGCCGTTGAGCTGGACGATGATGCTGTCGTGCGTAATCTTCCGGGTGAGGTGGCGGCTGACCGCGCTCAGCGTGGATCCCCACGCGACACCGATGATGGCGTTCGAATCAACGAGCGGGCCGATGGTCCGCGCGGCCTGCATGGCCACACGGTCAAGGGTTTCCGCCTCGTTCAGGGTGTCCACCACCGGAACCACGTGGACGTCCACCTTGTATTCGGCCTTGATCCGGCTGGCGAGCTCGGGGCCGGTGTCCAGCGGGCTGCGGATTTGGATCTGCACCAGGCCCGATTCCCGGGCCGCGGAGAGCAACCGCGAGACGGTCGAACGCGAGGTCCGCAGCTCCCGTGCGATCGCGTCCATGGTCAGGTCCTGGAGGTAGTACAACTGGGCCGCCCGGAGGGCGTCCGACTGGCGCGTCGGCGACATTGCGGCTCCCTTCTGCACGTTTGTGCATAGTGCTTGACTCCATTTTCCATTACTCCAAAGAATAGTCATGAACGGCGTCGTGCCAGAGGCGCGCCGCGCAGCGTCAAGCCCCAAGGAGCAGTGTTGGGAAACAAGGTCAGTTCCGGTCATCCGGCCCCCGGTCAGCAGCGCACATCGGTGCAGCAATTGCGGGACCGTCCGCACGCACAGGTACTCATCATCGGCGGGGGCATCAACGGAGTCGGGACGTTCCGGGACCTGGCGCTCCAGGGCGTCGACGTCGCCCTCGTCGAGCGCGGCGACTTCTGCCAGGGGGCCAGCGGCGCCTCCTCGCACATGATCCACGGCGGCATCCGCTACCTCGAAAACGGCGAGTTCCGCCTGGTGCAGGAGTCCGTGGTCGAACGCAACCGCCTGCTGCGGATCGCCCCGCACTACGTCAAACCGCTGCAGACCACCATCCCGATCTTCAGCACCTTCTCCGGCATCCTCGCCGCACCGCTGCGGTTCCTGACCCACAAGCAGGGCAAGCACACCGAGCGCGGCGCCTTCCTGATCAAGGCCGGCCTGACCATGTACGACTTCTTCTCCCGCGACGGCGGCACCGTGCCCCGGCACCAGTTCCGCGGCCGGAAGAACGCCCTGGCCGAGCTGCCCCGCCTCCACCCCGGCATCAAGTACGCCGCGACCTACTTCGACGCCTCCGTGCACAACCCGGAGCGCCTCACCCTGGACGTGCTCCAGGACGGCGAGAAGGCCGGCGAGGCGGGCGGCAACGGCGCCCGCGCCAGCAACTACCTCTCCCTGGTCTCGATGGGCACGGCGGCCGACGGCAAGTCCGGTTCCGTGCAGCTCCGTGACGAACTGACCGGCGAGGTCTTCGACTTCACCGCCGACGTCGTGGTCAACACCACCGGTGCCTGGGTGGACCTCACCAACGAGGCCATGGGCGCCGCGTCGAAGTTCATGGGCGGCACAAAGGGCTCGCACATCGTGCTGGACCACCCGGAACTGCTCGAAGCCTGCCAGGGCCGCGAGATCTTCTTCGAGCACACCGACGGCCGCATCGTGCTGATCTACCCGATGGGTGACCGCGTCCTGGTCGGCACCACCGACATCGACGCCGACATGGCCGAGGACGCCGTCTGCTCCGACGCCGAGATCGACTACTTCTTCGACCTGATCGGCCACGTCTTCCCGGACCTGCCGGTCAGCCGCGAGCAGATCGTCTACACCTTCTCCGGCGTCCGCCCCCTGCCGCGCCACGACGAAACCCAGCCCGGGTTCGTCAGCCGCGACTACCGCATCGAACGCCGCGGCGGCAACGGCAGCCCGGTGGTGCTGAGCCTCGTCGGTGGCAAGTGGACCACGTTCCGCGCCCTCGCCGAGCACCTCAGCAACGACGTGCTGGCCGAACTGGGACGCAGCCGCAAGGTCTCCACCGCCAAGATGGCGATCGGCGGCGGCGCCGGCTTCCCCGACTCCGAGGAAGGCGTGCAGCGCTGGATCAAGGCCCACATGACCTCCGGCCGCGACGCGGACCGGACCGCCGGCCTGCTCACACGCTACGGCACCCGCGCCGAGGCCGTCATGGAGTTCCTCGACGCCGGTGAGGACCGGATGCTGCGCTCCACGCGTGAGCTGAGCGTCCGCGAGCTGGAGTTCATGGCCCGCAACGAGCAGATCGGCCACCTGATCGACGTGCTGATCCGCCGCACCTCGCTGGCGTTCCGCGGCCTGGTCACCGGCGAACTGCTCAACGAGGTAGCCGACGTCCTGTCCGGCCCGCTGGGCTGGGACGCCGCCACCCGCAGCGCCGAAATCACCCACGCCCAGGAGGTGCTGGAACGCTTCCACGGCGTCCAGGTCCACAGCCTGGTTGCCTAACACTTGAGCGGCCGGGGGCACTTTTCCCCCGGCCGCGAAGGCTGCCACCAGGGCCCGACGGGCCCGAAGGCAGTTGCCGGCCGGCAGCGTGAAACCGCTGCCGGCCACACGTCCCCTCCACCCGCGAGGGACGACAACAGAAAATAGAGGAGTCAAAGATGTCTCTTGGAATAGTTTTCCTGTCCGAAGTATTCGGTACCGCAATGCTGACCCTGCTGGGTTGCGGCGTTGTGGCCAACGTCGCGCTCAAAGGCACCAAGGGCAACAACGGCGGGTTCCTGATGGTCACCTGGGGCTGGGGCATTGCCGTCTTCGCCGGTGTCTTCGTGGCCGTCAAGTCCGGCGCGCACCTGAACCCGGCCGTGACCTTCGGACTGCTGCTCAACGGCAAGAAGGAGTACGCACCCGGCGTCGCCGTCGACTTCGGCTCAACCCTGACCTACTTCGGTGGCGAGCTGCTCGGCGCCTTCCTGGGCGCCGTCGTCATGTGGCTGGCCCACAAGCAGCACTTCGACGCCGAGCCCGAACCCGCCAGCAAGCTGGGTGTGTTCTCCACCGGCCCCGCCATCCGCTCCACCCCGTGGAACCTGATCACCGAGATCATCGGCACCTTCGTCCTGGTCTTCGTCATCCTGACCTTCGGCGGAACCCCCTCCGGCCTCGGCCCGCTGGCCGTCGCCCTCCTGGTGGTCGGCATCGGCGTCTCCCTCGGCGGCCCCACCGGCTACGCCATCAACCCCGCCCGTGACCTCGGCCCCCGCATCGCCCACGCGCTGCTCCCGATCAAGGGCAAGGGCTCCTCGGACTGGAGCTACTCCTGGATCCCGGTCGTGGGTCCGCTGGTTGGCGGCGGCCTCGCCGGCATCGTGGCGGCCATCGTGCCGATCATCGCCACCGCCGCCGCTTCCTAACCCGAACACCCCCGTACGCATTACCTTCAACCGCCAGGCAATACAGACAAGGACGTCAACGTGAACCAGTACGTAATCGCCATTGACCAGGGAACCACCAGCACCCGCGCCATCGTGTTCGACCACAGCGGCAACATCGTCTCCACCGGCCAGATGGAGCACGAGCAGATCTTCCCGCAGGCCGGCTGGGTGGAACACGACCCCGCGGAGATCTGGAACAACACCCGCGAGGTCATCGCCTCCGCCCTCTCCAAGGCCAACCTGACCCGCCACGACATCGCCGCCGTCGGCATCACCAACCAGCGCGAAACCGCCGTCGTCTGGGACAAGACCACCGGCAAGGCGGTCTACAACGCGATCGTCTGGCAGGACACCCGCACCCAGTCGATCGTGGACGAGCTGGCCAAGGACGGCGGCCCGGACCGGTTCAAGCAGAAGGTGGGCCTGCCGCTGGCGACCTACTTCTCCGGCACCAAGATCAAGTGGATCCTGGACAACGTCGACGGCGCCCGCGCTAAGGCCGAGGCCGGCGACCTGGTCTTCGGCAACACCGACAGCTGGGTGCTCTGGAACCTCACCGGCGGCACCGACGGCGGCGTGCACGTCACCGACGTGACCAACGCCTCCCGGACCATGTTCATGGACCTCGAGACCCTCTCCTGGGACCAGGAAATCCTGGATGCCTTCGGCGTCCCGGCGTCCATGATGCCCGCCATCAAGTCCTCCTCCGAGGTCTACGGCACGGTCCACACCTCCCAGCTGCTGCGCGAGGTACCGGTCGCCGGCATCCTGGGCGACCAGCAGGCCGCCACGTTCGGCCAGGCGGCGTTCGACGCCGGCGAGGCCAAGAACACCTACGGCACCGGCTGCTTCCTCATCTTCAACACCGGTGAGGAGATCGTCCACTCCAAGAACGGCCTGCTGACCACCGTCGGCTACAAGCTCGGCGACGCCAAGCCGCACTACGCCCTGGAAGGCTCGATCGCCGTGACCGGTTCGCTGGTCCAGTGGCTGCGCGACAACCTGGGCATGATCAGCAGCGCCCCCGAGGTCGAGACCCTGGCTGCCGCGGTCGAGGACAACGGCGGGGTCTACATCGTCCCGGCATTCTCCGGCCTCTTTGCTCCGTACTGGCGCTCCGACGCCCGCGGCGCGATCGTCGGCCTGACCCGGTACGTGAACAAGAACCACATCGCCCGGGCCGCCCTGGAGGCCACCGCCTTCCAGACCCGCGAGGTGCTCGACGCCGTCAACGCCGACTCCGGCGTGCCGCTGAGCGAGCTCAAGGTCGACGGCGGCATGGTCGCCAACGACGCGCTGATGCAGTTCCAGGCCGACATCCTCGGCGTGCCGGTGATCCGCCCGAAGGTCGTCGAGACTACGTCGCTGGGCGCAGCCTACGCGGCCGGCCTCGCCGTCGGCTTCTGGAAGGATCTGGGCGAGTGCTCGGCCAACTGGTCCGAGGACAAGCGCTGGGAGCCGCAGATGGACGACTCCGAGCGCGACCGCCAGATGCGCCTCTGGAAGAAGGCCGTCACCAAGTCCATGGACTGGGTCGACGAGGACGTGAAGTAGGTCCCAGCACCGATGCCTTCACTGTTGAGGGGGCCCCGCCCGCTTCGCGGACGCCCGAAGCCGCTCCCGGGCCCCCTCAACAGTTCGGCATTCCCGGGCAGGACTCCTTCAGCCGCCCGGTTCGACGTGGCTCGGGTGGGGTGGGGTGCGGGTGCGCTAAAGTAGTCGTATGCGTGCGATCCTCCTGCTTAGTTAGCCGCCCGGCATCCCGGTTAGACCTACGGATTGTCGAGCGGCAGCCCCTCCGTGTGAGGGGCTTTTGTGTGTCCGGGACGAAGTGCGGGCCCGGAGCAGGGGACCGAAGGATCAGGCGCCACCCGTCCTGATCGGACAAGATCGAAAAGAATAGAAGAGGCCAGCAGTGAGCGTTCAGCCGGAGACAGAGACCGGAACAGCAGCAGCCGTCGCAGGTGCCGCCCCCGAGGAGGGCACCTACAATTTCGCCGCCATGGAGGCGAAGTGGCCGCAGGTCTGGGAGGACCTCAAGGTCTTCACTCCGCTCGACGACGGCTCCAAGGAACGCCGCTACGTGCTGGACATGTTCCCCTACCCCTCCGGCGACCTGCACATGGGCCACGCCGAAGCCTTCGCGATGGGCGACGTCGTCGCCCGCTACCTGCGCCAGCAGGGCTTCGACGTGCTGCACCCGATCGGCTGGGACTCCTTCGGCCTGCCCGCCGAGAACGCCGCCATTAAGCGCAACGCCCACCCCAGCGAGTGGACCTACGCCAACATCGACACCCAGGCCGCGTCCTTCAAGCGGTACGCGATCTCCGCCGACTGGTCCCGCCGGCTGCACACCTCCGACCCGGAGTACTACCGCTGGACCCAGTGGCTGTTCAAGCGCTTCTACGAGCGCGGCCTGGCGTACCGCAAGAACTCCCCGGTGAACTGGTGCCCCAAGGACCAGACCGTGCTGGCCAACGAACAGGTGGTCAACGGCGCCTGTGAACGCTGCGGCACCGCCGTGACCAAGAAGTCCCTGAACCAGTGGTACTTCAAGATCACCGACTACGCGGACCGGCTGCTGGACGACATGGAGGAACTGCGCGGCCACTGGCCCGAGCGGGTCCTGGCCATGCAGAAGAACTGGATCGGCCGCTCCGAGGGCGCCCACGTCACCTTCGTCGTCGAGGCCGACGGCGGCAAGCCCGCCAAGGACGTCACCGTGTTCACCACGCGCCCGGACACCCTGTATGGTGCGACGTTCTTCGTGGTCGCCGCAGACGCGCCGATCGCCGTCGAACTGGTCACCGAGGAACACGCCGCGGCCCTGGACGCCTACCGCGAGCAGGTCAAGGCCCTCTCCGAGATCGAACGCCAGTCCACCGAACGCGAAAAGACCGGTGTTTTCACCGGCCGCTACGCCATCAACCCGCTGACCGGGGAGAAGCTGCCGGTCTGGGCTGCCGATTACGTGCTGGCCGACTACGGCACCGGCGCCATCATGGCCGTGCCCGCCCACGACCAGCGCGACCTGGACTTCGCGAAGACCTTCGACCTGCCGGTCCGGGCCGTCCTGGACACCGGCGAGGAGGACCCCGCCGTCTCCGGCACCGCCACCGCCGGCGAGGGCACCCTGATCAACTCCGGCGAGCTGAACGGCCTGCCCAAGGCCGAGGCCATTCCCGCCGCCATCACCATCCTGGAGAAGCTGGGAACCGGCGAGAAGTTCGTGAACTTCCGCCTGCGTGACTGGCTGCTGAGCCGTCAGCGGTTCTGGGGCGCCCCCATCCCGATCATTCACTGCCCCGACTGCGGCGAGGTCCCGGTCCCGGACGACCAGCTGCCGGTCACCCTGCCCGATGACCTCCGCGGCGAGGACCTGTCCCCGAAGGGCACCTCCCCGCTGGCCGCCGCCGAGGCCTGGGTCAACGTGGACTGCCCCTCCTGCCACGGCCCGGCAAAGCGCGACACGGACACCATGGACACCTTCGTGGACTCCTCCTGGTACTTCCTGCGGTTCGTTTCGCCGCAGTACACCGAGGGCCCCTTCGATCCCGCGAAGATCAACGACTGGATGCCCGTGGGCCAGTACGTGGGCGGCGTCGAGCACGCCATCCTGCACCTGCTCTACGCCCGCTTCTTCACCAAGGTCATCCACGACATGGGCCTGATCGAGGCCGACGAGCCCTTCCGGGCGCTGCTGAACCAGGGCCAGGTCCTCAACGGCGGCAAGGCCATGAGCAAGTCCCTCGGCAACGGCGTGGACCTGGGCGAACAGCTGGACAAGTACGGCGTCGATGCCGTCCGCCTGACCATGATCTTCGCCTCCCCGCCGGAGGACGACGTCGACTGGGCGGATGTCTCGCCGTCGGGCTCCGCGAAGTTCCTGGCCCGCGCCTGGCGGCTCGGCCAGGACGTCACGAGCGAGCCCGGCGTCGACTTCGCCGCCGGTGACCGGGCGCTGCGTGCCGTCACGCACCGCACCATCGCCGACGCCCAGGCGCTGCTGGACGCGAACAAGTTCAACGTCGTCGTGGCGAAGCTGATGGAGCTGGTCAACGCCACCCGCAAGACGATCGACGTCGGTCCGGGCGGCGCGGATCCCGCCGTCCGTGAGGCCGTCGAGGCCGTCGCGGTGATCCTCAGCCTCTTCGCCCCGTACACGGCCGAAGACCTGTGGAACGTCCTGGGACACCCGGCATCCGTTGCCAACGCCGGCTGGCCGGCCCACGACCCGGCCCTGCTGGTCCAGGACACGGTCACCGCCGTGGTCCAGGTGCAGGGCAAGGTCCGCGACCGGCTGGAGGTCTCCCCGGAGATCTCCGAGGATGAGTTGCGCGAACTGGCGCTGGCCTCGGAAAACGTCCAGCGCGCCATGGACGGCCGGGGGATCCGCACCGTGATCGTGCGGGCCCCCAAACTGGTCAACATCGTTCCGGCCTAGCCGGACCGGAGTTATGCTGTCACCGGCCGTCGGCGCTTTCGCCGGCGGCCGGTCCACATTCCAGGGGGTGTTTCGTGCCTGACCGTGAGCCGCCGGGCTGGCCCTGGCTGCGGGAGCGTCTGCTGCGGCTGCGCCGCGCCACCCGGCCGGATGCGGCCGAGCTCGCCGTGGTCCCCGCGGTCCGGACCGCGGTGGTGACCGATTCCGCTGCGGCCCTCCCTGGCGACTGGGTGCGCGATTTTACCTCCGACGGGCGCCTGACCGTGGTGCCCATGCCGGTCATGGTAGGCGAGGAAATCTATGGTGAGGGCGAGGACGACATCGCCGAAACCATCGCCGTGGCCCTGGCCGGCGGCGTGGCGGTCCGCACTTCGCGTCCGTCGCCGGGCCAGTTCGAACGCGCCTACCGCGACGCCGCCGCCCGCGGGTTCGAAGCCGTGCTGTCCATCCATCTCTCCGCCGAGCTCTCGGGCACCGCGGACTCGGCCCGGCTGGCGGCCGCGCGGGTGGACATTCCGGTGGAGGTGCTGGACTCCCGCACTGCCGGCATGGCCGAGGGAATGGGCGTGCAGAGCGCCGTCGTGGCCGCGGCCGACGGGCTGGACGCCGCGGCTGTTCGCGGCTTCGCCGAGGCTCGCCTGGCCCGGACCAAGGTGTACTTCTACGTCCCCAGCCTGGAGCAGCTGCGCCGCGGGGGACGGATCGGAGCGGCCGCGTCCCTCTGGGGAACCATGCTCTCGATCAAGCCGATCCTGGCGGTTGAGGACGGCAGGATCGTCCCGCTGGAACGCGTCCGGTCCGCGGCCCGGGCGGTGGCGCGGCTGGAGGAAATCGCGGCCGACGACGCCCTGTCCCGGCCCGCCGGTGAAGCGCGGCTCGCCGTGCACCACTTCGGGAACCCTGCCGAGGCCGAACAGCTGGCAGCCCGGCTGGCGGACCGGTTGCCCGGCTGCCCGCCCGCACAGATCAGTTCGCTGCCGGCCGTCCTCGCGGCCCACGCAGGGCTGGGGGTGCTGGCCGTGGTGGTGGGGGAGAGCAGTACCCCGGTACCATCCCCGGCGGCGTCCTCCGCCCCGAGCGGTCCGCCGGCCGGTTCTTAGCAGGGCCAGCTGTCCACATAGGCCCGCCGGTGCCTATCGGCAGAGTTGCGCTGGCACTTAGCGTGGACGCATGCCGCGCCGTTCCCCGACTTCGACCCTTCCGGGTCCCCTCGCGGCCCGGCATCGTTGGGCCGCCAGCCTAGGGCCGTCCGGAAACACGTCTGCGGAGGGGTCCGCAGACGACGCGCCCCTGCTGGATCCCCTCGATTTGTCCCCTGACGCCCGGCCGGACGACGGGATGCCGGAGTTTGCGCCGCCCATGGTGCGTTGGCGGACGGCCCGCGGGGCCGCCGTCCTGCTTGCTGTGGTTGCGGTGCTGCTCGGCGGCTGGTTCTGGTGGCGGGCCCCCGGCACCACGCCGCAGGTCATGCCCCTGAGTGAGACGTCAACCACTGCCGCGGCCGTGGAGACTGCGCCCGCCGCACCGGTCGAGCGGGTCGTCGTGCACGTCACGGGCGCCGTCACCCGGCCGGGGGTGCTCACCCTGGCGGCGGGCAGCCGGCTCCACGAGGCGATCGCTGCCGCCGGCGGGGCCACCTCCACCGCGGACCTGGACCGGCTGAACCTGGCCGCGGCCGTGGAGGACGGCCAAAAAATCGTCGTGCCCGAACGTGGCAGCTCCGAGGCGCAGGATTCGCAGGGCGGGGTGCCGGCGGAGGGAGGCAGGTCCTCCGCCAGCAACGAAAGCGGGTCCGGCGGGACAGGTGGCGGCAGCGGAAGCGGGTCCGGGGCTTCAGGGAACGGGACCGCGAAGGTCAACCTCAACACCGCCGACGCGGAGGAACTCGCCACACTGCCGCGGGTGGGGCCGGTGCTCGCCCAGCGCATTGTGGACTGGCGCAAACAACACGGCCGGTTCACCCGGGTCGAGGAGCTCGACGCCGTGGACGGCGTCGGGCCCAAACTCCTCGAGGCCCTGCTGCCGCTGGTGCGGATCTGACATGCCGCGCGAACACCGGAATCAGGACCCCGGGCACCAGCATCGTCCCTGGCAGGCTTACCGGGACGCCGCGGTCACCAGCCTGTCGCACCGGCCGAAGTCGCCGGACACTTCAGCCGCCCTGACGGACAAGCACAAGCGAAAGAAGTCGGACGGGCAGGCACGGTCCTTGCGGGCGGCCAGCATCAGGGGGCGGCTGGAGGCGCACCTCGGAAAGACGCTGTCCGGCTGGCTCCCATGGGTGTCGAACACCCGGCAGTCGAGTCACGCGTCTGCCCCGCGGAACGGTCCGCCCGACCGCGGAGCCCGGCGGCGGAGCGACCTGCGCCTCGTGCCGGCCGCATTGCTGGTCTGGGCCAGCTCCCTGGCCGGCGCGTGGATCCGGCCGCTCGATCAGGCACTGATCTGCGCCGTGTTCCTCGCGGGCATCGTCTTCCTGCTGATGCGGAAACGGACGGCCGAACGGGGCGGGAAAGGCCACGCCCGGCGAAGCGCAAGGGCGACCCTGGCCGTGGGACTCGCCCTCGCCGCCGGGGCCGGATCGCATGCCGGCGCCGCCGCCACCGAACGGCAGCAGGGCGCTGTGGCTGAAGCCTTCGCCGCCCGCGCGTCCGTCGTGGCAGAACTGGACATCACCGCCGCTCCGGAACGACTCGCCGCACCGCCGGGCCGCGGCGCCCCCGCGCGATGGTCCGTCGAGGCGACCCTCCGCACCCTCATCCACGATGGCCACCGCATCGGGACGGCCACCCCGCTGACGGTCCTCGGCGGGGAGGACTGGGCCGGTGTGGAACAAGGCCAGCACATTCGCGCCACCGGGAAGCTCAAAGCCGCCGAGGCCGGGCGCACCCAGGCCGGGACGCTCTCCGCCACCACTTCCCCGGTTCCGCTAGCCGGGACGGACGGCACCGGGGGTGATCCGGAGGCGGCGTTGTCCGGGCTGCGCGCCCGCTACACGGCGGCCGCCCGGACACTGCCCGGTGACGCCCGCGGACTGCTTCCCGGCATGGTCACGGGCGACACCTCCGGCCTGGACCCCGGACTCGCCGCGGCGATGAAGGCCGTCGGCATGACCCACCTGACCGCCGTGAGCGGGGCCAACTGCAGCCTGGTGCTCGGAGCGCTCCTCCTCGGGGCGCGGAGCCTGCGGCTTCCCCGTCCCGTTGCCGCGGGGCTGGCGCTGGCCGGGCTGGCTCTGTTCGTGGCGCTCGTGGGCCCGGATGCGAGTGTCCTGCGCGCCGCCTGCATGGGTGCCGTCGGGCTGGCAGCGGTCGCGGCGGGGCGGTCCGGGCAGGCGCTGAGCCTGTTGTGCACGGCGGTGATCGGGCTGCTCCTGATGGACCCCGGGCTGGCGGATGACTTCGGGTTCCTGCTGTCGGTCCTCGCGACCCTCGGCATCATCGCAGCCGGGCGGCCCGTGATTGCGTGGTTTCCGGCCACGGTGCCCCGCGCCGTAGCCGCCGGCGTCGCCGTGCCGTTCGCCGCCCAGTTGTTCTGCGGCCCGGTCATCGTCCTCCTGCAGCCTAGCTTTTCGACGTATGCCCTCGCGGCGAACCTCGCTGCGGCCGTCCTGGTGGCACCGGTGACGCTGCTGGGCACGGCCGCAGTACCGCTCCTCGCGGTGTCACCGGCCCTCGCGTCCGCGCCGATGGCCGTGGCTGGGATCTGCGCAGCCGGGGTTGGGGCCGCCGCCCGCTTCTTCGCCGGGCTCCCGGGAGCCGCGCTTGCGTGGCCGGAGGGCGGGGTGGGAGCCTCGTCCATGGTGCTGCTGTCCGTCCTAACCCTCGGCGCCGCCTGGCTGCTCTGCCACCCGGTGCGGGCGTGGCTTCTCATTCTCGCGATGCACGGCCGGACGGTGCGGGTACTGGCCCTGCTGCCGGACGGACGTGACTGGGCTCCCCGCGGCTTGGCGGTCCGCCGACGCCGTGGGACGCTTAGACTCTACAAACCAACCCCCCGGAGGAATCACCAGTGGCTGCTGCCCAGAACCCACGCACCAAGGCCGCGGCCACGAACACCGCCACCTGGCGGGACGTGACGCCTGCTCCCGTGGTGCTGGTGGGCGGCCCCGAGGATTACCTGGCGTCCCGCGCTATGGACCGGCTGCGGCAACTGGTCCGTGCGGCAGCTCCCGACGTCGAGGTGACCCGCATGAGCGCAGCTGCCTACGAACCCGGCGCGCTGGCCATGAACGTCAGTCCGTCCCTCTTCGGTGAGCAAAAGCTGATCGAGGTCGAGGCGCTGGAATCGATGAACGACGCGTTCCTGGCCGACGCCCTGAAGTATCTGGCGCAGCCCGAACCTGACGCGGTCATGGTGATGCGGCACGGCGGCGGAGTCCGCGGCAAGAAGCTGCTGGACGCCATCAAGGCCGGCGGCTGGCCGGTGGTCGACTGCCAGCCGCTGAAGAAGGACGCCGAGAAGATTTCCTTCGTCATGACAGAGTTCAAGGCCGCCTCGCGACGGATCGAACCCGACGCCGTCCAGGCCCTGATCAACGCCGTCGGGGCGAGCCTGGCCGAACTCGCCGCCGCCTGTAGCCAGCTGATCGCCGACGCCACCACAGCCGTCGACGCCGATATGGTGGACCGTTATTACGGCGGCCGGGTTGAGGCCTCCGGGTTCAAGGTCGCCGACGCCGCCATGGCGGGCAACGCCCCGCTCGCTCTTTCCACTCTGCGCCATGCGCTGGATACCGGGGCCGACCCGGTCCCGATCGTCGCCGCGCTGGCGGCCAAACTGCGGTCCCTGGCCAAGGTCGCCGGGGCGCAGGGTTCCTCGGCCCAGATCGCCAAGCAGCTTGGCATGCAACCCTGGCTGGTGGAGCAGGCCCAGCGGGACGTCCGCCGGTGGACCCCGGAGGGGCTGGTGCGCTCCATCCAGGTCACCGCCGAAGCGGACGCGCAGGTCAAGGGGCTGTCCCGGGACCCGGTCTACGCCGTCGAACACGCCGTCACGGTCATCGCCGGCTCCGTCCGCCGCTAGGTCCGGCAGGGTCGTCGCCGGACCTCAAAGCCAGTACGGCAGACCGCCTCACCGGAACGCCAAGGCCATGGCCCGGCGACCCGGAAGCCCGGTTAACTGGCTGTGGCCGGCACCTTGGCGGTGCCGGCCACAATCATCAGTTCAGCTGAACTGGAAAACCTTAGAGTGCGTTGACCTTCTTGGAGATCGCCGACTTGCGGTTTGCAGCGTTGTTCTTGTGCAGAACACCCTTGCTGACAGCCTTGTCGAGCTTCCGGCTGGCGGAAACCAGTGCAGCAGACGCGGCATCCTTGTCGTCGGACGCAACGGCGGTGTTGACGGCGCGGATGGCCGTCTTCAGCTCGGACTTGACTGCGTTGTTGCGCAGGCGAGCCTTTTCGTTGGTCAGGATGCGCTTCTTCTGGGACTTGATATTAGCCACGTGTGAACTCTCTTTTTCAATGCGGAAAATGGTCTAGAGGGCTTTCAGATTGGCCATTGACTGAGCGGCGTGGGGATACCTATGGCGACCAACCATCTGTGGCCGTCGACCTGCACGGACACACAGCTGTCAATAATAGCAGAAACGCCCGCCTGATGACGAGATGCCCGGTGACGGGACGGCCGTCAGGACCAGCCCTGCCGGTCGCGGAGCGCAGCGGCCACCCCGCGGAACCGCCCGGCATCCAGAATGGCACCCTCCCGGCGGACGGCCGCCGGGTCGATCTGCAGAACCCGGTCCAGCCGCGCCTCGCTGGGCCGCCGTTGACGGTCCCAGGGCCCCGTCCCGATGTCCACGTAGTTCGCCGCCCGCCGCGGATCGCCGTCGTGGTCCTTGCTGGTGAGCATCAGGCCGAGGAGATAACGTCCCTTGCTTCCCACCAGCAGCACGGGGCGGTCCTTGCCTTGGCTGTGGTCCTCCTCGAACGGCACCCAGGTCCAGATGATCTCCCCGGGCTCGGGCACCCCATTGGCGTTCGGCGCATACCTGACCGTGGCCTTGCCGCGGAAGTCCCCGGGATAGGAGCCGGGAACAGGTCCGCCGCGGCGCGGACCGGACGACGTCCCGGCCGGGGGAGCGGCCGGCGCGCCGCCGATGCCGAGGAAGCGGAGCGTGCCGCGGACGGCCTTGCCGAGGGAGCGAAGGTTCAATGCCATGGGCAAACCCTACCGGCGCCGGGTTCGGACGGGCCGGAATGCAGACCCACGCGCCGGGACGTGGGAGACTAGGGAGACGAGAATTGCGGCCTTCGGCAGCACGGCGCGACGCCGGCTGTTCAGCCCGCGGACAAAACCTTCACCAGTTCAGCCAAGAGTTAGGACCCTGCGTGTCTCCCATGGCCCGCACCGCCCCGGTGCCTGCCGCAACAGATCCGGCCCTCATCCGGAACTTCTGCATCATTGCGCACATTGACCACGGCAAGTCCACGCTGGCCGACCGGATGCTCCAGTTCACCGGCATCGTCCAGTCCCGTGACATGAAGGCCCAGTACTTGGACCGCATGGACATCGAGCGGGAACGCGGCATCACCATCAAGTCGCAGGCCGTCCGGATGCCGTGGGAGCTCGAGGGCACCAGCTACGCGCTGAACATGATCGACACCCCCGGCCACGTCGACTTCACCTACGAGGTGTCCCGGTCCCTGGCCGCCTGTGAGGGCGCCGTGCTGCTGGTCGACGCCGCGCAGGGCATTGAGGCGCAGACCCTCGCCAACCTCTACCTGGCGATGGAGAACAACCTCACCATCATTCCGGTCCTGAACAAGATCGACCTGCCGGCCGCCCAGCCGGAGAAGTACGCCGAGGAGCTCGCGAACCTGATCGGCGGCGACCCGGAGGACGTGCTGCGGGTTTCCGGTAAGACTGGCGCCGGCGTCGAGGCCCTCCTGGACAAGATTGTCCGCGACCTGCCCGCCCCCGTCGGCGATCCCGATGCCCCCGCCCGGGCCATGATCTTCGACTCGGTCTACGACACCTACCGCGGCGTGGTGACCTACGTCCGCGTTGTCGACGGCATGCTCCACCCGCGCGAACGCATCCAGATGATGTCCACCCGCGCCACCCACGAACTGCTGGAGATCGGGGTCAGCTCCCCGGAGCCCACGCCGTCCAAGGGCCTGGGCGTCGGCGAGGTGGGCTACCTGATCACCGGCGTGAAGGACGTCCGCCAGTCCAAGGTGGGCGACACCGTCACCAACATGGCCAAGCCCGCCACGCAGTCGCTGGCCGGATACGCGGACGCCAAGCCCATGGTCTTCTCCGGCCTGTACCCGCTGGACGGCACCGACTACCCGGTCCTCCGCGACGCGCTGGAGAAGCTGATGCTCAACGACGCCGCGCTGGTCTACGAGCCGGAGACCTCCGCCGCGCTGGGCTTCGGCTTCCGCGTGGGCTTCCTGGGCCTGCTGCACCTGGAGATCACCCGGGAACGGCTGGAACGCGAATACAACCTGGACCTGATCTCCACCGCCCCGAACGTCGAGTACGAGGTCACGCTGGAGGACAAGAAGGTCATTCACGTGACCAACCCCAGCGAGTACCCCACGGGCAAGGTCGCCGAGGTCCGCGAACCGATGGTCTCCGCAACCATCCTGGCGCCGAACGAGTTTGTCGGCGCCATCATGGAGCTCTGCCAGAGCCGCCGTGGCGTCATGGGCGGCATGGACTACCTCTCCGAGGACCGCGTCGAGATCCGCTACCGGCTCCCGCTGGCCGAGATCGTCTTCGACTTCTTCGACATCCTCAAGTCCCGCACCCGCGGCTACGGCTCGCTGGACTGGAAGGCCGACGGCGACCAGGTCGCCGACCTGGTCAAGGTCGACATCATGCTCCAGGGCGAGCAGGTGGACGCATTCAGCGCCATCACCCACCGGGATAAGGCCTACGCCTACGGTGTGATGATGACCGGCAAGCTGCGCGAACTGATCCCGCGGCAGCAGTTCGAGGTGCCCATCCAGGCCGCCATCGGCTCCCGCATCATCGCCCGCGAGAGCATCCGCGCCATCCGCAAGGACGTTCTGGCCAAGTGCTACGGCGGTGACATCACCCGAAAGCGCAAACTGCTCGAGAAGCAGAAGGAAGGCAAGAAGCGCATGAAGATGGTGGGCCGCGTCGAGGTACCGCAGGAGGCGTTCATCGCCGCCCTGACCACGGAAGAATCCAAGGACAAGGCCAAGAAGTAACCATGCCAAGCGCACTACCCCTCGGCGACCCCGCGCCGTCGGACGGGCTGCTGCCCGCCCAGGCGCTGGAGGGCGCCGGGGACCGGGCCTTCGGGCTCTACGTCCACATCCCGTTCTGCGCGGTGCGCTGCGGCTACTGCGACTTCAACACCTACACCGCCACGGAACTCGGCGGCGGGGCGTCCCAGGATGCCTACGCCGACACCGCCGTCGCGGAGGTCGGATTCGCGGCCCGCGCCCTGGCCGATTCCGGGTTGCCGGAGCGTCCGCTCAGCACCGTCTTCTTCGGCGGCGGCACCCCCACCCTCCTCCCTGCGGAAGACCTGGCCCGCATCCTGCGCGCCGCCGTTGACACCTGGGGCCTTGCCCCCGGCGCCGAGGTGACCACCGAGGCGAACCCGGACTCGGTGACCCGCGAGTCCCTTCAGCTTCTGGCCGACGCCGGCTTCACCCGGGTGTCTTTCGGGATGCAGTCCGCCGTGCCGCACGTGCTCAAGGTCCTGGACCGGACCCACACGTCCAGCCGGGTGCCCCTGGTGGTGGAGTGGGCACGGGAGGCCGGGCTGGCCGTCAGCCTCGACCTGATTTACGGCACGCCCGGCGAGTCGCTGGAGGACTGGCGCCAATCGCTGGAGACCGCCTTGTCCTACCGCCCGGACCACATCAGCGCCTACGCCCTGATCGTCGAGGAGGGCACCAAGCTCGCCACCCAGATCCGCCGCGGCGAGGTCCCGGGGATTGATGACGACGACCACGCGGCCAAGTACGAGCTGGCCGACGAACTCATTTCCGCCGCCGGGCTGGGCTGGTACGAGGTCAGCAACTGGGCGGCGACGCCGGAGCAGGCCTGCCGCCACAACCTCGCCTACTGGCGCGGGGACGACTGGTGGGGGATCGGGCCGGGGGCCCACTCGCACGTCGGCGGCGTCCGCTGGTGGAACGTCAAGCACCCCGTCGCCTACGCCGCCCGGCTGGACTCCGGCGCCTCCCCGGCGGCCGGCCGGGAAACCCTGGACTCGGAGACCCGCAATGTCGAGCGCATCATGCTCGAGGCGCGGCTGGTCTCCGGCCTGGACATCCCCAGCCTGGGCGGGCTGGAGGAAACCGGCCGGCACGCCGTCGCGGGACTGATCGCCGACGGACTCGTGGAACCGGCACAGGCCTTTCGCGGCCGGCTGGTCCTCACGCTGAAGGGCCGCCTCCTGGCCGACGCCGTCGTCCGACGGCTGCTGCCGGACTAACACTGCCGGACCAGCGAGCCGCGCACACCAGACAAAAACGGGCACGCCGGGAGAAATCCCGGGGTGCCCGTTGACGTTGTGGGAACCGGCGCTATTTGATCCAGCGCAGGTTGAACTCGTAGCGGTGCGGCTGGCCGCGGTTGACGTGGATGCCGGCCGCCACGGAGAAGCAGGCCAGCGCGATCCAGATGACCGTGGCCAGGACCGCGAACAGGTTGCCCACCACGGGGACGAACACCAGCAGGTTGGCCACCACGGCCGCGATCGTCGGCGGCAGGGTGAAGTTTAGCGCTTCCTTGGACTCCTGGGCGGTGAAGGGGCCGCGGTCCTTGAAGATCAGGTAGATCAGCAGCGACGGGATGCAGCCGAGGATGCCTCCGAAGTGCGACAGGGTGGCCCACTGACGGTCCTCGCTGGCGGTCAGGGGAAGCGCATTTGCGGGAACGCCATGGTACTGCGACTGGCCGTGACCGGCCTGGGGGTCCGTGTGTTCGCGTGCGTCTTCTGCCACGTTTCGTCCTTTGGATTGCGGTGGAGCGTTGGTACCTGTGCGGGCGCGGCCACCGTCACAACGCGGCGGCCACCGTATCAAGAATACTTGCTTGGGCGCCGACGCCCGCCACCTTGCCGGACGGGCCCTACTGTTCCGGGGCGGTGAGGAAGTCGATGACCTCCTCCACCCGGCCTAGAAGCGAGGGTTCCAGGTCGGCATAGCTGCGAACGGCGCCGAGGAGTTTCTGCCAGCCCAACCCGATGTCCTCCTTGGTGCTGTGCGGCCAGCCGAAGGCGGTCAGGATGCCGGTCTTCCAGTCCACGCCGCGGGGGATCACGGGCCAGCGTTCGATGCCCAGCACGGACGGCCGGATGGCCTGCCAGACGTCGATGTACGGGTGGCCGACGATCAGGACGTTTCCGCGGGCTCCGGGGGAGGCCATGACGGCCTCGGCGATCCGGGACTCCTTGGAGTCTGCCACCAGGTGGTCCACCAGGACGCCGAGGCGGCGGCCGGGACCCGGACGGAAGTCCTTGACCGCGGCTGCGAGATCGTCGATGCCGTGCAGGGGCTCGACGACGATGCCCTCGACCCGGAGATCGTCGCCCCAGACCTTCTCGACCAGTTCGGCGTCGTGCTTGCCCTCAACCCAGATCCGGCTGGCCTTGGCCACCTGCGCCCGCTGGACCGCCACGCGCACCGAGCCGGACGCCGTGCGTGTCCCGGTGGCCGGTCCTGCGGCCGCCCGGGGTGCCGGCGGCATCAGCCGGATGGGCCGGCCCTCCAGGAGGAAGCCGTAGCCGAGTCGGAAAGTCCGGGACTTCCCGCGCCGGTCCTCAAGGGCCACGACGTGCATGCCGCCGGACTTCTCCACCCGGGTGACGGCACCAACCCAGCCGGACTGCACGTCCTCGAGGACCATGCCGCGCTGCACCGGGACCTCGGGCAGCTGGGAAGGGGCGGGGGCGGTGAGGTCCTGCGGGCCCCAGTTCTGATAGGACATCGGTTACACACTGCTTTGCATCGGGGCGGAACTGCAACGGGGAACTGCATGGGGCCGGGGTGGTGGCCGGCCGCGCCGGGCAGTCGCCCGGCTTGCCACGGTCACGCCCGGAGCGAATCCAATGCTAACAACGCGGCCGGACATATTAGACTGGTTAGCACTGAGGCATGCCGAGTGCTAACCCCCGGGTTCTTTCGGGCGGCGGGCGCCGGTTGACGGTTGAGGCTCGATTGGAGGTGCGGCGTGAGCGAACCACGCAAACTCGAAGTGCTGCGCGCCATCGTGGAGGACTACGTCCATTCCCGTGAACCCGTGGGCTCCAAGGCGCTGGTGGAACGCCACCACCTGGGCGTCTCCAGCGCAACGATCCGCAACGACATGGCCGCGCTGGAGGACGAGGGGCTGATCACCGCCCCGCACACCAGCGCCGGCCGGATCCCCACGGACAAGGGCTACCGGCTCTTCGTGGACCGCATCTCCGCGGTCAAGCCGCTGTCCCCGGCGGAGCGGCGGTCCATCCAGGCCCTGCTGGAGGGCTCCGAAGACCTCGACGACGTCCTGGACCGGACGGTGCGCCTGCTGGCGCAACTGACCAACCAGGTGGCCGTGGTGCAGTACCCGCTGCTCAGCCGGGCCCGGGTGCGGCACATCGAGTTCGTGCTGCTGGCACCGCGAAAAGTGCTGACCGTGCTCATCGCGGACACCGGCAAGGTCGAACAGCGCGTCATCGACGTCGGCCAGGACCTTGGCGACGAGACCCTCGCCGAACTGCGGGGCGTCTTCCTCGGCCGGCTCGGCGGCACCCCGTTGAGCCTGCTCCCGCAGACTTTGCCCGACGTCGTCGACAGCACCGCCCCCGCCCGCCGCGGCGCCGCCCAGGCGCTGGCCCGCGGACTGGAGGCGCTGGCCGCCAGCAGCCGCGAGGAGCGGATGGTGATGGCCGGCACGGCCAACCTCGCCCGCTCCAACGTTGACTTCCCGCTGAGCATCGGTCCCGTCCTCGAGGCCCTCGAGGAGCAGGTGGTCATGCTCCGGCTGCTCTCGGACATGGCCGAGGACCCCCGCGGCGTGACCGTCAGCATCGGCCGGGAGAACCCCTACGACGGGCTCTCCGAGGCCTCCGTGGTGGCCACCGGGTACGGCCCCGACGCCACCGCCAAGGTGGGCATCCTCGGCCCCACCCGGATGGATTACCCCACCACCATGGCCGCCGTCCGCGCGGTGGCCCGCTACCTTTCACGGATCCTCGGGCCCTGACCGGCCGGATCCACCACCAGGCTTGTCGCCCAGCACCGGCAGTACAAAAAGGAAGAGATACACACTTTGAGCAGCCACTACGACGTTCTTGGAGTCTCCCGCGAAGCAACAGGCGAGGAAATCAAGAAGGCCTACCGCAAACTCGCGCGGACCCTGCACCCGGACGTCAACCCGGGCGAGGACGCGTCCGAGCGCTTCAAGGCGGTCACCCACGCCTACGAGGTGCTCTCCGACCCGCAGAAGCGCCGCGTCTACGACACCACCGGCAACGAGAACGGCACGGACAACGGCTTCGGCGGCGGCAGCTACGCCGGCCAGGGCTTCGCGTTCCAGGACATCTTCGAAACCTTCTTCGGCGGCGCCGCCGGAGCCGGCGGCCCGGCCTCCCGCGTCCGCCGCGGCCAGGACGCGCTGATCAGCGTCCGGATCGAGCTGCGCGACGCCGTCTTCGGCGTCAACAAGAAGCTCGAGGTGGACACCGCCGTCACCTGCCCCACCTGTGAGGGCTCCTGCTGCCGCGAGGGCAGCCACCCCGAACGCTGCGACATTTGCGGCGGCAGCGGCCAGGTCCAGCGCCCGGTCCGCTCCATCCTGGGCCAGGTCATGACCACCGCCCCGTGCGGCAGCTGCGAGGGCTTCGGCACCGTCATCAAGGACCCCTGCAATGAGTGCGCCGGCCAGGGCCGGATCCGCAGCCGTCGGTCCCTGACCGTCAAGGTCCCCGCCGGCGTCGCCACCGGCACCCGGATCCAGCTCTCCGGCCAGGGCGAGGCCGGCCCGGCGGGCGGCCCCTCCGGCGACCTGTACGTGGAGATCCGGGTCAACAACGACGCGACCTTCGTCCGCGAGGGCGACGACCTGCACGCCAGCCTCACCATTCCGATGACGGCCGCGGCCCTCGGCACCGAGCTGACCCTGGACACCTTCGACGGGCAGCAGGAGATCGACGTTAAGAGCGGCACCCAGTCCGGCGAGGTCATCACCCTGCGCGGGCTCGGCGTCACCCACCTGCGCGGCTACGGCCGCGGCGACCTCAAGGTGCACCTCCAGGTGGAGACCCCCGCCAAGCTCGACGCCGCCCAGGAGGACCTCATGCGCCAGCTGGCCAAGCTCCGCGGCGAGCAGTTCACCGAGGGCAAGCTGGCCGCCAGCGGCGGGGTCTTCGCCAAGCTGCGGGACCGCCTCGGTAACCTGTAGCGGTGAGCAACCCGGTCTTCTTCACCCCCGCCGGAACCCTGGACAACCAGGCCCCCGGTTCCACCTTCGTGCTGGACGGCGCCGAGGCGCGGCATGCCGTCACGGTCAAGCGCCTCGCTGCTGGGGAGCAGGTGGACATCGCCGACGGCGCCGGCCGCCGGATCACCGGCACGGTCACCGCCGCCGGGCCCCAGGAGCTGACGCTCGAGTGCACCGCGGTCAACGACGAGCCGCGTCCCGCGGTGCGGCTGGTGCTGGTGCAGGCCCTGGCGAAGGGTGACCGGGACGAACTCGCGGCCGAGACCGCGACGGAGCTGGGGATCGACGCCGTCGTCCCGTGGCAGGCCGAACGGTCGATCGTCCGCTGGAAGCCCGAACGCGCCGCGAAGGCGCACGCCAAGTGGCAGTCCGTGGTGACGGCGGCGGCGAAACAGGCCCGCAGGGCCTGGATCCCCGAGGTTCGCGCCGCGGTGGACGGCGGCTCGCTGCAGGCGGCCGTCGCCGCCACGGTGACTTCCGGCGGCCTCGCCGTCATCCTGCACGAAGACGCCGTCCGGCCGCTGCGCCGGGTGCTGGCCGACTGGCAGGAGAGCGTTAATAGCGCGGACGACGGCGCGGCGCCGCGCGAGGTGCTGCTGATCGTGGGACCGGAGGGCGGGATCAGCCCGCGGGAGGTCACCCGGCTCTGTGATGCCGGGGCCGTGACCGCGCTGTTGGGGCACCACGTGCTGCGGTCCTCCACCGCCGGGCCCGCGGCCACCGTGCTGGCCAGCGACATCCTGGGCCGCTGGTAGCGGCTACCCGGCAGGCTGCTTAGCGGTGTTTTAGGTGGTCAATTAACCGGGCTATTTGACGGTGCTATTGGACCGGGCTACTTAACCGTGAAGCCGCGGGTGTCGACGTTGAGGTCGGTGGCCTTGCCGTTCGCGTCCACCTGGGACACCCGCGCCTCGTAGCTGCCCGGTCCCAGGTTCAGGGTGAAGCTGAACAGCCCCGACTGCTGCGCGTCTGCCGCCGCGGTCATCATGCCGCTCTGGTACGGGGTCTTGGCGTTGCCGTCGACCTTCTGGATCTCCCAGCGGAGCTTCCCGCCCGGCGAGGTGCTGCGGCCGGAGATCTTTACCGCGCCGTCGGCCACGGTGGTGCCCTCCTGCGGGTCGATGATCCACACCGGCGCCACCATGCCGGCGCTGCGGGAGGTGGGTGCGCCCAGCCGGACCCGGTTGAACGCGACGTAGTCGGTGTGGCCGTCCACAAGGATGACCACCTGGATCTGCTGCCCGGAGTCCGTCAGCCCGGCGCTGGCCGCGGCGGCGGTGGCCGTGTAGACCAGCTGCTGGATGGCGCGCTCGGCCATGTCGGCGTCGAGGTTGCTGTTGAACGCGTCGGAGGACACGTCCACCGTGATGGTGTTCTTGCCGGAGATCGACGTGGCGAGCTTGCGCGGATTCTGCCACGGGGTGAAGAAGTCAGGGTCCAGCGGCTTCTGGGACATCATCACCCGCAACGCGCGGGTCACGGGGTTGTCGTCCTCGGAGACGTCCCGGAATTCGCGGTAGAGGAAGACGTTGTTGTTGCTGCGGCCGATCCAGTACACCGGGGCCTTGTTGGAGGCCTGCGCGGATTCCAGCGGGGCGCTCGTGGCGGTGGTCCCGTCCGCGGGTCCCGGCACCGTCTGGGTGGGGGAGCCGGCATCGGTGATGTCCTGCCGGGGGTTGGCGACGCAACCGGAGAGCACCAGGGAAGCGGGCAGCACGACCAGCAGCAGGCCGCGGCGCATGCGCCGTGCCGCCGTCGCGGTCCTCGTGCCCTGACTGCTGGCGCCCTTGATGCCGATTGCGGTGCTCCCTCTCGCGGTGGTCGTTGATGTGCGGGCCGTCGCCGGCCGGGACCGATAGGCCCAATCCAGCATGGCACAGGGGGGGTGCCCGCCGGCGGGGAAGCGGGGCACCCGAACAAACTGCAACGGGAACGATATGAGGCCGATATGAAGTTGATACCTAAAGCCGGCTAACGGCTGCCGCCACGGCGTCGACGGGACGTCGAACAGGGCGTCGGGCGGGCCACCGGAAGGCGCCGTGGAAGCGGCCGGTGGCGACGGCGGCCCTGCGTTGGGGCGCCCCGTCCGGCCGGGCCTGGAGCGCGGCACGGCGGCGGTCTCCTGACGTAAGATGGGAGGACCGCCGGACCCGGCGACGCCGCACCTCACGGCGGCCAGACGGGAGCGGCGGCGACGGAGCATATTCGAGCTGGAGGGAACCAGAGGCCCGCGGGCCATCACCATGACTGAAGCAGCCAACGGCAAGGCCCGGACCACCGCGGGCGAACGCACCACCGGGGAATTTCCCCACTCCATCCCAGGCGTGCGGACGGAGGTCGTGGTCTTCGAGAACTCGGGCCAGATGGTGCAGTCGCTGGGCAGCCACGACGAGGCGCTGCGCTTCATCGAATCCCAGTACCCCGGCGTCGACTTCCACGTCCGCGGAAACGAACTCTCCATCAGCGGCCCGCCGGCGGACGTCCCCCGGATCATGCGGCTCCTGAACGAGGTGCGCGGCCTGGTGGCCCGCGGCACGGTCATCACCCCGGCCGTCCTGCAGCAGCTCGTCTCCATGCTCCGCAGCCAGTCGCTGCAGAACCCGGTGGAGGTGCTGACCACCAACATCCTCTCCAGCCGCGGCAAGACCATCCGGCCCAAGACGCTGAACCAGAAGAACTACGTGGACGCCATCGACGCGAACACCGTGATCTTCGGCATCGGTCCCGCCGGCACGGGCAAGACCTACCTGGCCATGGCCAAGGCCGTGCAGGCGCTGCAGCAGAAGGAAGTCAGCCGGATCATCCTCACCCGCCCCGCCGTCGAGGCCGGTGAGCGGCTCGGCTTCCTGCCCGGAACGCTGAGCGACAAGATCGATCCCTACCTGCGGCCGCTCTACGACGCGCTGCACGACATGATGGACCCGGAGTCCATCCCGCGCCTGATGGCCGCGGGCACCATCGAGGTGGCCCCGCTGGCCTACATGCGCGGCCGGACCCTGAACGACGCCTTCATCATCCTGGACGAGGCCCAGAACACGACGCCGGAGCAGATGAAGATGTTCCTCACCCGCCTGGGCTTCGGCTCCAAGATGGTGGTCACCGGCGACATCACCCAGGTGGACCTGCCGTTTGGCACCCGGTCCGGCCTGCGGATCGTCGAGGACATCCTGCAGGGCATCGAGGACGTCAACTTTTCCGTCCTGGACGCCGCCGACGTCGTCCGGCACCGGCTGGTGGGCGACATCGTCAACGCCTACAGCGTCTGGGACGAAACACAACGAAACCGGGTCAAGCACTCCGTCGCCCGGGACAACCGGGGAGAACACGCATGAGCATCGAGGTCAACAACGAATCCGGCATCGCCGTCGACGAGGCCGAACTGGTGGCGCTGGCCCGGTACGTCTTCGAACGGCTCTTCATCCACCCGCAGGCGGAGCTGTCCATCCTCCTGGTGGACGAGCCCGCAATGGAAAAGCTGCACATCGAACTGATGGACGAGCCGGGTTCCACCGACGTGCTCTCCGTCCCGATGGACGAGCTGACCCCCGGCACCCCGGACAAGCCCACCCCGCAGGGCATGCTCGGTGACATCGCCATCTGCCCGCAGGTGGCCGAGATCCAGGCCCAGAACGCCGGCCACTCCACCCAGGACGAGATGCTGCTGCTCACCACGCACGGCATCCTGCACCTGCTCGGCTTCGACCACGCCGAGCCGGAGGAGAAGGAAGAGATGTTCGGCCTGCAGCGCGAACTCCTCTCCGGCTTCACCGGCCGGGAAGCCCCGGCAGAGACGATTCAGTGACCCCACTGATCCTGGCCGGCATGTCGCTGGTCTTCCTGAGTTTTGCCGCGCTCCTGACAGCGGCCGAGGCAGCCTTCAACTACCTCCCACGGCACGACGCCGAGGCGGCGGTGCTGAACAGCCGCGGCACCGCCCTCAAACGGATTCTCGCCCAGCCGGTGGCGCACATGCGTGCCCTGCGGTTCTGGCGGATCTGGTTCGAGATGGCCTCCGCCGTGGCCGTGACCGTGCTGCTGCACAGCGTGCTGGATAACGTCTGGCTGGCCGGCCTGATCGCCACCGGCATCATGGCGATCCTCGGCTTCGTGATCGTGGGGGTTTCCCCGCGCCAGCTTGGCCGGGTGCACTCCGCCGGGCTGGTGCGCTTCTCCGCCCCGCTGATCCGTTGGCTCTGCTGGGTGCTCGGCCCCATCCCGGGCTGGCTGGTCACCCTCGGCAGCGCCGTCGCCCCCGGCGCCCCGGCGGACAACGAGGCCTTCTTCAGCGAAGAGGAGTTCCGCGAACTCGTCGAACGCGCCAGCGAATCCGAGGTGATCGAGAACGACGAGGCGGAACTGATCCAGTCCGTCTTCGACTTCGGCGACACCCTGGTCCGCGCCGTGATGGTGCCCCGCACGGACATCCTCACCATCGATTCCGGCTCCAGCCTGCACCGGGCCATGTCCCTGTTCCTCCGTTCCGGCTATTCCCGGATCCCGGTGATCGGCGAGAACACCGACCAGGTCCTCGGCATCGTCTACCTCAAGGACGTCGCCGCCGTGATCCACAACCTGGAACCCGGCGTCGAACCGCCCGCGGTGGACGCCCTCGCCCGCGAGGTGCGCTACGTTCCCGACTCCAAGCCCGTCAGCGAACTGCTGCGCGAGCTGCAGAAGGAATCCACCCACGTGGCCATCGTCATCGACGAATACGGCGGCACCGCCGGCCTAGTCACCCTGGAGGACCTGATCGAGGAACTCGTCGGCGAGATCGTCGACGAATACGACACGGAGTCCGCCGAGGCCGTCGAGCTGGGCGACGGCACCTACCGGGTGAGCGCCAAGATGAGCATCGACGACCTGGGCGAACTCTTCGACCTGGAGCTCGACGACGACGAGGTGGACACCGTGGGCGGCCTGCTCGCGAAGGCCCTGGGCCGGGTCCCGATCGTGGGAAGCACCGTCACGGTCGACGGCGTGACCCTCCGCGCCGACCGGCTCGAGGGCCGCCGGAACCGCGTCAGCCACGTCATTGCGGCGGCAGCGCCAAAGGAAGACACTGACCTTGGAGAGCTACTCGACGAGGCCGACACAATGCAACAGGGAGTTCCACGTGAGCAAGCAGAATAAGTCCGACGGCGGAGCGCCCTACGGCGGGTACCGGGCAGGGTTCGCGGTGCTGGTGGGACGCCCCAACGCCGGAAAGTCCACCCTGACCAACGCCCTGGTGGGCCAGAAGGTGGCCATCACCTCCGCCAAGCCGCAGACCACCCGGCACACGATCCGCGGGATCGTGCACCGCGAGGACTCGCAATTGGTCCTGGTGGACACCCCGGGCCTGCACCGGCCCCGCACCCTGCTCGGCAAGCGCCTGAACGAACTCGTGGCGGACACCCTGGCCGAGGTCGATGCGATCGGTTTCTGCCTCCCGGCGAACGAGAAGATCGGCCCCGGCGACAAGTTCATCGCCGCCCAGCTGGCCGCCCTCGGCCGCAAACCCGTGATCGCGCTGGTCACGAAGGCGGACACCGTGGACCGACAGGCCCTCACCGAGCAGCTGCTCGCCGTCGCCGCCCTGGGCCGCGAGGTCCTCGGCGAGGAGGGCTGGAAGGACATCGTCCCCGTCTCCGCCGCCGACGGTTTCCAGGTCGACACGGTCGCCGATGTGCTGATCAGCCATATGCCGCCGTCGCCCCCGCTCTACCCGGACGGCCACCTCACGGACGAGCCCGAGGCCGTGATGATCGCCGAACTGATCCGCGAGGCCGCGCTCGAGGGCGTCCGTGACGAGCTGCCGCACTCCCTGGCCGTCGTCGTGGAGGAAATCGTGCCGCGCGAAGACCGTCCCGAGGACCGTCCTTTCCTGGATGTCCGCGTCAACCTGTACGTCGAACGGCCCTCGCAGAAGGCCATCATCATCGGCAAGGGCGGCGCCCGGCTCCGGGAAGTCGGCACCAACGCGCGAAAGGGCATCGAGGCGATGCTGGGCGCGCGGATCTACCTGGACCTGCACGTGAAGGTCGCCAAGGACTGGCAGCGGGACCCGAAGCAGCTGGTGAAGCTGGGCTTCTGACCCTCCCCGGCCGGCCCCAACCCGCGCAGGGCGAGGGCCGGTCACAGCTTTTCCGCCGCGGGGCACTAAAATGGGTAGACCCACTCCGCGAAGGAAGGCACCATCCGTGGTTCGACCCCGTGACAACCGTTCAGACGGGACCGTTCCACCGGCCCGGTCAGGCGCCGCTGCCCGGCACGCGGATGACCCCTCCGTCGGGCCCGCCCGGCACCTGGGCGCAACGCACCGGACCCCCACCTGGCTGAAGGCCACCACCATCGTGATCTCCGTGCTCCTGGTGGGCGTGATCGCGTTCGGGTCCTACTGGTTCATCCGGTTGCAGGGGAACATCAGCAAGCAGGCCCTCGGCGCCGGCAACGGCCGCACCGAGGACGCCGTCAACGAGGCAACGGACCGGATGCAGATCCTGATCCTGGGCTCGGACACCCGGGACGGCAAGAACTCCGAGTACGGCAGCGCCGAGGACTCCGCCGGCTACGGCCACTCCGACGTGATGATGATGATGGACATCTCCGCGGACAACAAGCGCGTCAGCGTCATCAGCTTTCCCCGCGACCTCCTCGTGGACATCCCCAAGTGCGTGGACCAGAAGACCAAGAAGGAATACCCGGCCCAGCGCCAGGCCATGATCAACTCGGCGATGTCCGAGGCTGGCATCGGCTGCGCGGTGGACACCGTCAATAAGCTCACCGGCCTCGAGATTGACCACTTCATGATGGCCGACTTCAACTCCGTCAAGGAACTCTCCAACACCGTCGGCGGCGTGGACGTCTGCGTCAGCGACGCCGTCTACGACCCCGACTCCGGCCTGCGGCTGCCCAAGGGCACCTCCAAGGTCCAGGGCGAGCAGGCCCTCTCCTTCGTCCGGACCCGGCACGCGTTCGGCGACGGCGGCGACCTCGGCCGGATCAAGGCCCAGCAGGGCTTCCTCTCCTCCCTGGTCCGCAAGATCAAGGATGACGGCACCCTGACGAACCCGGGCCGAATGCTCGGCATCGCCGACGCCATCACCAAAAACCTCACGGTGGACGATGGACTGGCGTCCGTGCCCACCCTGCTCACCGTCGGCAACCGGCTGAAGAACATCGACATCAGCAAGGTCGCCTTCGTTGCCACCCCCACAGAACCGGCCGTCTCGGACAGCAACCGCCTGCAACTGGCCGAACCCGCGGCGTCCCAGCTCTTCGCCGCACTCCGCAGCGACGTGGACCTGACCGACCCGAAGGCCCCGGCCGCCCCCACCGCGGGGGCCACCGACGCGGCGTCGTCCGCTCCCGCGCCGGCCGCCACGAGCGCAGCCGCCTACAACAAGGCCGCACAGCCGGTCACGGTCGCCAACGGCAGCTCCAACGCGGCCAACGCCGCGAAGGCGGTGGCCGCCTTGAACGCCGCCGGTTTCACCCAGACCGCTCAGTTCACCGCGCCCGCCGTCGCGTCCACCGCCGTGTACTACGGCGGGAACTTCGCGGACGTCGCCGCGGACGTCGCCGCCCTGCTGGGCGTCCCGTCCTCCAAGGTCCTCCCCGCGGCGAACGTCACCGGCGTCCAGGCCTACCTCGGGGCCGACTACGCGGCCGGCGCGCAGCCGTCCACCTCCGCGTCCGCGCAGCTGCCGCCGGACATCGTGAACCAGACGGCCGGCGACACGGTCTGCCAGCAGGTCAACCCCGCCATGATCGTCCGCTGACCGGACGGACACGGCAGGTACGGAGGAGGCCCGGGCGTCAACGCCCGGGCCTCCTCGTGTATCGATGTGCCTGTTAGGTCACCAGATGCTGACGCGCTCCGCGGGGACAAGCCACATGCCGTCCCGTTCCGTGGTCCCGAACGCCTCGTGGAAGGCGTCCAGGTTCCGGGCGATCTCGTTGGTGCGGAATTCGTTGGGGGAGTGCGGGTCGGTCGCGAGCCGCTTGATGGCCTCCTCGCTGCGGATCACCTGGCGCCAGACCGCTGCCCAGGATGCGAAGAACCGCTGTGCCCCGGTCAGGCCGTCCAGCACGGGGGCCTCCTGGCCGCCGAGGCTGATCAGGTAGGCCTTGTAGGCGATGGTCAGGCCGCCGAGGTCGCCGATGTTCTCGCCGAGGGTGAGCTTGCCGTTGACGTGCCGGCCGGA
This sequence comes from Arthrobacter sp. BPSS-3, assembly GCF_044628475.1. NCBI lineage: Bacteria > Bacillati > Actinomycetota > Actinomycetes > Micrococcales > Micrococcaceae > Arthrobacter > Arthrobacter sp. BPSS-3. Next base: position 504,319 of record NZ_JBIMMV010000002.1, read on the forward strand.
GGCCTCGGCGGGGGAGAGGGCGTCGAACTGGACCACCAGCTTCGAGGTGAGGGCCTCGAACGCGCCGCGGTCCGCCTCGGTCCACCAGTTGCGCAGCAGGCCGTCGCCGTCGTACTGGGAGCCCTGGTCGTCGAAGCCGTGGCCGATCTCGTGCCCGATCACCGCGCCGATGCCGCCGTAGTTGACGGCGTCGTCCGCGTCCGCGGTAAAGAACGGCGGCTGCAGGATCGCGGCCGGGAAGACGATCTCGTTCAGCAGCGGGTGGTAGTAGGCGTTGACCGTCTGCGGGGTCATCAGCCACTTCTCCCGGTCCACGGGCTTGCCCACCTCGTCCAGGTGCCGGTCGACGTCGGCGTTGTGTGCGCGCTCCACGTTGCCGAGCAGGTCGTCCTTGTCGATCACGACGGCGGAGTAGTCGATCCACTTCTCCGGGTAGCCGATCTTGGGCCGGAAGGCGTCCAGCTTCTTCAGCGCCTCCTGCTTGGTGTCCTCGCCCATCCAGGACAGGCCGGTGATGGATTCGCGGTACGCCTCGATCAGGTTTCCTACGAGGACCCGCATGCGTTCCTTGTGCGACTCCGGGAAGTGCCGGGCCACGTAGATCTGCCCCACGGCCTCACCCAGGGCGGCCTCGACGACGGCGACGCCGCGCTTCCAGCGGTCACGGTTGCGCGGAGTGCCGCTGAGGGTGGTGCCGTAGAACGCGAAGTTGGCGTCCACGAACGCCGAGGACAGATACGGGGCTGCGGCGCTGACGACGCGCATGGCGAGCCACTCCTGCCAGGTGCCCAGCGGCACCGTCTCCAGCAGCGACGCCGCGCCGGTGAAGAAGTCGGGGGTGCTGACCACCAGCTCGGCGCGCTTGTCCGCGTCGATGCCGGCGGCGTCGAACCAGTCGTTCATGAGCGGGAAGAGCCCGGCCACCTCGTCGGCGGTCTTGAGGTTGTAGGTCTTCTGCGGATCGCGCAGGGACACCTTGTCCCAGTGGTGGGACGCCAGGGCCGTTTCCAGTTCCACCACGCGCCCCGCGGCGGCCTCCGCGTCGGCGACGCCGGCCAGTTGCAGCATGGTGCGCACGTGCTCCCGGTAGGCGGTGACCGTGGCGGCGAACTGTTCTTCCCGGTAGTACGACTCATCCGGCAGGCCCAGGCCAGCCTGCCCGGTGTAGAGCAGGATCCGGTCCGGATTCCCGGCATCGGGAGCCGGGTAGATGTAGAACAGTCCGGACACGTCGGCACGGAACAGGCGGCCGGCCAGCCGCAGCAGCTCGGCGACGGACCCGGTGGCGGCCACCTCGGCCAGCCGCTCCCGGATCGGTTCGGCGCCCTTGGCCTCGGCGGCGTCCTCGTCCATGAAGCTGTTGTAGAGGTCGCCGATCTTGCGTTCGATGCCGCTGGCCTCCGTGCCCCGGCCGCCGGCGGCCAGGATGATCTCCTGCACCGCGAGCTCCGCGCCGTCGCGGAGGGCGGTGAAAGCACCGTCCAGCGGCCGGTCATCGGGGATGGTGGCGGACTTCAGCCAGGCGCCGTTGAAGTGGCGGTACAGGTCATCCTGCGGCCGGACGGCGTCGTCGATGGTGGACTGGTCAATCCCGGAAAGCGGCACTGCGGCTCCTTCTGTTCAGGCGCCGCCGCGGGCGTGATGACCGGGCCGGCGTCTGCATGGTGGACGTTGCTGGGGGTATCGCTCCTTCATCTTACGCACCGTGTTATCGTGAAAATGTGCGTGCAGAACTGCTTCTTCTTAGCTGCCGCGGCGGGGCCTCAGACGCGATCTAGCGCAAGGCCAAACCTCGCTGCGGAGTTTGTGTTGCCCGGCCACCCTTTCATCAGGAATCACAGAAAAGGCCCCGATAAGTAATGCTAAACGCACAGCAGCCCTCAGGTATGCCGGTCCACCGGTACGTCCCGTTCCAGGACCTGATCACGGTCGAACTGCCGGACCGGACCTGGCCGGACAAGGTCATCACCACGGCCCCGCGCTGGTGCGCCGTTGATCTCCGCGACGGCAACCAGGCCCTGATCGATCCCATGAGCCCGGCCCGCAAGATGAAGATGTTCGACCTGCTGGTCCGGATGGGCTACAAGGAAATCGAGGTCGGCTTCCCGTCGGCCTCGCAGACGGACTTCGACTTCGTCCGCCAGCTCATCGAGGGCAATCACATCCCGGACGATGTCACCATCCAGGTCCTGACCCAGGCCCGCGAGCACCTGATCGAGCGGACCTACGAATCCCTGGTCGGCGCCAAGCAGGCGATCGTGCACCTGTACAACTCGACGTCGGTCCTGCAGCGCCGCGTGGTGTTCAACCAGGACGAGGACGGCATCCTGGACATCGCCCTGCAGGGTGCCCGGCTGTGCAAGAAGTACGAGGAAACCCTCGCGGACACGCACATCACCTACGAGTACTCGCCCGAATCGTTCACCGGCACCGAGCTGGAATACGCCGTGCGCGTCTGCAACGCCGTCGCCGACGTCTTCGAAGCCTCCGCGGACCGCCAGGTGATCATCAACCTGCCCGCGACCGTCGAGATGGCCACGCCCAACGTCTACGCCGACTCGATCGAGTGGATGAGCCGCCACCTGCACCCGCGCGAGGGGATCATCCTCTCCCTGCACCCGCACAACGACCGCGGCACCGGCGTCGCCGCCGCCGAGCTGGGCTACCTGGCCGGCGCGGACCGGATTGAGGGCTGCCTCTTCGGCAACGGTGAGCGGACCGGCAACGTTGACCTGGTGACCCTGGGCCTGAACATGTTCGTCCAGGGCATCGACCCGATGATCGACTTCTCCGACATCGACGAGGTCCGCCGCACGGTCGAATACTGCAACCAGCTGCCGGTGGCCGAGCGCACCCCGTACGGCGGAGACCTGGTCTTCACCGCCTTCTCCGGTTCCCACCAGGACGCCATCAAGAAGGGCCTGGAAGCCCTGGAGCGCGACGCCGCCGCCGCCGGCAAGGACGTGGCCGACTACGAATGGCAGGTCCCGTACCTGCCGGTCGACCCGAAGGACCTGGGCCGCAGCTACGAGGCCGTGATCCGGGTGAACTCGCAGTCCGGCAAGGGCGGCGTGGCCTACCTGCTGAAAAACGAGCACAACCTGGACCTGCCGCGCCGCGCCCAGATCGAGTTCTCCGGCGTCATCCAGCGCCGCACCGACGCCGTGGGCGGCGAGGTCAGCGGCGCCCAGCTGTGGCAGGTGTTCCAGGATGAGTACCTGCCCTCCTCGGCCGCCGAGGGCCAGTGGGGCCGCTACGCGCTCGGCGCGGTCAGCACCGAATCCGACGAGGACGGAACCATGACCCTCACCGCCGCGCTGAAGGTCGACGGGAAGCCCCTGCGGCGCACCGGCACCGGCAACGGCCCGATCGCGGCGCTGCTAAGCATCCTCCGCGAAGACGGCGTCGACGTCCGCGTCCTGGACTACAGCGAGCACGCCCTGTCCGAGGGCGGGAGCGCCCAGGCCGCCGCATATGTCGAATGCGCCGTCGGCGAGCGGGTCCTCTGGGGCGTCGGCATCGATGCCAACACCTCGATGGCCTCGCTGAAGGCCGTCATCTCCGCCGTCAACCGCGCCATCCGGGACGCCCGCGGCTAAACCGCACCAGCCCGCCCGCCCTGCGGCTGCGCCGTCGGAGACTCTCCGGCGGCGCAGCGCTGTTTCCGTGGTGCGGACGGCCCGTGGCGGCGATTACGCGAAGTCAATGCGAAGATAAAACTGTGGCCCAACCATCCTCCTACGCCGCGCGCGCCTACCGGGACGACGCCGTCGTCCTGCGCACTCATAAGCTCGGCGAGGCCGACCGCATCATCACGCTGCTGACCAAGCACCACGGCCAGGTCCGCGCCGTCGCCAAGGGGGTCCGCCGCACCAGCAGCCGCTTCGGAGCCCGGCTGGAACCCTTCATGGTCGCGGACCTGCAGCTGATCTCGGGCCGCACCCTGGACGTGGTCACCCAGGCCGTCGCGAAGGGCGCCTACGGGACCGGCATCGCGGCCGACTACGGCCGCTACACGGTGGCCGCGGCCATGACCGAAACGGCCGAGAAGCTCACCGACGTCGACGGCGAGGCCGGCACCGCGCAGTACAACCTGCTGGTCGGGGCGCTGGCGTCGCTGAGCCGCGGCGACCACGCCTCGGAACTGATCCTCGATTCCTACCTGCTCCGCGCGCTGTCCACCGGCGGCTGGGCGCCCAGCTTCACCGACTGCGCCCGCTGCGGGGCGCCGGGCCCGCACACGGCCTTCTCGGCACCCCTGGGCGGGATGGTCTGTCCGGCCTGCCGCCCGCCCGGATCGCCCGCACCGGCACCGGAAACCGTCGTCCTCCTCGGTGCCCTGCTGACCGGAAACTGGACTGCCGCGGACGCGTCCGTGGCCGTCCACCGCCGTGAGGCGGCAGGCCTGGTGGCCAGTTACCTGCAGTGGCACCTGGAGCGTGTCCTCAAATCCCTCAAGCATGTGGAGCGAACCTGACCGTGGCCCTCGGCAAGAAGAAAACCCCCACCCCGCGGCGCACCACCCCTGTGGTGGCCCCGTACCCGCACCCTTCCGGCGCGGTGCCGCCGGCCATTCCGGCCGAGCTGGTGCCGCAGCACGTCGCGATCGTCATGGACGGCAACGGCCGCTGGGCCAACCAGCGCGGACTGCCGCGGATCGAGGGGCACAAGGCGGGGGAGCCGGCGCTGCTGGACGTGGTGGCCGGGGCGATCGAGCTCGGCATCAAGCACCTGAGCGTGTACGCCTTCTCCACCGAGAACTGGCGGCGTTCCCCGGAGGAGGTGCGCTTCCTGATGGGATTTAACAAGGATGTGCTGCGCCGCCAGCGCAACCAGATGAATGAGTGGGGCGTGCGGATCCGCTGGTCCGGCCGGCGGCCGCGCCTGTGGGGCTCGGTCATCAAGGAGCTGGAGGAGGCCGAGGAGTTCACCCGCGGTAACAGCACCTGCACCCTGAACATGTGTGTTAACTACGGCGGCCGCGCGGAGATCGCCGACGCCGTCTCGGCGATCGCCGAGGAGGTGGCCGCCGGCCGGCTGAAGCCCTCGGCAATCTCCGAGAAGACCATCCAGAAGTACCTGGACGAGCCGGACCTGCCGGACGTTGACCTGTTCCTGCGCAGCTCGGGCGAGCAGCGCCTTTCCAACTTCCTGCTCTGGCAGTCCGCCTACGCCGAGTTCGTCTTCCTGGACACGCTCTGGCCGGACGTGGACCGCCGGACCCTGTGGGAGGCCGTTGAGATCTACGCCCGGCGTGACCGCCGCTACGGCGGGGCCGTGGACGCCGCGGCTCAGCTGGCGCCGCCCTCCTCAGGGGCGTAGGCCGTCATCCAGCGGGCCAGCCGGGCGTAGGCGTCCGCCCGGACGCCGGGGGCGGAGAGGAAGACGTCGTGCAGTGCGCCGTCGATCCTCTCCAGCGTGACGGTCCGGCCGAGGCTCAGGGCGCGCAGGGCGATGGTGTTCACGTCCAGCACGGCGTCCGTGCGGCGCATGGATTCCTTCCAGAACATGCCGTTGGCGCTCGCCCCGGAGATCAGGACCAGGATGGGCACGTCGATGTTCAGGCCCCGCGCCACCCGGGTCTGCCCGGACAGGACGGCGCTGAGCCAGCCGGCCCGCACCGGAAAGGCGTGCGGCGGCCGGTAGGAGTCGTCGAGCAGCCACTCGCCCTCGGCGGCGCTGCTGATGCTGCGCCAGTAGAACGGCCGCGCCGGCAGCCGGATCACGGACTCGGGCCGGAAACGGGCGAGGGGTTCCACCATGGTTCGGGCCGCGCGGCGGAGGGCGGGGGTGCCGTGCATCTCCAACCACGGGCTGTCCAACACCAGCTGCGCGGCGTTTCCCGGGTGGCGGCTGGCCCACAGCGCCGCGATCAGGCCGCCGGTGGAGTGGCCCATCAGCGTGACCGGGTACCGGCCGCCCGGGCCCATCGACCGGACGATCGCGATGGCCGTCGTGATCTCGGCGTCGTAGTCGGCCAGGTCCGCCACGTAGCCGCCGTGCGTACCCGGCCGCAGGCTGCGTCCGTGGTTGTGCATGTCCAGGGCGAAAAAGTCGAAACCATGCCCGGTCCAGAATTCCGCGAGCTCCTCGTTGAAGAAGTAGTCGCTCCAGCCGTGCAGGAACAGTACCGCCCGGCTCGGCCGCCGGCCTGCGCCCAGGGAGGGGACGTGACGGACCAGCGTGGCTTCGCGTTCGACGCCGTCCGGGCCGGCCGCGGTGAAGGTGCACGCGGCGAAATCTTCGCCCAGGATGTCCTGCTGCCACTGCAGCCCCTCGTCGGCCACCGTCCGTCCTCCCTGCGCTGGATGTCTGCCTAGGCCACGGCCGCCGCGGCGGCGCGCCCGGCGGCCCGCCCGGAGAACATGCACCCGCCCAGGAACGTCCCCTCCAGGGCGCGGTAGCCGTGAATGCCGCCGCCGCCGAAACCGGCCGCCTCGCCGGCGGCGTACAGCCCGTCCACCGGGGCGCCGGATGCGTCCAGCACCCGGGACTGCAGGTCGGTCCGGATCCCGCCCAGGCTCTTGCGGGTCAGGACCGAGAGCCGAACGGCCAGCAGCGGGCCGTGCCGCGGATCGAGCAACGGGTGCGGCGGTGCCACGCGCATGAGCTTGTCCGTGGCGAAGCGGCGGGCGGCGCGGATGGCGGCCAGCTGCGGGTCCTTGCCCAGGCCGCTGGCAAACTGGCGGTCCCGGGCACGGATGGTGCGCTCGAGTCCATCCGCGTCGATCAGTCCGCCGCCGGCCAGCTCGTTCATCCGGGCGGCCAGTTCGCGCGGGGTTGCGGCCTGGAGGAAGTCGATCCCGCGGTCCAGGAACCGCTGCAGGGGGTTGTCCGGGGAGGGCCGCCGCCGGGTGGCCAGCAGGCGCAGGTCCTTGCCGGTGAGGTCAGGGTTTTGTTCCGAGCCGGAGAGGGCGAATTCCTTCAGCGCGATGCTGCGGTTCAGCACGAACCAGGAGTGGGCGTACCCGGTGCCCAGGATGTGCCGGAGCGCGCCCAAGGAGTCGAAACCCGGGAACAGCGGAGCCGGCAGCGTCCGTCCGGTCGCATCAAGCCAGAGCGCGGACGGGCCGGGCAGGATGCGGATGCCGTGCCGGGGCCAGACGGGAGAGTGGTTGTGGATGCCCTCGGGGTAGTGCCACATCCGGTCGCCGTTGACCAGGGTTCCGCCGGCCCGGGACACCGCCCCCAGGAACTCTCCATCCACGGAGGCCGGCACCCCGGAGAGCATCTCCGCCGGGGCGTTTCCGCCCGGCCACTGGGCGCGTACGGCCGAGTGGTTGCCGCCGATTCCGCCGCTCGCGACGATCACCGCCGCCGCGGAGGCCTCGAAGCTGCCCGCCTCTTCCCGGGAGGACTGTTCGCCGCGGGCGGCGGTGCTCGGTGCGAGCACGGAGCCGTGCACCCCGGTGACCCGGCCCGCCGTCGTCGTCAGCCCGGTGGCACGGTGCCGGAAATGGAAGCTCACCCGCCCGGCGGCCTGGCCCTCCCGGAGCTTGGCCAGGAATGGTGCCACGATCGCGGGGCCGGTACCCCAGGCGACGTGGAAGCGGGGCACCGTGTTGCCGTGGCCGTCGGGTCCGTAGCCGCCGCGTTCGGCCCACTGCACGAGCGGGAACAGCCCGACGCCGAGGGAGGCCAGCCAGGACCGCTTCTCACCGGCGGCGAAATCCACGTATGCCTCGGCCCACTGCCGGGCGGTGGCGTCCTCCTCGCGGTCGAAGCCGGCCGACGCTAACCAGTCGGCGAGGGCCAGCTCGGCGCTGTCCCGGACGCCCAGGCGGCGTTGTTCCGGGGTGTTGACCAGGAAAAGCCCGCCGAAGGACCAATGGGCCTGGCCGCCCGCGGAGGACTCGGGTTCCTGGTCCAGCACCGCCACCCGGCGTCCCGCCGCGTACGCCTGGGACGCGGCGACCAGCCCGGCCAGGCCGGCGCCCACCACCAGCACGTCCGCCTCAATCCGGGCGGGGGAGGGGGAGCCCGGGGAGCGGGCGGGGACTGCTTCATCGCGGGTCATGGCATCATGCTAGCGCCCGGCCCGGGACACCCGCCCGCGCCGGTTGGATTTGTCGCGCCGGACCCGGAAAACTAGAACCATGCGCCTTTACCCCACCTTCTTCCGGCTTGCCTTCTCCTGGATGGACGCCGAGCGTGCCCACAAGATCGGCTTCCAGGGCATCCGCCTCGCCCACCGCTGCGGTGCGGGCCGGCTGCTGCAGCGGCTCACGGCACCGGCGCCGTCGCTGCGGACCGAGGCGTTCGGCCTGACCTTCCCCTCACCGTTCGGCCTGGCCGCTGGCTTCGACAAGGAGGGCCACGGCATCGAGGCCCTCACGGACCTGGGCTTCGGCCACATCGAGGTGGGCACCATCACCGGCCAAGCCCAGCCCGGGAACCCGGCGCCGCGCTTGTTCCGCCTGATCGAGGACCGCGCCGTGATCAACCGGATGGGCTTCAACAACGACGGCGCCGCCGCCGTCGCTCCCCGGCTCCGCGCCGCGCGCGCAGCGCTGCAGCGCCGCTACCGGACCGTGCGGCCGGTGATCGGCATCAACATCGGCAAGAGCAAGGTGGTGGAACTTGAGGACGCGGTTTCGGACTACCTCATCAGCGCGCGCAGCCTGGCGCCGGCCGCGGACTACCTGGTGGTCAACGTCAGTTCCCCCAACACCCCCGGCCTGCGGCTGCTGCAGGACGTAGAGACCCTGCGCCCGCTGCTGACCGCCGTGGGGGAGGCGGCCGACACCGCCGCCGGACGGCACGTTCCGCTGCTGGTCAAGATCGCCCCGGACCTCAGCGACGAGGACATCGACGACGTTGCCCGGCTGGCGCTGGACCTCAAGCTCGACGGCATCATCGCCACCAACACCACCATCGGGCGGACGGGGCTGGCCTCCGACCCGGATGCCGTGGAGTCCTGCGGGGCCGGGGGTCTCTCCGGCGCGCCGCTGAAGAAGCGGTCCCTGGAGGTCCTGGCCCGGCTGAAGGCGGCGACCGGCGGCGCGCTGACCCTCGTCTCGGTGGGCGGGGTGGAATCGGGCGAGGATGTCCGCGCCCGGCTCGAGGCCGGCGCCACCCTGGTCCAGGGGTACACCGCGTTCCTCTATGAGGGCCCGTTCTGGGCGGCGCGGATCAACGGGTACCTGGCGAAGCACCCCGTTCGTCGCTAGGCGAAGAGCCCCCCGCGAGACGCGCAACGCCCTCCCGGGCGGCGGCACCCACAGATGCGAAAAACCCCCGGCAGCGAGGCTGCCGGGGGTTTTTAGTGGGCTGGTGGTGGGGTCAGGCCGGGTACTCGCCGCGGCCGACCTGGGGCTTGGGCATGCGCAGGCGGCGGAACTGCAGCGAACGCATCGAGCCGTACCAGACCGTGCCGCGTTCGACGTCGCCGAACTTCTCCGTCAGGCGCTTCTTCAGCTTCCGGGACAGGAAGAAGACATCGACGAAGACGGCCAGGAACATCACCCAGAAGGCGCCCAGGACGTAGATCATCTGCTCGCTGCTGGCGGGCACCAGCAGGGAGATGACCACGAAGACCAGCGCACCGAACATCAGGTATTCGCCCAGGCTGTAGCGGGCGTCCACGTAGTCACGGGCGAAGCGCTTCTGCGGTCCCTTGTCCCGGAGCGGGAGGAACTTCTCGTCGCCGGTATCCATGGCCTGGCGCATCTTCAGCCGCTGCTCGGCCACCGCGGTGCGCTCCGCTGCGCGCGAGGCCTTGCGGTCCTGCGGCACCAGGGGCCGCTTGCGGGCCGCTTCCTGCGCGCTGCGCTTCGGGGTGGGCGCGCCCTTGCCGGCGGTGGGGGTTCGAGCCGCGGCCACCTGCTGGTCAACTACATCCTGCGCCGAGGGCGCTTCCTTTTTCCGTCCAAACACCCCTACAGACTACCCTGCAGAGGTGCCGTTCCCGGCCCGATGACGCGGCGGCGGACGCGGGCACCGGGACGCGTGCCGGCGCCCGCGCCGTGCCTCCGGTGGGGCCTGTGGTGCTGTTTGAGGTGATCGGGGACACGGGTAGTGTTTTGGCCATGACTTCATCACCCGCGGGCACCCCGCAGCATTCAGCAGGCGGCACCACCCAGACCGTCGATACCGCAGCCCTCCGCCAGGCCGTCACCGAGGCCTTTGACGCCACCGTCGAGCAGCTCAAGGCACTCGTCGCGATCCCCGGCATCGCCTGGCCCAGCTTCGATCCCGCTCCCTTGAATGCCAGCGCCGACGCGGTGGCCGAGCTGGTCCGCGGCAGCGGTTTCGATGATGTCCGGATCCTGCGCTGCGACAAGGAGGACGGCACCCCGGGCGGACCCGCCGTCGTCGCACGCCGTCCCGCCGCGGCCGGCAAGCCAACCATCCTGCTCTATGCCCACCACGACGTCCAGCCCACCGGCGACCTCTCGCTCTGGGAGACCGAACCGTTCACCGCCGTCGAGCGGGACGGCCGGCTCTACGGCCGCGGCGCCGCGGACGACAAGGCCGGCATCCTGGCGCACGTCGCCGCCTATTCTGCGGTCAGCCGGGTGCTGGGGGAGGAGCTGGGCCTCGGCGTCACGTTCTTCTTCGAGGGGGAGGAGGAGGCCGGCTCGCCGACCTTCCGCGCATTCCTCGAAACCCACCAGGAACTGCTGCGCTCCGACGTGATCGTCGTTGCCGACTCCTCTAACTGGAAGGTCGGCATCCCCGCCCTGACCACCAGCCTCCGCGGCCTCGTGGATGGCACCATCGAGGTCAAGGTCCTGGACCACGCGGTGCACTCGGGCATGTTCGGCGGCCCCGTGCTCGACGCCCCCACCCTGCTCTCCCGCCTGATCGCCACCCTGCACGACGACGACGGCAGCGTCGCCATCGAGGGGCTGGTGGGCCGGGATGACGCCGCCGTGGACCTGACCGAGGAGGAATACCGCAAGGACGCCTCCGTGCTCGACGGCGTCAAGCTCGCCGGCACCGGCAGCATCGCCTCGCGCATGTGGACGAAACCCGCGCTGTCCATCATCGGCATCGACGCCCCCGCCGTGAACGTCGCCTCCAACACCCTGCTGCCGCGCGCCAAGGCCAAGTTCAGCCTCCGCCTGGCCCCGGGCCAGAACCCGGACGAGGCCATGGACGCGGTCCGCCGCCACGTCGAGGCCAACGCCCCGTTCGGCGCCCAGGTGGTCTTCACCCCGGGGGAGACCGGCAGCGCCTTCATGACCGACACCTCTTCCCCGGCGGCCCGGCTGGCGATGTGGGCCCTCGGCGAGGCCTGGGGCGTGCCGGCCGTCGAGACCGGCATCGGCGGGTCCATCCCGTTCATCGCGGACCTCACCGAGCTGTATCCGGACGTCCAGATCCTGGTTACCGGCGTCGAGGACCCGGACTCCCGCGCCCACAGCGCCAACGAGTCCCTGCACCTGGAGGACTTCCGGAACGCGATCATCGCCGAGGCGCTGCTCCTGGCCCGGCTGAACGCCGAGGGACTGGCCTGATACCGGGCTTCCGGGGAACATCCGGCGGACGCGGACGGTTATCCCAGGAGTTAGAGCTACAGCACTGATCGACGTAGCATGTAGCTATAGCCCATACCGTTAAAGCAGGGGCCGGCGCCGCCGGGCGGCGCCGCTCCGACCGTCGTCAGAAGGTAGGCCATGAGCACTACAACCAATGAAACCAGCACCGACACCGCAGTCCAGGAAAGCCAGGAACTGGCCAGCCACGAGGTGCAGCTGACCGACGTCGCTGCCGGCAAGGTCCGCAGCCTGCTGGAACAGGAAGGCCGCACCGACCTGCGCCTCCGCGTCGCCGTGCAGCCGGGCGGCTGCTCCGGCCTGATCTACCAGCTCTACTTCGACGAGCGCCTCCTCGAGGGCGACGCCGTCCGCGACTACGACGGCGTCGAGGTCGTCGTAGACAAGATGAGCGTGCCGTACCTCAGCGGCGCGAGCATCGACTTCGAAGACACCATCTCGAAGCAGGGCTTCACGATCGATAACCCCAACGCCGGCGGCTCCTGCGCCTGCGGAGACTCCTTCCACTAAGGTCAATGGCCGGGCTTTCAGCCCGGCCATTGTTCCGTCCGGGGACCCTAACGCGGAAACCCCGAAAAAGGTGCCGGACCACGGCGCGGACATGTGGGCGAAAACTCCCAGGGAGCGGTAAGCTCTACACCGAGTAGTAAAACTTTTAGTGTGCCCGGATCGTTGTATGCGGCCGGGCGACAGCAACAAGTAGGAAGGGCCGTCTGTGAGTTCGCAGAACCGAACCGGCAGCCGACGCAAACAGATCACTTCGATCACTGGCTTGGCACTAGCCGGCGCGTTGGCTTTGACTGGATGTTCACCAGAGGTACAGAAAGGGTGGCTGCCGACCGAGCGCGGCACCACCAACCACACTGACCGCATCATGGACCTCTGGGTCAACTCATGGATTGCAGCCCTGGTCGTTGGCATCATCACCTGGGGCCTGATGATCTGGTGCATCGTCGCCTACCGGCGCCGCAAGGGCACCGTCGGGTTCCCCCGCCAGAACAGCTTCAACCTCCCGCTCGAGGTCTTCTACCTGACGATCCCGCTCTTCATGGTCCTGGTGTTCTTCTATTTCACCGACAGCGACCAGAAGGCAATCGACGACCGCAGCCAGCCTGCCGACGTCGTCGTCGACGTCCGCGGCAAGCAGTGGGCCTGGGACTTCAACTACAAGAAGGGTGACGTCGTCACCGAGGACCTCCACGAGGCCGGCGTCCAGGCGCACCTGACCGGCAACGACGTCGACAAGGAAAAGCTGCCGACGCTGTACCTGCCCGTCAACAAGTCCGTTGACCTGGAGCTGAACTCCCGCGACGTCATCCACTCCTTCTGGGTTCCCGCCTTCCTGCAGAAGCGCGACATGATCCCCGGCAAGACCAACTACATCCGGTTCACTCCCACCAAAGAGGGAACCTACGACGGCAAGTGTGCCGAACTCTGTGGTGAGTACCACTCCGAAATGCTGTTCCGCGTGAAGGTCGTCTCCGAGTCGGAGTTCGCCGCCCACATGAACCAGCTCCGCCAGGACGGCAACACCGGCCTGCTCGGCGAAGAGTACGACCGCAACCCGGCCCCGACCGAGAACAAGTAAGGGGAGCGCGAAGTGGCAACAACCTACTCTCAGCCCTCCGGGATCCTTGAGGCTCCCGTAGTACCCAAATCCAAGGGGCGCATCGTCGTCAACTGGATCACCTCCACGGACCACAAGACCATCGGGTACATGTACCTGATCGCGTCCTTCGTGTTCTTCTGCTTCGGCGGCGTCATGGCGCTGCTGATCCGCGCCGAACTGTTCGAACCCGGTATGCAGATCCTGCAGACCAAGGAACAGTACAACCAGCTCTTCACCATGCACGGCACGGTGATGCTCCTGATGTTCGCGACCCCGCTGTTCGCCGGCTTCGCCAACGTCATCATGCCGCTGCAGATCGGTGCCCCCGACGTCGCCTTCCCGCGACTGAACGCGCTGGCCTTCTGGTTCTTCCTCTTCGGTTCCACGATCGCGGTCTCCGGCTTCATCACCCCGCAGGGTGCCGCCTCCTTCGGCTGGTTCGCCTACGCGCCGCTGTCCAACACCACCTTTAGCCCCGGCGTCGGCGGTGACCTCTGGGTCTTCGGCCTGGCCCTCTCCGGCTTCGGTACCATCCTGGGTGCGGTCAACTTCATCACCACGATCATCTGCATGCGCGCCCCGGGCATGACCATGTGGCGTATGCCGATCTTTACCTGGAACACCCTGGTCACCGCCATCCTGGTGCTCATGGCCTTCCCGCCGCTGGCCGCGGCCCTCTTCGCCCTCGGCGCCGACCGCCGCTTCGGTGCGCACATCTTCGACCCGGAGAACGGCGGCGCCGTCCTCTGGCAGCACCTGTTCTGGTTCTTCGGCCACCCCGAGGTCTACATCATCGCCCTGCCGTTCTTCGGCATCGTCTCGGAGATCTTCCCGGTCTTCAGCCGCAAGCCGATCTTCGGCTACAAGGGCCTGGTCTACGCCACCATCTCCATCGCCGCACTGTCCGTCACCGTGTGGGCCCACCACATGTACGTCACCGGCTCGGTCCTGCTGCCGTTCTTCTCCTTCATGACGATGCTGATCGCGGTTCCCACCGGCGTGAAGTTCTTCAACTGGATCGGCACCATGTGGCGGGGTTCCATCACCTTCGAAACCCCCATGCTGTGGAGCATCGGCTTCCTGGCCACCTTCCTCTTCGGCGGCCTGACCGGCATCATCCTGGCCTCCCCGCCGCTGGACTTCCACGTCTCCGATACGTACTTCGTCGTGGCGCACTTCCACTACGTGGTGTTCGGTACCGTCGTGTTCGCCATGTTCGCCGGCTTCTACTTCTGGTGGCCGAAGTGGACGGGCAAGATGCTCAACGAGCGCCTCGGCAAGATCCACTTCTGGATGCTGTTCCTCGGCTTCCACGGCACCTTCCTCATCCAGCACTGGCTCGGCGTCATGGGCATGCCGCGCCGCTACGCCGACTACATGCCGGAAGACGGCTTCACCTGGATGAACCAGTTCTCCACGTACTCCTCCTTCCTGCTGGGCGCCTCGCTGATCCCGTTCTTCTGGAACGTCTACATCACCTGGCGGAGCAACGAGAACGTCATGGTCGACGATCCGTGGGGCTTCGGTGCCTCGCTGGAATGGGCAACCTCCTGCCCGCCGCCGCGCCACAACTTCACCTCGCTGCCCCGGATCCGGTCCGAGCGTCCCGCCCTGGACCTGCACCACCCGGAGCTCGCCCAGAGCTACACCATCGACTCCCCGGCGCCGGCTGCTGCGACGCTCGGTAACGCCGACCAGAAGGACGCCTAACTGTGAAAATCGAATCTAGAATTTTTGGACTCGGTGTGTTCTTCTTCATCCCGGTCGCGATCGTCTACGGCTTCATGACGAACTGGAGCGAGTGGGTCGGCATCCTGGGCATCCTGCTGGTCGCCGGCCTGGCCGGCATGATCGGCGCCTACCTGGGCTTCACCGGCAAGCGCGTCGGCCTGCGTCCCGAGGACCGCAGCGACGCCGAGATCCACGAGGGTTCCGGCGAGCAGGGCCACTTCAGCCCTTGGAGCTGGTGGCCGCTGGTCCTGGGCCTCGCCTGCGCAGGTGGCTTCCTGGGCATCGCAGTCGGCTTCTGGATCACCTTCATCGCCGGTGGCCTGGCCATCGTGGCGCTGATCGGCTGGGTCTACGAGTACAGCCGCGGAGACCACGCCCACTAGGCACCGCACGGGCTTTCGCCCGGCACCGCTAACGACGACGGGGACCCCACCATCCGGTGGGGTCCCCGTCGTTTTTGTTTGTTACTGCTCCGCCAGCAGGGTGCCAAGGTCGCTGAGGGCGGCCTCCGCGTCCTCGGCGCTGCGGCCTTCCGGAATCCTGGCGGCGTCGATGGCCAGCTCCACCTCGCAGCCGCGTTCGAAGTCCTCCGTCATGACTTCGAGCAGGGACCGGGCGTCCACGCCGCGCTGGCCGGGCCGGGCGATTGTGACGGGCAGGCCGGTGGCGGTGACGGCGCGGACAAACTCTGCCGCCGGCCGGGCGTGCAATCCGATTTCGGCGTGGATGACGGCCTTGTGTACGGGCAAGGGAGGCTCCTGATGGGGTCAAGCGAAAGATGCAGCCTCCAGCGTAGCCGGGGGAGCGGAGAGCCGGGAAACCGCGAGCCCGGATTGGTCTAGACCTGTGGCGCGGGTGCCCTACGCTTAATTCATGACAGCTTGCACGAGGCCCGGCCGTGGGAAGTAACGCCGCCCGGATGGCCGGCGAGATCGACCGTTCCAGCGGGGTTCCCATCTACGTCCAGCTGCGCGAGATCCTGCGCACCCACATCGCCACCTCCTGCCCGCCGGGCTCGGCCCTGCCGTCGGAGCGGGAGCTCTCAGAGCGGTTCGGCTTGGCCCGCATGACCGTCCGCCAGGCTATCGACGCCCTCGTCGGTGAGGAGGTCATCGAACGGGTCGTGGGGCTAGGGACGTTCGTCAGGAAACCAAAGCTGGACCTCCAGGTGAAGCTGACCTCCTACAGCGAGGAAATGCAGCGCCGCGGCATGGTCCCGGCGGCCAAGGTCCTCAGCTTCGAGCAAATCGGCGCCAGCGCGTTCCTGGCCCGCGAACTCCAGCTGGAGGAGGGAACGCCCGTGGTCCGCTTCCGGCGGCTCCTTCTGGCGGACAACGAACCCATGAGCGTGGACGAGAACTTCATTCCCGCACACCGCGTGCCGGGCCTGCTCGACGGTGATCCGCCGACGTCGCTCTACAACGTCCTCAGCGAACGCTACGACCTGGTGATGGAGTGGGGCGAGGACATGATCGAGGCGACCGCCGCCTCGCCGTCGACCGCCCGGCTGCTCAATGTCGAGGTAGGTTCGCCGCTGCTGAAGATCCAGCGGCACGCCTTCGTGGCCCGCGCCATGGTGGACTACTCAGTCTCCTATTACCGGGCCGACCGGTACAAGCTCTGGGTCCCGTTGCAGCGGCCCGGCGTGCGTCCCACCAGGAACTACGTCAGCGGCTACCGGCCCTAGGCGCCGGTCGCCACGGGGACCAGGCCATAGCACTGGACGTCCCCGGAAACACAGAAGAGGCCCGATCCATCAGGACCGGGCCTCTTCTATGTCTTACGAGGGGAGACTAGTGGCTGAGCGTCTTCTGCTCGGCGTTCGCCTCGACCGCCTCGTGGGCGCCGTGGTGGCTGTGGGCCGCCGCGAGCTCCGTGGGCGTGACCGGTGCCACCCGGTCCTCGAAGAACCAGCGGGAGAGCTTGGCGCGGCGGTTTTCCTTGCGGTCCACCACACCCTTCTCGTTCGGCTGGGCCGGGAGCGGCTTCGGGGACTCGAAGCCGACCAGCTTGTAGCGCTTGTACTCGTCCAGGGGGGCGTGGACCTCGATGAACTCACCGTGCGGCAGGCGCACGATGCGTCCGGTCTCACGGCCGTGCAGGGCGATCTCACGGTCCTTGCGCTGCAGCGCCAGGGCGACGCGCTTGGTCACGATGAACGCGATGACCGGGCCGATGAAGAACAGTGCGCGCAGCCAGTAGGTGACGTCGTTCAGGGCCACGTGGAAGTGCGTGGCGATGAGGTCGGAACCAGCGGCTGCCCACATCACGCAGTACCAGACGAAGCCGGCCATGCCGATGGCGGTACGGGTCGGGGCGTTGCGCGGACGGTCCAGGACGTGGTGCTCGCGGTCATCCTTGGTGATCCAGCGTTCGATCCACGGGTAGGTGAACATCACGGTGAAGAGGATTCCCGCCGGGACCAGGGCCGGCAGCAGGACGTTGAAGGTGAAGACGTGGCCGAAGAAGATCTGCTCCACGTGCCAGTTGCCGAACGTGCCGGGCATCAGGCGGAGGGCGCCGTCGACGAATCCGATGTACCAGTCAGGCTGGGTGCCTGCGGAGACGGGGGAGGGGTCGTAGGGACCGTAGTTCCAGATCGGGTTGATGGTGAAGAAACCGGCCATGAGGGCGATGACACCGAACACGATGAAGAAGAAGCCGCCGGCCTTGGCCGCGTAGACCGGGCCGAGGGGGTAGCCGACGACGTTGCCGTCGTTGCGTCCCGGGCCGGGGTACTGGGTGTGCTTGTGCACGACGACCATGAACAGGTGGGCCGCGATCATCAGGAGGATCAGGGCCGGAACCAGCAGGATGTGCAGCACGTACAGGCGGCCGATGATGGCCGTGCCCGGGAACTCGCCGCCGAAGAGGAAGAACGAGATGTAGGTGCCGATCACGGGGATGGACTTGATCACGCCGTCGATGATGCGCAGGCCGTTACCGGAGAGCAGGTCATCGGGGAGGGAGTAACCGGTGAAGCCGGCGGCCATGGCCAGGATCAGCAGGACGGAGCCGATGACCCAGTTCATCTCGCGGGGCTTGCGGAACGCGCCGGTGAAGAACACGCGGAGCATGTGCACGGCCACGGAGGCCACGAACAGCAGTGCCGACCAGTGGTGCACCTGGCGCATGAACAGGCCGCCGCGGACATCGAAGGAGATGTTCAGCGAGGAGTTGTACGCCACGGACATCTCGACGTTCTTCAGCGGCATGTAGGAACCCTGGTAGTGGGTCTCAGCCATCGACGGATCGAAGAAGAAGGTCAGGAAGGTGCCGGAGAGCAGCAGGATGACGAAGGAGTACAGCGCCACCTCGCCGAACATGAAGGACCAGTGGTCCGGGAAGACCTTCCGGCCGAATTCGCGGAGGATGCCCGATCCGCCGACGCGCTGGTCGACGAAGTCGGTGATGCGGCCGCCCTTGGTCTTGGCGACAAAGGTGGGGGTGTCAGCTGTTGATGTTGCGCTCATGCTCATCACGCTCCCAGTAGCTAGGTCCAACAGGTTCTTTGAAGTCGCTCGTGGCGTAGAGGTAACCCTCATCGTCGACGGCGATGGGCAGCTGCGGGAGCGGCCGGCTGGCGGGGCCGAAGATGACCTTGCATTCCTGGGTCAGGTCGAAGGTCGACTGGTGGCACGGGCACAGCAGGTGGTGCGTCTGCTGCTCGTAGAGGGCGACAGGGCAACCGACGTGGGTGCAGATCTTGGAGTAGGCAACGATGCCGTTGTAGCCCCAGTCCTCGCGCCCCGGGGAGGGGTTGAGGGATTCCGGGTTCAGGCGCATGAGCAGGACGACCGACTTGGCCTTCTCGTTCAGCTTGCCCGACTCCAGCTCGTTCAGGCCTTCCGGGATGACGTGGAAGGCGGAACCGATGGTGACGTCCGAGGCCTTGATGGGGGTGCCATCAGGGTCGCGGGTGAGGCGCTTGGTCTTGCCGTTGACCGGTGCCCACATGGTGTGGGCCAGCTTGTCGTCCGGACGGGGACCGAGGTCGCCGAAGACGGCCAAGGCCGGCAGCGGGGCGAGGGCGACGGCGCCCAGCAGGGTGTTGCGGATCAGCGGGCGGCGCTTGATGCCGGTTTCCTCGACGATGTCGTCGACGATCCGGACGGCGGCCTGGCGGTCCTCTTCGGTGCGGATGGCGTGACGCTCTTCCGACACTTCGTGGTCCGGCATGAGGGCCTTGGCCCAGTGCACGATGCCCGTGCCGATGCCCAGCATCGCGAACGCGGTGCCGATGCCCAGCAGGGTGTTCTGCAGCCGGATAGTGGCGATCGAGGAGTCGTTTCCAAGATCGATGGCAAAGTACGCCACCAGGAATATCAGGGTACCAACGACGGATACGCCGAACAGGAGGGCCACCTGCCGTTCCGCTCGCTTTGCGGCCTTCGGGTCCGTGTCAGCCAGGCGCAAACGGTGCGGGGGAATTCCAGGATCCTGGAACTTCTCCACCTCGCTCTGACCAGCCGTAGCTACGGTGCCCGAGTGGTTCGGACTGCCGTCACTATGGTTGCCCATAATTCGCCTCATCCTTCTCTCGTCCCGGCTCTCGCCGGGTTAGTTTTCAATTCAACCTGCCGGCGGGCCGGCAGAAATTCTTACGGGGTGCGGAGCCTAGGAGGTCCGCGAGGTCAGCCAGATGGTGAAGGCGATGATGACGCCCAGGCCGGCGATCCAGACAAACAGGCCTTCGGAGACCGGGCCGAGGGCGCCGAGGTCGTTGCCGCCCGGGGATCCGTTGGATTCGATCTGCTTAAGGAAGGTGATGATGTCGCGCTTGCCCTCGGGGGAGACGTTGGCGTCGGAGAAGACCGGCATGTTCTGCGGGCCGGTGACCATGGCCTCGTAGATGTGCTTGCCGGACACGTCGGCCAGGGCCGGGGCGAACTTGCCCTTGGTCAGTGCGCCACCGGCAGCGGCGGCGTTGTGGCACATGGCGCAGTTGGTGCGGAACAGCTCGCCACCCTTGGCGGCGTCGCCCTTCTCGTCGAGGACTCCGGCTTCCGGGATGGAGGGGCCGGGGCCCAGGGAGGCTACATAGGCAGCCAGCTGGTGGGTCTGCTCCTCGTTGAACTGGGCGGGCTTCTTGTAAGCCTGCGGACCGTTCATCTGCATGGGCATACGGCCGGTTCCCACCTGGAAGTCAACCGCGGCGGCGCCGACGCCGACGAGCGACGGGCCCGCCTGCGATCCGCTGGCACCCATGCCATGGCAGGTGGCGCAGTTGGCGGCGAACAGCTTGCCGCCCTCCTCCGCGTCGCTTGCGCTGAAGCTCGTGGTGTCGGCCTTGGCCTGGTTGACGGTGGTGGCGACGGCGTACAGCCCACCAGTGATGAGGAGGCCCATCAGCAACAGTGCAACTGCTGCCAGTGGGTGACGTCGCTTCTGCGAGAGTGCCTTCACGTGGTGGTTCCTTTTTTCGATGCTGCGTTGGCTCCGGGAGCCGCTTCTTGAAATTCTATCTCTTGTAGAAAGAGAGACAAGGGGTGGCTACTTGAGGACGTAGATGACCAGGAAGAGGCCGATCCACACGACGTCGACGAAGTGCCAGTAGTACGAGGTGACGATCGCGGAGGTTGCCTCGAAGTGTCCGAACTTCTTGGCCGCGAAGGAGCGTCCCATGATGAGCAGGAACGCGATGAGGCCGCCGATGACGTGGAGGCCGTGGAAGCCGGTGGTCATGTAGAACGCCGAGCCGTAAGCGTTGGAGGAGAGCGAGACGTGCTCGGAGACGAGCATGGCGTACTCGGTCGACTGGCCGGCCACGAAGAACGCACCCATGATGAATGTGAGCGTGAACCACTCATTCATTCCCCAGCGGGAGAAGCTCAGCGGACCGCCAAGGCGGCGCGGCTGAAGCCGTTCCGCGGCGAAGACGCCCATCTGGCAAGTGAAGGAACTGGCCACGAGGACGATCGTGTTAACGAGCGCAAAGGGGAAGTTGAGCTTGGCTGTCTCTTCAGCCCACATCTGTCCGGACGTCGAACGGAGTGTGAAGTACATGGCAAAGAGACCGGCGAAGAACATCAACTCACTGGAGAGCCAGACAACGGTTCCAACGGAAACCATGTTCGGGCGGTTCAGCGTGGGGTGCGCCGGGGTACTGGGGGCATGGGTCGCAGATGTCACATAGACATTATGTCTGTAAAAGTCCTGTGTGCCCAACGCGAACCGCCTTTTGAGGGCACTTTTTCTACAAAGACGCGAAATCGCGCGGAAAAGTTCCGCAGGCCTTCGCATTGGGCATTGCGGCTCCCGGCTCGATAGCATCGGACCGTGACTTCCCAGGCATCTACACCGGCGGCAAGCAGGACCTGGCCGCGCCTTATCGGCGCCCTGATCAAGGGTGAGGACCTCACCGCCGGCGACACCGCCTGGGCCATGGCCTCGATCATGTCCGGTGAGGCCTCGCCGGCACAGGTGGCCGGGTTCCTTGTATCGCTGCGCGCCAAGGGCGAGACGGTGGCCGAACTCACAGGCCTGGTCGAGTCGATGATCAACTCCGCAAACCCGCTGGAGATCGCCGGGGAGAAGCTGGACATCGTCGGCACCGGCGGGGACCAGCTGAACACCGTGAACATCTCCACTATGGCCGCGCTCATCTCCGCCGGCGCCGGCGCCAAAGTGGTCAAGCACGGCGGTCGGGCGGCGTCGTCGGCGTCCGGCTCCGCCGACGTTCTTGAGGCGCTCGGCGTCCGGTTGGACCTGCCGATCCCGCGGGTGGCCCGCAACGCTGAAGAAGCGGGCATCACCTTCTGCTTCGCCCAGGTCTTCCACCCTTCCATGCGGCATGCCGCCGTCGCCCGGCGTGACCTTGGTGTTCCGACGGCCTTCAACTTCCTGGGGCCGATGACCAACCCGGCGCACGTCCAGGCATCCGCGGTGGGTGTGGCCAACGAGCGGATGGCGCCGCTGGTGGCCGGGGTGCTGGCCCGGCGCGGCAGCCGCGGCCTGGTGTTCCGCGGCGACGACGGCCTCGATGAACTGACGACCACCGGCCCCTCCCGCATCTGGGAGATCCGGAACGGCGACGTCGCCGAGCAGACCTTCGACCCGCGCGAGCTGGGCATCCGTCAGGCGACGGTGGCGGAACTGCGCGGAGGCGACGCCGCGGCGAACGCCGCCGTCGTTCGGTCCGTGCTGGCCGGAGATCCCGGGCCGGCGCTGGACGCGGCCCTGCTTAATGCCGCGGCGGGCCTGGTGGCCTTCGACCTGGATGCCGCCGGGCCGCTGACCGAGCGGATGGCCGCGGCGATGAAGCGGGCCGAGGAAGCTGTGCACTCGGGTGCCGCCGCCGCCGTCCTGGACCGCTGGGTGGCGCTGTCCCGCGACTGAACAGTCGCCGGCCGCGCGTGGCTGTGAGCGCTCGAGTGTCTACTGCCTGAGCCTTTGTTGCGCGAGGCGCTTACTGCTCGAAGCCGAGGGCGAAGGCCGCGTCGAGGTCGTGCTGGGAGTAGGCGCGGAAGGCGATGTGGGTGGTGGTGTGCACCACAGCCGGAACTTTGGAGAGCTTGTCCGCGATGACATCCGCCAGATCCTCGTGCTTGGCCACCCGGGCGATGGCGATCAGATCCCACTCGCCGGTGACGGAGTAGACCTCGCTGATGCCCGGGATCGACGAAATTTTCTCGGCCGTCTCCGGGATGGCGGAAGCATCAGTCTTGATCAGGACGAAAGCGGTGATCACGTGGGGACCTTTCGGAGCGGGTGCATCATTGCCGGGGTGCCGGAGCAGGGCCGAAGCCGCCGGTGCGGGCAGGCCCGGATGGTTGCAAGCCTAGTCCATCAGCTCCCGCTGCGGCGGGAGCGCAGCCGCCTCACGCCCGCGGCCAGGAGGCGCCAGCCGAGCAGGAAAACGGCGACGGCAATCAGGGCGACAATCACGAACGGAAGTACCACTACCTGGCCGGTGAGGGCCCGAAGCAGCATGCCCACCGCCACCGTGGCGAGCCAGACGACGACGCCGGACGGCCACACCGCCAGCGGACGGCGCCAGAGACGGAACACCAGCCAGCCAGCCGCGGCTCCGGCCAGGAACGGCCATGCGGTGGCCAGCACGCCGGTGACGATTTCGCCGCGCTGGTGGGCGTCGCGCCCGATGGCGGCGAAGAGCAGGATCAGGAGCGCGTCCGCGGCAGCCGCCAGGATCGCGGTGCGCGGCGCGGGGCGGCGCCCGTCCAGGGGCTGGTTCTGGTGCGGTGCTGGGGCGCTAAGGGGCATGCCCCAAGTTTAACCGGGATCGGCAGGACCGGATTCCTGTGCCCGGCAGCTCGACCGATCCCCGGCCGGTTCCCCGGACCGTGGATTTCGTCGCCCCGCGCGGCTAGCATGGGCGCGACTCATTACACCGGCAGAAACAGCACGAAGGGGTGCGCAATGACAACACTCGCCGATCGGCCGACAACGGGCCTGGTCGTGATCGACGTCCAGAATGGCGTCGTCGAGGGAGCCTACGAGCGGGACCGCGTGGTCCGGAACATCGGCGGCCTGGTCGAGAGGGCCCGCGAGGCGGGGGTTCCGGTGGTCTGGGTGCAGCACTCTTCCGAGCACCTGGCACGCGGCAGCGAAGAGTGGGGAATCGTCCCCGAGCTCTCCCCGCACGACTCCGAGCCGGTGGTCCACAAGAAGTACGCCGACTCGTTCGAGGACACCGACCTGGAGGAGGTCCTCGCTTCGGCCGGGATCGGCAGGCTGGTGGTGTCGGGCGCCCAGACGGACGAATGCATCCGGTCTACCATTCACGGCGCGTTCGTCCGCGGCTACGACGTGACGCTGGTGGGTGACGCGCACACCACCGAGGACCAGTCCGAGTGGGGTGCTCCCAGCCCGGACCTGGTCATTGCGCACACCAATCTCTACTGGCAGTTCCACACCGCCCCGGGCCGCACCGCGGCGGTGCAGGACGCCGCCGCGGTGGACTTTGCCGGGGACAGTACGGGGGAGGAAGCCTAAAGCTCCCCGGTGAGGAACTGGGCGGTACCGTTGCCGAAGGACCAGTCGGCGGCGTCGTTCTCGGTGATGGTGACGATCAGGTCCTGGGGGCTGATGCCGCACTTCGCGTCGAGTCCCGTGGCCAGGAGCCGGTAGAGCTTCTGCTTCGCGTCCTCCGCCCGGCGCCGGCTGGTGAAGCGCAGGACGACGAGGTCGTTGCTGCGGGTCATCCCCAGCCCGGTGTCCAGGGCGACCATCTCGTGCGGCTTGTGCTGGGTCAGGATCTGGTATCGGTCGGTGGGCGGCACCTCGAAGGCCTCCACCATTGACTCGTGAACCGTGTCCAGCAACGCCTGCAGCTGGTCCTGGGTGCGTCCTTCGACGACGTCGATGTTGATCAGTGGCATGGTGCCTCCCGGGTCGGTGCAGTGCGGGACTGCGTTGAATGCTGTCACTTATGGGCAAGTCACCGGAGCGGGCCAAAATTCCGCCAATACCTCTGTGTCATAATATTCGCATGAATGCAGATAAGCCGTGCGGCCTGGACGTCGACGGCGAGTACGTCGAGTTGGCCGTCGAGGTCTTCGCGATGTTGGCGGACGCCACCCGGGTCCGGATCATCCTGGCGTTGCGCGAGGGCGAGCTGTCCGTCAACGAGCTGGCCGAGACCGTGGGGAAGCCCCAGTCCGCGGTCTCCCAGCATCTCGCCAAACTCCGCATGGCGCGGATCGTCTCCACCCGGCACGAGGGCACGCGGGTGTACTACCGGCTCGAGAACGAACACGCCCGCCAGCTCGTGGCGGATGCGATCTACCAAGCCGAACACACCTTGGGCGGCACCCCCCGGCACCACCACGCAGACCAAGAGAGCGGAACGGCATGAAAGACATCACCGACGGCAGCGTGCCGCAGGCCGCCGCCCACCAGCACGACCACGACGACGCGAACGACCACAGTCACGACCACGACCATGCGCACAGTCACGACCACGACCACGCACATGGGCACGTCCACGGTCACAGGCATGCACACGGCCACGACCATGGCCACGAACACCGGGGTGGACTTCGTGGGTTCCTGCACGGATTGTTCGTCCCGCACAGCCACGACGCCGCGGACTCCGTCGATGAGGCCATGGAATCCTCGGCCAAGGGCATCCGGGCGCTGAAGATTTCGCTGGTGGTCCTGGCCGTTACGTCGCTCCTGCAGCTGGTGGTCTTCCTCTTCAGCGGCTCGGTGGCGCTTCTGGCAGACACCATCCACAACTTTTCGGACGCCCTGACTGCGGTGCCGCTCTGGATCGCCTTCGTCCTCAGCCGCCGCGCCGCCACCAGGACCTACAACTTCGGCTACGGCCGGGCCGAGGACCTCGCCGGCCTGTTCATCGTTGCCATGGTGGCGCTGTCCGCCGTCGTCGCCGCCGTCGAATCGGTCATCCGCATCTTCCAGCCCGAGCCCCTCACCAACCTCGGCTGGGTGCTGGCGGCCGGTCTCATCGGCTTCGCCGGCAACGAGATCGTAGCCGTCTATCGCATCCGGGTCGGCAAGGAAATCGGCTCCGCGGCCCTCGTGGCGGACGGCGTGCATGCCCGCACCGACGGGTTCACCTCCCTGGCCGTGGTGGCCGGCGTCATCGGCGTCTGGCTCGGCTTCCCGCTGGCGGACCCGCTGATCGGCATCCTGATCTCGATCACCATCTTCGTGCTGCTCTGGGGAACGGTGCGGGATATCGGTCGGCGCCTGCTCGACGGCGTCGACCCGGCCCTGGTGGACCGGACCGAGGCGGCCATCGAACCCGTGGCACCCGGATCCACCGTCCGGCTCCGCTGGTCCGGGCACCGGCTCCACGTCGAGGTCACCACCCCGGCGCACGCCCACTGGACCATGGCCGAGCTGACGGAAGCCACCCGGTCCATTGAGCAGGCGGTGCGGGGCGGAGTCCGCAACGTCGGAACGGTCGTCGTCGTTGCCGGCTAGGCAACGGACCGGCCGGGTATCAGTGCATCCGGAGGAGGGGCGTCCCGCGAGAACCGGGGCGGCCATCCCCGGCCATGGACGCTTTTTCGTCACAGACGCCGCGC
Source organism: Arthrobacter sp. BPSS-3 (assembly GCF_044628475.1). NCBI lineage: Bacteria > Bacillati > Actinomycetota > Actinomycetes > Micrococcales > Micrococcaceae > Arthrobacter > Arthrobacter sp. BPSS-3. The sequence goes on from NZ_JBIMMV010000002.1 coordinate 530,175, forward strand.
TGGAGATGATCGGCGTGTTCGGTGGCACCCTGCACTGCTACTCGGCCGACGGCGGATGCCGGAAGCAGGGCCTCTATTTTTCCAGGACCCTGCCGCGGAAACCGCTGCGGTGCCAGCTTGAACCGGCGGGGGAGGACGCCGTCGAGCTAAGCGTCAGCGCGGACCTTGCTCCCAGGCTGGACGGGGCGGTACTCGACTTCGGGCTCTACAACAAGATGCAGCGGTTCGTCTGGACTTCGCTGCCGGGGACCAAGGGGCCGCAGTGCACCTGCCTGCGCTCCACCGGGGCGCTCGCCGGTAAGCGTTCGCCGTGCCTCGACGATCAGGGCACGGGCCTGACCGATCTCCGCTAAGAGCCAGGACGCAGGCCACAGCGGCCCGGGCATGACTGTGGGGCGGGACCGAATGGTCCCGCCCCACAGTCACTTCAGGGTGTGATCAGGCCCGCGAACGAAGGACCGTGACCGAGCGGTCACGCACGATCAGGGTCTCGACCGGGGCCTGAACCTGCTGCTCCGGGTCGGTGGAGAGCGCCAGCTCCCATTCCTGACCGGGTGCCGACGGGATGGTAAACTCCACCCCGTTTTCGGCCGCATTGAAGAGCACCGCGAACGCGTCGGCGCCCTCGTGCTCGAGCACGAAGGCGATGGCGCGGTGGTCCTCGGTCCAGTCCTCGTCGCCGAAGCCCTCGGCGTCGGCCCGCAGCACCCGGACGGTGTCCGCGCTGCCGGCCTCGGGGGCGTGGCGGTACCAGGTGGGGCGCAGCGCCGGGTTCTCACGGCGGAGGGTGATCAGCTGGGTGGTGAACTCCAGCAGGTCGCCGTCCACCTTGTTCCAGTCGAACCAGGAAATCTCGTCATCCTGGCAGTAGGCGTTGTTGTTGCCGCCCTGGCTGCGCCCCATTTCGTCGCCGCCGAGGATCATCGGGACGCCGGCGGAGAGCAGCAGGGTGGAGAGGAAGTTACGGCGCTGGCGGTCCCGGAGCTCGTTGACAGCGGGATCGTCGGTGGGGCCCTCCACGCCGTGGTTGGCCGAGCGGTTGTCGCTCTCGCCGTCGTTGTTGTCCTCGCCGTTGGCCTCGTTGTGCTTCTCGTCGTAGGCGGTCAGGTCGGCCAGGGTGAACCCGTCGTGGGCGGTGATGAAGTTGACGCTGGAGAGCGAGGCGCGGCGGCTGCCCTCGTAGACGTCCGGGCTGCCGAGGAAGCGCTGGGCGAAGTCGCCCAGGATGTTCTCGCCGCCGTGCCAGAAGTCACGGGCGTCGTCGCGGTATTTGCCGTTCCATTCGGACCAGTCGGCCGGGAAGCCGCCCACCTGGTAGCCGGCGGTGTCCCACGGCTCGGCGATCATCTTCACCGGGGCGAGGACCGGATCCTGCTCGATCAGGGTGAGGAAGGCGCTGTGTAGTTCGGCGCTGCCGTCCTGGCGGGTCAGCGTGGTGGCCAGGTCGAAGCGGAAGCCGTCGACGTGCATCTCCGTTACCCAGTAGCGGAGCGAGTCCATGATCAGGCCCAGGGCGGCGGGGTGGCCGACGTTGAGGCTGTTGCCCGTGCCGGTGGTGTCGAAGTAAGCCGACTCCTCGCCCTCGACGAGGCGGTAGTAGGCCGCGTTGTCGATGCCCTTGAAGGACAGGGTGGGGCCCATGTGGTTGCCCTCGGCCGTGTGGTTGTAGACGACGTCGAGGATGACCTCGAGGCCGGCCGCGTGGAGCGCCTTGACCATGGCCTTGAACTCGGCGACCTGGCCGCCGCCGTCGCCAGCGGAGCTGTAGTCGCCGTGTGGGGCGAAGAAGCCGATGCTGTTGTAGCCCCAGTAGTTCCGGAGGCCCTTCTCCTCGAGGTGGCTGTCTTGGACGAACTGGTGGACGGGGAGCAGTTCGACGGCGGTCACGCCCAGGTCCGTCAGGTGCTTGATGGCCGCCGGGTGCGCCAGGCCGGCGTAGGTGCCGCGGATGTCCTCGGGGACGTCCGGGTGCTGCTGGGTGAAGCCCTTGACATGGACCTCGTAGACCACAGTCTCGGCGAGGGGAGTGCGGGGGGCGATGTCGGGGGAGCCCGCGTCCCAGTCGAAGGACGGGTCGGTCACGACGCAGCGGGGCGTCGAATCGGCGGAATCGGACTCGTCGAAGACGGTCGGATCGTTCAGGTCGTGCGAGAAGACGGCCTGGCCCCAGTCGTAGCCGCCCTCGACGGCGGTGGCGTGCGGGTCCAGCAGCAGCTTGTTCACGTTGTGCCGCAGGCCGGCGTCCGGGTTCCAGGCCCCGTCGACGCGGATCCCGTAGCGGGTGCCTACCTCGACGCCGGGGACCACGGCGTGGAAGACGTGGCCGGTGCGTTCGGCGAGCGCGGTCCGGGTCTCGTTGCCGTCTCCGTCGAAGACGCAGAAGTCGACGGCGTCGGCAGTCTGCGAGTAGATCGCTACGTTGGCGCCGCCCTCACGCAGCGTGACGCCCAGGGGATAGGGGAGGGAACGCGTGGCGGATGCCGAAGTCATGCGATGCTCGTTTCTCTACGGAAGTGTTAGCCCTCAGTATAGTAAGCATGCTGACGAAAGCTTGAACCGCGACGGCGGGATGTCGACGAAGTCATGTCACAGTTCGGTTGGGGATCGCTCTGGACTCCGCCGGGGCGGGTCCATGCCGGGCGTTAATGCCTGCGCTGGTCAATGCGTGGGCTGCTGGAGATAGAGCGGATGCAGTTGCTGCCAGAGCCGTCGGGCGTCGCAGCGTCCCTTGCCCGCGAGGTGGGATTGCAGGTCCTCGACGTGGATCTGGTCCCCGGCGGCGTAGGCGGCCAGGTTCGTCAGTGGCAGGCCATGGTCCTCGAACACCAGTAGGGTCCCGGTGCCGTGAGGTGCCAGCGTGATCTTCATCAGCCCCTCGGGTTCATCCTCGGACGAGGTGGCGATCCGGATGGCCCTGCGCTTCTCGCACGCCTCGATGCGGCAGGTACCCTCCCAGCCGCTCGCAAAGTAGCGCGCCCGGTACTCGCTCCCCGCGGTGGGGGCTGCCGCAAGCGGCTCTCCCGATATCCCTGCCAGCTCGCCGAGCCAGGCGCCCAGCTCGCTTAGCCCGGTCAGCGCCCTCCATACGGTACCGACGGGCGCGTCCAGGTATTCCTCGAGGCGGACGAACCCCGACGTGCCTGCGGCGTGCAGGGTCCCCAGCAGTCGCGGTGTGTCGGTTTCGGCGTCGGTCATGGGGCCGAGCCTAGCCCGCTTCCGTCCTACAGTCGACGAACCAGGCGGAACCGTTCGAGGACCAGCAGGGTGTCGTCGCGGACCGTGATGCGGGCCTCGTCGAGTGCCTCCCGCATCTGGTCGCTGTGCCAGAAGTTCTCATGTCCGGCGCGCCACTCGGCCACCGTTTCGTAGCCTTCGCCCTCGTCCCGTGCGTGGTCCAGGTCCACCTCGGCCAGCGGCATCCGGCGCACACCCGTGGTCTCGATGACCGCAACGGCACGGCCTGCCGAATCCAGGACCTGCTGCCGCGCCCCGACCATCGGTAAAGGCTCGTCGGCGAGCGCGTACTCCACGGCGAGCGACGTCGTCGACGTCTTTCGGCCATCCAGAATGGCACCCACGAGTGCGTCCCTCAACGGTCCGGGAAAGGCGAACTCGGCGTGCGGCAGGTCCTCATCGGTACACATAGCTCCCTATCCTCCATGGGCTGGACGCTTCAGGCGAAACGGCGAACATGGTTGCCTGCGGGAGCTTCCCCCGACGCGCCGGATCGGGTTGACTGGTAGTAGGGTCCGTCCGTGGACCTCTAAGGGGGACATTGTGGGATCAAAAGGAACGTTGTTCATCGGGTCCGGAGTGGCCCTTCTGGCGGCGGCGCTCATCATGATGCCGTTGCCCCTTTTCGACGCGCTCTCGGGCCGGGGTGTGCCGGGGGTGGCCCTCGCCGCCGGTACCGCATTCCTGCTCGCAGGGCTGGGGCTCCTCGTGACGGGACTCCGACGCCGGTCCCGCAATCTGCGTACGCCGCGCACCTACGCGACGCAAGAGCCGACGTCGCTCGACGAGGATCGGCCGGTCAACCCCTATGCGCTGCCGAAGTCCTACGGAGCCATTCCGCCTCTGCACTGACGCGTCCGGACGCAGGTGTGGGATGCCCCTCCGCAGGCACCCCACACCCCGGGCTCACCGGACGGTGACGCTGACCAGCAAGTCCTTGAGACGGTCATAGTCTTTGGTCTTCATCCACGCCTTGGCCGCCCCCTGGCTGGGAAACGCCGGGTCGGCGAAGATTACCCGCGTAAAAAGCCCATCCCCGCCGGAACCCACCAGGCCGCACCAGGAGGAGACGCCGTCGCCCTCCTGCAGCGAGCGGGGATCCGTGAGGCCCATGGAGTAGGTCTCGCCGCCGGGGGAGACTTCGCTGACAAAGCCGAACGCTGCTGGTCCGCCGTCGGCTGTGGGAATGCCGGGAGCGGCGGCGCGGTCCAAGACCGTGCGGGAGACGGGGCCGCCGGCGCAACCGGCCGTAACACCCCGGGCCAGTAGCACCCGGTCCTTGCCGTACTGGTCCGTGACCAGGGCCTCCACGCCGGGCAGCCCTGCTGGGGGCGTCGAGGTTTGCACGGTCCAGTCGGCAGGGTAGGCGAAGCTCAGTCCGCCGTCCGGAAAGGTGTAGACCTTCGCGTCGCCGGCGTCGCGGCCTTTTGCAGTGTGCGGAGGGGCGGAGGCCTTGGTCGTTGCTTCAACGGACGACGTCGACGTCAACTCGGCGGTGTCCCGCACCACCGGAGACCCGGCGGAGCTCATGCCGGCGTTGCCCGGGTAGGGTCCGCACGCTGTGAGCGCGAACCCAAGGCCCAGACCGGCGGCCATGACAACGGGCAGCAGCACTTTTCGGTGATTCAACATCTTCGACCCCATTTCAGTTGCGGCGGACATTTGTCCGTGTGAAATGAAGGTTTCCGGGGGACGCCGGATCTTTACGGCGTTGGTACATTCGACCGCGCCGGGTTACCAGCCGCCGGTGCCGGGGGCGCCCTTGAACGGGCCCACGATGTTGGCGGTGATCCAGCCGCCGTAGAAGCCGCCCTCCTGCGGGGTGACCCGTTCGCCGTCGATCTCGCAGGCGTCCATCAGGCCGGGATAGAGCGCCACCCGGCCACGCAGGGATTCGAAGCCCTTAGCCGGCTCCGGGTACGTCCAACCGGCCCGATGCGCCGTCGATGACCCGGAGATGACATCGAAGTACCGGGCCTCGCCCTTGAATTCGCAGAAGCTGGAGCCCTCCGCCGGCCGCAGCGCCCCGGCCGGGAAGGCCTCGATAGGCAGGTAGTAGACCGGGGGATGGCTGGTTTCCAGGACGCGGACCGAATCGGTGGTGTCGGCGATGACCTGCCCCCCGAAGCGCACCACCACGCGTTCGCTGCGGTGTTCGACGCGAGGGGGCCGGGGATAGTCCCAGACGGATTCCTGCCCGGGGGCCGGGGGAACGGGACGGGGATGCCGGGAGAAGAGATTCATGGATCGTTGCCGGGGCCGGGGCCGGGGCAGGCGCAGGCCGCGTTGATGCCGCGACCCGTGCGCGCCTGCATCGCGTGCCCGTAGGCGAGGGAGAGGGCCCAGGCGAGGGGGGTACCGTCGCTTGGCCGGTACGTTCGTGCCCGTTTCCAGACGGAGGCGTAGACAGCTTCGAGGACTCCCTGCGCGGCGTGGGCCTCGGGGACGATCTGCCGGATGAGGCCGTAGCACCGGGCCGAGGTGAGGGCGTAAAAGCCCTCCAGCGACGGCTTGTCGGCGGCAGCCACCCCGGCGATGAGTCGGATAAGGTCAGCATTGCGAATATCGACCTCGGGCGCCCCAGGCCCGGCAGAGATGGTAGCCGTCACGGTCACTCCAGACTCTCTCAACGTCTTTACTAGTTTGTCTAGTATTACGCCTACTTATCATATTGTCCACAACGAGGCCGTGCGAATGGCGGGCGGCCTGGTGCCGGGCGGGTATCCGGGGGAGAGCCGGATCGGCTATTCATCCTCGCTCGCTTTGTAGCCGGAAAAGCACGTCCGTCGCCTCACCCGATGGGTGTCACTACGATGAAGGCGCCTCACCGCCGGAACGAGGAGCAAGGGTGCGAAGAATTTGGAGTTGCCTGCGCAGAGCATCGCGCTTCCCTAGGCGGTCCACCGAAACGCTTCGCTCGATGAAAAGCAGCACCCATGTCCTAGGAGTCTCCTGGTTGGCGCTTTCCCTGCTGTGGGGAGGGGCTTGGCAAATGTATTTATGGGCAATAGTTGGTCTTCTCGGTCTTGCTGAGTCCGCACTCGTTGAGAAGGAGATCGCCCGTAGGGCACTTGATGGCGGGCAGAGGTACTGACTTTTCGCATCGAATTCGGCAACTGGCCAAGCGTCTTCGCTCGAGAACCACAGGGTTGAACAGGCCCGGTTTGGCCTTGGCGTCGGGTGATCGAACGGCGCCGCTAAACAGTGCGGAGTTTGTAGCGGGTGAGTCTCCGGCCAGGCTGCCGGGCACTGGCAATTGCCTCCTTGGCGGTGAGGATCTTCCTGGGGCTCATCCAGCCCTGTGATGGTTTGTGAAGAACGTACCCGCCCCCGATCGCCACAGCAGCGTGCTGAACCAATCCGTCCGGCGAGCGCCAGACGAGCACCGTTCCGGCGTCGTCGTCGGAGCCACCCGGGGCGGCGGTCGAAGACAGCCACTCCTCGAATGGCTCCCGCAGCATCCACCTCCCGGCAGCGTCGGACCGGCCCGCTGCCGCCATGACGGTCCCAAGACAGTTAGGGCCGCTGGCATGGGGAAAGGTGCCCGCGAGTGCCCTAGCCCCGGGAAGAGCCGCACGAGAGTTCTCCCAGATATGTTCGGGAACCTCCAGATGCCTGCTAGGTCTGCGACCGTGGCGAAGATATTCATCGAGGACCGGTATCTCATGTCCTTCCAGCAGCGAGGGCCACCACACGAAGCGATGTCCGTCAGCCTGGGCAGCTGCCTGGGCGCGAACTTCAGCAGGGGCGCTTCGGACGGAGGGGATAACTTGCCTCGCGAACGTGATCTGGTTGTGCAGGAGAACTGCCCGCGCCATTCGTCCGAGATCATTGAACTCTTCTTCGCTCACCAGAACGCAGACCAGGTAATCCGGGACGTTGTAAATCTCGAAGGTATCCCGCAGTTCAGCGTCGAGTTCTCCTCGTCGGGGTTCGATACCGATGCGACTCGAGCCTTCTCTGGGAATGAGGAAAGGCTGATGCGTAGGAGCGAACCACGCGGCTTGGCGGGCCATCAGTTCGGGCCCTAGTTCAATCCCGAGCGAGAACATCGTCTGTCACCTTCCCGCCTTAGTTTCCCGTCAGCTCCCCGTTGCTGCCTGACATTCAGGACATCCTATGGCTTCAGGCGGTCGGGCATCGCCGTTTTACTGCCCTCTGAGAAACCGCTTCGGAGATCAGGGTCTTAGGCCGAACACCGGCAGAGAATCTTCAGCAGGTGGCGATTTGTCGAGACGCCGAACAAAAAGTCTTACAGTTACCGCATGTCGGTCATCCTGGAAGTTATTGCGGCCGTGGTTCAAGGGCTCACTGAAGCCGCTGTGGATCTTTTCTTGCACCGCGGCTCAGCCCATCATGCGGAGGACAGCTGATCTGCACCGGTCGACTTCTGCCGCCCGGCGCGTCCGGCCACGATGCGGAGAATCCGGGCCTCCGAAGCGTCGAATGCGGGATGGGCCAGGAGGGTTTCTGCGTGAGCGTTCAGCAGGACCCCGCCGCCTGTCAGCATGTGCTTGATCTCGGACCGCGTGCGGCCGTCCACTCGAACCAGGATCCCGTCATCGGGGAGTCTATTGGGCACTTGTTGATTCTCCTTCACGGTCTGTCCGCGGCCGGACGATGTCGTCGCGGGTCGCTGCGTAAAGGACCATGTCACACCGTTTCCCGGCAATTTCCTGGTGACTGCGGAGTAGTCCCTCGCGGCGGTAGCCGCTTCGTTCTGCGGTTCGCATGGACCCCACATTCCAAGGCTCGATAAACAGCTCGACCCGGTGCAGCTGTTCGATGGACCAGGCGAAAGCGGTGAGGGCTCCGAGGGCTGCCGCCGCGATCCCGGCGCCCCTGGCGCTGGGGACGACCGCGTAGCCTGCTTGCGCGCGTCCTTGGCCCAGATCCCTGGTCCAGAGCCCGATGTTTCCCACGGCCCGGTCACTCGTCAGCTCGGCGATCGAAAAGGAGAACCCCGAGCCATTGGTGAAACGCTGCCGCTGCCGCGCGATCCACGCAAGAGCCTCCTTCAGGGTGGCGTTCGCGGGGAGGCTTCCCACCGTCGGGACGTATGGATCCCGCGATAGGGCCATGGCCATGGCCGCGTCCGCATCCGTGAACCTGCGCAGACGGATGGGGCCCTGTTCCGGGTGGGTCGCTGGCCAGGGTGGCATGTCGCCGCGGGTGTTCATTGCGCCAGTCTGCCATCGCCCGGGTTGGCGATCGGGGACGCCCCGTCGACGTCAACGGCGGTGTCGGCTCCCTCCGCGGATGGTGCCTCGCCGGGGGATGATAGGAATGCGGGCTAACGTAGGGGAGCGGCGTCGACGTCGGCGCAGACAGGTGAGGAGTGCAGGTGTCCGGAGCATCCAGTGAGAATGGTCCCTTCTTCCACGGCACGGTCGCGGATCTGCGGGTGGGGGACCGGCTGACTGCGGGCCGACGGTCGAATTACCGTCCCGAGGTCGTGATGAACCACATCTACTTCACGGCCCTCGTCGATGGCGCCGGGTTGGCGGCGGAAATCGCTGCAGAGTTGTCCGACGGCGCGTTGCGCCCCCGTGTTTACGTCGTCGAACCCATCGGGGCGTTTGAGGACGACCCGAACGTGACGGACAAGAAGTTTCCGGGCAACCCCACCCGGTCGTATCGGAGCGCTGAGCCGCTGCTGATCACCGGGGAGATCTTTGAGTGGACCCGGCTTACGCCCGAGCAGCTGCAGATGTGGCGCGAACGGCTTTCGGTCCTGTTATCCGACGGCCACGGCGAAATCATCAACTAGCAGCTCTTTCTTGTGAGGAACCTGTCCCACGCCGAGCAGTGCAACCGCCGGCAGCACGACTTTTCCGTTCGTGGTGATGGGGGAGACCAGCCGCAGGTACTCCCGGTGCATGGCGGCCTGAACGGATGGCGCCTGGCTGCGAACCATCTTGCCGATTCCCCCGACGCCGCCGGCCGGACCGGCCCACAGGTCTTCGGCATCGATCATGAAGTCCCATGAGAGGATTCTCGTCTGCACGGCTTCCAGGCCGGGCCGTTGGAGCAGCACCCGCAGGCCCGGTTCGGTCCGATCAAAATCCTTGTCCACCGGAAGTCTGCCCTGGCCGGCTGCCGTTACCCCGCTGGCATTCACCACGTCCGCCCACAGGGTGTTGATGGCCGAAAGCTCGGAGGGCCAGACGGTGACACCGACCGTGCCCTTCGGCCGGCACACCCGGATGAGTTCGACGACGGCGGCGCGAGGATCCCCGACATGGTTGACGACGAAATTGGCGAGGACGGCGTCAAATGCAGACGAGGGGAGTGGCAGGCCAGGCAGTCCGCCCAGAATCAGGTCGACCTGAGGTGCCGCGGCGCGGGCCATGGAGAGCATCCCGGCATCCGGGTCTACAGCGGTGACGTCGGCGCCCAGTTCGATCGCCGCCGCGGCGAGGTTTCCATTTCCGCACCCGACGTCGGCCACCCTGCGACCAGACAGTGGGCCAAGGATCCCGGCTGTTGCCTCAAGCAACGGAGCGATGGTACCCGCGCACAGGTGGGCGAAACTCTGCGCGTACGAAGGCCCGACGCCGGTCCAGGCATCTGCGCTAATTTGATCGGCTCCTGCTGCTGCCACGAATTCCCCCTGGGTGATAATTCCTTACCGGCATCCAGTGTGGTCTACGTGCAGTGAGAAAGCGGTGAGGACTCGGTACGCGGAGCCCAAGAAGACACCTGGGCGAGGGGGTAATTCAGCATTACTTTACATAATGTTGATTATCGGCGTTGCGGCCAGGAACCCGGGAGGGGCTTAGCGCAGTGCCGCTGTCAGTTCGATTTCCACGCGCGCGTTGAGCGGAAGTTCAGCGACAGCCACCGTGGTGCGCGCCGGAAACGGCTCATTGAAGATGTCACGGTACACCGAGTTCATCGCCGCAAAGTCAGCCATCGACGTCAGGTACACGTTGACCTTGACGACGTCGTCCCAGCCCAGGCCGGCTTCGGTCAGAACCTGCTCCAGGTTGTGAAAAACCCGCCGGGTCTGTGCTTCAGCGTCGCCGTCCACCAGTTCGCCGGTGGACGCATCGATGGGCGTCTGACCGGACAGGAACAGCACGCCCAGTCCGGGTGCCGTGGCGGCCTGTGAATACGGTCCAATGGGCTTCGGTGCCGTCGATGCGAGAACACTCTGGCGGGTCATGGACACCAGTTCCTTTCCTGCGGTTGAACTTTCAAGGGCTTAGTTGTCTGCGGTCTAGTGGCGCACGTAGGTGGCCAGATGTTGGCCCGTCAGCGTGGACCGTGCGGCTACCAGCTCAGCCGGTGTGCCCTCGAAAACGATCCTGCCGCCGTCGTGCCCGGCACCCGGACCCAGGTCGACGATCCAGTCCGCGTGCGCCATGACCGCCTGATGGTGCTCGATGACGATCACCGACTTGCCCGAGTCCACCAGCCGGTCCAGCAGCGCCAGAAGGTTCGCGACGTCGGCCAGGTGCAGTCCGGTGGTCGGCTCGTCGAGGATGTAAATGTCGCCCTTTTCGGCCATTTGGGCCGCCAGTTTAAGCCGCTGACGCTCGCCGCCGGACAGGGTCGTCAGCGGCTGGCCCAGGCTCAGGTAACCCAATCCCACGTCGGCGAGCCGGTCCAGGACCTTATGGGCGGCCGGGGTGGCTGCCTCTCCCCCGCCGAAAAAGTCCTTCGCCTCGGCCACGGACATCGCCAGCACCTCGGCGATATTCCGGCCGCCCAGCGTGTACTCCAGGACGGAGGCCTGGAAGCGTTTGCCGTCGCATTCCTCGCACGTCGATTCCACCGTGGCCATGACACCCAGGTCCGTGTAGATCACGCCCGCGCCGTTGCAGGCCGGGCAGGCGCCCTCCGAATTGGAGCTGAAAAGCGCCGGCTTGACGCCGTTGGCCTTGGCGAAAGCCTTCCGGATGGGCTCCAGCAGCCCGCTGTAGGTCGCCGGGTTGCTGCGCCGCGAACCCTTGATGGCGCCCTGGTCAATCACCACCACGCCGTCGCGCCCGGCCACCGATCCATTGACCAGCGAACTCTTCCCGGAGCCGGCGACACCGGTCAACACGCAGAGCACGCCCAACGGCAGGTCGACGTCGACGTCCTTGAGGTTGTGCGTGGACGCGCCGCGGACCTCCAATACCCCCACCGGTGTCCGCACCGGGTCCTTGACCGCGGCCCGGTCATCCAGGTGCCGGCCGGTAACGGTGCCGCTCCCCCGCAGCCCCGCCACGGTGCCCCGGTAGACCACCTCACCGCCGCCCGCTCCGGCGCCGGGCCCCAGGTCGATGACGTGGTCCGCGATGCCGATGGTCTCGGGTTTGTGCTCTACCACCAGCACCGTGTTGCCCTTGTCCCGCAGCTGCAGCAGTAGCCCGTTCATTCGTTCGATGTCGTGCGGGTGCAGGCCGATCGAGGGCTCATCGAAGACGTAGGTGATGTCCGTCAGCGAGGATCCCAGGTGGCGGATCATCTTGGTCCGCTGCGCCTCTCCCCCGGACAGCGTCCCGGCCGGCCGGTCCAGGGACAAGTACCCCAGGCCGATCTCCGCGAAGGAATCCAGCAGGTGCTGCAGGCCGCCCAGCAGCGGCGCCACGGACGGTTCCCGGAGCTCCCGGATCCAGCCGGCCAGGTCGGTGATCTGCATGGCGCAGAGTTCGGCGATGTTCTTGCCGTTGATCCGCGCGGCCCGGGCCTCCTTGCTGAGCCGGGTCCCGTCGCACTCCGGGCAGGACTGGAATGTGACCGCCCGCTCCACGAAGGCGCGGATGTGCGGCTGCATCGCCTCCGGATCCTTGGACAGCATGGACTTCTGCATCCTGGGGATCAGGCCCTCGTAGGTGAGGTTGATACCCTCGACCTTGATCTTGGTCGGTTCGCGGTACAGCAGGTCATCCAGCTGCTTCTTGGTGAACTTGTTGATCGGCTTGTCCATGTCGAAGAACCCGGAGCCGCTGAAGATCCGGCCGTACCAGCCGTCCATGCTGTAGCCGGGAATGGTCAGCGCCCCGCCGGCCAGCGACTTGGTCTCGTCATACAGGGCGGTCAGGTCGATGTCGGACACGGACCCCATGCCCTCGCACCGCGGGCACATGCCGCCCAGGTAGACGACGTTCTGCACCACATTCTTCTCCACCCGGCCGGACTTCTCGGTGCTCATGACACCGCTGGCCTTGCGGGTGGGGACGTTGAAGGAGAATGCCGTGGGCGGCCCGACGTGAGGGGTGCCGATCCGGCTGAAGAGGATCCGGAGCATCGCGTTCGCGTCCGTGGCGGTGCCCACCGTGGACCGGGGGTTGGCGCCCATCCGCTCCTGGTCCACGATGATCGCCGTCGTCAGCCCCTCGAGGAGGTCGACGTCGGGGCGCGCCAGGGTAGGCATGAACCCCTGCACGAAGGCGCTGTAGGTCTCGTTGATCATGCGCTGGGACTCGGCCGCGATGGTGGCGAACACCAGCGAGCTCTTGCCGGAGCCGGAGACGCCGGTGAATGCGGTCAGGCGGCGCTTCGGGATCTCGACGCTAACGTCCTTGAGGTTGTTCTCCCGTGCCCCCTGCACCCGGATCAGGTCATGGGTGTCGGCGACGTGGACCGCCGCCGGGGCCGGCTCCCCTGCTGGTGTCATGCTGCCGCGTCTCCTTCCATTGGGCGTGCAGGGCCAGCTTAGAACAGACGGTGGTGTTATTGGGCGGGAACGACGACGGCGGGCGCCAGCCGCGGCCAAGACGCCATTGTCTAATCCGCCGGGCTCCCACAGAATGAACCATGACGGTCTACCTGAGGTCCCTGGAAACTGCTGTCCCGCCCACTGTCCTGATCCAGTCCGAAGCCCGTGACGTCTTCGCCGCCCAGCCGGGCCTCAGCAGGCTCGGAGCCCGCCTGGTGGCCACCTGTTTCGACGGCGCCGCGATCGATACGCGCTACACCGCCCTCGACGAACTGACCACGCGCAGCACCGCCGCCGACCCGCAGTTCTTCGACGCCGCCTCCGGACTCCTGCTCAGCCCCGGCACCAAGGCCCGTAACGACATCTTCGCCGTCGAGGCCAGCAAACTCTTCATCGAGGCCGCGGAGAAGGCCGTCGACGCCTGCGCCGGCATCGCCCGGGAGGACATCACCCACCTGGTCACCGTCTCCTGCACCGGGTTCTTCAACCCCGGACCCGACTACAAGATCGTCCGCGGCCTGGGCCTCAAACCCTCCGTCCGGCGGTACCACCTCGGGTTCATGGGCTGCTACGCCGCGTTCCCGGCGCTGCGGGCTGCCGCCGCCTTCTGCGAGGCGGATCCGGACGCCGTGGTGCTGGTGGTCTGCGCCGAGCTCTGTTCGCTGCACGTGCGCACCTCGAACGACCCGGACACCATCATGGGCTCGGCCCTCTTCGCCGACGGGGCCGCCGCCGCCGTCATTACGACCCGGGACGTTCCGGACGCGCCGGCGCTGATGACCCTGGACCACTTCGAAACCGTGCTCACCCCCGTGGGCGAGGAGGCCATGGCCTGGAACATCGGCGACGCCGGCTTCGAAATGGTGCTGGGCACCTACGTCCCGCACATCATCGACGAACACATCGTCGGCGCCCTGGAACCCCTCCTGGCCCGTGACCCCTCACTGACCCGTGCCGCGTACGGCGACATCCGGCACTGGGCCATCCACCCGGGCGGCCGCAGCATCCTGGACAAGGTCGAGGCCCGGCTGGGCCTCAGCAAGGAGCAACTGCGGCCGGCCCGGGAAACGCTGCGCAACTACGGGAACATGAGCAGCGCCACGGTGCTCTTCGTCCTCCGGCACATCCTGGACCTTCCCGCCAATCCGGGAGCGGACGACGGCGACGGGCGCGGCGAGCGGATCTGCTCGATGGCGTTCGGTCCGGGGCTGACCGTGGAGACCGCGCTGTTCACCAAGGTCACCGGGTGGCGGGAAGATTCGCCACGCGCATCGGAGCGGGCCGCCGCGGCAGCGACCGCCTCCGCCCTGGTCTGAGAGCTTCCGTGCTGCTGAGTGACCGGGCGGCCGATGCCGTCGAGGAAATGGACCGGGACGACTGTGACCCCGGCCGGCTGGAGCGCACCTACGCGCAATTTGACCTGGTAAACCGCGCCGTCTCGGGCTGGCGGGGGATCTACCGGCAGCACCTCAGGCCGCTTCTCGCGGCAGGGACCCCGGTGTCCCTGCTGGACGTCGGCTGTGGCGGCGGAGACGTCGCCGTCCGGCTGGCCCGCTGGGCCGCCCGCGACCGGCTTCCGCTGCGGGTCACGGCCGTGGACCCGGACCCGCGGGCCGCCGCCTTCGCCGAGGCCCGGACCGCCGCGGGGAAGGCTCCAGGAGTCAGCTTCCGGAGGCAGGACACCACCGGGCTCCTGGCCGCCGGGGAACGGTTCGACATCGTGGTCTCCAACCACGTCCTGCACCACCTCCCGGACGACCATCTGCCCGCGTTCCTGTCCGAGTCGGCGGCGCTGGCCGGCCGGCTGGTCCTGCACAACGACCTGCGGCGCAGCGCACTGGCCTACGGGCTGTTCTCCGGCGCCGCCCTGCCGTTCCGGGGATCCTTCATCCGGGCCGACGGGCTGACGTCCATCCGCCGCAGCTACACGCCCGCCGAACTGCGCGCCGCCGCTCCCCCGGGCTGGACGGTGCGGCCCGGCTTCCCGTTCCGCAACCTCCTGCTGCTGGAGCGCCCCGCCAGTGAGGTCCCTCCCGGCAGCGGGAACCCTCAGGGTGCGTCCGACGATTCCGCGACGCCGGGCCGTCGCCCGTGATCGACGTCGCTATTGTCGGCGGCGGGCCCGTCGGCCTGTTCCTGGCCACGTTGCTTCTGCAGCGCGGGATATCCGTCACCGTCCTGGAACGCCGGACCGCCGGGACCGCCGGGCACTCCCGCGCCATCGGCATCCACCCGCCGGCCCTGAGCGCCCTGTCCCGCGCCGGCGTGGACCAGGAGCTGATCCGCCGGGGCGTCCCGATCCGGCGCGGAGTGGCGGTCAACGCGGGCCGGACCCTGGCGGAGATGAGTTTCGACGCCGTGCCCGGGCCCTACCCGTTCGTGCTGTCCCTGCCGCAAAACAGCACGGAAGAGGTCCTGGCGGCCAGGCTGCGCGGCCTGGACCCCGGGGCGCTCCGCTGCGGGGTACGGGTGACGGGCCTGGCGGGTAGGGGGCGGGAGGGCGGCCCGGTGCGGGTGCGCACCGACAGCGCCGGGCTCGTGGACTACCTGGAGGCGTCGTTGGTGATCGGCGCCGACGGCGTCCGCTCCGTTGTGCGCTCCGCCGCGGGCCTCGGGACACACGGCATGGACTACCCGGACCGGTACCTGATGGGCGACTTCGACGACGGCACCGACCTCGGCACCGACGCGGCCCTCTTCCTCGCCGCCGACGGGATCGTGGAGTCCTTCCCGTTGCCGGGCCCGCAGCGGCGCTGGGTAGTGCGCATGAATGGCGGTACGCCCGCGGGCGACGGGGCTCACGGGCTGGCCGGGGAGGTTCGACGGCGCACCGGCGTCAGCGTCGACGCTGGCAGCAACACCATGCTGAGCACCTTCGGCGTCCGCTCGCGGCTGGTCCGGCGGATGGCCGCGGGGCGCTGCGTCCTTATCGGGGACGCCGCCCACGAGATCAGCCCGATCGGCGGCCAGGGCATGAACCTCGGCTGGCTGGACGCCGTCGAGTTGGCCGGCCTCATCCCCTCGTTACTGGCCACCGGGCGGTCCACTGACCCGTCCATGGTGCCCGAGTTGCGGGCGTTCGAGCACCGCAGGCTCAGGGCCGCGGCCCGTGCGGTGCGGCAGTCCGAGATCAACATGGCCTTGGGACGGCCGTTGCCGGCGGGACTCCTCGCGGCCCGGAACGGGGCAATCGCGGCGGCTGCGTCAATTCCGGCGCTGAACCGGTGGACGGCCCGCCGCTTCACCATGCACTGAGCCTCTTCACCGTGCGCTGACGTGCGGGCGGCGCCTACTCGGGGGTGTAGTAGCAGTCGTAGCTGTGCTGGCTGATGATCAGGCCGTCGCGGAGTTCGAAGACCGAGGCGGTCCGGGCGCGGATGGTCTCACCCTTGTCCCACAGTGGCAGGTCCAGCTGCAGGACGGCCGACCATTCCGCCTCCACCACCACGCGGTTCTCCTGGCAGGTGGTCCGGCGGACGTCGAAGTGCTGCCCGATCACGACCTCGCCGCTGCGGTCTGCGGCGGCAAGAACCTGGTCCCGGGTCCGGGTGCTCCCGGCGGGGGCCAGCAGGTGGGGCGCCTCCGTCAGGACATAGTCCTCGGCGAGAAATGGCTCCAATGCGGCGGACCCGGTGCCGGACTCGATGGCACGGAGCAGGCCCAGCACACGGTCCAGGGGCGCGGCGTCAGTCATACCTTGAGACTAACCGAACCGGACCTCGCACCTCCCGTGCCGGCAACGAGAGGTGCCGGCACCTGCCGTGGTACGGCACCCGCGCCTACACTGGCCGCATGGGCAGCGCTCCGATCCGTCGCAGGCCACCGCCGGAACGGCGGACGGCACAGAATCAGCCACGTCGGGCCCGCGCCGCGCTGACACTCGCGCCGCTGCTGGTGTCCGTGTTTCTGGCCGTGGCCTGCACCGGTCCCACGGGCCCCTCCACCACGGGGACGTCGTCGCCGGCCGCACCAACGCCCGGGTCCTCCGTCCCCGCCACCGCGTCTGCCCCTACCGGCACCCCGTCCGCTGCACCCGTGACCGTGGCGATGAACCAGTTCCGGGACAACTACAGCAAGCAGATCGTGGAGATCCAGCTGACCAACACCACCTCCGCCGTCCTCACCGTCGAGGCGGCCGACGTGACCACCGGCCTGTTCGCCGGCGCCATCGGCTGGGCGACCCCGGGCGGCGGGACCGAACTGCCGCCGGGCCAAGCCAAGAGCCTCCCAGCCCCGCTCCCGGCCGCAGCCTGCCCGGCGGCCGGCGAAGCATCCGGCAATGCCGGCACCGAGGCCACGGGTGCGTCATCCGGCAGCGAAGCGAAGGCCGGCGAGGCCACCCTGCGGCTCCGTGACACCACCGGGGCGGTCAGCCAGGTCACGGTTGCCGTCACCGACCCCTTCGGGGTGCTGACCCGGAACAACGACGAACAGTGCGTGGCGCAGGCGGCGAATGCCGTCGCGGGTTTCCGGTTCGCCCCGGACCTGCGGCCCACCGCAGACGGCCGCGCCGCCGTCGTCGACCTCGTCATCACTCCGCGAATCGCCGGAGATTCGACGGTGAAGCAAACGCTCACCATCGATGGCGTCGGCGGCACCACGCTGCTGGAGGAAGATGCCGCGGCACCGTGGCCGCACGGACTGCAGATCACCGCCGACCAGCCCGAACGCGAGGTCCCGCTGGGGCTGCGGCCGGCACGGTGCGACCCGCACGCCGTCGCCGAGGACAAGGTGGGCACGCTGATACCGCTCCACGTCACCGTGGCCGGCCGGGCAGGCACACTCAAGATCGCTGCCGGGCCGGCGCTGCGCGGCAGGATCTACGATTTCGTCACCGCCGCGTGCGGTCGCCAGTAGTCTGGAGCCATGCCAGCAGACGCCAGCAACCTCAGTCCAGACACCGATCCCACCAGCGCGGACACCGATTCCGCCGGGACTCTCTCCCTCGACGACAAGATCCGGGAAACCGTCCACCGGATCCTCGAGGCCGGGGTGCTGCCGCCGATCGTGCAGGCCGGCCACCCAGTGCTCCGGCAGAGCGCGGCCCCGTTCACGGGGCAGCTGGACGCCCCCACCCTGTCCGCCCTGATCGACCTGATGCGCCGGGCAATGCACAAAGCGCCGGGGGTGGGTTTGGCCGCCCCGCAGCTGGGCATCCCGCTGCGGCTGGCAGTGCTGGAGGACACGTTCGACGTCGACCCGGAGGTCGCTGCCGTCCGGGGTCGGCAGCCGCTGGAGTTCTTCGCCATGCTCAACCCCAGCTACGAACCCCTCGGCACAGAGCGAAAGGCTTTCTACGAGGGGTGCCTGTCCGTCAACGGACTGCAGGCCGCCGTCCTGCGCCCCGAATCGGTGCGCCTAACCTTCACCGACCCGGACGGCGAGGTGAAGACCAGGGAGTTCACCGGCTGGCAGGCCCGGATCGTCCAGCACGAGACGGACCACGTCAACGGCGTGCTGTACCTGGACAGGGCAGAACTGCGGTCCCTGACCACCAACACCGAATACGCCGCCCGCTGGGCCCAACCGGACATCACAAAGGCCCGGCAGGAACTGGGATTCCTGCCGGGCCTTGGGTGACTCGCGGCCCTAGGGCCTGGGGCTTAGGACACTGCGTTAGTGGCCGTCGGCAGATACCGGCCCCACCACTGCAGGATCTGCTCGAACCGCTGCCGGCGGTGGTGCGGCGTGCCCGAGCGGGACAGCTCGTGGTTCTCGCCCGGGAAGACCAGGAAGGCCGTCTCCACCCCCTGCTGCTTCAGCGCCGTGAAGTAGCGCTGTCCCTGTTCCACCGGGCAGCGCAAGTCCTCCTCGCTGTGGATCACCAGGGTGGGAGTGCGCACCTCCCCGATCCGGGCCATGGGGCTCTGGGCTTCCATCTGCTCCGCCGAGCGGCCGGTGTACTCGCCGCCGAAGAACCAGCCAATGTCGGCCGAGCCGGTGAAGCTTACGGGGTCCAGGAAGCCGCGTTCGACGATTGCGCCCTTGAAGCGGTGGTCGTGGCTGATGGTCCAGGCCGTCAGGTAGCCGCCGTAGGAGCCACCCATGATGCCCAGCGCGCCGCCGTCGAGCTCCTCGAACTTCTCCAACGCACCGTCGAGGAAGGAAAGGACGTCCTGCATATCCACGGTGCCCATCCGCTCCTTTATGCTGCGCCCGTGCTCCTGGCCGTAGCCGGCAGAGCCGCGCGGGTTGCACATCAGCACCGCGTACCCGGCACCGGCGTAGACCTGCGCCTCGTCGAAGAGCGCCCCGGTGAACTGCGCGAAGGGGCCGCCGTGGATGTTCAGCAGCACCGGGTGCGGGCCGCTGCCCTCGGGCATGACCAACCAGCCGTGCACCGGGTAGCCGTCCGATGAGGCAAAGGTGAGCTCCTGCGGCACCAGCACGCCGGCCTCCTCCCGCAGCGGAGCCGAGAAGTCGGTGAGCGTCCGGGGCTCCCCCCCGCCGAGCACGGCGACGTCACCGGAGGTCCCGGCGTCGGTGAAACTGATCCAGACGGTTCCGGCTGCTTCCGCGGCACCGGTGACCACGCGCGGACCGGTGGTCAGAGCGGCGCTGCTGCCGTCGGGGCCGACGCGGAGCAGCTCAAAGGCACCGCGCGCATTGTTCATCACCAGCACGCCGTCCGTCCCGGCCGGTTCCAGCGGGCCCGCGATGTCCTGGGTTTCCGGGTCGCTGAGCCGGACCGCGTCGCCGCCTGCCGGGGGCATCACGAAGAGGGCGGTGTTGCGGGCCACGAAGTCCAGTCCTTCCGGACCGAGGTCCTGGGCCAGGAAGTAGAGGTGGCGGCCGTCGCGGCTTTCCCGGACGGCACCGATGGACAGGGTGCCAGTGCCGGCGGCAGCGGGCCGGACCTCTTCCGGGGCGGGGGTCTCGTCGGCGTTAGCAGCGGCGCCGACCGGGACACGGTAGATCCCGGTGACCAGGTCCCGGTCGTGTCCCTCGTGCAGGGCTGCGGTGAAGTAGACGTGGCTGCCGTCGGCGCTGAAGACTGCGCCGTCATGGTCGGTTGCCGCGTGGGTCAGCTGGTGCGCTTCCGGCAGTTTGCCGGAGGACTTCGTGTCCTCGGCGTCCTTGGACGCGTCCTTGCCGGCGTCCTTGAGGGCCCGGCCGGCCGGTGCCACCCAGGGTTCGTCGGTGAGCGCCGGGACATCCAGCAGGAAGAGCTGCTGGGGCTTGTCGGCCGTGTAGCCCACGCCGTTCATCCGGTACTGGTAGTCGGTGATCAGCCGGGCGTCCTCGCCGCCTGCGGAGACGCCGTCGACCGTGCCGTAGCGGCCGTCTTCCGGGGTGCGGGCGGCGAAAACGATGCTGCGGGAATCCGGGGACCAGGCGAAGGCGCCCACTCCTAGCGGTGCGTCGGTGACGGCAACGGGTTCGCCGCCGCCGGCCTCCACGATGTGCAGTTGCGGCTTCCCGCCCGCCGCGGCGCGGATGAAGGCCAGGACCTGCCCGTCCGGGGAGATGGCGGGCGCGGTGTCGCGGAAGCCGCGGGTCAGCCGGCGCGGTGCCCGGTCCGCGTCCGCGGAGACGGACCACAGCTGGCCCACGTAGGAATCGGCGTCGAAATCGGGGCGCACCACGGACACGACGGCGTGGGTTCCGTCGGGGTGGACGGCGGGCGCGGAGACAGACTTGAGCAGGGTCACATGTTGGGGTTTCACGAGTGCGAGCCTAGCCCCGTCCCGGCGGCAGGTGAAATACCTCACAGTCCGGCGTTGCGCCGGCGTCGCCCAGCCGCGGCGGGAGGCGAGGGAGTTCTCCGGGAGGTCCGCGGGCTCCTCCGGCCGGAGGCGGCCGGCCCTACGATGGAGACTATGCTTTCCGCCTCCCGTGCCCTCCTCGCCTGCCCGCTGTGCCGGGGGGGCTTCCTTCGCGGGGCGGCCGACGGCGGCGGCCTGGTCTGCGACGCCGGGCATTCATTCGACGCCGCCAAACAGGGCTACATCAACCTCCTGACCGGCAAGGGCACCGTGTTCGAATCGGACTCGGCGGACATGGCGGCGGCCCGGCACGACTTCCTGTCCGCCGGCCACTACCGGCCGCTGGCCGACGCCCTCGCGGAGTTCGCCGCGGCTGCGCTGACGGGCGCCGGAGGCGAAGCAGCGGGGGAAGCCAGTACCGCTGAAGGCGCCTCGGAAGCCGGACCGGCCATCCTGGACGCCGGCACCGGCACCGGTCACTACCTGCGCGCCGTCCTGGACCGGGTTCCCGCCGCCGCCGTCGGGCTGGATATCTCGAAGTTCGCCCTGCGCCGCGCGGCCCGGCTGAACCCTGGCGCGGCGAACCTCGTCGCCGATATCTGGCAGCCGCTGCCCGTCCGGGATGCCGCCGTCGACGTGGTCATGGTGGTCTTCGCGCCCCGCAACGCCGCCGAATTCGCCCGCGTCCTGCGCCCCGGCGGGAGGCTGATCGTGGTGACCCCGCGCCCAGGACACCTAACGGAGGTCGCAGGCACCACGGGCATGCTGGGCATCGAACCGGCCAAGGAGGAACGGCTGGCGGCGGGTCTGGTCGGGCATTTCACGGCGTTGCCCGGACGCGAGGTGGATATCGCCCTGGACCTCACGCCCGACGACGTCGTGAAGCTCGCCCTGATGGGCCCCGCCGGGCATCACCTGGACCGGGCATCCCTCGAGGAGACCCGGGCTCGCCAGGCCGCACGCACCGCGGTGACGGCCCGGTTCCGGATCAGCGTCTTCACGCCGCTGTAGAGGGAGCGGCGGCCGGAACCGCGCCCCGCCGGCGGGTAACGACTTCACTACGTTCCCGGCTACTGCCGGACCGGAACCCCACCTGGCACCGCATCCCGCCTAGGATGGAAAGACGTTACGGGGCCGCGTCTGCGGCACCGTACCAAGAAAACATCCAGGGGGAAACGATGTTTGAATGGCTGGCCGACAACTGGTGGGCGCTGTGGCTCACGGTGTTCCTGGTGTTCGCCGTGGTGGAAATGCTGACGCTCGACCTGTTCTTCATCATGCTCGGCGGCGGCGCACTCGCGGGCCTGGCGGCCTCCCTCGGCGGAGCGGACCTCTGGCTGCAGATCGTCATCTTCAGCGTCGTGTCCCTCCTGATGGTCGGCTTTGTCCGCCCCGTCGCCCTGAAGCACCTGCGCAGCAGTCCCGCGGACCAGCGCAGCAACATCGAACGCCTGATCGGCGAGCCCGCCGTCGTCCTGGAGCAGGTCAGCTCAGCCGGCGGCCTGGTCAAGATCGGCGGCGACGTCTGGACCGCCCGGCTGGACTCCGGCGTCCTCGAACCGGGTCAGACCGCCACCGTCAGCGCCATCGACGGCGCCACCGCCGTCGTCGTCCCGCGTGGAGGCGCTGAAGTCCTGGACCGGACACTGGACCCGGGCGCCCCCGACTCCGGCGCCTAGGCCCGCAAGCACACAACGTGAGATCCCGCGGCGGACCCGCCGCACAGCAAAACCACATATCTGGGGAAAAGGTGATGTATGGATATCGCAGTCGCAGTTGTACTGCTGGTACTTGTGGCGTTCGTGATAATCGTGTTGGTCAGGTCGGTGCGGATCATCCCGCAGGCCCGCGCCGGCGTGGTGGAACGGCTCGGTAAGTACCAGCGGACGCTGAACCCCGGTCTGACCATCCTGATCCCCTTCGTTGACCGGCTCCTGCCGCTGCTGGACCTGCGCGAACAGGTGGTCTCCTTCCCGCCGCAGCCGGTGATCACCGAGGACAACCTGGTGGTCTCCATCGACACCGTGGTCTACTTCCAGGTCACCGACGCCCGCGCCGCCACCTACGAGATTGCCAACTACATCCAGGCCGTGGAACAGCTCACCACCACCACGCTGCGCAACGTGGTGGGTGGCCTGAACCTGGAGGAGGCACTGACCTCCCGCGACCAGATCAACGGCCAGCTCCGCGGCGTGCTGGACGAGGCCACCGGCCGGTGGGGCATCCGGGTGTCCCGGGTGGAGCTCAAGGCCATCGATCCGCCCCACTCCATCCAGGACTCGATGGAGAAGCAGATGCGCGCCGAGCGTGACCGCCGCGCCGCGATCCTGACCGCCGAGGGCACGAAGCAATCCGCGATCCTCACCGCCGAGGGCCAGCGGCAGTCCTCCATCCTCAAGGCCGAGGGCGACGCCCAGGCGGCGATCCTGCGGGCCGACGGCGAGGCCCAGGCCATCCAGAAGGTCTTTGAGGCGATCCACCAGGGCAACCCGGACCAGAAGCTGCTGGCCTACCAGTACCTGCAGACGCTGCCCAAGCTGGCCGAGGGCAGCTCGAACAAGCTCTGGATCATCCCCAGCGAGGTGGGCGAGGCCCTCAAGGGCATCGGCGGCGCCCTGGGCGGCCTCTCCCCCGAACCTCCGGCCGGTGCGCCGGCTGCGGGTGGGGCACCGACGACGCCGGCAGTCCCGGCGTCGGCCCCGTCTGCCGGAGCTCCTGCGGGCGCCGCGGAGCACTGACCGCACACCCTGCGAAATATTGGGAACGCCGGGCCGGCAGCGGCCCGGCGTTTCTCTTTGCCGCTTTGCCTTTACCGCGCCCCCTTTGCCGCGTTCCCCTTTGCCTGGTGGCCCCCGGCAGAGTATAGTGGAGTATTTGTCCGGCCGGTTCACCCTGCTGGAACAAATAGGCTTCGCTGAGCGTTATATCCGGTGGCAGAACACCGCGGCACAACGGCAGGTCCTCCGACCGGCCGCGCCGCCTGCAACGGGTTCACCGGAGAACGCAATGCACACAGTAGTCCGGCGGGTTCAGCCCACGGACTAGCGCAGGGTTCCGGCCCTGCGAACCGATCATGAGGGAGAAAAAATGAGCGATCGCAGCCTGCGGGGTATGCGCCTGGGCGCACAGAGCATGGAGACCGAATCCGGCGTCGAGCCCGCTCCGCGCCAGCGGGTCGAATATCGTTGCGCGGACGGCGAGCAGGTATTCGTCACCTTCTCCTCCGAGGCCGAGATTCCCCCCGTATGGGTTTCCAAGACCGGTAAAGAAGCGCTCCTGGTTGACGGCGAGCGTCCGGTCAACGGCAACGAAAAAGCTGTCCGCACGCACTGGGACATGCTTCTGGAACGCCGCTCCCTGCCGGAGCTGGAGCAGATCCTCGAGGACCGGCTCACCATCCTCCGCGAACGCCGCGGGGAACGCCGCTCCGCCTAGGTCATTACACAAAGAAAGCCGGGCCGGAACCCCTCAGGGGTTCCGGCCCGGCTTTTTGTTTGTCTGCTTTGCCTGCGCCGTTGTGCCGGTCGGCCCCTGGCTACTTGCGGCCGAGCTTGTGGCTCAGGGTGTTCCAGCGGGCGGTCAGGCCCCACTTGGTGACGTTGATCATGGCTTCCACCACGATATTGCCGCTCATCTTGGAGGCGCCCAGCTCACGCTCGACGAAGGTGATGGGGCGTTCGACGATGGTCAGGCCCAGCCGGGCGACGCGCCAGGCCAGGTCCACCTGGAAGCCGTAGCCCACCGAATCGACCGAATCCAGGTTCAGCTTCTCCAGGGTGCTGCGGCGGAACGCGCGGAAGCCGCCGGTGACGTCCTTGATGTTCACGCCGAGCATGATGCGGGCGTAGGTGCTGCCGACGCGGGAAATCGCCTGGCGGTACAGCGGCCAGTTGACCACGCTGCCGCCGGGAACCCAGCGGGAACCCATCGCCAGGTCGGCGCCCTGCTCCACGGCCTCGATCAGCTGCGGCAGCTGCTCGGGCTTGTGCGAACCGTCGGCGTCCATCTCCACGAGGATGTCGTAGCCGGCGTCGAGGCCCCACTTGAAGCCCGCGATGTAGGCGGCACCCAGGCCGGCCTTGCCCGCCCGGTGCAGCACGTGGACCTGGCTGTCCTCAGCCGCCATCCGGTCGGCCAGCGCGCCGGTACCGTCGGGGCTGTTGTCGTCGACCACCAGCACGTCGGAGGCGGGCACGGCGGTGCGCAGGCGTCCAAGGGTCTTGGGCAACGATTCCAGCTCGTTGTAAGTCGGGATGATCGTGAGGACACGCACAGCGGGGCCTTTCCTTGGAGGGAGCGGTCGGCAGGCCGGGATGGTCGGCGGGAGCCGACGACGGGCACAGCTTCCCATTATAGACAGGGAGTCCGGGCGCCGGCGGGCCGTTCGGGCCGCGCCGGCGGCGGGTCAGCGGCCCAGCGAACCGCTCGCGTAGAGTTCAACGCCGTCGCGGACGGTCTGCAGGCAGACCGGGTCGCTGCCGGTGTCCAGTGCCGGGAGCAGCGGCGTGCGGGCGCGAGGGTCGGTGCTCCAGGACTGCACCCGGCCGTCGGCCACCTGGACCATGAGTTCCTCGACCTCCCAGACCGCGAAGCTGGCCGGGGCGCCGGGGACCAGCTGGCCCGCCATCGGGTTCCGGTAGCGGGCCGCGCGCCAGCCGGCGCGGGTGTGTCCCAGGAAGGCTGCCCGCGCGGAGATGCGTTCGCCCTCGTCGTGGTGTTCCAGGCAGGCCCGGACGCTGGACCAGGGGCTCAGCGGCGTGACCGGGCTGTCGCTGCCGAAGCACACCGGCACGCCGGCGGAGTAGAAGGACCCGAACGGGTTCATCCCCTGCTGCCGGTCGCCCAGGCGCCGGGCGTAGAGCCTGTCCGGGCCGCCCCACAGGGCGTCGAAGACCGGCTGGGCGCTGACCGTCACCGAGTACTTGGCCAGGCGGCCGATCGCGGCGGCGTCGGCCAGTTCGACGTGTTCCAGGCGGTGGCCGGCGGCGCGCACGCGCTGCTCGCCCACCTCGGACGCGGCCTGGTCCAGCGCCTCGAGGGCGGCGTCCAGGCCGGCGTCGCCGATCACGTGGAAGCCGGCCTGCAGGCCCAGCTGCGAGCACGCGGCGATGTGGGCGGCGGCCTCATCAACCGAGAGGTACCGGGTGCCCCGCTCCCCCGGCGCGTCCGCGTAGTCCTCACGCAGGGCTGCCGTCCGGGAGCCGATGGAGCCGTCCATATTGAGGTCACCGGCCAGGCCGAGGACGGAGACGCCCAGGTCCGCCAGGATGGACCTGGCCTCGGCCTCCGAGCCTGCCAGCTGGCCCCAATACGGCAGCACCTCGGGCATGGCGGGGCCGGGACGGCCGGCGTCGTTCCAGCCTGCCGCGATCCGCAGGTCCTCGACGCCGCCGATATGCGGGGCGCCCATCTCGGCCAGCGCCACGTAACCGTTGGCGGCTGACCGGGCCAGCGCCGCCTGCTGGTAGCCGCGCAGCGCGGCGGCCGGGAGGTCACGGGCGGCGCGGCGGGCGGCCGTGTGCGCGGCACGCTTGACCTGGCCGTCGGCGCCGAAACCGTCGAGTCCGGGCAGCCCGGCGGCGGTGGCCAGGGACGCGGACACCAGCGCGGAGTGGACATCAACCCGGGACAGGTAGACCGGGCGGCCGCCGGCGGCCCGCTCGAGTTCCTCGCGGCCGGGCAAGGTCGGATCGGACCACTGGGACTCGTCCCAGCCGTGGCCCAGGATCGTCCCGCCGTCGGACCCGGCTCCCGTGCTGCTGCCGGATGCCGCGGCGGCGTGGCGGGCGACGGCGTCGAGCAGCTCGGCGCCGGAGCGCACCTGGCCCAGCTGCAGGGATTCGAGCGCGATGCCGGTCTCGGTCAGGTGCACGTGGGAATCGACGAAGCCCGGGGCCAGCAGCGCGCCCTGCAGGTCGACGATGGTCATCGAGTCGTCCGCGATGGAGGTGGCGGCCTGCTCGGACCCCACCCACGCCACCGTGTCCCCGTCCACCAGCATCGCCGTCGCGAAGGGATCGGCCGCGGTGTAGACCGAGCCGTTGCGGTACAGCGTGACCTTACGCTCGGTGGTGGCGGGCCGGGACTCGGAGGGTGAAGCGGTCATGGACAACGAACTCCTTACTGCGGGCCGCCGGGCACTCCGGCGGCGTGACTGCGGTGGGCGGCCGAAACCGCCGTGAATCTGATGAGGGCCAGGGAGCTGGCCGGGGTCAGGCGACGGCCGAGTAGGCGACGACGCCGCGCTTAATCAGGCTGATCGCGTCGGAGCAGAGCCGCGAGACCCGGGGCTCCAGCCCGGGGATCTTGGCCAGCTGGTCCAGCAGGTCGATGATTTGCTTAACCCAGCGGACGAAGTCGCCGGCGGCCAGGTCCGTGCCGCTGAGCACCTCCTGAAGGTGCCGGCCCTTGGCCCACTTGAAGACCGGCCAAACCAGCCCCAGCTCCGGTTCCCCGGTCAGGGGCAGCTTGTTCGCCTCCTCGACGTCCTCCAGCGCGGACCATTCCCGGACCACAATGTCGACCGCGGACTCCAGGGAAACGCTCGGCATCTTGGGCCGCAGGCCGCGGTCCTCGCGTTTGGCCTGGTAGACCAGCACGCTGGCGAGGGCCGCGATCTCGGCGGCGTCCAGGTCGCCGAAGGCGCCGAGGCGCAGCGATTGGGAAATCAGCAGGTCCTTCTCGCCGTAGATCCGGCGCAGCCGCTGCCCGTCCGGGCTGATCGAGACCGTTCCGGACTCCCCGGTTTCCAGGTAGCCGTAGGCGGAGAGGACGCCGCAGACCCTGTCAAAGGTCTTGGCGATGGTGTTGGTCCGGCCCTGGATTTGGCGGACCAGGCCGTCGGTCTCCTGCCGGAGCTTCCACCAGCGCTCGGACCAGCGGGCGTGGTCCTCGCGTTCGCTGCAGCCGTGGCAGGGGTGGGCGCGTAGTTCCCGCCGCAGCTCGGTGATCTTCCGCTCCAGGTTGGGCGCCGCGGCGGCGCGGCCGAAGTCCTCGTTGCGGTTCGGCGGCGCCGGCGGCCTGTTTTCCCGCAGCGCGTTGTGCACGGAGGAGGCCAGGTCCCGGCGGGACTTGGGCACCTTGGCGTTGAACGACTTCGGGATCCGCACCCGGGTCAGGGGGCTGATGGGGCCCTCGAGATCGTGCAGGCCGATCCGGCGCAGCTGGTGCTCCATGGTCATGATGGCCGGCCGCGGTTCGCGCGACTGGTGGTCGGAGCTGAGGACGACGGCGAGACCGGGCGTGCGGCCGGAGGGCACGTCGACGACGTCGCCGGGCAGCAGCCGGCTCAGGGAGTCCTCGGTGACCGACTTGCGGGCCCGCGAGGAGTTCTGCGACGCCGACTTTTCCGCCTCGGAGAGGGCCCGGCGGATCCGGGTGTATTCCGTGAAGTCGCCCAGGTGGCACGTCATGGCCTTGTGGAAGCCGGCCAGCGACTCCTCCCGGCTGCGGACCTGCTTGGCCAGGCCCACCACGGACCGGTCGGCCTGGAACTGCGCGAACGAGGATTCGAGGATCTCGCGTGCCCGGGCCCTGCCGAACTGGGCCACGAGGTTGATCGACATGTTGTAGGTGGGCCGGAAGCTGGAGTTGAGCGGGTAGGTGCGGCGGGAGGCGAGGCCGGCGACGGCGGCGGGGTCGGTGCCCGGCTGCCAGAGCACGACCGCGTGGCCCTCGACGTCGATGCCGCGGCGTCCGGCACGGCCGGTGAGCTGGGTGTACTCCCCCGCCGTGATGTTCACGTGCGCCTCGCCGTTGAACTTGTCGAGCTTCTCCAGCACGACGCAGCGGGCGGGCATGTTCACGCCCAGGGCCAGGGTCTCGGTGGCGAACACGGCCTTGACCAGACCGTCGACGAAGAGCTTCTCCACTACCTCCTTGAAGGTGGGCAGCATGCCGGCGTGGTGGGCGGCCAAGCCGCGGAGCAGCCCGTCCCGCCAGCTCCAGAAGCCCAGGACGTCCAGGTCGTCGGAGGGGATGTCCTGGGCGGCCTCGTCCACGCGGCTGGCGATGACGGCCTGTTCCTTCTCCGTGGTGAGCCAGAGCCCGGCGGAGACGCACTGAGCCACCGCGGCGTCGCAGCCGGCCCGGGAAAAGATGAAGGTGATGGCCGGGAGCAGGTCCATCCGGTCCAGGCTTGCGATTACCTGCGGGCGGCTGGCCTTCCGGACCGGGCTGCGCTGCGCGGACTGGGGCGCCTCATCCCGCTGGTTCCGGTGCCGGCGCTGGCTGCGGCCGCCGTGGCCGAACCGTCCGCGGAAGTTCATCTGGCTCTCGGCCTTGGCCATCGAGAGCAGTTCCGGGTTGACCTCGAAGCCGGCCTTCTCGGTGATGGCCCGGCGCTTGGTGGGCGCCGCGGGGCGGCTGCCGCCGTCGTCGGTCGTGCCACCCTCGAGGGTGCCGGCAACGGTGACCCCGTCGCCCGCGGCGACGTCGTCCGCATCAGACGGCCCGGCGGCGGCGACCTCGTCGAAGGTGGTGTCCCCGGCGAAGAGGTCCACGATCTTCCGGCCCACCATGACGTGCTGCCAGAGCGGGACGGGCCGGTGTTCGGAGACGATGACGTCGGTCTGGCCGCGGACGGTGTCCAGCCAGGCGCCGAATTCCTCGGCGTTGGAGACGGTGGCGCTGAGCGAGGCCACCTGGACCTCGCTGGGGAGGTGGATGATGACCTCCTCCCAGACCGCGCCGCGGAACCGGTCGGCGAGGTAGTGCACCTCGTCCATCACCACGAAGCCCAGGTCGTCCAGGGTCTCGGAGCCGGCGTAGAGCATGTTGCGCAGCACCTCGGTGGTCATCACCACTACGGGGGCCTCGCCGTTGATGCTGGTGTCACCGGTCAGCAGGCCCACATTCTGGGCGCCGTACTTGCCGGCCAGCTCGGTGTATTTTTGGTTGCTGAGGGCCTTGATGGGCGTGGTGTAGAACGCCTTCAGGCCGCGCTGCAGGGCCAGGTAGATGGCGAATTCGCCGACGATGGTCTTCCCGGCGCCGGTGGGCGCAGCCACCAACACTCCGCGGCCGGCCTGCAGGGACAAGCAGGCCTCGCGCTGGAAGGGGTCAAGGTCAAAGGCGAGCGAACGGGTGAAACCACCCAGGTAGGTCCTGGCCTCGGCGGCCCGTTCGACGCTGGCCCGGTAGCGCTCGGAGGGCGACTCGGGCTCAGGGTTCAACGACATGCTTCCAGCCTAATGCGCTCCGGCCTAGAGATTCTCCAGTTCGGAGCTGGGGGTGGCGCGGTCTGCCGTGGCCTCGGTCTCGGCGTCGATCTTCGCCGCCTTCTTCTCGCGGCGCCGGTCGTTGAGCAGGCACAACCCGATCGCGGTGAAGAACAGCACCAGCATGGGCACGGCCAGGTAGAACATGCTGGTCGCGTCCGCGCCGGGGGCGGCCATCGCCGCGAACAGGCAGACCAGGAAGACCGTGATCCGCCAGCTCTTGAGCAGCTGGCGGCCCTTGACCAGTCCGGCCAGGTTGAGTCCAAACAGCACCACCGGCAGCAGGAACGCGATGCCGAAGGCGAGCAGCAGACGCAGCACGAAGGACAGGTAGACCTGGGCGCTGATGAAGTTGGAGCCGCCGGAGGGGGTGAACTCGGTGAGAACCCGGACCGCGTTCGGCAGCACCAGCCAGGCCAGCAGCACGCCGCCGACGAAGAGCGGGACGGCCGCGGCCACGAAGGAGAGCGCCAGGCGGCGTTCCTTCTTGTGCAGCCCGGGCACGATGAAGGCCCAGAGCTGGTAGATCCAGACCGGGCTGGCCACCAGCAGGCCGAGGAACACGGAGACCTGGATCATCAGGTCGAAGGAGCTGGCGACGCCGTCGAAGTTCAGCGACGCCTGCCGGCCCTCGTGCTCGTTGAGGTCCCGGATCGGTTTGATCAGGGCCGCGAGGATGGGCTGGTAAACCAGGAAGCCGACGACCGTGCCCAGCACGACGGCGATCGCCGACTTAAAGAGCCGGTTGCGCAGCTCTTTGAAGTGATCGATCAGGGCCATCCGGCCCTCGGGGTTCGACCGTCGGTTCATGGTCACTGCCATGTGGTTCTAGGCGCGCGTGGACGGGGGAACGTCGGTTCCGCCGCCGGGGTGGCCTTCGGGGCCTGCGGTCCGGGGGTGGTTGACCACGCGGCCCTCGACGGCGTCCGGGTCAACCTCGGCCTCGGGCTTGCCGTCCTTTTTCATTTCGCGGACCTCGGACTTGAAAATCCGCATCGACTGACCCAGGCTGCGGGCCATCCCCGGCAGCTTCGGCGCTGCGAACAGCACCAGTGCCAGGACGATGATGATGATGAGATGCCAGCCTTCAAGCCTCATGCTGGGTGGTCCTTTCGTTTAGGTACATCCTAATGACTAACGGATATCGAGGTCCCGCAGTGCCTGCGGCTGGCCACGTTCCGTTTTTCGCCGGATCCGGCGAATGCGCCGGGCTTCCTGCCGTGCCGCTTTGGATGCATGGTAATTCTGACGCATCAGCGCGGGAGCGGCAAAAACCGCCGCGCCCGGAGCCGTCATAGGACCCGGGGTGCCGCCTTCTGCCGCGCCGCCGTCCGAGCCTAGGCCGTCCACATGAACCACGGCTGAACCGGGAGTGGACGGCGCCGCCCCGAAGGCCGCGAGCCGGTCCCCCGCCTCACCGAGATCCTTGAGGGTGGCCATGAACTGCCGGAACAACCGCACGCCGAGCACGCCGATGAAGAGCAGCGACAACGCAATCAGCGCCGTCCAGAGCAGGATCCAGGACCACCAAGGCATGCTGTTCAGTCTAGCCGCGCTGCCGCCGCTGGTGCGCCGGCGCCGGCGGGTTTCCGGCCGCGCCGTACGATTCCAGCGCAGCATCCAGCCAGCGGGCGACGTCGGCGGCGAGCCCCGCGGGGGCCACCACGCGGGCGTCGCCGCCGTGGCGGGCCATCAGCATCGGCACCCAGTCGGTGCTGCCGAAGCGCACCTCGGCCAGGAGGTTGCCCTTGGGCAGCGGGGCGGTGCGTTCGGCGTAGTACTCGTCCGCCAGGCCAGCGCCGCGCGGGGTCAATTCGAGGACCACAACGGCGTCGTCGTCGTTCGGGGTGAAGAGCTTCACCGGGAAACCGTCGGCGGGCGCTCCGGCGGCGGTCACCGGGCGTCCGTTGGGGCGCAGGTCCTGGATCCGGTCGAGGCGGAAGTTCCGGACCGCCCGTGCCGAGTGGCAGTAGGCCTCGAGGTACCAGGTGCTGTCCAGGGAGTAGAGGCGCAGGGGGTCGACGTCGCGTTCGGAGACGGCGTCCCGCTGCGGGGCGAGGTACTGCAGGTGCAGCTGGGAGCCGGAGCGGATGGCCTCCCGTGCGGTCTCCAGCGCCGCCGAGTCCTGGGGTGTGACCTCGGGACCGGAGAGGGCGGCGGCCTTGAGGCCCTCCTCGCCGGCGGCGGCCATGAGCTTGAGGGTCACGGACTCCAGGGCTCCGCCCTCCGCGATGCCGGGCAGGCCGTTGAGCGCCTCCAGCCCGGTGAGCAGCGCGCAGGCCTCGTCGACGGTGAAGCGGACGGGCCGGGTGAGGTCCAGGTCCTGGATGATGAAGACGTGGTCGTCATCCCAGCGGATGTCCAGCAGGTCGTCCGGGTAACCCTCCGGGAGGCCGGAGCAGATCAGGATTTGCAGGTCCTCCTCGAGCACCTTACGGGTGACGCCAAAGCGGTCGGCCACCTCGCTGATGTGCAGTCCCTGGTTGTGCACCAGGAACGGGATCAGCTGGAGCATGCGCTTGAGCTGATCCTCGGAGGTGCGTTTCCGGGTGCGCTTCACTGCCTGGGGTCCGGCAGGGGCGAAGTCGACGGCGGGCACCGGAGCGGCCGCAAACTCCGCCGCGGCATCCAGCCGGCGCAGCACCGCGTCCCGCAGCTGGGCCGGGCCGGCGACGACGGCCTTCGCCCCGTACGCGGCGAGCTCGGCGGCAAACGTCTCCTCGTCCCGGTACGGCAACAGCAGCCGGTCGTAGCCCCCGCGGGGGCCAGCGCCGCCATCGTCCGCTCCTCCGTCCGTGTCCACTGTGTCTGGGTCCGCTGCGTGCCGCCGCAGCCCCGGCAGTGCGCCCGCGGCGACGTCGACGGCGGCGTGCCGGACGGGCAGCTCGGGCAGGGCCGCGAGCTGGTCGCGGACGTTGAACGCCGGCGGCGGGGTGAAGGTTTCCTGTTCCAGGACCGTGACGGCGGAGGTAAATCGGGAGAGCCGGAAGAACCGCTTGTCCTTGCGGCCACGGTCGTAGCCGATCAGGTACCACTGGCCGAAGCGGCTGCCAAGGCCCCAGGGTTCCACGGTGCGCTGTTCCTCGCGGCCGGTGCTGCCCGCGCGGTAGGCGAACGCCACCGGGTGCTGGGCGTGGACGGCGGTGACCAGGTCCTCGAAGCCCTGCCCGGCGGGGCGGATCCGGGGCTGGACGCCGGCGGGGAGCTCGGCGTCGGCCAGGCCGCCGGCGGCCTGGAGCTTGCGGACGGCGTTGCGGGCGGCGGAGCCCAGCGCTGCCTGCTCCCACAGCTGGGCCGCCAGCATGAGGACCGTGGATTCCTCCGGGGTGAGGCTCACGTCCGGCAGCCGGTTGGATTCCTTGCCGATCCGGTAGCGGGTGGTGGCCGGGTCGTCAGAGCCCCAGCCCTTGTCCATGACGGTCTCCACCTCGAAGCCGAAGCGGCGGAGTTCGTCCTTGTCCCGTTCGAACATCCGCCCGAAGGCGGCCTCGGAGCTGGTGGTGTCGTGGTAGACCTTGCGGCGCAGCTCTCCGCGGCGCAGGCCGTAGGTGGTGTTCAGCAGCGCGATCAGCAGGTTCAGGAGACGTTCGGTACGTGAGGCGGACACCCCGCAAGGCTACTAAAGTTCCGCGGCGTTAAACGGCGGAAGCGCGGCACCCGGGGAAGTTGTTTCCTCTTGGGTGCCGCGCCGCCGCGGAAGGTGCCGGGCTTAGGGGCCCGGCGGGGGTGGTACGCCCTTAGCGGACGGCCACGAGGTCGACCACGAAGATCAGGGCCTCGTTGGGGCCGATCGCTCCGCCGGCGCCACGGGAGCCGTAGGCCAGTTCGGAGGGGATCTCGAGCCGGCGGCGGCCGCCGACCTTCATGCCCAGGAGGCCCTGGTCCCAGCCCTGGATGACCTGGCCGACGCCGACCCGGAAGTCCAGCGGTGCGCCGCGGCCCCAGGAGGCGTCGAATTCTTCACCGGTGGACCAGGCCACGCCCACGTAGTGGGTGGACACGGTGTCGCCGGCCTTGGCCTCGGCGCCGTCGCCCTCGATCAGGTCCTTGATGACCAGCTCGGTGGGGACATCGCCTTCCGGGAAGTCGATCTCGGGCTTCTGGCGGTCGAGGTTGCGCTGTCCAAATGACATGTGTGCTCCTTCGGGGGTGCTTGGGTGTGGTGCGGAATGCGGAAGGGTTACTTGACGCCGAGGATGTCGACGACGAACACGAGGTCGCCGACCGGCTGGCCGCTGGCGGCCGTGGCGTCGGGGTAGGCGAGGGCCTTGGGAACGACCAGGAGGACGCGGGAGCCGACGGTCTTGCCGGCCAGGCCCTGGGTCCAGCCCTTGATCACGCCGTTGAGCGGGAAGGAGGCCTTCTTGCCGCTGTCGAAGCTGGAGTCGAAGACCTTGCCGTCGGCGAGGGTCGCTCCGACGTAGTTCACCGTGATGGTGTCGGTCTCCTTGATGGCCTGTCCCTTGCCCTTGATCAGGTCCTGGGAGACGAGCGCGGTCGGTGCGGCGACGCCGGTGACCGAGATGACCGGAACGCCCTTGTCGTTATCCTTTACGGTCGGCAGGCCGGCCGGCGGCGTCACGGCGTCGCCTTCGGGCTTGTCGAGGACCTTCGGGGCGTCCTTGGCGGCGAGGATCTTGATGACGATCAGCTGCGAGGGCTGCGCGGGGGCACCCTCGGCGCCGGCCTGGCCGGGGACGGCGAGGGCCAGCTGGGAGCCGACCTTGGCGCCGACGAACGCGTTGTAGATGACGGCGCTGCCGGACTTCAGGTCGTCGTTGAGTTCGAGCTTCTCCGGGTCCTTCGGGAAGGTGTCCTCAACAGTGGAGCCGTCCTTGCCATTGAACGCGACGATCGAGATGTCTGCGACCTGGTTGGCCTTGACCTTGTCGCCGTTGCCTTCGGTGACCACCTTGATGGTGGGGTCCTTGACCTCCAGCGGCTTGGTGAAGTCGACGCCGGGGGCCTTCTTGTCACCGTTGTCGGTCAGTTTCAGCGAGTCCAGCTTCGCGGTCTCGCCGGCGGACTGGCTGGTGGGCTCCGGGGCCGCCTTGTCGCCGCCACCGCAGGCGGTGAGCAGCAGCAGTCCGGGAAGAAGAATTGCTAGTAGTCGGCGCACGTAAGAACTTTCGTCGGGGCAGGATGGACGCCATGCCGGGCTCATGCCGGCGGCAAGGCAAGCGGTTGCCGGGAAACGGCACCTTCTCCAGAGTAACGCGGAAAGCTGGGTATCAGCCCATAGAGTCCAGCAGGGCATCCACCCGGTCGTCCACGCTGCGGAACGGATCCTTGCAGAGGATGGTCTGGTGGGCGCGGTCGTTGAGCTTGAGGTGGACCCAGTCGACCGTGTAGTCCCGGCCCAGTTCCTGGGCCCGGCGGACGAAGTCGCCGCGGAGCTTCGCGCGGGTGGTCTGCGGCGGGGCGTCGACGGCGTCCTTGACCGCGGTGTCGTCCACCAGTCGCCGGGCCGCGCCGCGCGACTGGAGCAGGTAGAACAGCCCGCGGCTGCGCGAAATGTCATGGTAGGTCAGGTCCAGCTGCGCGATCCTGGGGGCATCCAGTTCCAGGCCGTGCCGGGTCCGGTAGCTGTCCATCAGCTTCTTCTTGATGGCCCAGTCCACCTCTGTGTCGATGGCGCTGGTGTCCCCGCTCTCGATCGCGTCCAGCGTCCGCTCCCAGAGGTCCAGGATCAGCGGGACGTGGGCGTTGTGCGCGCCCTTGTCCGCCACGAACTCGGTGACCTTGTTCAGGTATTCGCGCTGGATCTCCAGGGCGGTGAGCTGCCGGCCGTTGGCCAGGCGGACCAGGGCCCGGCCGGTCAGGTCATGGGAGATCTCGCGGATGCTCCGGATCGGGTTCTCCATCCGCATGTCGCGCATGATTACCCCGGCCTCGATCATCCGCAGGATCAGGTCCACCGTGCCGACCTTGAGGAGCGTGGTGGTCTCGGACATGTTCGAGTCGCCCACGATCACGTGCAGCCGCCGGTAGAACTCGGCGTCGGCGTGCGGCTCATCCCGGGTGTTGATGATCGGCCGGGACCTGGTGGTGGCCGAAGAGACGCCCTCCCAGATGTGGTCCGCGCGCTGGGAAAACGCGTAGGTGGCGCCGTGCGGGGTCTTCAGGATCTTGCCGGCGCCCGCAATCAGTTGGCGGGTGACCAGGAACGGGATCAGGATCTCGGCCAGCCGGGAGAACTCGCCGCGGCGCGGGATGAGGTAATTCTCGTGGCTGCCGTAGGAGTTTCCGGCCGAGTCGGTGTTGTTCTTGAACAGGTAGACGGTGCCGTTGAAACCCTCGGCGGCGAGGCGCTCCTGCGCCTCGGCCACGAGGTCATCCAGGATCAGCTCGCCGGCGCGGTCGTGGGCGATCAGCTGCACCAGGTCATCGCATTCGGCGGTGGCGTACTCCGGGTGGGATCCAACGTCCAGGTATAGCCGTGAGCCGTTGGTGAGGAACACATTGGAGGAGCGTCCCCAGCTGACCACCTTGCGGAACAGGTAGCGGGCCACTTCCTCCGGGGCGAGCGGCCGGGACTCCGGGCTCGAATAGGAGATCCCGAATTCGGTTTCGATGCCGAAAATTCTCTTGTCCATGTCAGTTTCCCTCCGCCAGCAGCGCGGCAAGTTCGGCGTCGTCGAGCCGGCGGAAGGCCCGCCGGGTGCCGCGCGCGGTTTCCGAGCCGCGGTCCAGGACGGCCACCTCGACGGCGGAGACCGGCAGGGCAGCCGCGTCCCGGTCCGCCACGAGGCCGGCCAGCGCGAGCCGGATGGCCCCGCCGAAGTCGAGGTCCCCGCGCCAGCCGTCGGCCACGGCCTCGGAAACCTTGTCGGCCTGTCCGCCCATCACGATGAATCCCTGTTCGTCGGCGATCGAACCGTCGAAGGTAAGCCTGTAGAGGTGGTCCGCCTCCGGGGCGGGTCCCACCTCGGCGACGGCCAGCTCCACCTCGAAAGGCTTCTGCTCCGCGGTGAACACGGCCCCCAGGCTCTGGGCGTAGACACTGGCCAGGCCGCGCGCGGTGACGTCCTCACGGTCGTAGGAGTAGCCGCGGACGTCGGCGTAGCGCACCCCCGCCTGCCGGAGGCTCTCGAACTCGTTGTACTTGCCGACCGCGGCGAAGGCGATCTTGTCGTAGATCTCGCCGATCTTGTGCAGCGACGGGGAGGGGTTCTCCGCCACCAGGGCGATGCCGTCCCGGCAGCTGACCACCACCACGGACCGGCCCCGGGAAATACCCTTCCGGGCGAAGTCGGCCCGGTCCTTCATGAGTTGTTCCGGGGAGACGTAGAACTGCTGGGTCATCTCAGGCCTCCCTCTGTGCGGCCGTGCGGGCGTCGATGATGCCGCCGGCCACGGCGGCCAGCTGCGCTTCGGGGACCCGGACCGCGCCGGCCCGGTCGACGGTGTAGACCACGGGCCAAAGCTGCCGTACGGGGTCGGGCCCGCCGGTGGCGGAGTCGTCGTCGGCGGCGTCGTAGAGGGCCTCGACGGCCACCTGGACGGCGTCGGCGCCGCTGAGCCCCGGCCGCCACAGTTTCTTCAGCGCGCCGCGGGCGAAGACGGAGCCGGAGCCGACGGCGTGGTGCTCCTGTTCCTCGTAGCGGCCGCCGGTGACGTCGTAGGAGAACAGCCTGCCGATGCCCGCGGTGCGGTCGAAGCCCGCGAACAGGGGGACGACGGCCAGGCCCTGCATGGCCATCGGGAGGTTGCCGCGGACCATGGCGCCGAGGCGGTTGGCCTTGCCGTCCAGGCTCAGCTGCGTGCCCTCGATCTTCTCGTAGTGTTCGAGCTCGACCTGGAAGAGACGGGTGATGTCGATGGCGATGCCGGCGGTCCCGGCGATGCCCAGCACCGAGTAGTGGTCGGCCGGGAAAACCTTTTCGATGTGCCGGCTGGCGATCATGTTGCCCATCGTTGCGCGCCGGTCCCCCGCCATCAGGACTCCCCCGGCGTAGGTCAGGGCGACGATCGTGGTGGCG
The DNA here is from genome assembly GCF_044628475.1 of Arthrobacter sp. BPSS-3. Taxonomy (NCBI): domain Bacteria; kingdom Bacillati; phylum Actinomycetota; class Actinomycetes; order Micrococcales; family Micrococcaceae; genus Arthrobacter; species Arthrobacter sp. BPSS-3. Next base: position 567,967 of record NZ_JBIMMV010000002.1, read on the forward strand.
TGTGGCACGCCGGCCAGGGCCGAGCCGTTGCCGGGAATGTGGCCGGCGGTCAGTCCCGCCGGGGCGCCGGACCCCGCAGAGAGTGCGTTGTAGGGCAGCAGTTCGGGCCGCGAGCGTTGCAGGTGCTCGGCGAATGAGGACGACGCCCCCGCCATCACCTGGTCGGCTGAATTGTCCAGCATTGGTGCACTCCCTCCACGTAGTGAATCAATGGCTGCCGCGGCCCGTCCGCGGCCCGGGGCTGGCTACTGGCCGCCCTTTTGCACGAATGCGCGGACGAACTCCTCGGCATTGGATTCCAGGACGCCGTCGATTTCGTCGAGCAGGTCATCCACGCCCTGTGTCGCCTCTGAAGCCTGGGCCTCGGGCGCGGCGGGCGGCGGGGCGACGTCCTCCTCGACCTCGGTGTCGCGGGACTGCGGCTGCATCTGCTCCTGGCCTGCCATGATCTTCTCCTTCGCTGTCCGTCCCGCTCGGCGCGGGACTTCCTGTAAGCCATATTGCCACGCTGCCGGACCCTGCGGGGGCTTTGGCGTCAGGAGGCCGGCGCCTGCCCCAGCAGCTCCGCCAGGAACTCCCCGGCGTCCTGGTGCCGGTCGAACAAAGCGCCGGTCAGGGCCTCGGTTCCGCGCAGCGGTTCGCGGGTGGGGACGCGCTGCAGCTTGCCCCGGCCGGGGAGGTCGAAGATCACCGAATCCCAGCTGGCACCGACCAGGTCATGCCCGAAGCGGCTGACGCAGCGGCCGCGGAAATAGGCCCGGGTGTCCGACGGCGGCTCGCCGACGGCGCGCTGGATCTCCGCCTCCGTGGCAACCCGTTGCATCCGGCCGCGGGCGAGGAGCCGGTGGTAGAGGCCCTTCTCGGGGCGGATGTCCGCCCACTGCAGGTCCACCAGACCCAGCCGGGCATCGGACCAGTCAAGCCCATCCCGCTGCCGGTAGCCCTCCAGCAGGGACAGCTTGGCCAGCCATTCCACGGAGGACGCGGCCGCCGCCCGGTCGCCGTCGAGCGCGGTCAGCGTCGCAGCCCACCGGTCCAGCAGCGCGCGGGTGTGCCCGTCGCCGTCGACGGCGTCGCCCACCCCGGTCTCCTGGGCGAGCTTGGACGCGGCCTCGTGGTACATCCACTGGATGTCCAGGGCGGTGACGCGGCGGCCGTCCTTGAGCCGAAGCGTGGCGGTCAGGGCCGTGTCGTGGCTGACGGACTGCAGCGCCGCCACCGGGTCGTGGACCTCGATCCGCGGGGCCAGGCCCGCTTCGATCAGGCTGAGGACCGCCGCGGTGGTGCCGAACTTGAGGTAGTTGGCGGCCTCGCTCAAGTTGGCGTCGCCGATGATCACGTGCAGCCGGCGGTACTTGTCCGCCGTGGCGTGCGATTCGTCGCGGGTGTTGATGATCGGCCGTCGGATGGTGGTTTCCAGCCCCACCTCGGTCTCGAAGAAGTCGGCGCGCTGGCTGATCTGGTAGCCGGCGCGGGAGCTGTCCTGGCCGAGACCCACGCGGCCGGCACCGCACATGACCTGTCGGGTGATGAAGAACGGCGTCAGGCCGCGGACGATGTCGCCGAACGGCACGGAGCGCGGCATCAGGTAGTTCTCGTGTGAACCGTAGGAGACGGACTTGTTGTCCGTGTTGTTCTTGTAGAGGTTGATCGGCGGCAGTTCCGGGTCGGCGGCCAGCCGGCGCACGGCGGCGAGGGCCACCAGGTCACCGGCGGCGTCCCAGACGACGGCGTCGTGCGGGTTGGTGACCTCGGGGCTGGAATACTCCGGGTGGGCATGGTCGACGTAAAGCCGGGCCCCGTTGCCCAGGACCATGTTCATCAGCAGCGAGCCGGACTTGTCCTCGCCGTCGCGCTCCAGCTCGCCGCGGCCGTAGGCCAGCGCCACCGACTCGGCATCAAGCACCGGCGGCCGGTCGGTCAGCTGCTCGGGATCCGCCGCGGCCCGCTCCACCGTCCAGCCGCGGGCGTCGTGCAGCGGCTCCTCGTCGGTGTAGTCCCAGCGGGTTTCCGCTCCGCCGGCGGCCCGCTGGCGGGTGACCTGAGCGTATGCCTGGATCACCCGGGCGGACATCATGGTGGCGTTCGCGCCCGGCGCGGACGGGGCGTGGATCCCGTATTCGGTTTCTGATCCCATCACCCGCATCACGCCGCCGGCGGGCAGGGCGCCGGTTCCGGCGGCGGGGCCAGCCGTCACAGGTACTGGCCTGTGGTGGGCATCGTCTCGATTGTCTTGCCGGGTTCCTGGCCGGCCTTGCCTTGGACGATGGTGCGGATATACGTGATGCGTTCGCCCTTCTTGCCGGAGATCCGGGCCCAGTCATCCGGGTTGGTGGTGTTGGGCATGTCCTCGTGCTCGCGGAATTCGTCCACCACGGCGTGCAGGAGGTGGTCGATCCGCAGGCCCTTCTGGCCGGTGGTGAGCAGGTCCTTGATGGCGGACTTCTTGGCCCGGTCCACCACGTTCTGGACGACGGCGCCGGAGTTGAAGTCCTTGAAGTAGAGCATCTCGGTGTCGCCGTTGGCGTAGGTAACCTCGAGGTATTCGTTGGACTTTTCGGTGGAGTACATCGCCTCGACGGTGCGCTGGATCATGGCGTCCACGGTGGCTTGGACGTCGCCGTGGTGCTCGGCGATGTCGGACTCGTGGAACGGCAGGTCCGTGGTGATGTATTTGTTGAAGATGTCCGCGGCGGCCTCGGCGTCGGGCCGCTGGATCTTCACCTTGACGTCCAGCCGGCCGGGGCGCAGGATGGCCGGGTCGATCATGTCCTCGCGGTTCGATGCGCCGATCACGATCACGTTGTCCAGGCGCTCCACGCCGTCGATCTCGCTCAGCAGCTGCGGCACGATCGTGGTTTCGACGTCGGAGGAGATGCCGGTGCCGCGGGTGCGGAAGAGCGAATCCATCTCATCGAAGAAGACGACGACGGGGCTGCCGTCGGAGGCCTTCTCCCGGGCGCGGGCAAAGATGAGCCGGATGTGCCGTTCGGTCTCGCCGACGTACTTGTCCAGCAGCTCCGGGCCCTTGATGTTCAGGAAGTAGCTCTTCATGTCGCTCTTGCCGGCGCGTTCCGCGGCGCGTGCGGCCAGGGAGTTGGCCACTGCCTTGGCGATCAGGGTCTTGCCGCAGCCGGGAGGGCCATAGAGCAGGATGCCCTTGGGGGCCTTGAGCCCGTGCTCGCGGTACAGGTCCGGGTGCAGGAACGGCAGTTCGACGGCGTCGCGGATCTGCTCGATCTGCGGGCCCAGGCCGCCGATGTCCTGGTAGGTGATGTCCGGGACTTCCTCGAGGACCAGGTTCTCCACCTCGGACCGCGGAATCTTCTCCAGGGCGTAGCCGGTGCGGGTGTCTACCGAGAGCGCGTCGCCCACACGGAGTTTCTGGGTCAGCAGCGAGCCGGAGAGCCGGACGACGCGTTCCTCGTCGGCACGGCCCACCACCAGGGCGCGGTCTGAGCCGAGCAGTTCCTTCAGAGTGACCAGCTCGCCGGCGCGTTCGTAGCCGAGGCCGGCCACCACCAGCAGCGCCTCGTTGAGGAGCACCTCCTGGCCGACCGCCAGCTGGCTGATGTTGACCAGCGGGCTGATTCCCACGCGCATCTTGCGGCCGGCATTGAAGATGTCCACCGATTCCTCGGTGGTCGCCTGGCCGCCGCCGTTGGGAACGTGCCGTTTAGGGTTCAGCTGCAGGATGGTGCCAAAGCTGTAGGGCGGCTGGCCCTCCTGGTCGAGGGCGTTCTTCAGCCGAAGGATCTCGGCCTTGGCCGTCTCCAGCATCCCCACGAGCTTGGCATTGTTCTGCGTGGCGGCGGCAAGCTGCCGGTCGATGTGGCGCAGCTTATCGCGGAGGATGTTGATTTGCCGCTCGGCAACGGTGGCCTCGGCGGCGGTGCGTGCCGCGTCCCCGGTGTTCCCCTGCTGCCCTGCGGCGGCGGGGAACTGCTCATCGGGCGTGCGGCCCTGGTCGGTGTTCGGAGTCTCCATCGTGCATCAGCCCCTTCAGTACAGCTATTAAGACCATAACGCGAAGAGGGCCAACGCCGGGGAAGACTTCCGAAATACGGACTAGTTCGTGACCTCGGGGCCGTCCACCACGTTGGTGCCGGCGATCGCGTCGCGGGCCGCGCGCCGCAGCTTCTTATCCGACACGGCCCGCTCCCCCACGGCGCCGGGCGTCCAGGCGTTGACGTCTTCGGCGTCGAACTCGGTCTTGGACGGGCGGCGCTTGACGGAGATGCCGGTGACGCCGTCGGCGAGGCGGCGGGTGACCAGCAGGAAGCCGGTGTGGGCCACCATGCGGTGGTCCGGGCGGACGGCCAGGCCCTCGAGGTGCCAGCCGCGGACCATGGATTCCCAGGCGTCGGGTTCGGTGAAGCGGCCGTCGGCGCGGATGGCCTCGGCGGTGCGGGACAGCTGCGTCACGGTGGCGACGTAGTTGATCCAGACGCCCCCGGGCGCCAGGACGGTGCCGACGGCGTCGAGGCATTCCCAGGGCGCCAGCATGTCCAGCACCACGCGGTCCACGGAGCCGGGTTCCTCGGTCTTGACGACCTGTTCCTGGAAGTCGCCCAGGGTGATCTGCCAGGCCGGGTGCGGGCCGCCGAAGATGGTTTCGACGTTGCCGCGGGCGATGTCGGCGAACTCCTCGCGCCGCTCAAAGGAGTGCAGGTAGCCGTTGTCGCCCACCGCGCGGAGCAGCGAGATGGACAGGGCACCGGAGCCGACGCCGGCCTCGACGACGCGGGCGCCGGGGAAAATATCGGCCATGGTGACGATCTGGGCGGCGTCCTTGGGGTAGACGACCGCCGCGCCACGCGGCATGGAGAGGACGAAGTCCGAAAGCAGCGGCCGGAGGGTCTGGTACTGCTGGCCGACGTTGTTGACCACCACCGAGCCGTCCGGCTTGCCAATGATCTCGTCGTGGTTGAGGAAGCCGCGGTGGGTGTGGAACGCGCCGCCGGTCTCCAGGCTGATCGTGTTCATCCGGCCGCGTTCGTCCGTCAGCTGCACCCGCTCGCCCACCCGGAACGGGCCGCGGCGGCGGTTGGCACCGGCCGGGGTCAGCGGGGGGACGTCCCCGTGAGGGGTGGCGTTGGCGGCGGTGTCGCTGCTCATGGGATGTTCCTCGCTCCTGTGACGCTGGGTGGCCGCGGATTCGGCGGCGGCCCGTGGGTTGGCCGGAGATTCACGGCCGGCAGGTAACTCTACCGGTTTCCGGCCCGCTTGGGGGTTTCGGGTGGGTCCGGTGACGGTCAGCCGCGCTGTTTGCCGGTGAGGGTGTTGAGGACGGTCAGCTGGCGCAGCAGGCCGGTGACGCGCCCGGCGTCGTCGATCACCGCGTAGTCCGAGCCTTCCAGTTGCGCGAGGTACGTCAGGAGTTCCGCGCCCCGGTCCGTTCCCTTGACGTAGGCGCCGGCCGTGAGCGGGTAGGCGACCGCCGCCGCCGGCGTCGTGTCGGCGAGCCCGGCGGGTACCTGCGCGGCGGAAGCGGGGTCGACGACGGCGGAGGGACGCCCGTCGGGGCCGTAGAGGACGACGGCGGGGCTGCCGGCGGGCGAGAACCGCAGCACCTCGGCGACGCTGGCGGCGGCGGGTATGCCGATGGCCGGTTCGGCCAGTGCGGCGGCGGCCACGAGCGGGAGCCGGCTGCGGTACCGGGCCTGCTGGATCGAGGCGGTGGCGCCCAGCCAGAGGAAGCTCCCCACCAAGAGCGTGATCAACAGCAGGGAGGTATCCGGCCGGTTGCCGCTGAGCAGGGGAAGCGCCACGAACCAGATGACCAGGGCGGCCACGATGATCCGGCCCGCCCAACCGGCGGCGATGGTGCCCTTCTCGTGGCTGCCGGTGGCCTTCCACACGGCGGATTCCACCAGGCGGCCGCCGTCGAGCGGAAGGCCGGGCAGAACGTTGAAAATGCCGATCAGCAGGTTGGCCCAGACGAAGATGTTCGCCAGGGTGTCCGCGACGCCTGTCAGCTGGCCGCCGGAGACCACCAGCCAGCCGGCGCCGGCCAGGACCAGGTTCGCGACGGGGCCGGCCATGGCAACCAGCACGGACTTCCCGGGCGAGGCGGTGAACTCCTCGAACTGGGTGTGGCCGCCCCAGAGGTTCAGGACGATCTTGCTGGTGGGCCAGCGGTACATCCGGGCGGTCAGGGCATGCGCCAGCTCATGGACCAGCACCGAGATCAGCAGCAGGACGGCGTAAGCGAACGCCACGAGGTAGGCGGTGGCGCCGAGCCGGGGGTTGTTGTGCGCCAGCACGGGACCGTAGGCGATCACGGTAAACGCGGCGATTGCGAACCACGAGTAGGCCAGGATGACGGGGATGCCGGCGATCCGGCCGAGCGGAATGCCGCCGCGCAGGGAGAACGGCTTGTCCTCGGCCGGCTTTTCGGTGCGCTGCCTGCCTGCCGGGGGCCCGGACGGTTCAGTCATTGCGGCCACCGCCGCTGAATGCCGGGGCGGGTGCCGGGGTGGTTTCGTGGCGCAGCGTCACGAGTTCCTGCAGGTCAGCGACGGTGCGGCCGGCCAGGGTGTCCCAAGTGGCGCGGCGCGGGTCCTCCGGCAGCGGAACGATATGCGGGATGGCCACCGTGGTGACGCCGGAGGCGACCGCTGCGGCGACGCCCGGGGCGGAGTCTTCGAGGGCCACGCAGTGGTGCAATCCCAGCTCCGGGTCGGCCTCCTGCAGCAGTTGCACGGCCTTGAGGTAGGCCTCCGGGTGGGGCTTACCCTGGGTGACGGTGTCTCCGGTGACCAGGAACTCGAAGTAGGGCTTGGGCAGGCTGGCCACGATTTCACGCGCGAGCGGCGCCTCGGACATGGTCACGAGTGCGCAGCGGATGCCGGCGGTGTGCAGTTCTTCGAGCAGTTCGCGGGCTCCCGGGCGCCATGGCACCTCCTCGCGGACCAGGCTGACCACATGGCCGGTGAGGGTGTCGATGATCTCGCGGATTTCCAGCCGCACGCCCGCGTCCTGCAGCAGGCCGGCGGAGAACACCAGGGACTGGCCCACCAGCTGCATCGCCTTTTCGTGCGACCACTGGCCGCCGTGTTCCTCGACCAGCGCGTGCTCGGCGGCGATCCAGTACTGCTCGGTGTCCACGATGGTGCCGTCCATGTCCCAGAGAGCGGCTTTGAGCAGGGGCGTGGAGGCTGGCGATCGCATGCCTTCCAGTCTACGGTGCAGTGCTTCAGCGCCGGTTCAGCGCCGGTGTGCCGGCCGCTCCCTGGTGCGGGCCGCTACGCCGAGGGCGAAGACGCCGGACTCAGGGGGCCGGCCTGACTGCATTCGTCCGGAACTTGGACGTAGGGTGAACTCATGAATAGCTTCGACTCGGACACCCCCGAAACGGACGCCCTGCCTGAGCCGGAACGGTTGCTGCAGCCCGTCCCGGAAGGCCAGCGGATCACGGTGATGCTGGCCGCGTTCGAGGGCTGGAACGACGCCGGCGAGGCCGCCAGCGACGCCCTGCGCTACCTAAACAAGCTCTGGGGCGGCAAGAAGGTCGGCACCATCGAGGCGGACGAGTACTACGACTTCCAGTTCACCCGCCCGGTCATCCGGCGGACCGCCTCCGGCGACCGCAAAATCAAGTGGCCTTCCACCCGGATCTTCAAGGCCAGCGTGCCGGGCTCGAACGTGGACGTCATCTTCGTCCAGGGCACCGAGCCGTCCTATAAGTGGCGTGCCTACACCGCCGAACTCCTGGTCCACGCCGAGGCGCTGAACGTCGACTACGTCATCCTGGTGGGGGCCCTGCTGGCGGACGTGCCGCACAGCCGCCCCATCCCGGTCAGCGCCTCGACCGACGACGCCGCCCTGCGGGAGCGGATGGACCTGGAGGCCTCGCAGTACGAGGGCCCGGTGGGTATTGTCGGCGTCCTGTCCGAGGTCGCGCTGCTGGCCGGGCTGCCCACCATCTCCCTCTGGGCCGCCGTGCCGCACTATGTGGCGCAGGCGCCTTCGCCGAAGGCCCAGCTGGCGCTGCTGCACAGGATCGAGGAGCTGCTCCAGCTTCCGCTGGACACACAGGAGCTGGTGGAGGACGCTGACGCGTGGGAGCGCGGCGTGGACGAGCTGGCCACCGAAGATCCCGAGATCGCGGCCTACGTCCGGCAGCTCGAGGAGGCCAAGGACACCGCCGACCTGCCCGAGGCCAGCGGCGAGTCGATCGCCCGGGAGTTCGAGCGGTACCTGAAGCGCCGCGGCAAGGACAAACCGTAGACGCTGCTTAGACTGCAAAGCGCCGGCGACCCAGTCAGAGGGTCGCCGGCGCTTTTGTGTTGTTGGTTGCCTAGAGCTCGATACCGAGCAGGGCGTTGACCGCGTCGGACACCAGGGCGGCGTCGGTGGCCGAGGCCGGGGTGTCTCCGGCGGCCAGGGCGGCACCGGCCCAGGCGTCGACGGCGGCCAGGGCCTCGGGGGCTTTGAGGTCGTCCGAGAGCGCGGCGCGCATCTGTTCGATCAGGGCCTTGGCGGATCCGGAGGGTGCGCACTGGAGCGCCTTGCGCCACGAACCGAGACGGCGCTTGGCTTCATGGAAGCCTTCGTCAGTCCAGGACCAGTCGCTGCGGTAGTGGTGGGCCAGGATGGCCAGGCGGATGGCGGCCGGTTCCTCGCCGGCGGCACGGAGCTTGGAGACGAGCACCAGGTTGCCCTTGGACTTGCTCATCTTCTCGCCGTCGAGGCCCACCATTCCGGCGTGCGCGAAGTGCTTCGCCAGCGGCGTCCCGGTCAGGGAGTAGGCGTGGCCGGCACCCATTTCGTGGTGCGGGAAGACCAGGTCCGAGCCGCCGCCTTGGACGGTGAACGGTGCGGGCAGGTACTTCTGCGCGATGACGGTGCACTCGATGTGCCAGCCGGGGCGGCCCTCCCCCAGCTCGCCGCCAGCCCAGCGGGGCTCGCCGTCGCGGGCCACGCGCCAGAGCAACGGGTCCAGAGCCTGCCGCTTGCCGGCGCGGCCCGGGTCGCCGCCACGCTCGGCGAAGAGTTCGAGCATCTCGGCGTCGGAGAGGTGCGACACGCAGCCAAGGGTCCAGGCGTCGGTGTCCTCGGCGGAGTGCTTGCCAGCGGCTTCGACGTCGTAGTAGACATCGCCGTCGGGCTCGCCGTCCGTGCCGGCAACCCGGTACGCCAGGCCGCGCTCAAGCAGGGTTTCGATGGCGGGGACGATCAGTGGGATGGCCTCGACCGCGCCGATGTAGTCATCCGGGGCGAGGACGTTGAGGGCTTCCATGTCCGTCTGGAAGAGCTCGATCTGGCTGGCGGCGAGGTCGCGCCAGTCGACGCCGGTCGCCGTCGCGCGCTCCAGCAGGGGGTCGTCGACGTCGGTGACGTTCTGGACGTAGGCGACCCTCTGGCCGCCGTCGCGCCAGGCCCGGTTGAGCAGGTCAAAGGCGACGTAGCTGGCAGCGTGCCCCATGTGGGTGGCGTCGTAGGGCGTGATGCCGCAGACGTACATGGACTGCTCCCCCGCCGCGCCGAGGGTCACGGGGCCGTCCTGGGCGGTGTCGAAGAGACGCACGGCGGGCATGGCGCCCGGCAGTTGGGGAACGGGGCGGGAGGTCCAGGATTTCACAGACCAAGCCTAGTGCTAGGCGCTGATGACATTGAAACCGAGCAGTAGGTACAGTGCCAGGCCCAGGAGGATGCGGTACCAGACGAAGAGCCGGTAGCTGCGGGTGGAAACGTACTTGAGGAACCAGCCGATGATGACGTAGCCCACCACGAACGCGATCACGGTGGCCAGGCCCGTTTCGGGGAGGCCGTAGGGGCCGCTGAGGCCTTCCTTGGTGAGCACCTTGTAGAGCTGGTAGAGGCCGCTGCCGAAGACGGCGGGGATGGCCAGGAGGAAGGAGTAGCGGGCGGCGGCCTCGCGGGTGTAGCCCATAAAGAGGCCCGCGGTGATGGTGCCGCCGGAGCGGGACACGCCCGGGATGAGCGCGAGGGCCTGGGCGAACCCGTAGAGGATGCCGTGCTTGTAGGTGAGCCGGCTGAGGTCGCGCTCCTGCCGGCCGGTGGCGTCGGCGACAGCGAGGATCATACCGAAGACGATCAGCATGGTCGCGACGATCCAGAGGCTGCGCAGCACGGATTCGATCTGGTCCTGGAAGAGCAGGCCGAGGACGATGATGGGGAGGCTGCCGAGGATGACCAGCCAGCCCATCCGCGCGTCGGGGTCCTGGCGGGAGACCTTGCCGGTGAGCGAGCCAAACCACGCCTTCACGATCCGGACGATGTCGCGCCAGAAGTAGACGATCACGGCCGTCTCGGTGCCCAGCTGCGTGATGGCGGTAAAGGCGGCTCCGGGGTCCGAGGCGTCCGGAAGGAACTCCCCGACGATCCGAAGGTGGGCGCTTGAGGAAATCGGGAGGAACTCTGTCAGTCCCTGCACAAGGCCCAGAAAGGCCGCTTCTATCCAGTTCACGTTTATAGACCCTACCGGTACGGCCGGCCGAAGCACCGTAAGCTTGCAGGCATGCAGCAGCGTTATGTCGGCAACAGTGGGTTGCGTGTCTCGTCCCTGTCCCTTGGCACCATGTCCTGGGCCGGTGAGACCGATGAGCAGGATGCCGCTGCCCTGCTCCATACCTTTGTCGATGCCGGCGGCACCCTGATCGACACCGCGGCCTCCTACGCCGGCGGCCGGGCCGAGGCGATGCTCGGCAGCATGCTCAACGACGTCGTGGCGCGCAGCGAGGTGGTCATCTCCACCAAGGCGGGGCTGACGACGTCGGGCGCACGCCACAGCGTGGACACCTCACGCAACGCCCTCCTCTCCAGCCTCGATGCCTCCCTGGCCCGGCTGGGCACCGACTATGTGGACCTGTGGTTCGCGCAGGCCTGGGATCCGAACGTCCCGCTGGACGAGACCCTGGCGGCGCTGGAGTACGCGGTCCGCTCCGGCCGGGTGCGCTACGCCGGCGTCTCCAACTACTCCGGCTGGCAGACCGCCAAGGCCGCGGCGGTGGCCGGGTTCCCGCTGGTGGCCAGCCAGGCCGAGTATTCGCTGCTGCAGCGCAAGGCCGAGGCCGAGCTGATTCCCGCGGTTGAGGACGCCGGCCTGGGCCTGATGGCGTGGGCTCCCCTCGGACGCGGTGTCCTGACCGGAAAGTACCGCGGCCACATCCCGGCCGACTCCCGCGCCGCCCAGTCGAAGCTGGCGGCGTACGTGGAGCCATATCTTGAGGGAAGCTCTTCCAGCGTGGTCGAGGCGGTTGCCATGGCGGCGAAGGGCCTGGGCCGCAGCATCCTGGACGTCTCCCTGAGCTGGCTGTTGTCCCAGCACGGCGTGGCGACCGCGGTGGTGGGCGCGCGCACCCCGGTGCAGTTGAAGGAAATCCTCGATGCCACGCTCGCACCCCTGCCGCCGGAGATCGCAGTGGCCCTCGAGGACGTCTCCAGCCCGGCGTAGGGCTTTTCGGGCCGGTAATGCCGTGCCCTCGCCACTTCTGCGTGTCCCGACGCGTCCTCTATAACGCCGCTCTCGCTCTAAAAGCAACTGCTCCCGCGGCAAGCCCTCCCACAGAAACCGCGCTGCGGGACTCCTCGCCCGGCCGCCTGCTGCGTCTCGCCCGCTCGTGGTTCCATCCGCGCATCTGGACTTCTGCCCCGATCATGCGCATGTTCACCGCGTGAAGTAGTGGTTTTGTCGGGGTTTTTGGTGGGGGTCGAGGTGGGGTGGCGGGATGTACCAGGGGGTCCCGTTGCGGGTTTGAATTGTCCATTGTTCTTTGTGGATCAGGTGATGGTGGTGTGAGCAGAGCAGGACACCGTTGTCGGTACTGGTTGGGCCGCCGTGGGACCAGTAGTTGATGTGGTGGGCTTCGCACCAGGGTGCTGGGATGGTGCAGCCGGGGAAGGTGCAGCCTTTGTCGCGGGCGGTGATGGCCTTGCGGATGTGGGGCGGGAAGATTCTGCTGGTCCTCCCGATGTCCAGGACCCGGCCCTCGCTGCCGAGGAGGACGGGAATGATGTCCGCGTCGCACGCGATCTTCCGGATGGTGGCGGCGGTGACGGGTCCGGTGAAGGCCAGCGACCCGGTCCCGGCCAGACCCAGAGGCCCGGAAGCTGCCACCCCTTCAACGGCTGTTTGATCCCCGATGCCGGAGTCGGTGGTGAGGCGGGTGAGGAGGTCGCGGTAGTCGATGGTGACCATGACCTGAGGGCGGAGGCCGCCCGCGGCGGGGAGCCCACCGGTGGCGAGGGCGGCCTTGCAAGCGCCGATCAGGCCGTCGAGCAACCGCTGGGGCCGGGTCCGGAGGTCCAGCCGCTCGTCGGGTACGCCGGGTTCGGCGGCGAAAGGATCCCCGGCCCCGGACGGCGTCCCTGCAACCTGACTGGTTCCGGTGCGGGGGTTGGTGGCGGTGTTCATGACCGTGAGGAGCTGTTCGAACTGGTCGGTGGTGGCGAAGATTTCCAGGTGCTGGAGTCCGTGCCGGGGTCGGCGGATGAACGCGCCCTGTAACTGGCGGAGGAGCTCCTCGGAGGGCTCGGCACCGTCCTGGTCGAGGCCGTCGATCCAGCGGCGGGCGACCCGGGTCAGGAAGTCCGGGTCGTGAACCGCCGCGACCGTGGTGAGGGCTTCTTCCATCCGGGCCAAGGTGGCAGGGTCGGGCAGGAGCCGGACCCGGTCCAGTGCCTGGGTGATGATGGTCGCGGACCGGGATGGAACCTCCCCTTCCGCGAATGCCGCGGCCACTTCCCCGTGAACGGCCGGGATCGGCTGGCCGGACAACCCAACCCGGGGCAGGACTTCCTGCGCCAGGCAGACCCGGCGGTGGGCTTCGGCGGCGCTGATCCGTAGGCGGTCTCGCAGGAAGTCCGTGGTCCGCCGGTACCCGTCACCCTCCGGCCCGGGCTTTGAGCGATCACAAGCATCGGCCGCGGCGGCCTGGGTTCGCGTCCGGTCGACCGCGCCCGCCGCAACAACCTGCAGGAACTCCACCGCCCGGGCGAGTTCCTTCACGTCCCCGGCGAAAGCCGCAGCCTCAGTGAAACCCAGGACACCGGCGTCGTCGACCGCAGACGTGCAGACCTCCCGCAGCGAGGCGGCGATATCCCCCAACGCAATACCGCCGCACCCGCCAGCGACCGGCCGGTAAGCCGGAAGAAGCGAAACTGCCGAGGGAGTTCCCACGCACTAACTATGCCAAGGGGGTCTGACATTATGGGCCGCTGACCGCGCAAGGGGGGCGGAACCGGCGCAACCGGCTAAATGAGCTGAGGGGCTCCCCTAGTCCTGGAGGAGCTCGAGGTCTTCCTCGTCGTCGACGGCCTCACGCTCGTCGTCGTCATCTTCGTCATCGTCCTCGTCGAGGACCTCCAACGGTGTGACTTCGCCGTACGCTTCGTAGAGGGAGTCGTCGTAGACTTCAAAAGCATCGGCAACGGCAAAAAACGCTGCCTCCACCGCCGGATCACCGTCGCTGCGCTTCGACGCTGCGGCGGCCAGATGCTCCTCCAAAGCGGAAGTGAGTGACTGAAGCGCGACACGCGGATCGATGCTCATGACTTCACGTTAGCCCGAAAAAGACGAAAATGGAGAGCGATGAGGGAACATTTTCTGAACAGCTCGGTCCGTCGGGAACGGGACTACGCGCGGCAGTACGAATACCTCGTACTGACGGTCAGCCCTGAGGATTCCCTGCCCGAGGCGCGCCGCCTGCTGGCCGCCCACTCCGAATACGGCAAGTGGGAATTGGAGCGCAGCGTCCTCTACGTCGGCGGGAGCCGGCGCTTCTGGCTCCGCCGCAAGGTCATCCAGGTCCAGCGGACCGTCTAGACCCCAACAGACCGCTAAGCGGCCCCCAAGGAACCTGCTACCCCTCCACCGGTCCCAGCCACGAGTTCGCCACCGTGTTGTGGGCCGACTCGTCGTCGGACGGGTGGAACATCCCGGCCAGCACGTCCCGGTAGAGCCGTTCCAGCTCCGAGCCGCGGAAGTAGCTGGACCCGCCCGAAACGCGGATCGCCAGGTCCACTACCGTGCGGGAGGTCTCCGTGGCGCGCACCTTGACGCCCACCAGCTTGGGGAACCACTGGCCGCCGTGGTCCGCGAGGGCGTCGACGTCGGCCGCCACCGCGGCGAGGTAGGGGTAGAGGGCGTCCATGGCCATCGCCGCCTCCGCGACCTTCCAACGGATGTCCGGGTCCTGGGCGTAGCTGCGGCCGCCGTTCTTGTACGAGGTGCGCCGCTTGACCGCCTCCACGCCCAGCTGCAGCGCGCGCTCCCCCAGGCCGGTGTACACGGCCGCGAGGAGCGTCTCAAAACAGGCGAAAATGGCGAAAATCAGCGGGTCCGCATTGGGTCCCACCGGCAGCTTCCGGAGAATCCGCTCCCGCGGCACCACCGCGCCCTCGAGCAGCGTGGTGTTGGACTGGCTGGCGCGCATTCCGAGCGTGTCCCAGTCGGAGAGGATCCGGTAGCCGGGCGTATCCCGGTGGATGAAACCATGCACCAGTTCGCCCTCGCCGTCCCGGGCCGAGGCGTCCTTGCCGAAGATCCCCAGCCGGGTCCAGGCCGGCGAGAGGCTTGTGAAGATCTTCCGCCCGGTGAAGGCGTAGCCGCCATCGCGCTGAGGGGCGGCCTCGGTGCGGGAGTCGAAGAGCACGGAGTCGTTGCCGGCCTCCGAGTTCCCGAACGCGAAGATCTCCCCCTGCGCCGCCTCCTTCAGGATGAAGTCCAGGGAGGAATCCCCGCGGGCGGCCAGGACGTGGGCGACGCCGGTCCACACCAGGTGCATGTTGATCGCCAGGGCGGTCGCCGGTGCCGCCGTCGCGAGCCGCCGCTGCAGTTGCGCTGCCCCCGACAGCCCGAGTCCCAGCCCGCCGTCGGACGCCGGCACGAAGATCTTGAGGTACCCGGCGTCGGCAAGGTCCTGCAGGTCTTCGGTGAAAAAGGCGTTGTCGCGGTCGTAGCCGGCCGCCCGGGCGCGGATCCTTTCCAGCAGCGCGTCGGGGAGGATGTCTTCGGGTCTCATGGCGTGCAGTGGCCTTCTGTCGGGGCGGCGGTGGCGTCTAGTAGTTGGTCAGCAGGGTGTTCAGCACTCGCGCGCCGAATTTCAGCGAATCGGCCGGCACGCGCTCGTCGACGCCGTGGAACATGCCGGTGAAGTCCAGCTCGTCCGGCAGCATCAGCGGCGCGAAGCCGTAGCCGGTGATCCCCAGCCGGCTCAGCGACTTGTTGTCCGTGCCGCCGGAGAGCGTGTACGGCAGCACCTTCGCGCCCGGGTCCTCGGAGTGCAGCGCATCGATCATGGAATCCACCAGGTTCCCGGCGAACGGGACCTCCAGGGAGACGTCGTTGTGGACGTAGCTGACGTCGACGCCGGTGCCGGCAAGTTCGCGGACGATCTCGAGGACCTGGTCCTGCTGGCCGGGCAGCGTGCGGCAGTCCACCAGGGCCTCCGCCGACTCGGGGATGACGTTGTGCTTGTAGCCGCCCTTGAGCAGGGTGGGGTTGGTGGTGTTCTGCAGCGTCGCGCCGACGAAACGGGCCACGGTGCCGAGTTCCTTGAGGATCTTGTCCGGATCGTCGGGATCGAATTCGACGCCGGTGAGCTCGGTGACGCCGTCGAGGAACTGGCGGGTGGTGGGCGTCAGCTCAATCGGCCAGCGGTATTCGCCGATCCGGGTGACGGCGGCGGCCAGCCGGGTAACGGCGTTGTCCGTGTTGATCTGCGAGCCGTGGCCCGCGCGTCCGTGGGCCAGGAGGCGCAGCCAGGAGATGCCCTTCTCGGCGGTCTGCAGCAGGTAGGTGCGCTGCCCGCCGATGGTGGCAGAGAAACCGCCCACCTCGGAGATCGCCTCGGTGGCGCCCTCGAAGAGTTCGGGGCGGTTGTCGACGGCGTAGCGGGCGCCGTACGCGCCGCCGGCCTCCTCGTCGGCGAAGAACGCGAAGATGATGTCGCGCTTGGGTTTGCGGCCGGTGCGGGCAAAGTCTCGAAGGACCGAGAGGATCATGGCGTCCATGTCCTTCATGTCCACGGCGCCGCGGCCCCAGATCAGGCCATCCTTGAGCTCGGCACCGAACGGGTCCACGGACCACTGCTCGCGCAGGGCGGGCACGACGTCGAGGTGGCCGTGCACCACCAGGGCGGACGCGGAGGGATCCTCGCCGGCCATGCGGGTGACGACATTGGCGCGGCCCGGGGCGGACTCGAAGATCTCGGCTTCCAGCCCTACCTCGGAGATGAGGCCGGCGGTGTATTCGGCCGCGGCCCGCTCCCCCGGACCGGATCCGTCACCGTAGTTCGAGGTGTCGATCCGGATCAGCTCCTGGCAGATCCGGACGACTTCATCTTCGGGCCGAATGTTCGTCATCTCGCTCCTCGTGGCAGTGGCTCAGTGCTCCGTTCAGCCTACCCACAAGCCCCGATTATTTGTTTTCCGAATCCCCGTGCTAGAGTCTTTCTCGCTGCTTCCGAGAAAAGCAAAACGCCGAGAGGCGGAAATTTTCCCGGAAATACCACCTGCGCGGGTGGCGGAATGGCAGACGCGCTAGCTTGAGGTGCTAGTCCTCGAAAGGGGGTGGGGGTTCAAGTCCCCCTCCGCGCACAAAGGGAAATGCCCCGGAATTCACTGCGAATTCCGGGGCATTTCTTTGTTTAACACGGCGGCAAACATGAGAGCCCGGTGCAACGACAGTGTCAGGGCATGGAAAAGGCCGCGCACCCTCGCGTGCGCGGCCTTCGGGCCAATGGGCCACGGTCCACAGGCGCCCAGAACCCCCTAGACCCCCAGCAGCCCCGCTGCGTCCTGCCCTGACAGCGCTGCCAGCACGCGGGGCCGCAGGCCGGGCCACTCCTCGGTCAGCAGCGACAGGATGACGAAGTCGCGCCACAGCCCCTCAAGGTTGCGGGAGGACCGGCGTCGGGTGCCCTCGGCCGTGAAACCGAAGCGCACCAGGGAGGAGAGGGACCGCTGGTTGCGGGCGTCGACGTCGCACTCGATCCGCCCGGCACCGCAGGAGAACAGCCAGTCCAGCAGCGTGATCTTCACCTCGTGGTTAACCTTGGCGCCCCACAGCTGCGGGTCCAGCACGGTCCGGCCGATCTTGACGCACTCGGTGCCGCCGTCGTAAGAGGTGATCCCCGTGGTGCCGACGAACCGGGACTGGCCTTCCGGCAGCTTCTGATACACCGAGAAGATCTGCAGTCCGGAGAACCGGCGCTCCACGAAGGCCGTCAGTTCGGCATCCCCCAGTGGCCGTGCTTCGCTGTCGCTGAAGCCCTGTGACCAGATCACCTCCTGGCCGAGGAGCCGGGCCAGGGGCTCGATGTCCAGCGCGGTAAACGGTGCAAGGACGAACCTGCCCGTGACTGTTTCCAGGCTCGGCAGAGTGTCGGGGATGAGCAGCGCCATTGCGGCCTTTCTCGTGCGCGGTGAAGCGACGGGGAGGGTGGTGTCTAAGGCCGTTTTTATGTGCAGAATTGCGGCGGCAAGAGAAATTATCACCCCGGTGGCACCGTACGCAACGACACGCTGGCGGACCCTCCGGCGGCCGCTTCAGGTGGCCCCGTGAGCCTCGCCGAGCAGCTCGTGCAGGCCCGCGGCGCTGCGCGCCAGGCTGAGGCCCGGAGTGGCGGCGATCAACGGCAGCAGGAGCCGGTTTTCCTTGTCCAGGTGCAACGAGAAGACGCGCTGCAGGGCACCGGCGACGACGGCGGCCGCCACGCCGTGGGCGGCCCTCAGCTCCTCCAGCAGGCCGACGATCACCCGATGCTCCGCGAGCATCCCGTCGACCAGCAGCGTCCCCTCCGGCAGCGCGGCCGCCCCCGCGTACAGTGCATCCTCCTCTGCGAGCGCGTGCGGGAGGAGCTCGTCCTCACACCATTCGACCAGGACGGCATGTGCCTCGTGCTCCCCTACCGTGTCCCCGGAAGCCACCGCATGGATGAGAGCCTCCGTAAGCTTCTCCAGGCGCCGGTGCATCCCGGCGTTATGGGCGGTGACGGCAGCGAGGGCCGCGTCGTCGTCGGTGGTCATGGCATCTCCCTCTCCGGTAGGACGATCCGGGACGGTGCGCCCACTGTAGGTCCGGCGCCCGCGCGCAGGACAGGACCGTTGGGCCCGTGTTTGGGTTGTTCCCGGCCCGCCGCGCTAGCGTTACTGCCTATGGTTGACCTAGAACTTTTCCGGCGCCTCCTGACCGAGGAGCGGGACCGGAAACTGGCTTTACTCCCGGCACTGCGCCGGGACATCAGCTCCGTCAACGCGGCCCGGCAGGATGCGAACGTCGACGACGAGCACGACCCCGAGGGTTCGACCATCGCCTTCGAGCTCTCCCAGGCTTCGGCCCTCATGGCGCAGAGCCGCGACAGCCTCGCCCAGATCGAGGCCGCGCTGCTGCGGATGGACGAGGGCCGCTACGGCATCTGCGAAGTCTGCGGCGCCCCCATCGCCGAGGGCCGGCTCGAGGCCCGGCCGTGGACTCCGTACTGCATCACCCATTCCTCCGGAAAGGCCTAGCCCCTTCATGCACCCGACAGCCGCCGCTGCCGCCCCCTTACTGAACCCTCAGTTGAACCTCACGGCAGCCGACGCCGCCGGGACCTGGTGGGACCGCATCATCGCCGGGTTCGGCCACGCCCCCTCCCCCGTCGTGACCGCCACCGAACTGTGGCTGGTGATCGGCGTCGCCGTCGCCGTCTCCATCCCCCGGGCCAGCTGGCGTTACTTCGGCCTGCTGGCGACCGTCACCCACGAACTCGGCCACGCGTTCGCCGCGTTGACGACCGGGCAGCGGCTCGGCGGCATCCGCTTGAGCCTGGATCACTCCGGCACCACCACCAGCTACAGCCGCCGGCCGCTCGCCGCCGTGTGGTCCACGTTCTGGGGCTACCCCGTCCCCGCTGTGGTGGGTGCCGCCATGGTGTGCTGCGGGTTCACCGGCTGGGGTCCGGCCGCTATGTCGGTGGGGACCTTGATCCTGATTGCTTCCTTCCTCTTCCTCCGCAACGGGATTGGCATCCTGATCACCGCGGTGGCCGTCCTGGCCGCGGTGTTGCTGGTGCTCTTCGTTCCCCCGTCCTTCATTGGCCACGTGATGATCGGGCTGGGGCTGGCCCTGCTGGTCGCCTCAGTCCGGGACCTCGGCAAGCTTGCCGCTGTCCACACCCGGCACCGCAGCCGGCTCTCGACGTCGGACGCGTACCTGTTGGCGCGGGCCACCCGCATCCCGGCGCCCGTGTGGCTGGTGCTGTTCGCGGTGGTCGTTGCGGCGGCGTGGTGGGCCGCCTGGCAGCCCATGGGTCCGGTGCTGGCGGCGCTGCCCGGCTAGGCTGCCGGAACGCGGTGCTCCCGGGCTTAGGCTGGGGGCATGAGCGAAGACACGACGACGGACCAGGCCTTCAGCACGAAGGGCGCCTATGTCACCGGAGGGGCAGAGTTCACCCGGGACACCAACTACATCGAGGACCGGATTACCCGTGACGGTGCCCCCGGCGCCAACGGCGAACCGGGCTGGCCGGTGGAGGCGGGCCGCTACCGGCTGATCGCCGCCCGGGCGTGCCCTTGGGCGAACCGCACGGTCATCGTCCGCCGCCTCCTGGGGCTCGAGGACGTCATCTCCCTGGGCCAGCCCGGACCCACCCACGACTCCCGCTCCTGGACCTTCGACCTGGACCCGGACGGCAAGGACCCGGTGCTCGGCATCGAACGGATCCAGGACGCCTACTTCCGCCGCTTCCCGGACTACCCGCGCGGCATCACCGTCCCCGCGATCGTGGACATTCCGAGCGGCGGGGTGGTCACGAACAACTTCCCGCAGATCACCCTGGACTTCTCCACCGAGTGGACCGAGTTCCACCGCGACGGCGCTCCGGACCTCTACCCGGAAGCCCTCCGGGAGGAGATCGACGCAGTAAACAAGCGCGTCTTCACCGAGGTCAACAACGGCGTCTACCGCTGCGGGTTCGCCGGCTCCCAGGAGGCCTACGACGCCGCCTACGACCGGCTCTGGACCGCCCTGGACTGGCTCGAGGAGCGCCTTACGGGCCAGCGCTACCTGGTGGGAGACACCATCACCGAGGCGGATGTCCGACTCTTCACCACGCTGGCCCGCTTCGACGCCGTCTACCACGGCCACTTCAAGTGCAACCGGCAGAAGCTGAGCGAGATGCCGGCCCTGTGGGGCTACGCCCGCGACCTCTTCCAGACCCCCGGGTTCGGCGACACCACGGACTTCGTCCAGATCAAGCAGCACTACTACATCGTCCACGAGGACATCAACCCCACCGGAATCGTGCCGAAGGGGCCGGACACTTCCGTCTGGCTGACCCCGCACGGCCGAGAGGCCCTGGGCGGCCTCCCGTTCGGCAACGGCACGCCACCGGGACCCGTCAAGGCCGGCGAAGAGGTCGCCCCGGGCCACGGCGCGGCCTGACCGTGGCGGAACAACACCCCGGTTTCCCTTCACCCACCGCGGCCCCATCCGGTAACCCGTCAGCTAACGCCTCGACATCCGGCTTTTCCGCTTCCACTGGCCACGCCGCGCCGGAGTTCGCGGCCGTCCGGGAGCTCTTCGACACGTTCCTGGCCGAAGATCCCGCCTACAGCGCCCAGCTGGCCGTCTACCGGCACGGCACCAGGGTCCTCGGGCTAAGCGGCGGCCCGGGACTGGCCGCGGACAGCATCACCGGCACCTACTCGTGCTCCAAGGGCGCGGGCGCCCTTGTCATCGCCCTGCTGGTCCAGGACGGCGTCCTGGACCTGGACGCACCGATGGTCAGCTACTGGCCGGACTTCGGGGCGCACGGCAAAGACACGCTCACCGTCCGCCAGGCCCTCTCGCACCAGGCCGGGGTCCCGGGAATCCGCGGCGGCCTGACGCTGGCCGATTTCCCGACGGCGGAAGGCGGGCGCCGGCTCGCCGCCGAGGCGCCGCTCTGGCGTCCCGGGACGGCCTTCGGCTACCACGCCCTCACCATCGGGATCCTGATGGAGGAACTCTGCCGCCGCGTGACGGGGACCAGCCTGCAGGAACTCTTCGACGAACGGATCCGGCGGCCCCACGGCGTGGACTTCTTCCTGGGCCTTCCCGAGGACCAGGAACCCCGCTACGTGGACGTCCCCTATGACGAAGAGCCGCCGGCGGACCCGTTCAGTTTGGAGGGGATCACCAGCAACGCGCCGGTGAGCACCATCTTGGAGCTTCCCAACCACCGCACCATCCGCGCCGGCGGCATGAGCAGCGCCGGTGGCGTGGGCTCCGCGGACGGGCTGGCCCGCCTCTACGCCGCGGCGCTCACCGGCGTCGACGGCGGCCCGGCCTTCCTCACCCCCGCCACGGTCGGCATCATGGCAGAGGAACAGGTGTGGGGACTGGACCGCTGCTCGGCACAAAGCAACGCGTTCGCCGTCGTCTTCATGAAACCGCAGCCGGACCGCGACTTCGGCAGCGCCCTCGCGTTAGGGCACGAGGGCGCCAACGCAGCCCTCGGCTACGCGGACCCGGCATACGGGATCGGCTTCGGCTATGTCCCGCACCGCGCCGAGGAGGGCCGCACCAACGGCAGGGCACAGCGGTTGTCCGCGGCGATCCGGAAGGCCTGCGCCTCCGCCGACGTGTAAGGCCGCCGACCTGGAATCCCAGGGTGGAGCCCGCCCCGGCGCCGGCGGTTCCGGCCGCGACGACGATTAGTCCAGTTGTCGCAGGCCGCCCCGGACCCTAGGGTGGGCCGGATGGCTAGTGACGAGAATACCGACGGCGCGAGCCACCCCTCCCGGTTCGACAAGGCGCTTCGCGCGGTGCGGGCCAGCGTGTCCGCGGCCCTGCTGTGGCCGCGGCTGCAGCTGGCCATCAAGGCGGCGTTGGCCGCGGGTATCGCCTTCGCCATCGCACCGTTCATGCCCGGCTCCGCCGCGGACTACCCGTACTACGCTCCGCTGGGCGCCCTCGTGGCCATGTATGAGAACGTGTCGGGTTCGATGCGCCAGGGGGTGCAGACCCTCGTGGGCCTGGCGATCGGCATTGGCCTGGCCTTCATGCTTTTCAGCCTCGGCCAGCCGTCCCCGTTCACCGTTGCCCTGGTGATGGGCCTTGGCGTGGTCCTGGCCGGCCTGCCGAAGATCGGTTCGGGCAGCGACTGGATTCCGACGGCGGCGCTGCTCGTGCTGCTGGTGGGCGGCCACAACCCGGACAGCTTCTCCTTCGGCTACCTGGTCCAAATGGGCGTCGGCGTGACCGTGGGGATCGTGGTGAACCTGCTGGTCTTCCCGCCCCTGCACTTCAAGGCCGCCGCCCTGAGCCTCGCCGAACTGCGGCTGGCCCTGGCCCGGCAGCTGTGGGACATGGCGACGGCGCTGGAGGAGAACTGGCCGCCCGAACACGAGGACTGGGCCCGCCGCTCCGATGCGCTCGCCGCCCACACCCGCTCCGTCCGCGCCGCGGTGCAGAAGGCGGACGCGAGCCGGCGCGCCAATCCGCGGCGCCGGCTGCACCCCCGCGACGTGGACGCGGACTACCGCGACCTGCGTGACCTCGAACGGCTGACGTTCCACATCCAGGACGTCACCCAGGTCCTCTCCGACGTCATCTGGGCCAGCGACCACCCGTTCGTGATCCCGTCCGGCCAGGAAGCACCGCTCGCCGCCGCCATGGCCCGCGTGGGCGACGTCCTCCGGTCCACGGAAGAGGAGGACTCCGAACGGCAGGCCGAGCGCATCGCCGAGGCCAACGCCGCCGTAGACACGCTGACGCAACAGGTCTCCGACGGCGACCACACCCCCGGGGCCCCGAACGCCGTCGAGTCCGTTCTGCTCAGCCTGCACCGCATGCTGCGGGTAGTGAAGTCCTCCGCCCGGGACTAAGAGCCCGGGAGCCCTTAACGAACGACGGCGGCCGCCCCCACCGGCGGTTTCTAGTGGTCGTTGCAACACTGCTGGTGGCTAGGTAGCTAGTAGTAAATCACGCAGACGCTCGGCCGGGGTATCCCAGCCGAGCGTTTTGCGTGGGCGGCCGTTGAGTTCCTGGGCGA